>DATJTS010000001.1:0-5758 GCA_035503035.1 Solirubrobacteraceae bacterium
GTGCGGCAACCGACCAGCCGGCTCTCGACAGCCGCCCCGCGCTCGCTTTGCGGCAACCGCCGCGCGCATGCCTTCAACGGCAGCCGGTCATCGTGAGCGGCGTGCTGCCCGGCGCACGCTCTTGGCGAAATGGGATCTTCCAGTCCCCAACGGCCGATGAGACTCGCGAGACCAGTGGCTCGCCCATCGGGCGTTGCCGCGGGCGGTCGCCGTCGCGGGATGCCGGCAGGCGGAGTCGACGTAGGTGATCGGAGTCCCAGATAGGACGCCAGCTCGTTCGTCAGTTGCTCTTCCCCGAACCCCGCGTGGATCACCGCGATGGGCTGCATCTGGGCGAGGCCAGGATCCACCGCGCGCCCCGCGGGGCCGACCTTCTTCTGAACCTGACGGCCGTCGGGCAGGCGGTACTTCGCGTACCAGACCGGCCCCCGGGCGCGCTCCACCCGGTAGACGTGGCCCGTCGGAGGCCTCAGATCCCCTGCCATATCCCAAATCAACGCCCCTCTCGGGACATATTGGGGACACGACCCCGAACCGGCACGGAGTCGTGACAAAGAAAAAGCCCCGTGCTGCGGGGCTTCGAAGTGGGCCGTGTAGGGATCGAACCTACGACCTTGGGATTAAGAGTCCCCTGCTCTACCAGCTGAGCTAACGGCCCGAAGGGCGGTGAATGTTAGCCACGGCGCGCGGGTCCGAGGCTCAGCAGCTCTCGGTGACGACCGTGGTCGAGGTCTTGGCCTGCTCGAGCTCGGTCTTGACCTGCTTGCGCACCGACTTTGTGGGGAGCAGCGTGAGAACTCGGGCCTGGGCGAGCTGGGCCACGCGGTCATCCTTCGCCGCGTATGACGTGAGCGCCACGCACTCCAGGGTGTGGATTCGATTGTCGCCCGTCTGCCCGCCGAGGACGGCCTGGTAGGTCGCCGACGCGGTCTTCCAGTTCCCGAGCTGTGTGTAGGCCTTGGCGGCCAGCGTCGCGGTGTTCGTGCTCGGTGTCTTGGTGAGCGACGTGTAGCGGGTGTAGGCCTGGGTGAGGAGCGTGAGCTGCTGCTTGCCGGCCTTCGTATACGTGCTGGAGGTCGTGTCGTAGCCGATCGAGTTGGCGGCCGACAGCCGGGCGTTGATGAGGTTGGCCCAGGCCGCGGCGCTGTGCGGCTCCTTCTTGGTCCGGGCGACCGCGCTCTTGACCTGGGAGGTCACCGCGTTGCCGTTGGCGCCGCTGTGCTGGTTGGAGCCGGTGAAGGCGCCGAACAGGCCGCCGCCCCCTGAGCCGGTGCCGACACCGAACAGGATCAGGCCCGCGCCGATCAGCACGGCGAGGCCGATGTAGATGACCTGGACGGTGCGGCGGCGGCCGCGGCTGCGGAGATCGAAGAGCATTGCGCGCTCAGTCTGCCAGGTTCACGTGAGGTTGCCGACGGTGGGATCGTCGCGCCGCTCCAATGCCTCGCGGCGCGCGGCGCGGCGGTCGGCGATCTTCAGCAGCACGATCGAGGCGAGGAACAGGATCACCAGCGGAGCGGTCTCCAGGCCCGTCGTCACCGGGTCGGCGCCGGGCATCGCCGCCGCGATGATCGCGATGATGACCGTCGCGTAGCGCCAGTGGCGGGTGAGGGTCGAACCGTTGATCACCCCGAGGGCGCGCAGGCCGAGCAGCACCAGCGGCATCTCGAAGGCGAGGCCGATCGCGGCCATGGTCAGGACCTCGAACGCGTACAGAGGCCGAGCCTGGACGAGCGCCTGGAAGTGGTTCGCGTTGTAGCCCTGCAGGAACTTAATCGCGGCCGGCAGGACGATGATGTAGGTGAAGACGATCCCGGCGAAGAAGAGGACCGGCGCCGCGAGGATGATGGGCATCGCGACCCGCTTCTCCCGCTCGCTGAGCGCCGGCAGCACGAACGCGAGTAACTCGTAGAGCAGGATCGGCGAGCAGATCAGCAGCGTGAAGTAGAAGCAGACGGTGATCGTCTCGGTGAACGGCTCGCCGACCCCCGTGGTGATCGGATTGACGCCCGGATCAGTCTTCGGCAGCGCCTTCGCGGCCGCGGTCAGGTCGTTCGCTGCGCTCGCGATGATCGACTGCGCCTGGGCCGAGAACCCGTTCGCGTGCGAGAGCTTCTGGAAGTCGCCCGCGGCCTTGAGCAGATGACCGCGCTCGCCCGCCTCGTCGCTGGTCGCGTCTGCGATGTGGCTGCGCTCCTGCCGGGTGAGGTGATGCAGCGGGCTGTTGAGCGCGGTCAGCAGATGGCCGCTCTGCCAGAAGCAGATCCCGAAGACGACGATCAGCGCCGCGCCGCAGACGATCAGTCGACTGCGGAGCTCGTCGAGGTGGTCAACGACGCTCAGCCGGTCCTCATGACCGATCGGCCGCAGGCGCCTGGGCATCGTGCTGCGACCGTCGGGCGGCTAGGCGCCGTGCTCTGAGCTGCTGCCCTGCGACGGTGCCGCCGATTGTGCGGGCTGCGGCTGCTCGGGGCTGGGCATCGTCTGGGCCTGCGAGAGCGTCTGCTTCTGCTGCTCGTCCTTGTTCTCCCCGGTGATGCCCTCCTTGAACTCGCGCATGCCATCGCCGAGGCCGCGGCCGAGCTGAGGCAGCTTCTTCGGGCCGATGATCAGCAAGAGAATGACGAGAACGACGATTCCGTCTGTGAGGGGACTTCGGAACATTTGATCAGGTCTCCCTATTGGGTGCCTCAAGTGTAGGGGCCGGGGGGCGATTGAAGTGTATGCGGCCTGAATGTCCAGGTGGATCAGTGGCGTGTCAAGCGCGCGGCGAGCGGCACCGATAGCTCTCCCGTCCGGCCAGACCCCGCCACTGCCCGCCAACTTCACCCGCCAAAAAGCCCGCCATGAATCCTAACTCCGACAAGCATTCCGTACGCCGCATCCTGCTTCCCAGCGGCCGCTCCATCGAGGTCGTCCGCTTCTACGCGGAGGACACCCGCACCCACGGCCTGCACGTCTGCCCCGAGTGCGCCTGCCACCTCGTCCAGCCGATCGACTGGCGCGAGGCCCCGCAGAGCTTCTGGGAGCTGACGCTCCACTGCCCCAACTGCGACTGGGTCGACGAGGGCATCTTCGACCAGGATCAGGTCGACGCACTCGAGGAGAAGCTCGACGAGGGCCTCACCGCGATGCTCTCCGACCTGCGCCGCCTCACTCAGTCCAACATGGCTGAGGAGATCGAGCGCTTCACCGCCGCGCTCCAGGACGACCTCGTCCTCCCCGAGGACTTCTAGCCGCGATCGCAGGGACCGGGGCCGAGGCAGCGACCTCGGCCCTTCGCCACCGAGCCGCCTACGCCCGGTGGACCACCTCGCCGTCGACGACGGTCATCACGACCGGGACGGAGACCAGCTCGTCTGGATCTGCGTCCGCCGGATCGACCGCCATCACCGTCAGGTCGGCGTCGAAGCCGGTCCGGATGCGTCCCAGCCGCTGCCCGTCGCCCACCGTCGCCGCCGCGCCCGTGGTGTAGCCCTCGAGCGCCTGCACCCCGGTGATCGCCTGATCGTCATAGGCGCCGCGCTCGGGATGCAGCGGCGGACGCCGCAGCCGTGCGGCGGCCATGCCCTCACGCGGGTCATACCGCGCCACCGGCCAATCGGAACCCAGCGCGACCGTCGCGCCGGACTCGAGCAGATCCCGGGTCAGGAACGCGCGGTCGCAGCGATCCGGGCCCAGGCGCTTTGACCAGTTGTCCGAGCGGTCCTGGCTGAGCCACATCATGTGCTGGGCCTGCATCGAGGCGACGACGCCCTCCGCCGCGAAGCGCGGCAGGTCCTCGGGCTGGATCGTCTCGATGTGCTCGATGCGGTGCGAGCCACGCCGGGGCTTCGGCACCGACGCATACGTGTTCAGTGCTTCACGGACGCCGCGGTCGCCGGTGGCGTGAGTGACGCACTGGAAGCCGCGGTCGGCGAAGAAGCGCACCGCTCGGCGGTAGCGGTCGACGTCGGGCCAGAACGCTGCGGTCCCATCGCCCTCGGTGTCCGGCGTCACCAGCCAGCCGGTCCCCGAGTCGATCACGCCGTCGATGAAGAACTTCGCCACGCCCGCGCGCCAGCGGCGGCCGTGCTCGTCCCCGGCGGCGCCGTAGCGCTCCCACATCTCCTCGGGCGTGTCGGGCTCGATCGTGAACGGGCTGAGGACCCGCGTCACCAGATCGCCGCGGGCCTCGAGCTCCCGCAACAGCTCGAAGGTCTCCAGGGTGCCGTCCATCGCGTGGGTCCCGGTGATCCCGACCGCCGCCAGCGCCCGCAGATGCGCGGCGCAGAGCGCATAGCGCCGGGCGTCCGTCAGGGGCGGCATCGCGTCATGGAGCAGGTCCATCGCGCCGCGCTCGTGCAGTTCGCCGGTCGGGCGGCCATCGACACACACGATCTCAGCGTGCTCGACGAACTCCCGGGGGCCGTCGATCCCCGCGAGCTCCAGCGCCTTCTCGGAGGCGAGCATCGTGTGGAAGTCCATGAACGTCAGCGCGGCCGGCGCGCCGCCGACCGCCTCCTCGATCACCGACGAGCTGATCCCCGTCTGCTCGAACACGTTGTAGTCAAGACCCCAGCCCTTGACCCACTCGCCCGGCTGACACTTGGCCCGCTCGGCCTGCAACGCGCCCAGCACGTCGTCGAGCGTGTGTGCGTCGAGCAGGTCGGCCCCCTGCGCGTTGATCGCACCCATGAACGGATGCATGTGGCTGTCGATCAACCCCGGCACCACCGCCGCGCCATCCAGATCGACCACCTCGGTCGCCGAACCACACAGCGCGCGCACCTCCTCATCGCTCCCGACCGCGGCGATCTTCCCGTCACGCACACCGACCGCCGTCGCGCTCGGCAGGTCGGGATCGAGAGTGCGAACGCGAGCGCCGACGAGCGCGAGATCGAGATCGGGGGTCATGGGGTCTCTCCCAGGTCGGGGACGGAGGCGAGCGAGGCGCGGCGCGTCGGTTTCCATCCGGGTCGGGGCACCGAGGCGCGCAGCATCCGGGTGTAGGGGTCCTGCGGGGAGTCGAGGATCGCCTCGGTGCGGCCACGCTCGACCACCTTGCCGCGGTGCATGACGATCGCCTCCTCGGTGATCTGGCGCACCACCGCGAGGTCGTGGCTGATCAGGATGTAGGAGATCTGGGTCTGCTCGCGGATGTCGGCGAGCAGGTTGAGCACCTGGGCCTGAATCGAGACGTCCAGCGCGGCCACCGACTCGTCGAGGATGATCAGCCGCGGGTCGGCGGCGAGCGCTCGGGCGATCGCGATCCGCTGGCGCTGGCCACCGGACAGGTCGCGCGGCAGCGCGCGCAGCATGCGGTCGTCGAGGCCGACCAGCTCCCCGAGCTCGGCGATCCGCGCCTTGCGCGCCGGCGCGTCGGCACCGTTGCCGTGCAGCCGCAGCACCTCGTCCAGCGCCTTCTGGGCGCTGTGGCGCGGGTCCAGGCTCGAGTAGGGGTCCTGGAAGACGATCTGCACCTCCGAGCCGCGCCGGCGGCGCTCGGCGGCCGAGCGCGACGGGGTCGAGCGGTCGCGTCCGCAGGCACGGATCGTGCCCGCGGTCGGCCGGGTCAGCCCGACCAGCATCCGCGCGATCGTGGTCTTGCCCGAGCCCGACTCCCCGACGATCGCCAGCGACCCGCCGGCCTCGACCACCAGATCGACGTCGTCGACGGCCAGCACCGACCCGTAGCCCTTACGCAGGCCCGTGGCCTGCAGCAGCGGCTCAGACACTCTGGGTCTCCTTGGCCAGGTTCTCCGCGATCTCGTCGGCC
>DATJTS010000002.1:0-95913 GCA_035503035.1 Solirubrobacteraceae bacterium
GCGGCGGAGCGGTCGACCTCGAGGATCGGCATGCCGTAGATCGGGCTGCCGGGCTCGTTCTTGGCGGCGGGGTTGGTGACGTCGTTGGCGCCGATGATCAGGGTGACGTCGGTGCGGCTGAACTCGGGGTTGATGTCGTCCATCTCGCGCAGCAGGTCGTAGGGGACGTCGGCCTCGGCGAGCAGCACGTTCATGTGGCCGGGCATGCGGCCGGCGACCGGGTGGATCGCGTACTTGACGGTGACGTTCTTCTCCTCCAGCGCGCGCTGCAGCTCGCGGACGGCGTGCTGGGCCTGCGCGACCGCCATCCCATAGCCGGGGGCGACGACCACCTGGCGGGCGTAGGAGAGCTGGATCGCGACGTCGGCGGCGCTGGTGGCCCGGACCGTGCCGCCGCTCGCGCCGGCTCCGCCGGCGGCGGGAGCGTCGACGGTGCCGCCGAACCCGCCGGCGACGATGCTCGGGACCGAGCGGTTCATCGCCTTGGCCATCTGGTCGGTGAGGATCGTGCCCGATGCGCCGACGATCATCCCGGCGACGATCATCACCGGATTGGACAGCGCGACGCCGGTGGCGGCCGCCGACAGGCCGGTGAAGGCGTTCAGCAGCGAGATCACCACGGGCATGTCCGCGCCGCCGATCGGCAGCACGAGCAGGTTGCCCAGTACCGCGGCGCACAGGAGGATCCCGACGATGAACAGCAGCTGGGAGTGGGTGCCGGCGCACAGCACGACCGCCGAGCCGACCGCGATCACCAACAGCACCAGGTTGAGCGCCGACTGCGCCGAGCCGGGCAGCTTGATCGGCCGTCCGGGCAGGATCTCCTGCAGCTTGCCGAACGCGATGTTCGAGCCCCAGAACGAGATCGACCCGACGATCGCGCCGAACAGCTCGAAGATCTCCACCCGCAGCGGCCAGGGGTGGGTGGGGATCGTATTTCCGTGGGCGAACCCGTGGCGGTACTCCACCCAGGCGATCAGCGCGACCGCGCCGCCGCCGACGCCGTTGAACAGCGCCACCATCTGCGGCATCGCGGTCATCTTCACGTTGCGCGCTGCGGGCACACCCACCGCGGTTCCGATCACGATCCCGACGATGATCAGCCATACCGTGCTCGAGCCGTGGAACTCGCCGGAGCGCAGCAGCGTGGCCACCACCGCGACCGCCATCCCGAGCGCCGCTGTCTGGTTACCGCGGACCGCGGTGCGCGGGCCGGTCAGCCCGCTCATCCCGTAGATCATCAGCCCGAACGCGACGATGTAACAGGCGTCGATGAAGTTCGTGGTCTGCAGGAACACCGTGGACAGCGGCAGGCTCACTGGCCGGCCTCCTCATCCTTCGGCGGGTCCTTGTGCTTGAACATGCCGAGCATCCGGTCGGTGACCAGGAAGCCGCCAACCACGTTGATCGTGCCGAACGCGACCGCGACCACCAAGAGGATCTTCTCCAGCACCCCGTGGGACTCGGCCATCAGCAACAGCCCGCCCAGGACCACGATTCCGTGGATCGCGTTCGTGCCCGACATCAACGGCGTGTGCAGCGTGTTGGGCACCTTGGAGATCACCGCGTAGCCGACGAAGCCGGCGAGCACGAGCACCGCAAGGTCGATGACCAGACTGTCCATCTTCGTGGATCCTTGCCTTTCTCTTGATCTCAGACGGCGCCCGCGGCCTGCCGGGCGCCCTCGTGCACGATCTCGCCGCCGCGGGTGATGCAGGCGCCGGCGATCACCTCATCCTCGAAGTCCAGCGACAACTCGCCGTCCTCGCCGGTCATCAGCTTCAACAGCTCCTGCAGGTTGCGCGCGTACAGCTGGGAGGCGTGCTCGGCCATGCTCGAGGGCACGTTCAGCGGTGCGCAGACCTTCACGTCGTGGACCAGCACCGTCTCCCCCGGCACCGACAGCGCGCAGTTACCGCCCTGCTCCCCGGCCAGATCGACGATCACCGATCCGGGCTTCATCAGCTTCACCGCATCCTCAGTGACCAGGATCGGCGCACGGCGGCCCGGCACCAGCGCGGTCGTGATCACCACGTCGACCTTGCCGATCGCCTCGGCCATCAGCTCCTGCTGGCGGGCCTGCTGCTCGGGCGAGAGTTCGCGGGCGTAGCCGCCCTGACCCTCCAGATCGCCCCCCAGGTCGAACTCCAGGAACGTCGCGCCCAGTGACTCGACCTGCTCCTTGACCGCGGCGCGCACGTCAAAGCCCTGCACCACCGCGCCGAGCCGCCGCGCGGTCGCGATCGCCTGCAGACCGGCCACGCCGGCGCCGAGCACGAGCACCGTCGCCGGACGGATCGTCCCCGCCGCGGTCATGAGCATCGGGTAGTAGCGGCCGAGCTCCTGAGCGCCGATCAACGCCGCGCGATACCCGGCGATGTTCGCCTGGCTCGACAACGCGTCCATCGATTGCGCGCGGCTGATCCGCGGCACGGCCTCCATCGCGAAGCTGGTCACGCCGGCGCGCGCCAGCGCGCTCACACCCTCACCGTTGGTGAGCGGCGCCAGAAACCCCAGGTAGGTCGTCTCAGCGCCGAGCGCCGAGACCTCCTCCTCGCTGGGCGGCGCCACCTTCAACACCACGTCCGCACCGAGCGCCTCGCCGGCATCGACCAGCCGGGCGCCGGCCTCGGCGAACGCGTCGTCGGGGATCACCGCGGCCACGCCGGCGCCGCGTTCCACCAGCACCTCGGTCGACTCGGCGGAGCTCAGCTTGCGCACGACCTCCGGCACCAGCGCCACGCGCCGCTCACCGTCGGCCGTCTCTCTCGGGACGCCGATTCTCATGGGGCGGCCAGACTACCGGTCGGCGCTGGGCCGCGCTGTGTCGTAACTCACAAGCGTCTGTCATCTCAAACACGGCGATCGGCAGAATGGCGCGATGCTCTCACTCGGCGACTCGGCGTTCCTCGTCGCGGCAGGGGTGCTCGCCGGGATCGTCGGCACGGCGGGGGCGATCACCTCGCTCGTGTCGTTCCCGGCGCTGCTCATCGTCGGAGTGCCGGCGTTGGGCGCGAACGTCGCCAACATCGTCGCGATCACCACGACCTGGCCGGGTTCGGCGCTCAGCTCCCGGCCTGAGCTCGCCGGTCAGGCGGCGTGGCTGCGGCGGTACGGATCGGTCGCAGCGGTCGGCGGGGCCGCCGGGAGCGCGTTGCTGCTCGCCACACCGAGCGGCGCATTCGAGCGGATCGTCCCATTCCTGGTCGCCGGCGGCGCGCTCACGCTGCTGGCGACGCCGTGGCTGAGGGGTGTGGCCGGCATCGGGGAGCGCGGGACCGCGCACCGGGATCCAGTGTGGATGGCGGTCGCGCTGCTCGTCATCTCGGTCTACAACGGCTACTTCGGCGCGGGGTCCGGCGTGATGATGCTGGCGCTGCTGCTCGTCGCTTCAGACGACCGGCTGCCGGTCGCCAACGCACTGAAGAACATGCTGGTGGGAGCGGCGACGGTCGTCGCCGCCGTCGGCCTGGCGCTGTTTGCGACCGTGTCCTGGGGCGCGGTGGTTCCGCTCGGCATCGGCTCGTTCATCGGCGCGACCGTCGGCCCGCACGTGACCCGCCGACTCCCCGAGCGCACGCTGCGAATCGCGGTGGCCGCGATCGGGCTCGGGCTCGCGGTGCAGCTGTGGCTCAGCCACGGCTCGTGAGCGCCGGTACCGCCGTCACCGGCCCCACGAGCGGCAGCGCCGTCCCGGTGAGTGCCAGCAGCGCCTCGCCGGTGACCCACACGGGCGTGATCGTTTGCCCGCGGGCGTAACTCACCGCGCCGCTGCGAGAGACGAGTCCGACCAGGTAGCCGAGTGGCGTGTGCCCGTGACGGCGCAGCGCGGACGGCTTGACCCCCGCGGCGATCAGTCCCTCGATCGCCCACGCGGTGGACTGTGCGTTGGAGCCCGCGCCCGGAGCCGCCGGGAAGCCGCCGTCGCGGTCCTGGTCGCCGCGCAGGTAGGCCACTGCGCGGTGGCTCGCGCGGCTGATCGAGGTCGTGGACCGCTCGGTTCCGCCGACCCCGCAGTGCAGCGCCTCGAGCACGGCGCCGGTGTCGTCGGCGTCGCTCTGTGAGCCGCGCCCCGCGAACCCATAGCCGCCATCCCGGTTGGACTGTCCGGCCAGCCACTCGGCGCCGCGGTCCTCGAGCGGGGCGCTCGAGTGCTGACCGGCGGCGCACAGCGCGAGCACCCCGAACGCGGTCAGGTTGACCAGCTTGCCCACCGCCCCCTGGCGTGAGAAATGGCGCGAGAGCTCGCTGGCGAGGTCGCGGCCACCCACGTCCGCCACCGAGGCCCCGCTCGCGCGCAGCGCGAGGATCGTGCGCTCGAGCGATCCACTGTCGGTCGCGCCCGCGTGGCGCTGCAGGTACTGCAGCAGCGTCGGATCCGAGGAGGACGGTCGCAGCGTGGCGACCTGGACGCCGTCGGAGGCCAGGCCGAGCGCCGCCCATCCGGAGAACAGTGGCGAGGAGCGCTGCCCGGGCGCCTCTCCAAAACCGCCGTCCCGGTTCTGCACACGCTGCAGATAGGCGGCGGCGCGGTCGGCGGCGGCGGTGACCGAGGCAACGGCCGCGGATCCACCGGGGGCCGGGAGGGCGACCGCCCGGGCGCTTGCGTGCACCATCCCCAGTGCGAGCACGAGCCCGGCCAGCAACCTGCCGGCACGGCTGCTGATCCGAGAGAGCGTCCCGATCACGACGGACTCCCTGTGAGCGGCACCGAATACTGGCGATCGCCCTGCACCGCTAGGGCGAAGTGGCCCGCCAGCGAACGGGCGGTGAGCGCGCGCACGGCGGCCCTTACCCCCGCCGCATCGGTCCCGACGACCAACCAGGTCGGAGCCGGATCGTCGGAGTTCGCGGTCGCGGCGATCAGGCCCGACCCGGGGCCGAGCGTCTTGACCACCTGGCCGGCTGCGTTCTCAAGCGCGATCCGCGCACCCCCATCGATGAAGCGCGCATACACGCCACTGGCGCCGGGCCCGTACTTGACCAGCTCCGCCGCGACCTCGCCGTACAGCTGATGCCAGGTGCCGATGTTGATCGACAGCGTGTCCGGCCCCGACCCATACCCGGGGCCGCCCGGGGAGGCGACGACGCCGTCGTGCCGCAATTCGCGGGTCACCGACTCGCCCTCCGCCTTGAATCCCGGGCTCCATTCGATCGTCGTCGGGTAGCGCTGGCCGTTGATCCCATTCGTGAACGGCTCGGGGAACGAGCCCACGACCGCCGGAATCGTCCCGGCGGCACTCTGGTCGTGCAGGTCGAGCCACACCTGGTCGCCCTTGTGCACCTTGGTGGCGGCGGCCGACTTGGCGGCGTGGACACCGTTGATGAACAGGGTCCAGCGCTCCGGGGGCGTCGCGGTCTGACCGTCGACCGAGACGATGCCGCTGCTCGTGCTCCCCAGCGCGACCGGCGTGGTGGTCACCTTGGGGAACCGGCTCTTGAGCAGGTCGAGCTCGGTCTGCCCCGCGGCGGGCTTCGAGCGCGAGATGGAGCCGAGCTGCTGCGTACCGAAGTTCTTGGTGACCCTGAGCCGTACGGCGCCGGGCTTCAATCCCAGGCCAAAGCCGCAGCCCGCGCAGGCCAGCGAGGTGGCGAACGCGATCAGGACTGCGGCCAGGGCCCGGGACCTCCGCATCTGTCTACTTGACGACCTTGACCGTCGTGGCGGCCGAGCGGATCTCGCCCTTGGACGAGACGACGAACGTCAGCGTGCCCGAGCTCACGCCCGAGACGGTGAACCGCAGGTCGCCCTTGGGTGCAGTCCTCGCCTGGTCGACCGTCGGCTGGGCGCCGTGCATCATCGAGGAGGTCCACCGGGCGTGCCACGAGCTCAGCGCCTCGGTCCGGTTGCCCTTGCCCGTGTAGACGAAGGCATGCAGGTTGAATGGCGTGCCGGCGGTCACGGTCTTGGGCCCGGTGACGACGATCGGTTTGGGCGCCTTGCCCTTCGCGGGAACCGGCGCGAACAGCAACGACTCGCCCTTGACGATCTTCGTGTCGCAGATGCCCTTCGGGGCGAGGCGATCGTTGACGTAGAAGCCCCAGTAGGAGCCCTTGGAGTAGCTGAGCGTGGTGCCGAGAATCGTCGAGACGTCGATCCCGAGACCCTTGTAATACGAGCCGTTCCACCGCCCGTGGGTGGCGAGGTTCAGCGCGCCGGCGGCTGAGTCGGCCGGGCAGGTGCCGGCCGGCGTGTGGCCCTTGGTGATCGAGCCGGTGGTCGGCGCGCTGACCGTGCTGGCCGGGAGGAGCGTCTTGGTGGCGCCTTCAACGCGGACGGTGACCGCCGGACCGGAGCCGGCGGCGAGCGCGTTGGACGCGAGCGCCAGACCGGCGGCCAACGGCACACCGGTCAGCAGGAGGGAACGTCGGAGCTGCATGGAGAGCCACCCCTTTCCACGAGGGTTTCGGCGGGACGGTCGGAGGCTGGTCTCCTGGCTTCCGGGCCTATCGGCCGCGCCTTCCCGGTCTGCGTGTGCCCCGAATGGGTGCGTTGCCGGACCAGTGGCAGTGTGCGACCGACGTCCCCGGTCACAGTGGCGGGTCCGCGCCGGTTTCTCACCGGCTTCCCATGACCACCGACCCTGAACGGCGAACGATCGTAGCCGCTCGCCGCGCTCGGTCGAGCCGATCCAGGCGCCTGCCGGGGTCTGCGAGACTGATCGGCGATGGCGGTCAACCTCACGCGCATCTACACCCGTCACGGCGATGGCGGCGATACCCATCTCGGCGACATGAGCCGCGTGCCGAAGACCCATCACCGGATCGAGGCCTACGGCACGGTCGACGAGCTGAACTCGCAGGTCGGCTGGGCCCGCACGGTCGCCGGGATGCCGGACGCGTACGGGCCGTGGCTCGCCCGCATCCAGAACGATCTGTTCGACGTCGGCGCGGACATCGCGGCCCCTGAGGACCCGGCCAGGGAGCGGCTGCGGGTCATCCCCGAGCAGACCGCCTGGCTCGAGGCCCGCTGCGACGAGGTCAACGCCACGCTCGAGCCACTCCGGTCGTTCGTCTTGCCCGGGGGGACGGCCGCGGCCGCGGCGCTGCACGTCTGCCGCACCGTCTGCCGTCGCGCGGAGCGCGCCGCGATCAGCTGCGGCGACGACTGCTCGCCCGAGGTGGTCCGCTACCTGAACCGGCTCTCGGACCTGCTGTTCATCCTCAGCCGAGGAGCGAACGCTGAGGCGGGCGGCGGTGAGCCGTTGTGGGAGCCGGGCCGCTACCGGGACCCGGCGTCGCCGGGCGGCGCAGCAACAGGCTGAGCCCGGTCGCGCAGCCGAAGCTCAACACGACGAACACCGAGGCGGCGGTGATGAACGCGACGTGCGAGCCTGCGAAGCCGATCGCCGCGTGCGCGCGGGTCGCGACCACCAGCAGGCCGGCAGCGACTGCGACGAGCAGCGTCGCCAGGGGCGGCAGCAGCGCACCGAGCACCGTCACCCTCGCACCGGCCTCCGACAAGCGGGTGGCGAGCGCCGGGCGATGCGCTTCGTAGGTCCATAGCGCGCCCAGCGCGGCCAGGGTCCAGGTCACCGCCACTCCGAAGCCGCCGATGATGTCGGACGGATAGTGGGCGCCGAGTGCGAGCAACGAGTAGACGACGCCGACCACGAACAGCGCCATCACGCCCGACACCGCGGGCCGCAGACGAGCCGGCACGCAGATGATGAGCGCGAGTGCAAGCGACAGTGCGGCGGTCGTGTGCCCGCTGGGCCAGGTCGCGTGGGTGAGGATGATGCCGGGGACGTCGACGTGATCGCGCGGTCCCGCGGTCAGCGGTTTGAGCACCTCGGTGGTGGCGTTCGCGCCCGCCAGCAACACGAATGCGGTCGCGGCGAGCCTCCGGCGCCGGCGGGCGAGCGCGATCACGATCGGGAGCACGGCCAGCACGACGTAATGCGACGGGTCGCAGAACCAGACGAACGTCTCCGCGATCCAGTCGACCCGCGGCCGGTTGAAGTGCAGGAAGCCGAGCAGGATGTTCACGTCGACCCGGCGCAGCCACGCCACCTCGTGGGCCGCGTACCAGGTGAGCGCGAGCGCGAGCACACCGAGAGCGGCCCCGGTGAACGCCATCCGTGCGCGCTGTGGAATCGCCATCCCACCAGCGTATTGCGCGGGACTCCCGGAAGTTGAAGAACTCTATGAGTCGGTGCGCTGCGACGCCGCCTGGGCGCGCGTGATCCGGAACTCCGGCGCCACGCCGGTGCGCCGCATATGCGAGTACAGCTCCAGATCCTCGGGCGAGGCGACCTCGACGCTCACTCCGGCGGCGACGCGGACCCGCGTCGCCTCATAGAGCAGCTCCTGATACCGAGCGCCGTCACCGGCGGGTCCGGCCGGCTCGTGAGGCCCGTGGCCGGAGCTGGCGGGAGCCTGAAGGTTGGAGCTCTCGACATCGAGGTCGTAGCCGGCGAAGTGCAGCAGCCAGCGGCGTCCGCGGGCGAGCTTGTCCGCGTCGAGTCGCACCTCGGCACGCGGATCGGCGCCGCGCACGCCCCGCTCGGAGCGCAGCGTCGCACCCTGCTCGGTGAGCGCCGCGGCCAGGCGCTCGTAGTTGCGCAGGTAGGGGGCGGGCACGATCCCCACCGAGCCCTGACCCGACAGGTCGCCGTGGATCGCCCGGGCGACAGGACCGACGAGGACGTAGTCGATCCGTGACGTGTTCAGCCAGCGCAGGACGGTGATCCATTTGGGCTGGAGGTGCTCGAGTCCGGCTGCGGGTGTGGCCGGAGCGGTGTCGATCTCCGGTGAGCGGTGGCGCAGAAGCATGCGGTCAGGTTTCGCGCTTCGGTGCGCCGTTCCTGCCTGTGCCGTGGACGGGGTGCCCGCGCCGGGAGCGGTGCCTGTGTCCCGAACGAGGCACCCGCCTGAGGCTGTACGCTCGCTCGGCGAGCGAACGCATGGATCAAGAGGGCCTCACGCGGCGACGCGCCGAACGGGCGCGGGAGCGCCGCCGTCGTCAGCGGCGCCGACGCCTCGGGGCGTCCGCATCCCTCGTGCTGATCGCCGCGGTCGCCGTGGTGATCGTGGTGGCGGCGCTGTCCGGGCACCGGCCTCGCCTGCATCCGGGTGCGCCGCGCGACGGTTCCCATCACGCGGTCCGGCGCGCCCATTCCAAGCGCGTGGCTCACGTCAGCCGCGGCGTCCGCACCGGGGCGCGCATCGGGCCGGCGACCGGCCATCCGGGCGCCGCAGTCGCCCCGATCCTCATGTACCACGTGATCAACCCGCCCCCTCCGGGCGCCCCCTTCCCGGGTCTGTACGTCCCGAGCGACGAGTTCCTGGAGCAGATGCTCGCGCTCAAGCATGCCGGCTACCACCCGGTGACGCTCGACGACCTGTGGGCGAACTGGCGCCATGGCAACCGGCTCCCGAGCAAGCCGATCGTGATCACGTTCGACAACGGCTACCGCTCGCAGTACACGAACGCCCGGCCGATCCTGCGCCGGCTGCACTGGACCGCGGTCCTGAACACCCAGCTGAGTGGCCTGCCGCCGTCCCAGGGCGGGCTGACCACCGCTCAGTTCCGCGGCCTGCTCGCCGCCGGCTGGGAGCTCGACACCCAGGGGATCAGTCACGCGGATCTCGTCACCGAGGATGCGGCCGGGCTCCGCTACCAGATCGACCACGCGCGCACGACGCTGCAACGTCGCTTCCATGTCCCGGTCCGCTGGTTCTGCTACCCCAGCGGCCAGTACGACTCGGCCGTGATCGACGCGGTGCGCGCGGCGGGATTCGTCGGCTCGACAACCGTCGTGCCGGGGTGGGCCAGCCGCGCCGACGACCCGTTCGCGCTCCCCCGGCTGCGGGTGCTCGGCGGCACGACCGGTCCCGAGCTGCTGGCGCAGATCGCCGCGGCCCGTGATGCCCCGGCTCCCCCCTCCGCCTACGAGACGAGCTGATGGACGGCGCGCCCATGACAAGCGTCTCGCATCCGCCCGAGCAGCCGTGGTCGCGAACCCACGCCTTCGGCCAGCGCGCGCTGCTCGTCCGCCGCCCGAGGGCGGCAGTGGGCGTCGTCGTCTCGCTGCTGGTCGTCGCGGTGGCGACGGCCGCGATCGCGCTGCTCAAGCAGGTCGCGCCGGTTGTGTCGCTGGGTGTCGTCTATCTGCCGGCCGTGCTGCTCGTCTCCACCTACTGGGGGATCTCGCTCGGGCTGCTCTGCTCGCTGCTCAGCGCCGCCGCGTTCAACTACTTCCACGTGCCGCCCACCGGACGCTTCACCATCGCCCGCCCCAGCAACTGGGTGGCGCTGGTCGCCTTCGTCGTCGTGGCGCTGACGGTCTCCGCGGTCGCGGAGCTCGCCCGTTCCCGTGCGCTGGAGGCCGAGCGGCGCCGTCGTGAGGCCGATCTCGCCGCCGCCATGGCGCGTGAGCTGCTGCTCGGCGAGGACACGCAGCGCGCGCTCGGCTCGACCGCGCGCCGCGTCGCCGAGGCCCTCGGTCTGAGCGCGGCGGCGATCGTCACCATCCCGCTGGCCGAGGTCGACCCGAGTGAGCTCTCGCGTCGGCTCGTGATTCCGCTCCGGTTGGCCGATGGGGAGACGGTCGGCGCGCTGCTCGTGCCGCTCGACATCAGCCCGGACACGGTGCTGCGGCTCACCGACCAGGTCGCGCCGACGCTTGCGGCGCTGGTCGGGATCGCGCGGCGCCGTGACGCGCTGCAGGCGCAGCGAGTGCAGACCGAGGCGCTCCGGCGCTCGGACGACATCAAGACGGCGCTGCTGCGCGCGGTCTCGCACGATCTGCGCACGCCGCTGACATCGGTGGTGGCGGCCGGTCACGCGCTCGGCTCCTCCTCGCTGGAGCCTGGCGAACGCGCCGAGCTCTCGGAGTCGGTCGTCTCGGAGGCCACGCGCCTCGCCGATCTCGTCGACAAGCTCCTCGACCTGTCCCGCCTGCAGTCAGGCGCCGCGCCGCCACGCACCGACTGGGTCTCGGTCGAGGAGCTGATCACGGCGGCCGCCGAGACCGGGCTGCGGGACCCGCTCAACTACACGCTGACGGTCGACCCCGGCGTCCCGGAGATCCGCGCCGACGCCGCCCAACTCGAGCGCGCGGTCGCCAACCTGCTGGAGAACGCGCGCCGCTACAGCGGGGGCGAACCGGTCCACGTGCACGTCCGGACCGCGCGTACCACCGGGGAGAGCCAGGGCGAGCAGGTGCTCATCTCCGTGGTGGATCAGGGGCCGGGGATCCCCGCCGCGGAGCAGCCGCGCATCTTCGAGCCGTTCTACCGCGTGCCGGCCACGACGCCCGGCGGTGGCACTGCCGCGCCGGCCCCTGGGATCGGATCGGGACTCGGCCTGGCGATTGTCAAGGGCTTCGTCGAGGCAAATGGTGGCACCATCTCGGTTGCCTCGCTCCCGGGACAGGGAACGAGCTTCACGATCGCGCTGCCGATCGCCGATGAGGCGACCGGGAGGCCCGCCGAATCCGGGACCGCCTGATGACCGAACCGCAGAGAGCAGATGGACACGCCGCCACCCACCGGCCGAGGATCCTCGTCTGCGATGACGAAACGCAGATCCTGCGCGCGCTGCGCGTGATCCTGCGCGACGCCGGCTTCGAGGCGCTGCCTGCCTCGACCGGCGAGGAGGCGCTCGACGTGGCGGCCGTGTCGAGACCGGAGGCGGGGATCATCGACCTCGTCCTGCCGGACATGGACGGGATCGAGTTGTGCCGGAGGCTGCGTGAGTGGACCGACATGCCGCTGCTCGTCCTCTCGGCGGTGGACGACGAGGACGCCAAGGTGCGGGCGCTGGCGGTGGGCGCCGACGACTACGTGACCAAGCCGTTCGGGCCGCGCGAGCTGATCGCCCGCCTCCAGGCGAACATGCGGCGGATCGAGCCTGACCGCGACACACCGGTGATCACGACCGGTGACCTCTCGATCGACCTCGCCTCACGGACGGTGACCGTCGGCGACGACGAGGTGCGGCTGACGCCGACCGAGTTCAGTCTGCTCGCGCTGCTGGCGCGCAACCGCGGCCGGTTGATGACCCATCGTGACCTGCTCGTCTCGGTGTGGGGCGCGGGGTACGGCGACGACACCCAGGTGCTGCGCGCCCACATCGCCAACCTTCGGCGCAAACTCGATCACGCGGGAGGCGACCGCACGAATGGGGGCGCGGCGCGCACCGGTGGCTACATCCGAACCGACGCCGGCGTGGGTTACCGGTTCGCGGCATGACCGATCCAGACCCGATACGCCGGAGGATTCGCCTCCCGGGCGCGGTATCGTCGCGCCCGGACACCGTGAAGCAGCAACAACCGATTGACTCTGGATCGACGCGATCGGGCAGGCGCAGCTTCAACGAGGCGGCGCACAAGCTCGGCCATATCGCGGTCGGTCCCGCCCCACGCCGCCAGGAGCGCGGCCCGTCCGACGCCTTCCGCGCGGCGACCGATGACGACCGGGATGTCGTCGCCCACGCCGGCAAGCTGGTGCTTGCCCTCGGCGCGCTCGGGGTTGTCTACGGCGACCTGGGCACCAGCCCTCTGTACACGGTGCAGACGCTGTTCAGCCACCAGTACCGCGACACCGTCCACAAGACGCCGGTCGGCGTGTACGGCGTCACCTCGCTCGTCTTCTGGGCACTGATCGTCATCGCCTCGGTCAAGTACGCAGGGGTGATCATGCGGGCCCACAACCGCGGGGACGGAGGTGTGATGGCGCTCGCCGCGCTCATCCGGCGAAAGCGGGTTCCGCGCACGGCGCTGCTGGTTGCACTCGGTCTGCTCGGCGCCGGTCTGTTCCTCGGCGACGGCATGATCACCCCGGCGATCACTGTCACCTCGGCGGTGGAAGGCCTCACGGTCGCCACCCCGGGCATCTCGCACCTCGTCGTCCCGATCGCGCTGGTCATCCTGATCGGGCTGTTCCTGGTACAGAAGTTCGGCACCGGCGCCGTCGGCTGGCTGTTCGGACCGGTGCTCGTGCTCTGGTTCCTCGCGATCGGACTGCTCGGGGCCGGACAGGTCGTCGCCCACCCGGACGTGCTCCAGGCGCTCTCCCCCACCTGGGGCGCGCGCTTCATCCTCGATCACGGTGTCCACGCCTGGCTCACCCTCGGGGCAGTGGTCCTGTGCGTGACCGGCGCCGAGGCTCTCTACGCTGACCGCGGCCACTTCGGCGCCGGCCCGATCCGCATCGCCTGGTTCGCCCTGGTCCTCCCCTGCGTCATGCTCAGCTACCTGGGACAGGGCGCGCTGATCCTCGGCCACCACAACGACGCCCGCAACCCGTTCTTCCTGCTCGCGCCCGAGTGGGCTCAGCTGCCGCTCGTCGTGCTGGCCACGGCCGCATCCGTGATCGCGTCCCAGTCGGTGATCAGCGGCGCGTTCTCCGTCGTGCGCCAGGCGGTCCAGCTCGGTTTCCTGCCCCGGGTGCGCGTCGTGCACACCTCCGAGACCGAGGGGCAGATCTTCGTCCCCACGGTCAACTGGGCGCTGATGATCGGCGTCGTCGTGCTCGTGCTGGTCTTCCGCTCCTCAACCCGCCTGACCGATCTGTACGGCATGGCGGTGACCGGCACGTTCGTCCTGGACACCACCCTCTTCATCGCCGTGGCCCATGCGCTCTGGCAGACCAAGCCGTGGAAGCTCGCCTGCCTGGCCGCGCTGTTCTACGTCGTCGAGTTGTCCTTCTTCACCTCCAACCTCACCAAGCTCCCCCACGGCTCGTGGATCCCGCTGCTCGTCGGGCTGATCATCGCCCAGGTCATGTACACGTGGCAGATGGGGCGTGAGCTCATCACCCGCCGGCGCAACCAGGCCGAGGGCTCGCTCCAGGAGTTCCTGGAGGGTCTGTGCGAGGCCGGGACCCCGAAGGTCGTGCGCCTGCCCGGCACGGCGATCTTCCTCGCCCCGAGCAAGGCGACCACGCCGCTCGCGCTCCGCGCTCAGGTCGAGCACTACCACGCCTTCCAGGAGAAGGTGGTGATCGTCTCCCTCGACACCGTCGCCATCCCCCACGTCGACAAGGAGGATCGCTTCAGCGTCGAACGCGTCGGCAAGGGCCTGTTCAAGATCTCCCACCTCACGATCCACGTCGGCTACCGCGATCGCCAGAACATCCCCGACCAGCTCACGCTTGCTCGCAAGCGCGGCCTGCTCGACCGCAACCTCGACCTCGAGCACGCCTCCTACTTCATCTCCCGCATGACCATCAAGCCCGAGAACGACCCGGGCATGCCCCGCTGGCGCAAGAAGCTCTTCGTGCTGATGGCGCGCAACTCCTCGAGCCCGATCGATCACTTCGGGCTGCCGGGAAACCGGACGGTCTTGAGCGGGTCCCAGATCGCGCTGTAGCGACGCGTCCGCGTCCCCTGCTCGAGGCGTTGGCTGGGTGGCATGCCGTGTCGCCGTCTGTCAAGCAGCGCCCGCAGTTCTGTTGGGGTCCCTGTTGCGTCAGTGGCGCTGCTTGACAGCCGTCGCCCCGTCATGCAATTGGCACTGATCTCGGGCCCACTCCGCCTGCCCGAGCACGGGCCAACGGGGACTCTTGACGGCCCCACGGGCGCGGATGCGATGTTTTCGTCCTGGCGGTGCACTCATCTCGCACGCCCGTCCGGGGACTCCCACTCGGAGCGCATCAAGGGCCACCACGCCCCCCAACGCGCTCACAGTGCGCAAAACGCCCCACCACGACCGATCACCGGTCCAAGGCCGGGGCGCACCTTGCGCTACCACCCACCCCCCAGGGTCACGAACCACCCACCCCCACCGGAGCCCCACACTCGACACCCGCGCTTTCGCCCGCGACAATCGGGTAAGACTCAAGGACCTGATCGGCGACCGACGAGGAGCACCCGACATGACGGCGGATTACACGCTCTCCCATGGGACACACGCGACCCCCGAGGAAGGCCGCTGTGCGATGGAGTGGGTCAGCTACCTGGCCGGCGAAGAGCACTCGGACTCCCCCGCCTGCGTCAGCCCGGTCCTGCGGGCGCTGTGCATCGCGCTCAACGACGGCTTGCCCCCCGGACCGCGTCAGCGGCTGCGGCCGTATCTGACGCGGACGATCGGGACCGCCGGGGACGGTCTGGACGAGCAGCGCGCGTGGCTGGCGATGGACTGGCTGATCCGGACCTACGCACCGCGCTGGCTGTCGATCGTGTCGCTCGATGAGGAGGCCGAGCGGCTGGCGAGCGGCCCGGCGATCACTGGCCCGGAGCCGTTGCGAACGGCGATGGAGCCGCTCGAGCAGGCGCGAGCCGCGGCCCGGCGGTCACGGGCCGCCGCCTTTGCGAACGTCGGAAATCCGGTCACGAGCTGGGCGGCCCAGGTGACGCTGGGTCGCACCGGGCGCGAGGCGGCCTGGGCGTGTGCCGGTGCGGCGGTGTGGGCCGCTGCGCGGCTCGGCATCGGGGAGCAGGATGGTGACCGGGCCCGCGCCGGCGCGCGGTCGCTCGCGGGGGACGCGGCGGCAGTCGCCGTACGCCGGCTGCGCGACGACGACGTGTGCGGCCGGCTCGCTGGCCGTGAAGGGCTGCGCACGGCGCTCGGTCCGACGCTGCAGTCGCTCGCCGACTCCTCGATCGAACTGCTGGACCGCATGCTGCCCACCGAGGCGCTCGGGTGGCCGGACCCGCCGACCGCCCCGTGGGAGGCGCCGGTGCTCGGCGCCGCGGCGGTCTGAGCGGAGGCGTGGCCGACCCGGAGCGCATCGCCGACCGCCTGGAGCAGCTCTGGCAGATCGCGCGAGGCCCGGCGGGTGGAGCCGACCGGCCCGCGTATTCGGAGGCGGAGGCCCAGGCGATGCGGCTGGTCGGCCGCTGGGCGGACGAGCTCGGCCTGCGGGCGGCGATCGATCCCTCCGGAAACCTCTGGGCGCTGCCGCCGGACCACGACGGCCCGCTGCTCACCTCCGGATCACACGTTGACACGGTGCCGGACGGCGGTCGGTACGACGGCGCGCTGGGGACCGTGCTCGCGCTCGAACTCGCGGCGGAGCTGAGCTCCCGGGGGCACGCGTCAGGCGCACGCCCGGCGCTTCTCGTCTGTGCCGCCGAGGAGGCGCCCCGCTTCGGCGCGGGGACTATCGGCTCCCGCCTGCTCACGGGCTCGCTGTCCATCGCAGAGCTCGGCGAGCTGCACGACGTCGACGGGGTGAGCGCCGCTCAAGCCCGCGAGGAGTACCTGGCCGTGCTCGCCGATCTCCCCCGCCTGGATCGGCCCCCGCTCGACCGGATTCGCGCGCACGCGGAGGTGCACGTCGCGCTGCGCGCGGGCCCTGACGAGCTCGGCGTCGTCACCCGGGTCGCCTCCCCGCGCCGGTTGGAGATCATCGTCCGGGGCGAGGCGGGCCACGCGGGCGAGATCGGGATGGACGAGCGACGCGACGCGCTCGCCGCCGGCGCCGAGATCGTGCTCGCCGTCGAGCGGGCCGCGCGCGCCGAGCCGCGTCCGACCGTCGCCACGGTCGGGACGCTCACTGTCTCGCCCGGCGCGGTCAGCGTGATCCCCGGCGAGGTGCGGCTGGGCGTCGACATGCGCGGAGTCGAGCCGGAGCCGCTCGACCGGCTCGAAGCGGCAATCCGCGAGGCCGTCGGCGCGACCGGCGTCCAGCGCGGTGTCGAGACCCGCACGACGCTCACTCGCGGCGGGACACCCGTCGCGCTCGACCCCGAGCTGGCCGCGCGGGCGCTCGCCGCCGCCTCCGATCGCGGGATCGCGGCCGGCGAGACCTGGTCGGGGGCGGGCCACGATGTCCAGCACATCGCCGCGTACGCTCCGGCGCTGCTCGTGTTCGTCCCACTGCGCCGCGGACAGAGCCACACCCCGCAGGAAGACGCCGACATGAGCGACGTCCTCGCGGCCGCGGACGTCGTCATCGAAGTCATGCGGACCAATTCGATCAACTAACTCAGAACGAACCTCACCAAACGCCGCCGTTCCTGTCATGATGCAGCCCTTGTTGCGAGATGCGGTGAGGGAGGAAGTGCACGCCATTCGACCAGTGGGCTCGACTGGGGAGTCGGGTGCCAGATCATGCGGTGGCCGGTGGCGGCTGCCCGTCCGAGAGGTGGACTGAGGATGCGTATCGATTCCCGTCGTCTCGACGCGGCCCGTGAGGGCCGGTCGGAACTCGAGAACCACTACATCGACGAGCTCGTCGCCGGCCGTCTGGGCAGGCGCGAGTTCCTGCGCCGCGGCGCCGCACTGGGGATGTCGGCCGGCGTCATGGGCGCGGTCCTCTCTGCCTGCGGCGGGGCGAACAAGACCGGCGGTGCGGCGACCGGCAGCTCGACCTCGGCCGGCGCGAGCACCACTCCCGCCACCAAGGGCGGGACGATGAAGCTGGCCAGTCAGACACCGTCGGGCGCGATCAACCCGCTCACGGTGTCCGACGCAGGCGGGCTGTGCATGCTCGCGATGACCGGCGAGTTCCTCGCCTACGACAACAACCAGGCGCTGCAGCTGCAGCCGATGCTCGCCACCAGCTGGAAGGCGAGCGCCGGCGGCAAGGTCTGGACGTTCAAGATCCGCCCGGGCGTGAAGTTCCACGACGGCAGCCCGCTCACCGCCGACGACGTCGTGTGGACGATCCAGCAGCTCGCCGACAAGAAGAACGCCTCCAACGCGCTCTCCACGTTCGAGGGCGTCATCACGCCGGCGGGTGTGCGTGCGGTCGACAGCCACACGGTCGAGTTCCACCTCGAGGCCGCGAACGGCAACTTCCCCTACCTGGTCTCCTCCGACAACTACAACGCGGTCATCGTGCCCAAGGGCACGGACTGGGGCAAGTGGCAGAAGACGTTCGTCGGCACCGGCCCGTTCAAGCTCGGCAGCTACACCCAGAACCAGGGTGCCTCGTTCGTGGCCAACCCGGACTACTGGGGGGGCAAGCCGAACCTCGACAGCGCCCAGTTCAGCTTCTATGCCAGCCAGGCGCCGCAGATCACGGCGCTGTCGGGCGGCGATGTCGATGTGATCGTCCAGTTCGTCGCCCAGGGGGCCCAGGCGCTCACCAGCGGCTCGAGCTACAACATCATCAAGCTGAAGTCCTCCAACCACCGCGAGCTGTCGATGCGGTGCGACCAGGCGCCGTTCACCGACCCCCGGGTGCGTGAGGCGGTGGCGCTCAGCCTGGACCGCCCGGCGATGGTGAGCGCGCTGCTCCAGGGCCTCGGCCAGGTCGGCAACGACAGCCCGTTCGCGCCGAAGTTCCCCTCGACGAACACGAGCGTGCCGCAGCGCGTCCAGGACCTGTCGAAGGCCAAGCAGTTGCTGTCCGCCGCCGGTCATTCGCACATCTCCACGACGCTGTACACCGAGCAGTACGAGGAGATCCCCGCGCTCGCCCAGGTGATCCAGCAGTCGGCCTCGAAGATCGGCGTCGACATCAAGCTCAAGGTCGAGACGCAGACGGCCTACTACGGCAAGGCGACGTTCGGACAGTCCGACTGGCTCGACGGCCAGATGAGCCTCGTCGACTACGGCGATCGTGGCGTGCCCAACGTGTTCCTGGAGGCGCCGCTCACCTCAGGCGGTCCGTGGAACGCGGCGCACTTCAAGAACGCCCAGTACGACAACCTGGTCAAGCAGTACGTGGCAGCGGTCGACCTGTCCACGCAGAAATCGCTCGCGGGGAAGATCGAGACGCTGCTGCTCGCCCAGACTCCGCTCGTCATCCCTTACTTCATCGACGGGCTGTGCGCCACGACGAAGAAGGTGAGCGGGGTCGAGCCGACGTCGATCTCACAGATCTTCCTGCACAAGGCGTCGATCTCGGCCTAGGAGCGAGCGGACCAGGGACCCACCGTGCTCGGCTTCCTTGCCAAACGGATCGCGCTGGCGATCGTCACGCTGTTCATCCTCAGCTTGATCGTGTTCTTCGCGGCGCAGGTGCTCCCGGGCGATCCCGCCCGGGAGGTGTTGGGGCCGCTCGCGGCCAAGTCGGCGGTCCAGGCGCTCGACAAGCAACTTGGGACCAACCGGCCGGTGATCGACCAGTACGGGACCTGGCTCGGACACATCGTCACCGGGAACTTCGGTACCTCGACGCAGTACCAGTCGGCGATCGGCCCGATCCTCGGCAAGGCTCTCGTCAACTCGCTCAAGCTGGCGGCGCTCGCGTTCGTGATCGTCGTGCCGCTCGGGATTCTCGGGGGCGTCGTCGCCGCCCTGCGCTACGGCACCCGGGTCGATCGTGTGATCAGCGTGTTCGGCCTGTCGGCGACGGTGATCCCCGAGGTCGTGTCGGGGATCATCCTGATCGCGGTGTTCGGGTTGTGGCTGAACATCCTCCCCGTTCAGGCGACCGGCGGCAGTGGGTTCGGCGGCACGATCTACCACCTGATCCTGCCCGCGATCCCGCTCGTCCTCATCCTGTTCGGCTACATCCAGCAGATGGCACGCGCCGGGACCATCGAGGCGTTGAACTCCGATTATGCGAGAACGGCAACACTCAAGGGGCTGCCGCGGCGCACCGTCATCTGGCGGCACATCCTGCGTAACTCGCTGCTGCCGACGATCACCGTGATCGCGAGCCAGACGGGATATCTGATCGGTGGCCTGGTGCTGGTCGAGGAGCTGTTCCGCTGGAACGGCATCGGCTCGCTGCTCTACAACGCGGCGACCAAGAAGGACTTTCCGATGCTCGAGGCGGGCGTGCTGGTGATCGGCGCCGCCTACATGATCGTGACGCTGCTGGCCGACGTGCTCTATTCCCTGCTCAATCCGCGTATCCGGGTGGCGGCGGTCGAATGAGCATCTCCTCGGTTCCCGTCGAGTCATCGGCCGCGCTCGGCGCCGCGCAGGGTGCGCCGGACCTGCGCCGCGAGTTCCTGCGCTCACTGGTGCGCCAGCCGGCGTTCATGGTCGGCTCCGCGATCATCCTGTTCTGGATCATCTCGGCGATCTTCGGGTCGCTGTTCGCGGGGAATCCGTACGCCCAGAACCTCCTGTCGATCAACAAAGGGCCGTCCGGAGCGCACTGGTTCGGCACCGATCAGCTCGGCCGCGACATGTTCGCTCGGGTCATCGTGGGCTCCCGCGACGTGCTCATCATCGCGCCGCTCGCGACGCTGCTGGGGACCGTGTGCGGCACGATCCTGGGCCTGTTCATGGGCTACCTCCGCGGGCTGTTCGATGACGTCGTCGGGCGAATCGTCGAGGCGTTCCTCGCGCTGCCACTCGTCGTCACCGGAATCCTCGGCGTGATCGCGCTCGGCGGCTCGAACCTCACGCTGATCATCGTCATCGGCATCGTGTTCACACCGCTGATCGCGCGCACCGTCCGCGCTGCCGTCCTTGGGGAGCAGGACCTGGACTACGTCGCGGCCGCCCGTCTGCGGGGCGAGAGCTCGCTCTACATCATGTTCGCCGAGATCCTGCCCAACGTGCTCGCCCCGATCATGGTCGAGTTCACGGTGCGGGTCGGCTACGCGGTGTTCACGATCGTCACGCTCTCGTTCCTCGGCTTCGGGCTCCAGCCGCCGTCGCCCAACTGGGGAGCTGACATCTCCACCAACTACACGCTGATCACCACCGGCTACTGGTGGGAGTCGCTGTTCGATGCACTCGCCATCGCGACCCTGGTGATCGGGATCAACATGTTCGCCACCTCGGTCGAGTCGGCCCTGGACGCCTCATGAGCGACGCGTTGGACACCGATCCCGAGCCCGATCCCGCGCCGTCCGGATCCACGGCAACCGCCGAGGCGCCTGACGCGCTCACGCTCGACCACCTCGAGATCGGGTACCGCGTCCGCGGGAACATGCAGCGCATCGTCCGGGACGTGTCCCTGCACGTCGCGCGCGGCGAGTCCGTTGGGCTGGTCGGCGAGTCGGGCTGCGGTAAATCGACGATCGCGATGGCGATCGTGCGGTATCTCGCCCGCAACGGACGCGTCACCGACGGGCGAATCGAGATCGACGGCGAGGACGTTCTCTCCCTCAGTGGCGAGGGACTGCGGCGGTTGCGTGCTCGCAAAGTCTCGATGGTCTACCAGGAGCCCGGCCGGGCGCTGAACCCGTCGATCGTCATCGGGCGGCAGGTGGCCGAGGTCTACGAGGTTGCGGGCGCCAGCCGCGACGTCGCCAAGGAGCGGGCGCTGGACGTGCTCCAGCGAGTGCGCATCGCCGACGCAGCCTCGGTCATGGGCCGCTACCCGCATCAGCTCTCCGGCGGGATGCTGCAGCGGGTGGTGATCGCGATGGCGCTCGCCGCCGAGCCCTCGCTGCTCATCCTCGACGAGCCGACGACGGCGCTGGACGCGACCGTCGAGGCGGAGGTGCTCGAGCTCATCCGCACCCTGCGTGAGGAGACCGGCACCTCCCTGCTGTTCATCAGCCACAACCTCGGCGTGATCGCGCGCATGTGCGACCGGGTCGGCGTCCTGTACGCCGGTGAGCTCGTCGAGGAGGGCGAGGCAGGCGAGGTCTTCCGCTCGCCGCGTCACCCCTACACGGTCGGTCTGCTGCGGTCGATCCCCCGCCGGGAGCCGGTCGACGACCGGCCGGGCACGGCCACCGCGAAGCGGCCGGCGCTGGCCACGATTCCTGGCTCGCTGCCCGCCCCCGGTTCGGTGATCAGCGGCTGCATCTTCGCCGACCGCTGCGGCCTGGCCGAGCAGCGCTGCCGCGACGAGGCACCGCCGATGTATGAGCTCGGCGGTGGTCGCGGATCGCGCTGCCACTTCCACGAGCGTGCCCAGACAGTGCCGGTGGTCACCACCGACCGCGAGCCCGGCGAGGACGACGCCGAGCCAGAGCTCGCCCCCGCCGGCGCAACCGCGACCGGCGAGGGCCCGGTCGTCCGGGTCCGCGGCGCCTCCAAGACGTTCCGTCAGGACGGCGAGCTGATCCGCGGGCTCAAGGACGTCGACCTCGACCTCGCCGCCGGCGAGACGGTCGGTCTGGTCGGCGAGTCGGGCAGCGGCAAGACGACGCTCGCTCGAGTGATCATGGGCCTCATCGGACCTGACGAGGGAGCCGAGCTCTCGCTCGACGGCCGGCCCCTGGCCCCGCTGGCGACCAAGCGCTCCTCTGAGGATCAGAAGGCGCTGCAGCTCGTCTTCCAGAACCCGGACTCAGCGCTCAACCGCCGCCACTCGGTTCGCGGTCTGATCGGCCGCTCACTCTCCAAGCTCGCCGGCCTGAGCGGGGAGCGGCTCGAGGCGCGACTGCGAGAGCTCGTGGCGGCGGTGCGGCTGCCTGAGCGCTACCTGCCGATGCGCCCGCAACAGCTCTCGGGCGGGCTGAAGCAGCGGGTCGCGATCGCGCGGGCGTTCGCGGGCGAGCCCCGCGTGGTCGTCTGCGACGAGCCGACGTCCGCGCTTGACGTCTCCGTCCAGGCAGCGATCCTCAACCTGCTCACCGAGCTGCAGCGCTCCCAGCGCGTCGCCTATCTGTTCATCAGCCACGATCTCGGCGTGGTGCGCTACCTCGCCGACCGCATCGTGGTCCTGTACCTCGGGCGAGTGATGGAGGTCGGGCCCGCCGAGAAGGTGTTCGCCGGCCCCCACAACCCCTACACCGAGGCGCTGCTCTCAGCCGTGCCGACCCTCGACGATGTCGACCGGCTCCGCATCCGCCTGGAGGGCGAGATCCCCAGCGCGGCGAACCCGCCGTCGGGCTGCCCGTTCCAGACGCGCTGTCCGCGCAAGATCGGTGAGATCTGCGAGACGACCGAGCCGGAGCTCCGGGAGGAGGAGCCGGGGCACGGGATCCGCTGTCACATACCGCTGGAGGAGCTGCGCAGGCTGCAGAGCGCCAACGGCGCCAACGGCGCGAGCGCGGGTGCCTCCGAGGGCCCCGCGGCTCCGGGCTCGCCCACGGCGTAGGCCGACCACCGACCGCGTCCTCCCCTCGGACGGGCAGGTCTCCCGCGTCCGCCGCGGCAGCGCGACCGCCAGCCCGATTGTGATCAGGATCGACGGGACGATCGCCGCAAGGTAGGCGACGTGCGGGCCGGCGTCCTGGGAGAGTGCCCCCGCGGTCAGCGGCGTGAGCACGTTCGCGCCCGCCCAGGCACCGCCGAGCAGCCCGAACACAGCGCCACCGCCGCCCGACCTGCGCCCACGACCCGAGCCGGCGACGCTGTACGCAACGACGCTGATCGCCCCGCGCGGTGCGGCGGTGAACATCAAGGCTGCGACGAGGACGACCGGCGCGGAGCTGAGGAGCGCCGGGGTGAGCGCGATCGCGCCGAGTCCGGTGACGACGACGTTGATCAATGGCGTGTGGCTGCGGGCGCCGACCGCGACGAACGTGGTGCTCACCACGATGTAGCCGATCGCGCAGGCGGAGAAGACGAGGCCGATCGCGCCGGTCGACACTCCGTCGTGGTGCAGGCCGCTCGCGATCAGCAGCTGGGTCACCCCGCTGAGCGCACCGGAGACGATGAGCGACCCCGCGCCCGCGATCACCCACCGGTCTCGCAGCAGCCTCATCACCGGGACCCGCGGTGCGCGCTCGCCATCGGGCGCGCCCACCCGGTCCGAGCTGCTCGCCGGGCCGGGCGACAGCACCAGCGCGATCGTCACCGTCCCCGCCAGGAGGGCGATGAGCGTGAACGGCACTGCCCGCGAGGCGCCCGCCACGAGCAGGCCGCCGAGAGTCGGGCCGACCATGGTTCCCACCGAGGAGACGATGACCGCAGGCCCGATGCGGCGCGGGCCTCCGAGCTCGGCCAGCCACGCGGCTCCGGCGGTCCACAGCATGCCGAACGACACGCCGTACACCGCTCGACCGACGAGGAGCGCGCTCAGAGTGCCGCCGCAACTGAGCAGGCAGCCGGCGATGAGCAGCACACCGGACGCGATCGTCACCAGGCGAGCGCCGAACCGGTCGGCGAGCATCCCCGCGGGCATCGAGGCGGCGACCGTCGCGAGTGCGGGCAGCGAGAGCACGAACGCCGACCCTGATGCGCTGAGGCCGAACTCGGCCGACATCCGTGGCAGCAGCGGCACGATCGCGGTCTGGTTCAGACCGGAAACGAAGAACAGCGCGTCGACGATGAGCGCGACGCCGATGACCCCACCGGGCAGGGGGCGGCGGGGTCGGGTGGGGATGAGGGCGGAGAGTGACATCGGGTCAGGTGGATGAGTGGCGGATCGGCGGGAGTTGGTCTGTGACGGTCAAACAAGATACGATCGGAACGACCGGGTGTTACATGACGGTTTCGAGCAGTTACGATCGACTCAATGGATCAAAACGCGATTGACCTCAAGAGCCTCCGAGCGCTCGTGGCTGTCGCCGACGAGAACTCGTTCCGGGGCGCTGCGCGCACGCTGGGGTACACGCAGTCCGCGGTCTCCCACCAGATCGCCACGCTCGAGCGCGGCCTGGACGCGGCGCTGTTCACCCGGCCCGGCGGCCGCGGCGCGATCACCCTCACCCCGGCAGGCGAGGTCGTCTACCGCCGCGCGCTGCGGGTGCTCGGCGAGGTGGAGACGCTCGGCGCCGACGTCGCCTCGCTGCAGACGGGAGAGCGCCAGACGCTGCGCATCGGGACCTTCCAGACCGCGACCACCGAGCTGCTGCCCCCTGCGCTGCGTGACCTCCGGGACCACTGGCCCGACGTCGAGGTCATCCTCTCCGAGCTCCAGACCAACTCCCGCGCCTACGACGAGCTCGCCGCCGGCGAGCTCGACGTCGCGTTCCTGGTCAACCCGGTCCCCGACGAGCGGATCCGGTCGGTCCCGCTGCTCGACGACCCGTGGGTGATCGTCACCCGCCGCGACTCGGAGCTCGCCTCCGCGCAGGAGCCGACCTTCGACCTGCTCGATGGCGTCGACGTCGTCGCCTACAACCGGCGCTGGCGCACCCAGATCGAGCTGGAGGAGGCGTGGCGGCGGCGGGCGATCCGCCCCAACGTCGTCTTTCGCACCGACGACAACCTGGCGCTCCAGCGGCTGGTGGCGGCCGGCTTCGGCCATGCCTGCCTGGACCGTCTTGGCGCGACCGGAGTGGTCGAGCCCTCACTCACCTGGTTGGAGCCCAAGGAGATCCTGTTGCCGCGAACGATCGCACTCTGCCTGCCGCGCCACCGCGACCTCAGCCTGGTCGCGGTGACCCTGATGGATTCCGTCCGCACCCAGTACGGAGCCTGAGCCCATGACCGCCGTCTCCTCACCGCCCGCGGCCGACGCCACGCTCACGATGCAGGCGTACGTCATGCGCGAGCCCGGGCGCCTCGGGATAGAGACCGTCACGCTGGCGCCGCCCCGCGCCGGAGAGCTGCGGGTGCGGATCGCCGCCGCTGGCGTCTGCCACTCGGATCTGCATCTCATCGACGGGGCGCTGGGCAGCGGGCGCTGGCCGCTGGTCCCCGGGCACGAGGGAGCTGGCGTGGTCGAGGCCGTCGGCGAGGGCGTCAGCCACGTCTCCCCCGGCGATCACGTCGTGTTCAGTCTGGTATCGCCGTGCGGCTCCTGCCCGGCATGCCGCGCCGGGCGGCGCACGCTGTGCGGGCCGGCCGCGATCCGCGGGGTCGCCGGGATGCTCGGCGACGGCACCTCGCGGCTCACCGCGCAGGACGGGACGACGCTGCAGCATGGGTTCACGGTCGCGTGCTTCGCCGAGCACGCGGTGGTGGGCGCCGCCGGAGCGATCCCGATCCCCTCCGACGTGCCGCTGTGGCAGGCGGCGCTGCTCGGCTGCGGCGTGCTCACCGGCTTTGGGGCGGTCACGCACGCCGCCAGGCTGAAGATCGGCGAGCCGGTGTGCGTCGTGGGCTGTGGCGGCGTCGGCTTGCAGGTGATCGCGGCGGCCCGGCTGGCGGGTGCGGGCACGATCGTGGCCGTCGACCGCCGCGCGGACAAGCTGCAGCGGGCGCTCGCGCGCGGTGCGACCCATGCGGTCGACGCGAGCTCCGGGGACGCCGCACGAGAGGTGATCGCGATCACCGGCGGTGTCGAGCACGCGTTCGAGGTGGTCGGAGCACCGGCGACGATCCGCCTGGCCTGGGACACGCTGGCTCCGGGCGGAACCGCGGTCGTGGTCGGCCTTGTGCCGGCCGGCGTCGAGGTCTCGCTGCCGGCGATCGAGCTGCTCTCCGAGAAGAAGCTGGTCGGCAGCTACTACGGCTCCGCCGATCCGGCCGAGACGCTCCCCGGCCTGGTCGAGCTCGTCCGCGCCGGCCGGCTCGAGCTCGCCGGCGTCGTCTCGCACCTGATCGAGCTGCCGGATCTCCCGAGCGCGCTGGAGCGTTTGCGCACCGGGGAGGGTGGCCGCTCGGTGATCGTCATGGACCCCGAGATCGCCGGCATCGAGGCGATCGGCGAGATTCCGCACCACGAGGAGGCACGATGATGAGTCGGACGATGTTCGACGGCCGGATCGGCGAGGGATGGAGCGGCACCGACCCCGACGGCGCGCACGTCAACCTGGTGCTTGCCGAGCGAGGATCTCCGACCCACGCGGCCCTGGTGGGCACGCTGACCGCGCCGACACCCGGCCACACACCGATCCTGGTCGTCGTCGGCGAGGACAAGGATCACTACGAGCCGGTGTGGCCGCCGACGATCATGATGAACAAGGCGACCGCGCTGGAGGAGCGCCACCAGACGATCACCTGGGGGGCGGGACAGCTCGGCATCGCCCAGGGAGTGCTCGACGCCGTCGCGGACGAGTTGATCCCCTGCACCGGCGACATTCTGGTGTTCATCGCCATCTACATCGATCCGGCCGCCGACGACGAGACCGCCGTGCGGCGCGCCGCGCGCGCGGCGACGCTCAAGGCCGTGCGGGTGGCGAGCCAGGGCCGTGACCCGGAGGCCGCCCGCGCGCTCGTGGAGCGGCGGGATTCGGTCACGAGCCCGTTCTATGGCGGTCGGCCGTGAAGATCACCCGGATCTCGGTCCAGCACCTGACCCTGGAGCTCGACCCCCCGTTCCTCGCGGCCTGGGACCCCTCCCCCCGCACGAGGTTCGACGCTGCGATCGTCCGCGTCGACACCGACGAGGGCATCACCGGGATCGCCAGCGGAGACGCGATGGCCGGCCTCGCCGGCTACGAGCACCTGTTCCTGGGCCGCGATCCGCTCGCGCTCGCCGCGCATGCCCGCACGCTCGAGACGATCGCGTTCCATGCCGGGCGCTGCTGGCCGCTGGAGGCCGCGCTGTGGGACATCGCCGGACAGGCGCTCGGAGCGCCGGTCGCAACCCTGCTCGGCGGTGCCTGCAACCGTCTGCCCGCCTACGCCTCACTTGGCGAGCTGCGCTCCCCCGCGGCGCGCGCCGACGACGCGCGGGCGCTGCTGGAGACCGGCTTTCGGGCGGTCAAGGTACGGATCGCCCGGGACCGGATCCCCGAGGGGATCGCCGTCGTGCGGGCGATCCGCGACGCCATCGGCGATGCGCTCGAGATCATGGTCGACCTCAACCAGGGCTGGCGAATGGCAGGTGACATCGCGCCGGGGCTCGGCCCGCAGGCGGCGCGCGCCGTGATCGATGAGCTGGCGGAGCTCGATGTGCTCTGGGTCGAGGAGCCGCTCGCCTCCGAGGATCTCGCCGGCCTGCGGATGCTGCGCCACTCGACCGGGCGGCGGATCGCCGGCGGCGAGATGGCAAGCGGCTTCGGCGAGCTTCGCCGCGCACTCGACGCCGACGCGTTCGACGTCGTCCAACCCGACGTCGTGCTCGCGCTCGGGATCAGCGGGGCACGGACGCTCGGGGAGCTCGCGCTGCGATCCAACCGATGGTTCACGCCGCACACCTGGACGAACGGCATCGGGCTGCTCGCCAACCTGCATGTCGTCTGCGGGGTCGGTGGCGGGCCGTTCGTCGAGTTCCCGTACGACCCTCCGGGGTGGACCCCCGACCGGCGCGACTTCATGCTCGCCGAACCGGTGACGATCGATCGTGACGGGATGCTCGTGATCCCAGATCGGCCGGGGCTGGGAATCGTTCTCGACGACGCGGCCGTCGCCGCGCGGGAGGTGTCGTGGTGAAGACGCGCAGGGTGGCCTTCATCGGCCTTGGTCACATGGGCAGCCACATGTGCCGCCACGTCTGCATGGCCGGCCACGAGGTGTCGGCGTTCGATCTCAACCCCAGGGCGCTGCGCGCCGCCCGCCGTGACGGCGCCCGCCCGGCGCGGTCGATCGCGGATTGCGTGGCGAGCGCGGAGGTGCTGATCACCAGCTTGCCGGGCCCGCCCCAGGTCCAGGCCGTGCTCTGCGGGGCGGAGGGCGCGATCGCCCACCTCGATCCCGGCGGGCTCGTCATCGACATGAGCACGAGCTCACGCGAGGTGGGACGCGTGGTCCTGACCACGGCGCGCGCCCACGGCGCCGAGTTCGTCGACGCGCCGGTCGCCGGGCAGACGATCGGCGCCGAGGCGGGGACGCTCGCGATCTACGCCGGCGGCACCCGGCGGGCATTTCGGCGAGCGCTGCCGCTGCTGGAGACGATGGGCGACTCGCAGCGCATCCTGCACATGGGGCCGAGCGGCACCGGCTATGCGGTCAAGCTGCTGCTCAACCAGCTGTGGTTCATGCATGCCGTCGCCACCGCCGAGACGCTCACCGTCGGTGTCAAGGCCGGGGTGCCGCTCGACCGCCTGCACACCGCGCTGGTCAACTCCCCCGCCAACTCCGTCTTCCTGGAGCGCGACGTGCGGATGGTGCTCGACGACGGCGACTATGACGAGGGCTTTGCGATGAAGCTCGTCACCAAGGACCTCGGCCTCGCCGTCGAGTTGGCCCGCGACTCCGGGGTGCCGGTGGAGCTGCTGGGCCTCGTCGAGCAGATCCACCGCCGCGCGCGCCTCGTCTACGGCGACGCCGCGGGAGAGATCAGCGCGCTGCGGCTCTACGAGGACGTCGCCGACGCGCCGCTGCGCTTCCGACCCCCCGGTCACGGCGAGATGCCCGGCACGACCGTCCCCGACTCGTAGGCGATCACCACGAGCTGGGCCCGGTCGCGCGCGCCCAGCTTGGCGAACAGACGAGCCACGTGGGTCTTGGCGGTGAGCGGCGAGACGACCAGCGCCTGCGCGATCTCAGCGTTGGATGCTCCGCGCCCGACGAGCGCGAGCACCTCCCGCTCGCGCGGGGTCAGCGTCGTGATCTGCTCCGCCGCCTCCCCACCGGCGAGCGATCCCGCGCCGCCCCCGGCCACGAACGCCTCGATCAGCCGGCGGGTGAGCCGCGGAGCCAGCAGCGCCTCGCCGGCGGCGACCACGCGCACCGCAGACAGCAGGTCGGCGGGCTCGAGATCCTTCAGCAGAAAACCCGACGCTCCCGCCCGCAGCGCGCCGAACACGTACTCGTCGAGCTCGAAGGTCGTGAGCACGACGACCCGGGTGTGCGACAGTTCCGGATCGGCCGTGATCCGGGCGGTCGCCTGCAGCCCGTCGAGCTCCGGCATCCGGATGTCCATCAGGACGACGTCGGGCCGGTGCTCGCGGACGAGCGCCACCGCTGTGTCGCCGTCGGCCGCCTCGGCCACGACCCCGATATCCGGTTCGGAGTCCAGCAACGCCCGGAAGCCCGCCCGCACGAGCGTCTGGTCGTCGGCGATGGCAACCGTGATCACGGCGCCATCGCCGAGTCGGGGACGGGCATCCGTGCGCGGACGGTGAACCCACCGCTGGGTCCGTCGCCCGCCTCGAGCGTCCCGCCGAGCGCGCGGGCCCGCTCGCGCATCCCCTGCAGTCCGTTGCCGGGCGGATCGCCGGTGCCTGAACCCACGCCCCGGCCGTCGTCGGCGATCTCGAGGAACAGCGTTCCGTCGTGACGGGCGACCGATATCCGGGCGTGAGTCGCGCCGCTGTGGCGGGCGATGTTCGTGACCGCCTCCTGGACGATGCGGTAGGAGGCGTGATCGACCGCCGCCGGCACCGCATCGACGTCCTGCACGTCGAGTTCGATCGCCATCCCGGCGCCGCGCACGCCGTCGAGCAGTCGGTCGAGATCGCGCAGGCCGCCGGTCGGTGCCAGCGGCGCCGACTCCGAGGGGTCGCGCAGCGCGGCCAGGGTTGAGCGCAGCTCCGTGAGCGCCTCGCCGCTGACGCGCTTGATGTCGCGCAGCGCGCGGTGCGCCTGGTCGGGGTCGCGCTCCAGCAGGTGGGCGGCGACCCCCGCCTGGACGTTGATCGCGGTCATGCCGTGGGCGACGACGTCGTGGATCTCGTGGGCGATCCGCAGCCGCTCGTCGGTGAAGCGACGCAGCGTCTCCTGCTCACGCAGGTCGGCGGCCCGCTCGCTCGCTTCGCGACGGGCGCGGACCGAGTCGCCCGCTGCGACGGCGCCGAGGCAGAGGATGAGGTTGCGGGCGATCAGGTCGAGGGTGTGCTCGAAGCCATCGGCGAACGGGAGCACGCCGGCGAGAACGCCGGGAACGCAGATCACTGCGATCTGCAGCGCCCGGCGGCGGTTGTAGCGCCTGGCGAGCTCGTAGACGGCGACCATCGGCAGCAGCGCGACAGTGTTGCCCGGGTGAAGCTGCCACATGACGAGCAGGACCCCCGCGATGACGAGCCCGACCATCGGCGCGATGGCGAGCCGGTGCCGGAACGCCAGCGGCACGCAGACGACGACCGCGCAGATGATGTTCAGCGGGGTCAGCTGCTTTCCGTTGGCGGAGATCACGGCGTCGAGCGCGAATACCGGCGGCAGCACGACCACCGGTGCCCAGTCAATCGCCCACTGCGGCAGGGCCCGCCGAGCCGCGCTCATGCAGTGATGATGCTCCCCCGCGGACCCCGGCGCTTCATCGGAGCCCACCAGTTCAGTCGCCCGAGCAGGGCCATCAGCGAGGGGACGAGCAGCGAGCGCACCACGAACGCGTCGAGCAGGACGCCGACTGCGACGGCGACGCCGATCTGCTGGATGAAGGAGATCTCACTTGTGGAGAATGCGCCGATCGCAACGGCCAGCAGGATCGCAGCCCCGGTGACGACGCGCCCGGTCGCGCCCAGGCCGGTGGCCACGGCCTCCCGCTCCTGCGCGGAGGTGAGCGGCTCGTCTCCGGGACGGGCCACGAGCAACCGCTCGCGCGCCTCGCGGATCCGAGCGAGCAGGAACACGCCGTAGTCGGTCGAGAGTGCGAACACGACGGTCGCGGAGACGACGAAGTCGGTCGGCTCCACGCCACCGTCGGGCGTGTAGTGCAGAAGGCCGGTGAGCCGCCCATGCTGGTAGACCACGACGACCGCCGAGAGCGCGGCGCCCACGGTGAGCAGGTTCATCACGATCGCCTTGAGCGGCAGCACGAACGATCCGGTCATCAGCCACAGGATGAGGAACGTGAGCGCCGCAAGCAGCCCGAGGGTGAGCGGCAGCTGCGAGCCGATCGCCTGTTGCTGATCGATGAACTCCGCGGCGTCGCCGCTCACCCGGGCGGTGAACGGCCGCGGCGTCGCGCGGATCTCATGGACGACGCGCTGGGCGAGCGGACCGCTGGAGTCGCCGTGGACCTGCGAAACCAGCTCCCAGGTGGAGTGCCCGAGGTCGCGCAGCGTCGGACGGCCGTGGATGCCGGCGATCGCTCCGACCCGGCGGGCGAAGGCGTGAACCTGCGCGGACTCCGAGCTCGGTGCCGAGATCGCGACCGTGATCGGTGCGTCGGTGGTGGCCCCGAAGTCGCGGGTCAACGCGTCGGAGACCACCCGCGCGCTCTGGCTGGTGGGCACGACGGACGGGTCGTTGGACGGCGACCACTTGACCGACAGCGCCGGCACTGCGGCGGCGGCCATCACCGCGGCCGTGAGCAGCGCGACCGGACCCGGCCGGCGCATCACTGCATGTGCGAGCCGGTACCACCGGCCGTCGCCGCGCGCGGTCCGGGCCGTGTCGCTGCGCACCAGCTTGCGGCCCCACAGGCCCAGCAGGGCCGGCGAGACGCAGACCGCGACGGTCGCCGCGACGAGCGCGCAGATCGCGCCCGCGATCCCCATCGACTTGAGGAACTCGAGCGGGAACAGGATCAGCGTGGAGAGGGCCGCGGCGACGGTGAGGGCACTGAACAGCACGGTTCGGCCGGCGTGGCGCATCGTCTCCGCGATCGCCGCCGCCGTCTCACGCCCGGTGGCCAGCTCCTCGCGGAACCGGGTGACGATGAACAGGGTGTAGTCGACGGCGAGCCCCAGCCCGAGACCGATCACGAGGTTCAGGGCGTAGATCGAGAGCCCGTAGAGCTGGTTGACGCCGCGCATCACGAGGAACGTGCCGAGCACCGTGGTGACCCCGACGACGACCGGCATCAGCGCGGCGCGGCCGCGGAAGAGCAGGATCGACAGGATGATGAGCAGGGGCGCCGCGAGCGCCTCGGCGAACCCGAGGTCCTTGGTGATCGTCGAGCCGACCTGCTTGGCGGCGACGGCGCTGCCGCCCACCGACACCGACCGGTCCGCGGCGAACGTGTGCATCGCCGCGGAGGCGACGTTCCCGTCCGAGGCCGAGGCGCGGATCGTCCCCGCGACGAAGCCCTCCCGCCCGCTGGGTGCGATACCGGCGATCTCGGTGTGCGCGATCCCGTCGACGCGGGCGAGCCGACTGCTCGCGCCGGTCAGCGCGGCGTGGCCGGCGGCGCTGCGAGCCCCCTGCGGCGTGCGCACGAGCAGGACGACTCCCGCCGCCGGCTCGGCACCGGTGGCCCGTTCGATCTGACGGATCGCCAGCTGCGACCCGGCGCCCGCCGGCTGGAAGCCGCCCGAGCTCCGCAGGGAGCCGGCGACCGGCCCGCCGATCACTCCGGCGAGGATCACGAAGACGAGGACAGCGAGCAGGGTGCGACGAGGACGGCGGCTGAGGTGGTGCGCGAGCGTCGAGAGCATGGCGCCGATTCTGGTCGCGCCGGACCACCGTGACAATCGCCTCCGGGATGTGTCTTTGACTACTCCCCAGGGTGTATGCCGCGCTCGCGCAGCGTCCGGACGTCCGCGCGCACGACGGCCGCGGACGCGCAGGTGGCGAGCGCCCAACCGAGGTTCTCCTCGGCGACCGACGCGAGCTCGGGATGCTCGAGGTCGATCTCGATCTCCGCGACCGCGTCGAGCCCGAGCGAGGCCCGGCCGGTGCTGACGGTCACGTCCCACAGCTCGCCTCCGGCGGCGGCGAGCAGGGCGTCGCGCGTCTGACCCTCGCGCCGCGCCAGCGTCTCCATCTCGCGCAGCTCCTCGAACGGGTCGATCCGCGTCTGCTCGTCGGTGCCGATCGCCAGCCGGACCGCTGCGTCGCGGTAGCGCAGCCCGGGCAGGATCCCGTCGCCGAGGTTTCCCTCGGTGGTGGGGCAGGTGACCACGATCGAGTTGCTGTCGGCGAGCCGTGCGACATCGGCGTCGCTGACGTGAATCGCGTGCACGACCGAGGTGCGCGGGCCCAGGAAACCGGTCCGGTGCAGCAGCTCGATCGGCGAGCACCCGTGCTCCGACTCGCACTCGGCCAGCTCGCGACGCTGCTCGGCGGCATGAACGTGGCGCACGAGCCCGTGACGGTCGGCGTAGGCCGCGATCTCGCGCAGCCAGGCCGCGTCGACGGCGCGAACGGAGTGCGCGGCGACCCCGACGGACACCCCCGCGTGATCCGCGGCCCAGGCGCGCAGACCGTCGACGCGCTCCAGATAGGCCTCGACGCTCGGGTCGCAGAATCGCCGCTGGCCCTCGCTCGCCGGGATGTCTGCCCCGTTCGCCCACCCGGCGCGGTGGTAGGCCGCCGGCAGCAGCGTGATCTGCAGACCCGCGGCGAGCGCCGCCTCGGCGAGCGCGATCGCCATCGCGTTCGGCTCCGGGTAGGGCGTGCCGTCGGGTTGATGGTGGACGTAATGGAACTCCCCGACCGCGCCGTAGCCGGCAGCGGCCATCATCCGGTAGACGCGTCCGCCCGCGCCGTGCATCGAATCGGGGTCGTGCATGCCCGCCAGGCGGTACATCTCGTTCCGCCAGCTCCAGAAATCGTCGCCTCCACCGCGACTGACCCGCTCACCCACGCCGCGCAGGTCAAGCTGGAACGCGTGTGAGTGCGCGTTGACCATCGCGGGGATCCGCCTCCGCCGTTCAGACATCTCCGAGCCTTTCCGCAGCCGCCTCATCCCGCACGTAGACGACCTCGCCGCCGATCAGCGCGATCTGCACCGGATTGTGGCCGAAGCGGTACGGGATCCGTTCGGCGGGACCGTCGAGCACGAGCAGATCGGCGCGCTTGCCGACCTCGATCGAGCCGCGATCGTGATGCAGGTCGAGCGTCCAGGCGGCGTTGAGCGTCGCCGCGCCGAGCAGCTCGCGCACCGAGAAGCCGTACATCCGCGCCGCGAGGCCGAGCACGATGGGCATCGACACCACCGGCGCGGTCCCGGGGTTGGCGTCGGTGGCGAGCACCATGATCGCGCCGGCGTCGACGATCTCTCGGCCGGGGGCGCGCTGCTCGGCGCCGAGGAACTCCGCCGCGGGGAGCAGGACCGCAGCGCACGGCGCCTCGGCGAGCAGCGGGATGTCGTCGAGGTGGATCTGGGAGAGATGATCGGCCGACCGCGCCCCGGCGGCGAGCGCGACCGGGATCGCACGCATGCACGACAGCTGCTCCAGATGGGTTCGCAGCATCAGTCCGGAGGCCGCCGCGATTTCACCCATCTGCTCCAGATGGTGCAGATTGAACGCGATCGACTCGACGAAGATGTCGAGCGCGGTGACGCTGCCCGCCGACAGCACCTCCCCCATCATCTCGCTCACCACGCCCATCCACTCATCGGCGCTGAAGCCGTCGGGCACGGCGTGGGCGAGCAGCGCCGTCGAGGTCGTCGTCTGCGGCACCGCGATCTCCAGCTCGCGGGCGAGCGTGAGCGCCCGCATCTCCGCCTCGCGCGAGAGCCCGTAGCCTGACTTGCACTCGAACGTCGTCGTGCCGTGGGCGAGCATCTCCGCAGCAAGATCGGTGGCCTGGGCCAGCACCTGCTCGTCGGTGGACTCCCGCAGCGCCCGGGACGAGGACCGGATCCCCCCGCCCGAGCGCGCGATCTCCTCGTAGGGCACGCCGGTCAGCTTCTGCTCATACTCGCGCTCTCGCCAGCCGGCGAACGGCAGGTGCGTGTGGCAGTCGACGAACCCCGGCAGCACCGCGCAGTCCGAGCAGTCGATCGCGAGTTCGGCGATCGGGTCGTCCGCCAACGCCGCGATCCGGCCATCGCGCACCGACAGCGAACCGGGCTCGAGTGTCTGCGCGTTCAGCTGCGCGCCGCGCAGGTGCGCGAGTCCGGGCTTGGGCGGCAGCAGTACCTGCGCCGCGCCGCGGAGCGCGACGGACGGGAGACCGCCGGGCCTGGCGGGGTGGGTGTCAGGCGCTTCACTCACCGGCCGGATCGAGCATCGGCATCGCGATTCCACGCTGGCGAGCCGTGTCCAGCGCCAGCTCGTAACCGGCGTCGGCGTGGCGCACCACCCCGAGGCCGGGGTCGGCCGTGAGCGCTCGGTGGACCCGCTCGGCGCCAAGCTCGGTGCCGTCGGCCACCGTCACCTGGCCGGCATGGATCGACTTGCCCATGCCCACCCCGCCGCCGTGGTGGATCGACACCCAGCTCGCGCCGCACGCGGTCATCAGCATCGCGTTGAGCAGCGGCCAGTCGGCGATCGGGTCTGAACCGTCCATCATCGCCTCGGTCTCCCGCTCGGGCGAGGCGACCGAACCGGTGTCGAGGTGATCGCGGCCGATCACGATCGGGCCTTTGAGCTCACCCGAGGCGACCATCTCGTTGAACCGCATGCCCGCACGCTCCCGCTCGCCGTAGCCGAGCCAGCAGATCCGCGCCGGCAGTCCCTGGAAGTGGACCCGTTCGGAGGCGAGCTCGATCCAGCGCGCGATGTGCTCCTGATCGCCGAACAGATCGAGGATCGCCCGGTCGGTGGCGTGGATGTCGGCCGGGTCGCCGGAGAGCGCCACCCACCGGAACGGGCCCTTGCCCTCGCAGAACAGCGGGCGGATGTAGGCCGGAACGAACCCCGGATAGGAGAACGCATCCTCGTCACCGTGCTCCTTGGCCAGTCCGCGCAGCGCGTTGCCGTAGTCGAACGCCTCCGATCCGGCCTGCTGCAGCGCGCGAATCGCCGACACGTGGGCGACCGCGGACTCGCCGACGCGCCTCATGTAGTCGTCGGGATCGGAGCTCCGCAGCGCCACCGCCTGCTCGAGCGTCAGTCCGGCCGGCACGTAGCCGTTGAGCGGGTCGTGCGCGGAGGTCTGGTCGGTGACGACGTCGACTTCGATGCCCCGCCTGACCAGCTCGGGCAGGATCTCGGCGGCGTTGCCTGCCAGGCCGATCGACAGCCCGCGCTTCTCGGCCCGCGCCCTGCCCAGGCGGGCGAGGGCGTCGTCGAGATCCCCGGCTCGCTCGTCGAGGTATCCGGTCTGGATGCGCTTCTCGATCCGCGAGATGTCGATCTCGATGCACAGCGCTGCGCCGTCGAGCATGGTGATCGCCAATGGCTGAGCCCCGCCCATCCCGCCGAGCCCCGCGGTGACCACCAGCCGCCCGGCCAGAGTCCCGTCGAACCGCTTGCGGGCGGCCGCCGCGAATGTCTCGTAGGTGCCCTGCAGGATCCCCTGCGATCCGATGTAGATCCAGGACCCTGCGGTCATCTGGCCGTACATCATCAGCCCGGCGGCGTCGAGCTCCCGGAACGTCTCCCAGTTGGCCCAGTTGCCCACCAGGTTGGAGTTGGCGATCAGCACTCGCGGCGCCCGTTCATGGGTGTCGAACACGGCGACGGGCTTTCCGGACTGGACGAGCAGCGTCTGCTCGTCGCCGAGCCGCTTGAGCTCTCGCTCGATCGTGTAGTAGCTCTCCCAGTTCCGGGCGGCCTTGCCGATCCCGCCGTAGACGACGAGCTCCGAGGGATTCTCGGCGACGTCGGGATGCAGGTTGTTGCGCAGCATGCGCAGCGCTGCCTCCTGCTGCCAGCCGCGACATTCCAGGTCAACCGCGCTGACGCTCATCACGCCACCTCCTCGATCTCGTCGTTCAGTTCTCCAGCACTCTCGAGTCCCACCCGCGCAGAGAGCTCCCGGGCGTGTCCGACGACATGCCGGCCGTATATCTGCTCCTGGGCCTCCGTGGTCCGGTACCGCGGCGCCAGCACGCTCAACGCGCCGACGATCGCACCTCCGTCGCCATGGATCGGCGCGGCGATCGACGTCACGTCGGGCTCGACCGAGCTGCGGCGCACCACGAACCCGTCGGGACCGGTGTCGCCGTCGAGCGCCGCACCCATCGCGGTGTCGTGCCGCGGGATCGTCCGACCCGTCCAGCCGGCGACGCGCACGAATTGCGGGCTGGAGTGCTGGCGCAGGTAGAGCACGCGGGTGTCGTCGAGCGCGATCCCCACATTCGCGGTCTCCTGGGTCTCCCGCGCGAGGGCCGCAAGGTGCGGCCCGGCAAGCTCGTACAGGGGGTCCTCCCGCATCGCTGACACGGCGAGCTGGCGCAGCCGCGGTCCGGCGCCGAAGCGACCGTCCGGAGTGCGCGCCAGAAACCGGTGAAGCTGCAGCGTCGACAGCAGGCGCGATGCGGTGCTCGCCGACAGCTCGGTCTGCTGCGCCAGCTCGGTGAGGGTCAGCCCGTCGGACGCCGATGCGGCCGCTTCGAGCAGATCGAGCGCGCGCTCGACCGTGCGGGTCGCGGGGGCGGCAGGATCGCCAGGGCGGTCGGCTCCTCGGGGCACGGCCGGAATGTATCACCTGATGGCAGAGCTTTCACTGAACGGGAACGGTCGGCTCGCCGAGCGGGTCGACCGCGACCGCGACGAGCGCGCGGCGGCGCGTCGCGTACCGAACCCCCACGCGGTCGCCGACCGCGAGCTCCCCGACCGCGTCGGCGAGCGGGCCGCCGAGCCCCACGGTGACCGACCGACCGGTGTTCACCCGGCCGCCGAGCGCCGCGGGCAGCAGATGCCAGGGGCGATAGTGACGATCGAGCGTGTCCGGAGCGCCGTCGTCGAGCCAGGCCGGGCCGCCGCGCGGATTCTGCGGGCTCGGCGGGCCTCCGTCCGTGGTGCCGAAGAAACGGTCCCCGATCTGGATGAAGATATGGACTCCGGGGTCATCCCAGAGCGTCACCGAGCGAGGTCCGACACCGGCACCGCGGGCGAGCACGTGCGCCTGGCGCAGCTGCTTGATCACCCCGGAGTCTCCCGGCACGCCGGTTCCAGGCGCCCACAGGCCGGCGCCCGCGAGCACCGCGGCCACCGATCCCGAGCAGTCGAAACCGATCCGCCGCCCGTTGTAGCCCGGCCCACCGCGCTCCCCGATGCTCGCGGTTCCCGCGAACGCATGGCCGCCGCCCCAGACGTACGGGTAGTCGCCCGCTGCCACCACGTTCGCGGCGTGCGTGAGCGCGCCGATGACCGACATCCGGGCGCCGGAGCGCTGCACGGTGAGCTCGGACCAGTCGAGCGACACGACAGTCCCGCGGACGACGCCCGCTGAGGGGACCGATGGAGTCGGCCGGGCCTGCGCGGACGCCGGCGTCGAACACGTCGCCAGCGTCATGAGCGCGGCGCCGAGGAGCGTGCGGGCACGAGACATCCCCTCGGTTCTCGGCCGGACACTCTCGCTGCTGTATGCGGCGCACCGTATTCCGGACGGATGAACGGTTGAGCGGGCGGCTCACTCGCGATACGGCAGCGTCGCGCCCACGCCCGACGCCTCGGCCTTGTCGAGGAGGGCCTCGCCGAGGGCGACGTCGGTGATCGACAGGCCGCGGTGCCAGAACAGGATCGTCTCCTCGTCGCGTTCGCGCCCCGGCCGCAGGCCGGCGACGATCTGACCGAGTTCGGCGTGCAGCGACTCGGCGGTCACTCGGCCGGAGTCGACATGGACGCGCAGCGCTCCGAGCGGCCCCGCCTGCGCCTGCACCCAGTCATCGACCACGACCTTGTCCATCGCCTCGGTGAGCGATAGCTCGACCGCGCTCACCGTGCCGTAGGGCACGACGAGCGCGCCCGGTGAGATCCACTCGGTCCGCAGCAGCGGCTGCGGCTCGGTCAGGCGACTGGCCTCGATCACGACATCGGCGCCGCGAACGCACGATTCCCAGTCCTCGGTCACGACGATCTCGACGTCGAGATCGCGGCGCAGTTGCGCCGCGAACGCCGCGCGGCTCTCGGGGCGGCGGGAATGGACGCGCACCTGTTCAAGATCGGGGAGCACCGCGCAGCACAGGCGCACGTTCCAGTACGCCGTTCCCCGCGCTCCGATGTGGCCGAGCACGCGCGCGTCCCGCCGCGCCAGCGTCTCGGCGCCGATCGCCGTGACCGCGCCGGTCCGCATCTCGGTGATCGCGGTCGCGTCGATCACCGCGCGCGGCACGCCGGTCATCGGGTCCATCAGCAGCAGCATGCCGAGCTCCGACGGCAACCCGAGCCGGTGATTCTCGACGAAGTCGCCGACGACCTTGACCCCGGCGAATCGGGGCGTGGCCCCGCGCAACACGTTGAAGTGGCCCTCGGCGCCGTGCGGGAACAGATGGGTGCGCGGCTCGCCCACGGTCTCCCCGCGTCCCTGGGCGGCGAGCACCGCGCGCACGGCGTCCAGGATCTCCTGGTCGGCGAGGGCGAGCTGCGCGACCGCGGGACCGCTGAGGTAGGTGAGCTCGAGACTCATGCCGCGGCGTCCGTGGCTGCCACCCGGTCGCTGAGTGCGCCGCTCGCGAGCAGGTTGCGCTCCAGGCGTTCGACCTCGGGCCCGAGCGCGCGGTCCTCTCGCAGTGGCGGGATGAGTTCGCGCACGGCACGATGGGCGGCGCCGGTGCCCGCGCCCAGCTGCGCGACCTCCCCGCCGTTCGGTGTCCGGGAGGGGTGCGCGATGTCGACCGCCTGGGCGGCGACGAGCAATTCGAGCGCGATGAGCAACCGCAATCGCATCAGCTGCTCGCGCAGGCGCAGCGCGCCCTGAAGCGCCCCGGTCATGTCGTCCTCCACCCCGTCGGCGGTCACCTCCTGCAGGATCGCGATCGGCGCCGCCAGATGGCGGATCTCCAGCACCAGCGCCGCCGCCGTCTTGGACAGCGGTGCCACACCGGAACGGCTGGCGGCGCGGTCGGGGTCCACCTCGACGAGGTTGGAGGGCAGTCCGCTCAGCCGTGTCTCCTTGAGTCGCGCCTGGCGCTCGGCGATCGTGTGCGCGACCTGCGCGCAGGCGATCGCGGCTCCGTCGAGTGCGAGCGCGAGGGCGGGCGAGGAGAAGTTTCCGGTGGAGAGGATCTCCGGCCCCTCCGGGCGATCCCGATCGTCTCCCTCGGGCGGCAGCACCAGCGGGTTGTCGGCGGCGCCGGCGAGCTCGGGCTCGATCGCCGCCTCCAGCGCGTCGAGCGCGACGTGCAGCGCTCCGTGGACCAGACTCGCGCACCGAAAGCTGAGCGGGTCCTGCAGCCGTCGGGGGCGATCCACCTCGGCGAGTGCGCTCCCCTTGAGCAACCCCCGCAGGCCCTCGGCGGCCCATGCCTGCCCCGGCGCGGGTCGAGCGGCCACCACGCGGGGGTCGAGCGGCGTCAGGCTCGCCCGGAAGCCCTCCATCGACAACGCGGCCGACACCTGCGCACTGTCCAGGCAGGCGCGGGCATCACGCAGGGCAAGCGTCGCGGCACCGATCGCGATCGCCGAGCTCGAGCAGATCGCCAGGCCGTCGCGGGGTCCGAGCGGGATCACGCCGAGGCCGCTGCGCGCGAGCGCGTCACCGGTATCCATCCACTCGCCCTCCAGCTCCGCGCGTCCCTCGCCGATCAGCGCGAGCCCGACGTGCGCCATCAGGCACAGGTCGGAGGCGCCGATCGAGCCGCTGCGCGGGATCGCGGGATGGACCCCCGCGTTGAGGAGCCCGGCGAGCCCGTCGGCGAGCGTCGGGCGCGCACCGGAGCCACCGGTGCACAGGCCATTGAGACGGACGGCGATGGCGGCGCGTACGATCTCTCTCGCGAGCGGCTCGCCGACGCCGGTCGCCCGACCGCGAATCGTGCGCAGCGGGTAGCCGGCACTCTCACGCGGCGCGACGGCGTCGGTCACCCGGGAGCCCAAGCCGGTGGTCACGCCGTAGATCGGGCGCCCGGAGGCGGCTGCACGCTCGAGGATCGCCGCGGACTCGGCCATCCGCGCCCGCGCGTCCGGATCGATCTCGACCGGCGCCCCGTCACGGGCGATCGCCTCCAGCGCGGAGGGATCGAGATCGCTGCCGGTGATCAGAACGGGCTCAGCCATGGTTCGGTCTGCTCGCCGCGGCTTGTTGGAGCCCTCAGGACAACGAGGCAGGGCGAGCGACGATACTGCGCCGGTGACACGCCCCGCAGATCCCCCAGACGCGGTCATCCACCCCGATCCCGTCGTGCTCGACGGCGAGACGCTCACGCCTCGGCGGGTGGCATTGATCGCGCGTGAGGGCGCCGAAGCTCGGCTCGCCCCGCGGGCCCGTGCCCGCAACGACGCGGCCCGGGCCACGCTCGCGGCGCTGATCGAATCCGGCGCCGAGTTGTACGGCGTCTCCACCGGAGTCGGCGCGCTGCGTCAGCACCCGGTCGACCCACGCGATCAGGCCGGCACCGGGCTGGCGCTGCTGCGAAGCCATGCGGGCGGCGCGGGACGGCCACTGCCCGCCAACCTCGTGCGCGCGGCGATGGCCACTCGCGCCAACCAGCTGGCCGCCGGTGGCGCCGGGGTCAGTGCGGAACTGCTCGACACGCTCGTCGCGGCGCTCAACGCGGGGCTCTCGCCGTTCACCCGGGAGCTCGGCTCGCTTGGGACCGGCGACCTCACCAATCTCGCCGACATCGCGCTCTGCCTACTCGGTGAAGGCGAGGTGTGGCGCGGCGACGAGCTCATCGAGGCCGCCGCGGCACTCCGCGACGCCGGGATCGACCCCGCGGTGTTGAGTCCGCGTGACGGGCTGGCGTTCATGAGCTCCAACGCCGTCGCCGTCGGATCCGCGGCGTTGCTCGTCGTCGACGCCCGCCGGCTGCTCGACGCCTGGTTGTCGGTCGCGGCCCTCTCGTTCGAGGCGGCCGGTGCCGACACCGTCGTGCTCGACCCCAGGATTCACTCGCCCCACCATCGCCCCGGCCAGTCGGCGGTGGCCGCGCGGATGCGAGAGCTCCTCGGTCCCATGGTCGGACGGCGACGACGGGATCCGGCCGGCCTCGACGGGGACGAGCCGGCTCCCGTCCAGGACCCCTATCCCTTCCGCGCGCAGCCGCAGGTCGACGGTGCAGTGCACGACGCGTTGGCGGCACTCGAGGTGACCGTCGGACACGAGCTCAACTTCGCCGGCGAGAACGCGCTGATCGTCGACGGGGTCGCGCTGCCCAACGGCAACCCCCACGCCGCTCCGCTGGCCGCGGCGATCGACGGCCTGCGCACCGCGCTCGCCTCCTCCGCCGCGCTGATCGCCGCGCGCGTCTCGACGTTGCTGGACTCCGGCCTGACCGGTCTGCCGCCGTTCCTCACCCGTCCCGGAAGGGCGGGCGCGGAATCGGGCGCGCTCGTCCTCGAGTACACGGCCCACGCTGCCGTCGCCGAGGTGAGGTCCCTGGTCACGCCCGTCGCGGCCCAGACCGTCTCGGTCTCCAGGGGGGTGGAATCGCACTCGAGCCTCGCGCCCACCGCAGTGCGCCGCGCGCGTGAGACCCTCGACGCGCTTCGCGTTGCCGTCGCCTGTGAGCTGGTGGTCGCGGTCCGGGCGCTGCGCCTGGCGGAGCTCGAGCCCGCCGGAGACCGCTTGCTCTGGCAGGCCGCGACCGAGGCGCTCGACCCCGAGCTGGCCGACCGGCCGCTCGCCCCCGACGTCGAGGCGGCGCGCGGGCTGATCGAGGCCTGGGCGGTCGAGCTGCCCTGATTGGGTCTCCGGGCGTTCTAAGCTGAGCGGAATGGCCATTCCGGCTCAATCGCAGCCGTCCCCCGTCCCCGACCGCCGTCGCCGGGTGATCGTGCTCCTCATCTGCTCGATGAGCCTGCTCATCGTGGGGCTCGACGTGACGATCGTGAACGTCGCGCTGCCGGCGATCCATCGCTCGCTGCACGCCGGCGTCTCAGGGCTGCAGTGGACGATCGACGCCTACACGCTGGTGATCGCCACGCTGTTGATGCTGTCCGGGTCCACGGCCGACCGGATCGGTCGCCGGCGCGTCTTCCAGATCGGGCTGCTGCTGTTCTCGCTCGGCTCGCTGATGTGCGCGCTGGCGCCCAATCTCGGGTTGCTCATCGGGGCGCGGGCGCTGCAGGCGATCGGCGGCTCGATGCTCAACCCGGTGGCGATGTCGATCATCCGCAACGTCTTCACCGACCCGCGGGAGCGTGCGCAGGCGATCGGCCTGTGGGGCGGCATGATCGGCATCTCGATCGCGCTGGGCCCGGTGGTGGGCGGCCTGCTCGTCGACACGTTCTCCTGGCGGGCGGTGTTCCTCGTCAACGTGCCGATCGGGATCCTCGCGATCGTGCTCACGGCGCTGTTCGTGCCCGAATCGCGCGCCGAGCGTCCGCGTCGCGTCGATCCGGTCGGCCAGCTGCTGGTGATCGTCGCGCTCGCCAGCGTCGTCTACGCGATCATCGAGGCGCCGTCCGCCGGCTGGCTCTCGGCGCAGACGCTGGCGCTCGGTGGCGTGTGCGTGATCGCGCTCGCCGCGTTGGTCCGGTACGAGACGCGGGTGCCCGAGCCGCTGATCGAGATGCGCTTCTTCCGCAGTGCGCCGTTCTCGGGGGCGACCACGCTGGCGCTCGGGGTGTTCACCATCCAGGGCGGCTTCCTGTTCCTCAACACGCTCTACCTGCAGCAGACGCGTGGCTTCAGCCCGCTGCACGCCGGCCTCGACACGCTGCCGATGGCGATCCCGCTGCTCGTGATGGCGCCGATCACCGGGCGGTTCGTCGGCAGCCACGGTTCGCGCGTCCCGCTGCTCGCCGGCGCGGTCGCCACCACGGCGGGCGGGTTGATGCTCACCCAGCTGACCCCGACGACGTCGATGGTCTACCTGTTCGGGGCCTACGTGCTGATCGGGCTCGGGATGGGCCTGTTCAACCCGCCGATCACCAACACCGCCGTGTCGGGCATGCCGCCCTCGATGGCCGGCGTCGCCGCGGCCGTCGCCTCCACCGCCCGTCAGGGCGGTTCCACGCTCGGGGTCGCGGTGTTCGGGGTGCTCGCCGGCAGTCGCGGGATCACCGGTGTGTCGAGCGGGTTCGCCACCGCGACCCATCCGGCCTGGTGGCTCGCGGCCGGGATCGGCGCGACCTTGTTCCTGGTCGGGTTCGCGACCTCGACACCGTGGGCACGCCGGACCGCGGAGCGCGCCGCCGAAGCGATCGAGGAAGAGACCGCCGCGTCGTCTCCGAGCGCCGCGGCCCGTCTGGTCGCCCACTGACTCGCCGCCTGGAGCCGCTCTAAGGTCGAGGACATGAAGCTGGTCGAGCGCCGGCCAAACGTCGAGCTGCGCCGCGAGGCGGACGGCCAGGACACGGTCGTCCTGTCGTTCCCCTACGAGCGGGCACTCGTCGAGCTGGCGCGGTCGATCCCCCATCGCCGCTTCGACTGGGACTCGCGCGAGTGGTCGGCACCGGCGTCGGACTGGGCCGCGCTGAAGGTCGAGGAGATGCTCGAGCGCTATCCCGAGCTGCAGGCCGCCACCGATGTCGAGGAGTGGCTGCGGGGCGTCCGGCGCCGCTGGATCGGGACGGTCGCCACCACCCGCTATGACGGGCTCGGCTGGTTCGTCCTGCAGACGCTTGCCGGCCCGCTGCCCGAAGCGGTCGCGGCCTGCGCGCAGATCGCGGATGACGGCCGCACCCTTGCGCCGCTCACCGCCGAGGTCGCACAGGCGCTGCGGGGCGAGCGCTCGGCCCGTCTCGACGCGCCCGCCGAGCGGGTTCTGCAGGCGATCGAGCATGACGAGACGCCGCCACCTGCCCGGCTCGCCCACCACCGCGGCGTCGAGGGCGACGAGCTGCGCCTCGAGGTCGGCTGGGATCCGGAGATCGGCACGGCCTTCGAGCAGCTTCCGGGAGCGGGCGGCACACGGGCGGTCGCGGTCGACCCGTGGGTGATCGAGCAGCTCGACGCGTTCCTGGGCGAATACCGCGTCTCGGTCACGGCGGCCGCGCTCGAGGTGCTCGAGGAGCTCCGGGCCGAGAACGGGCGCGCGGCCGACGCGGTTGCGCGCAGCCGCGCCACCGAGGCGGAGCCGATCGAGGACCTCGCCGGCCGGCTCGGGGGCGAGCTCGCCCCGTTTCAGTGGGCCGGCGTCCGGTATGCGCTGGAGGCGCGGTCGACATTCGTGGCCGACGAGCAGGGGTTGGGCAAGACCGTCGAGGCGCTGGCCGCGCTCGAGGCCGACGGTGCGTTCCCGGCGGTCGTCGTCTGTCCCGCGGCGATGAAGCTCACCTGGCAGCGGGAGACCGAGCGCTGGCTGCCCCACCGCTCGGTCGCCGTCGTCCACGGCCGCGTTGCGGTGCCCCCGAGCGGCGATGTGACGATCCTCAACTACGAGATCGTGGCCGCCCACCGGGACGCGCTCGCGCGCCGGCGCCTGCGCGCGCTCGTCGTCGACGAGGCGCACTACTGCAAGAACCCGAGCGCCAAGCGCACTCACGCGGTCCGGTCTCTGGCCGCAACGCTGCCGCCGAGCGGGCTGAAGCTGGCGCTCACCGGGACCCCGGTGCTCAATCACCCCGATGAGCTGATCGCGCAGCTGCGCGTGATCGACCGGCTGAAGGAGTTCGGCTCCGGGGCGCGCTTCTCCCACCAGTTCCGCGGGCGGGGCGGTGGCGTCTCGGAGGAGCGGTTGCACTGGCATCTGCGCCGCCACTGCTTCGTACGCCGCCTCAAATCCGAGGTCCTCCCCCAGCTGCCCGCCAAGCGCCAGGTCGTCGTGCCGATCGCTCTCACCAACGAGTCGGAGTACCGCCTGGCGCAGCGTGACGTGATCGAGTGGCTCCGCAGCCAGCCGCTCGACCTCTCCGAGCTGAACGCGAAGATCTCCGCGACGCTGCGCGCCGAGCGCCTGGCCCAGCTGGGGACGCTGCAGCGACTGGCGGCGCGCGGGAAGCTGGCCGCGGCGCTGACCTGGATCGAGGACTTCCTGGCCTCGGGAGAGCCGCTGGTGGTGTTCGCACGCCACGTCGAGGTTCAGAAGGCGGTCCTCGGCCGCTTTCCCGACGCCCTGCACCTGCTCGGCGAGGACTCGCTGCAGGCGCGCGAGCGGGCGATCGCCGCCTTCCAGGACCCCGAGGGCCCGCCGCTGATCGTCTGCGCCACCCGGACCGCCGCCCAGGGCATCACGCTCACCCGCGCCTCGAATGTCGCGTTCCTCGAGCTGGAGTGGACGCCGGCGATCCACGATCAGGCCGAGGATCGCTGCCATCGCATCGGCCAGCGGGACGCGGTCACCGCCTGGTACCTGTTGGCCGCCGACACGATCGACGAGACCATGTCGCGGCTCATCCAGGCCAAGCGGGCGACGGTGACGGCGGTCACCGACGGACGCATCATCGAGTCCGACGGCCTGATCGACGCGGTCATCCGCGAGCTGCGCGACGGCCGGCCCTTCACCCACCTGCGCGCGGTCATGGGCGGCCGTGTGGAAAGCGGCTGACACGCCCGCCGCGCGGGGGTATGCTCACGCGCCGTGAGCCCGGCGCCGACCCCGACCCGCGCCCCCAACGTGCATCCAGGCTGCATCAACGTCCCCGGACGCAGCCGAGAGGGGTTCGAGGAGCTCTGCCACCTGGTCACCGAGGCGGACCCCGACACGGCCCTCTGCGGCGTGGATGTGACCGGCTACCCCTGGAATCCGCCATGGCCGCGCTGCGAGGCGTGCCTGGCGGTGGCCCGGGGCGCGCTCAACTGAGCCTCCGGTCGCGGCGTTCGTCAGGTCGCGCGGCCACTGCAGCCGCAAGCGTCCACGCCCGCCTGCAAACGTCATGGCGGGGCGGCACACGGCCGATGTAGTCCATGTGGACGACCAGAGCATCCGCCACAACCGCCGGATCATGGCCTACTGCGCCGCCGCGATGTACGCGGCGGCGGCGCTCGACGGTGGCATCGAGATCCTCCTGCCCAACGTCCCGAGCTTCTCAATGCTGCCGATCTACGTCGTGGCGGCGATGACGGGGTTCATGTTCTTCGCGGGACCGCACCTGCCCCGTCGCGTCATCATGCTCAACGGGCCGCTGGGCGTCGCCCTCGTCTCCTACGCGCTGGCGACCACGAAGGTCACCGCCTCGGACTCGGCCGTGCTGTTCGCGCTGCCGGTGCTGTGGCAATGCCTGTTCTTCGGCCGGCGCGGCGCGGTTGCGATCCTGCTGCTCGTCGCCGCCGGCGAGGCGCTCGCCCTCCATGCGCTCGGCCCCTACGGCTATCCCGCCCGCTGGGTCGACGTGATGGTCTCGACGACCGCGATCGCACTGGTGGTCACCACGCTCGAGGGCCGCAACGAGCGGCTGCTGGCCACGCTCGCGATGGAGGCGCGGGTCGATCCGCTCACCGGCCTGCTCAACCGGCGCGGCTTCGACGAACGTGCCGCCGCGGAGCTCAGCCCGGCGGTGCGCGGCTCCCGCCCGTTCGCACTGGTGATCCTCGACATCGACCACTTCAAGCTCGTCAACGACCAGTGGGGCCACGACGTCGGCGACCGGGTCCTCCGTCACGTCGGGAACCTGCTTCGCGAGCAGGCACGTGAAGACGACATCCTCGCCCGGTTCGGCGGCGAGGAGTTCGTGGCGCTGCTGCCCGATGCCGACATCGACGGAGCCCAGGGCTTCGCCGACCGCGTCCGGGATTCGCTGGTGAGGCACACCGGCGGGCTGCCGTCGGTTCGGCTGAGCGCGGGCATCCGTGTCGGTGACCCGACCAGCGAGATCACCGCGCTCCTGGCCGAGGCGGACCTCGCTCTCTATGACGCCAAGCGCGCCGGTCGCGACCGCACCACGGTCTTCGCCGCAGCGGCCGCCTGAGAGCTCTACTGTCTGCGACGGTGCGCGGGCGTGGATGAACAGCGGGCGGAAGAGGTCGTGCGCCGGATCGTCGGCGGAGAGGTGCACGACGCGGCGGCCCGGATCGCTGAGCTCACGCGCTGGACGCCAGTGCTCACCTCACGCGGCCTGTCCGACGCGTGCGGGGGTCAGGTCGTCCTGAAGGCCGAGAACCTCCAGCGCACCGGATCGTTCAAGCTGCGGGGCGCGGCGCACCGGATCGCCCAGCTGGTGGATCCCGCCGGTGTCGTCGCCGGAAGTGCCGGCAACCACGGGCAATCGCTCGCCTATGCAGCCCGGGCGCGCGGAGTTCCGTGCGAGGTGTTCATGCCCGCTGAGGCGCCGGTCGCAAAAGTCGCAGCGGTGCAGGCGTTCGGCGGAACGGTCGACCTCGCCGCGGACTCTGTCGATGAAGCGGTGGCGCGGGCGATCGTGCGTGCCGAGGAGACCGGCGCGGCGTTCGTCCATCCGTTCGATGATCCCGACGTGATCCTCGGCCAGGCGACGCTCGGGCTCGAACTGCTGCAGGAGCTTCCGGACCTCGACACGGTGATCGTCCCCGTCGGCGGCGGAGGGCTGATCTCCGGAGTCGCCGGGGTCATCAAGGAGGCACGGCCGGCGACGCGGGTGATCGGAGTCCAGGCCGCGGCGTGCGCAGCCTTTCCCCCGTCACTCGCGCACGGCGAACCCGAGACGATCACACCGAGGGCGGCGACCATCGCCGACGGCATCGCGGTCAAACGGCCCGGCGAGACGACGCTCGCGCTCGTGCGCCGCTGGGTCGACGAGATCGTGGTGGTCGACGAGGACGAGACCGCCGACGCGATGGTGTGGTTGCTCGAGCGCTCCAAGCTCGTCGTCGAAGGCGGCGGGGCGGTCGGCGTCGCGGCCCTGCTGGTCGGAGCGATCCCGCCCGCCGCCGACGGTGCGACCTGCGTGATCCTGTCGGGTGGCAATGTCGATGCCGGGCTGCTCGCCCAGATCGCCCAGCGCCACGAGGCCACCGAAGGACGGCGGCTGCGGCTGCTCACCCGCATCTCGGATCGCCCCGGCGCGCTCGCTGCGCTGCTCACGGCGATCGCGCATTGCGGCGGCAACGTGGTCCACGCCGATCACGTCCGTGAAGCCGCTGCGCTGCACGTGCGAGAGACGGCGGTCGAGATCACGCTGGAGACGCGCGGTCCCGAACACGGGGCCGCGATCGTCGCCGCGCTGGACGGCGCGGGGTACCAGGTGCAGCGGCTGGACCCCACCTGGCCGTCCGCCTGACCGGCCCTGGTCACCCGTTCCGCCAGAACACGGCGGATCAGGCCTCGTCAACCAGTTGCAGCCCGTAGACTGGGCCCGCGGCCAATCACTAAGTGCAAGGGGAAGCGTTGAATGTCGATGTCTGACAAGGGCAAGCGAGCGGCGGTTGCCGCCATCGTCGCCGCAGGGGCGTCGTTGGGCATCGCGGGAACCGCCACCGCGGCCACGGTCCCGGCCACTCTGGCCGTCAACCAGGCGTGCTACATCACGATCGGTAAGACCCGGCCGACGATGACCGTCACCGGCACCGGATACATCCCCGGAGACCCGGTCAACATCAGCGACGCGACCGGCACCTTCGATGAGGACGTGACCGCGGACGCAAGCGGAGCGATCACCGCCACGGCGCCGGCACCGGTCGGCATCTTCGACAAGCCGGGCGAGAAGGCCGATGCGATCACCGCCACCGACTACAGCGAGGACGGCAACGAGTACGTCGGCACCACCCAGACCGAGCTCTCGTTCCTCGGCGTGACGGCCAGTAAGACCAAGCGGGCGCACGGCCTCCGCGCGCTCACCTTCAAGACCAAGTGGTCGTTCTCCGGGTTCCCGGAGGGCAAGTCGATCTACGCCCACTACATCTACGGCAAGAAGACCGTCGCCCGCCAGAGCTTCGGCAAGGCGAAGGGCCCTTGCGGGCTGCTCACCACGCACGCGCGGCTCTACCCGGCCACCCCGCACCACCGCGAGTACCACCTTCAGATCGACTCGCGGCGTTCCTATTCCCGTCACGCCTCTCCGAGGATCGTGACCAAGGTCGGCCTCGAGCTGTTCTAGGCGATATGTCCCGCCGCACGCTCCCACCGTTCCGCGCCGACCACGTCGGCAGCCTGCTGCGCCCGCCCGAGCTGACGAAGGCTCGGGCGGCGTTCAAGGCCGGCAGCCTCGATGCACCGGGATTGCGTGCGGCTGAGGACGCTGCCATCCTCGACGTCATCGAGCTGCAGCGGGGAGCCGGGCTGAAGACGGTGACCGACGGCGAGTTCCGCCGGACCTCGTGGCACATGGATTTCATCTACCAGCTCGGCGGCGTCGAGCAGGTGGCCGGTGAGTCGCTCCACGTCCAGTTCCGAGACGCTGAGGGCGAGTACGACTACGCCCCTCCGGCGATGGCGATCACGTCGCAGGTGACGCTGCCGCGCACGATCTTCGCCGAGGCGTTCGAGTTCCTGCGCGACCACGCCCATGAGGACCAGACGCCGAAACTGACGATCCCGTCGCCGAGCATGGTGCATTACCGGGGCGGGAGCTCCGCGCTCGATCCGTCGGCGTACCCCGATCCGGAGCGCTTCTGGGAGGATCTCTCGGAGGCGTACCGGGCCCAGATGCACGGGGTCTACGGGCTCGGTTGCCGGTATCTGCAGCTCGACGACACGAGCCTGGCCTACATCAACGACCCGGCACAGCGCGCCCACATCGAGCGGATCGGCGGCGATCCGGAGCACCTCCATGAGCAGTACATCGCCAACCTCAATCGCGTGCTCGCCGACAAACCGGACGATCTGGTCGTCACCACGCACCTGTGCCGGGGCAACAACCAGTCGATGTGGGCCGCCGAGGGCGGCTACGACTTCGTCGCCGAGGCGTTGTTCGGGGACCTGCAGGTGGGCGGCTACTTCCTGGAGTTCGACGACGAGCGTTCCGGGACGTTCGAGCCGCTGCGCTACGTCCCGCCCGGCAAGCAGGTCGTTCTCGGGCTCGTCACCACCAAGCGCCCCCAACTGGAGGACGCCGACATGCTCAAGCGACGGATCGAGGAGGCGTCCCGGTACGTCGACATCGACCAGCTATGCCTGTCAGGACAGTGCGGGTTCTCCTCCACCGAGGAGGGCAACCGCCTGACGATCGACGAGGAGCGCGCCAAGCTCGAATTGATCGTCTCGGTTGCCGCGGACGTTTGGGGCCACTGAGCCCGTTCTTTGCACGTGGTGTTGCATCCGCGTGCGATCGCAGCTTTTGTGAAGGTTTCCTCGCCTTTGGCGAGACGAGGTGCTATGCATGGGCCGGTGAGGTTCGGCGCTCCATTCGCTCTGGCGTTCCTGCTCGGTGCGCTCTTCCCGGCTGTCTCCTCCGCCGCCACACCGGCGGCCGCTGTGGGTGGCGACACCGTCACCGCGCTGGTGATCGCCGGCGGCGGCGCGCTCGTGATCATGGCGATCATGGTCGGGGTCCCCGCCGCACGCCGCAGCGGGGGATCGTCCGCTGCGGACGGCGCGTCGATCAGCGTCTTCCGCGCGCGCCCCATCCGAACGCCCGAGACCGAGGCCGAGCCGTCCGAGCCGGCGACGCCGGAGCTCGCCGGCGCGGCAACGGCCCTGGAGGATCCCCCGGTCGTCCCCGAGCCCGAGCCGGAGGTCCGCCCGACGATCCCGGACCCGCTGCCGAGCGTCCGGTTCGAGACCCCCGGCGTGGAGCAGGCGCCGACGGCCGAGACCGAGACCAGTCCGGCAGCGACAACGCCTGCCCCGGTTGAGCCGCCGGTGGCTGAGCCGGTGGCAGCTGAACCTGCGGCGGCTGAGCCGGTGGTGGCTGAGCCGGTGGTGGCTGAGCCTGCGGTGGCCGAGCCGGTGGCAGTCGAGCCTGCGGTGGCCGAGCCGGTGGCGGCTGAGCCCGCGGTGGCCGAGCCGGTGGCGGCCCAGCCGGCCGTCGCCGCCGAGCAGTCCGTAGCGACGACCCTGGCGGTCGCCGATCCGCCCCAGGGCGCCCCCATCACCCCGCCGGGTCCGGCACCCACGCCCACAGGCGACCCGGCTCCCGACCTCCTGTCCGCGTTCTCACCACCGGCCGAGGCCCCTGGAGATGTGTTCGACCCGGAGCGGCTACGCGCCTCGATGGCGGCCGCGCCCGAGCCCGAGCCCGAGGCGATCCAGCCCGACACGGGCGCGCAGGCGCTGCTGCGCGATCATTCCCTGGCCGTGCCGATCGCGGCTTGCCTGCTCCTCGGCCTGACCATCCATCTGTTGCGCGCCCGGCGTCGCCGGCGCTGAGGAGCCGCCCCGGCGGCGGCATCTCCATCCATCAGGTCCTGACCGCCCGTGGAGACGGGCCTCTCGAGCTCCCGCTCGACGTCTGAAGCTGCTCGGACGCGGCGAAATTCGGACGTCGACGTGAGATTTAGGTGAACAAACGCCTAAGAGCGAGATAAGTTTGAAGAATGGCGGCAACCTCGAGACCGGAACAGCCGCGCGACGACATCCCTGACGAGCTCGACTCGCAGCACATTGTCCGCCGCCTGATCGGCTTCGCGATCCTGATCGCGGTCGTGGCGATCGCCGTCATCTCGCTTCCCGGCCTGGGAAGCCTCCGCCATCGTTTCAGCGTCGTCGACTGGCGGCTGCTGATCGCGATCGCGGCCTTGAAGCTTGCCTCCTGCCTGGCGAACATCGTCGCCTTCCGCGACGTCTTCTGCCCGCGCATGAGCTGGCGCTTCAGCTACCGGCTGGGGATGGCCGAGCAGGCGACCAACGTCCTGCTCCCGACGGGCGGCGCAGGCGGTCTTGCGCTCGGCGCCTGGGCGCTGCACCAGGGTGGCATGGACAGCGAGGCGATCGGCCGCAGAAGCGTCGCCTTCTTCGTGCTCACCTCACTGCCCAACTTCGCCCTCACGGTGGTGATCGGGCCGCTGCTGCTGCTGCATCTGCTCACCGGCACGGATCCCGTCGTCTGGACGGTCGTGTTCACCGCGATGGCGGTCGCCACGAGCGCCCTGACCGCGCTGCTTCCGCTGATCCTCCGCCGTCTGGCCCACAATCGGTTCCAGGGGCGGTTGACCGGCAAGCTGCGAATCATCATCGTCTCGCTTGCCGGCGGCATCAGGGACGTGGGCACGCTCATCCGCGAGCGCCGCTGGAAGGCGATCCTCGGCGCCCTGGGGTACCTCTTGTTCGACATCGGCGCGCTGCTGGTCGCGTTCGCGGCGTTCGGTTCCCACCACGCGCTCGGACCGATCGTGTTCGGCTACATCATCGGCCAGCTGGGCGGGCTGATCCCGCTCCCGGGCGGCGTGGGCGGCACCGACGGCGGTCTGATCGGCGCGCTGGTGCTCTATGGCAGCCCTCTGGCGACGGCCACCGCGGCGGTGCTCGCCTACCGAGTCTTCCAGGTGGCAGTGCCCGCGATCCTCGGCTCGATCGCGTTCGTCGGTCTGCGCCACACCCTCACCGGAGTCAATGCTCCGCGGCTCACCACGGATGACGGCGGGTTATGCGCCGACGATGCGCCGCAGACCGAGGAGCACGCGCCCAGCACCTCGCGCTGAGCGCGTCCCCGCAGCGCGGCGGCGACCGCCCAGCCGATGCGATTTCGCTTCAAGGGTGGCCCGTATGACCGGGAGATCCTCACGCTGGCGCTGCCGGCGCTGGGCGCACTCGCCGCCGAGCCGCTCTACCTGCTCGCCGACACCGCGATCGTCGGCCACCTCGGCACCAGTCAGCTGGCCGCGCTGGCGCTCGCCTCGACGCTGCTCGACGCGCTCGCGACGTTCTGCAACTTCCTCACCTACGGCGTCACGGCACACGTCGCCCGCCTGCATGGCGCCGGCGAGCAGGACCGCGCCGGGGAGCTTGCCGTTCAGGCACTGTGGGTCGCGCTCGCGGTCGGCCTGGCGGTCGCGGCCATCGCCGCCGGTGCCGCCCCCGGGCTGATCGCGCTGCTCGGCGGTCATGGCCACGTCGCGGTGCTCGCCACCCACTTCCTGCGGATCGGGGCGATCGGGCTCCCGTTCGCCTTGATCGCGCTCGCCGGCCAGGGTTACCAACGCGGCACCGGAGACCTGCGCTCACCGTTGATCGTGGTGGTCGCGGCCAACGTGCTGAACGTCGTGCTCGAGCTGTGGTTCGTCTACGGGCTCCGTCTCGGCCTCCCCGGCTCGGCGTGGGGCACCGTGATCGCGCAGTCTGCGATGGGGGCCGCGTTCACCGCGGCGCTGTGGCGAGCGGCGGGCCCCGGCGCCGGCCGGCGCCCTCACTGGGCCCGGATGCGGCCGCTGCTGCAGATGGGCGGTGCGCTGGTCCTGCGCACGGTCTCGCTCTACGGGGCGTTCATCGTCGCCTCCGCCGTCGTCGCACGCGTCGGGGCGGCATCGCTCGGCGCCCACCAGATCGGCATGCAGCTGTTCGGCTTCCTCGCGCTGCTGCTCGACGCGATCGCGATCGCCGGCCAGGTGATCGTCGGCCGCCGGCTCGGCGCGGGCGATGGCCCGGGCGCGCGGGCGATCGCCCGTCGGATGATCGAGCTCTCACTGCTCGGCGGCATCGTGCTCGGCGCGATCCTGTACGCGCTGCGGGACCTGTTGCCACGCGCCTTCACCAACGATCCCCGCGTGCTGGATCGCGCCGCGGTGCTGTGGCCGCTGCTGTGCCTGCTCCAGGTGGTCGGAGCGGTCGCCTACGCGCTCGACGGGATCCTGCTCGGAGCGGGCGAGACGACCTTCCTCGCCGCCAGCATGATCGTCTCCGGTGCGGCGTACGTCGCGGTCGCCGTCGCCGCACTGCTGCTGCACTGGGGCCTGACCGGCGTGTGGTCGGGGTTCATTGTGCTCATGATCGTCCGTGACCTGACGTGCGGTGCGCGATTCAGGGGTGGACGCTGGATCGTGCTGGGCTCCCACCCCCGGTCGTCGTCGCAGACGTCGTCGTCGTCGACGTAGTGGTGGTGGTGGTGGTCGTCGTCGGCGTCGTGGTCGTCGTCGTGGTCGTCCCGGTCTTGCCGCTGCCCGATCCAGACGTGGTCTTGGTCTTGGGCGGCAGCCGGTAGCGCAGCGTCAGCAGCGTCTCGGAGCCCGCCGGCGCCGCGATCGTGTACCCGGTCGACCGCGGTTGGGCGGTCTGGAGGGTCGGGGCGGGGACGTCGCCGGTCGTCGTGCCGGCGAGAGTCTGTCCGCCGATCGTCTGACCGGTCTTCGCCGAGACCGACGGTGCGAGCAGGCGCTCGACGGATCCGTCGCGCTGCCCGAACCCCTTGGGCGGGTGGATCGTGACCACCCGATGGGGACCGGTGTTGATCAGCAGCACGCGCACCAGGTGGTCTTGGCCGATCGTCGCCCAGATCCGGAGGCTCGACGGCGCGTGTGCGTCGAGCGTGAGCAGCCGCGCACCCTCCGGATCGGCCTGCGCGAACATCAGCGCCCCGTAGTAGAGCGGATGCACGTCCGCCACCCAGCCGGCCGCGGTGTTGGCCAGGTCGAACAGGCCGTTGCTCGAGTTCGGGAAGCTGTGCAGATTGACTCCGGAGACGCCGACGCGGGCGGCCTGAAACAGCGCGTCGGTGAGCCACAGAGCGGAGGCGAACGTGTCGCTCACCCCCGCCCGGCCGTCGCAGCTCACCGACCCCATCTCGTCGATGCGGAACGGGATCCCGGCGTGCTCGGCCGTCGGGACGAAGTCGGAGGCACCGCCCACGACACGGGTCGCGGCGGACGGCGCGAGCAGGTTCGGGATCGTCGGATACCGCGGATTCGACTTGTCGGTGACGCAGCTGAACAGCGCGTACGCGTGGGAGTCGAGCATCCCGATGCGCTTCGTCTGCCCCATGAGCGCGGCGAATGGGCCGATCCATTGGGCGCTCGCCGTGTCGGGTCCCGCGATCGGCACGTTCGGCGGCAGTGCCGCCGCCGTTCGCTGCCACTCGGAGAGAAAGTCGGCCTCGTCGTAGTCCGCTGGCCGCGCGAAGTAGGGCGTTCCGACGCGTATGTACCAGGGCACGCGCTTGCCGCCCTGCACCCGGTACCAGGGCGTATGCGTGTAGAGATCGGGCTCGTTGCCGATCTCGAAGTCCTGGATGTACCGGGTGCCGATGACGTCCAGCAGCTGGTAGGCCTCGTACTGGCTGATGCGCGTCGAGTTCGCCTCCAGGTTCACGCTCAACACGTACCGGGCGTCCATCCGCTCCGCCAGCAGCAGCGCCGCATTTGCCCAGGATGTCCCGACCGAGTAGGTCACCCCTGCCGGGTCGCTGAACTTCGGGACCGGCCACCACGAGCGATCGGTGCTCTGACCGCCGACCCGGATCGAGGGCCGGCCCACCGGGTTGAGATTGCGCAGCAACTGGACGAGCACCGGGTTCACCTGGGCCGGGGTCGTCGCGTCGCCGACCCACTGCGGGATCGTCGACACCTCGAGCGCGACCCCCAGGAAGCCGGTCGGCAGCGGAGCGCTGTGGGTCGCGCGCTCGACGCCCACCCATGGAGGGCTCGCCGATGCGGCGGACGCGACCGCCGCGCCGCACCCGGACAGTGCCGCCAGTACCGCGATCAGCCGCGCGCCGCGGCGGAGCATCGTCGCTGCGCTCATCTCCCGACCAGGTGCTCGTCGCGTAGCCAGGCGACGGTGGTCTCCATGCCCTCCGCGTAGTCCACGCGTGGCTCCCAGCCGAGCACCTCGCGCGCCTTGCGGTTGGAGAAGTCCTGGTCGATGCCCATGATCTGCACCGCCTGGCGCGAGAGCAGCGCCGGCGTCTGCAGATGGGTCGCGCGACGCACCGTGCGGTACCCACGCTCGAGCGTGCTGCCGAGGCCGTTGGCGACCGCGTACGGCATCGACAGGCGCGCCCGGCGCGCACCGATGCCGTCGGCAAGGCCGTCGGTGAACTGGCGCCAGGTGACGTTCAGGCCGTCGGTCACGTTGAACGCCTCCCCCGCCGCGGCGCCCCGCTCGAGTGCGAGCGCGATCGCGTCGATCAGGTTGTCGATGTAGACGAGGCCCGCGTTCGCGCGGCCCTGATCGACCAGCAGCATGTAGCCGCCCCTGATCGCGCCGCCGATCTCGCCGACGACCGCGAGCGAGCGAGGTCCCCACACGGTGGCCGGGCGGAGCACCACCGTCTCCAGGCCGCGCTCGGAGCCCGCACGCAGGACCTCCTCCTCAGCAGCCAGCTTGGTCTGGGCGTACCAGTTGCGGAACCCCTGGGGGGCCGCGTTCTCCTGGACCCCGGCAGCTCCGGGGTAGCCGTAGACGTCGGTGGTGCTCACGTGGACCAGACGGCGCACGGAGGCGGCGGAGGCGGCCTGCACGAGGTTGCGGGTCCCGGTCACGTTCGTGCGCTCGATCTCTTCGACCGTGCCCCAGTCGCTCACCATCGCGCCGCAATGGACGACGTAGTCGCAGCCCTCGACTGCTCGCGCCACCGACCGGGGGTCCTCAAGTGCGCCCGGGGCGAGCTCGACGCCGAGTGTCTCCAGACGGCTCGTGTCGCTGGCCGCGCGGACCAGGCAGCGGACCTGCTTGCCGTCGGCGACGAGCCGCTCGACCAGGTGGCCTCCGATGAACCCGGTCGCGCCGGTCACCAGGTGGACGTCGTCGCGCGAGGTGTCCACCGGTGTGCCCCGGAACGGCGCCAGACCGGTCGCCCCGGGGTCGCGGCGCGAGAGGTGCCTGCGCAGCGTCGTGGCGGCGATCTCGCGCACCACCCCCCAGTTGCGGCTCGATGAGCCGTGCAGATCGGCGAGCACCGCGTCCAGTGCGGTGAGAAAACGATCGACCTCCTCGGCGCTCACGGTGATCGGCGGCAGCAGCTTGACGACGTCGTTCTTGCCCGAGGCCATCGTGATCACGCCATGGTCGCGATGCAACGGGATGACGACCAGCTGCGGGAAGAGCCCGCCGCTGGCGGCGTGGATCAGGTGCCAGTTGACCTTCGCCATCCGGCCCGACGGCGCCGCGAGCTCGATCCCCCACATCAGCCCCATACCGCGGACGTCGTCGAGCATCTCGTAGCGATCACGCAGCGTGTACAGGCCGTCGCGCAACCGCTCCCCCATCCGCTCGGCGTGCTCGACCAGCCCGTCGCGCTCGATCACGCGCATCGCCGCCAGCCCAGCGGCCATCGACAGCCGGTTGCGGCCGTAGGTCGACTGCTGCACGTAGCAGCGCTCGAGGGTGCCCACCGCCTTCTGGAAGATCTCGCGCCGAGTGATCATCGCGCCGGTCGGCATGAAGCCGCCCGACAGCGCCTTGGCGAGCGTGACGATGTCCGGCTCGAGGTTCCAGTGCTCAAGCGCGAACCAGCGACCGGTGCGGGCCAGGCCGGTCTGCACCTCGTCGAGCACGAACAGGGTCCCGTAGCGGCGGCAGAGCTCCTGGACGCCCTCCAGGTATCCGGGCGGCGGCGGGTTGACCCCCACGCCTTGGATCGGCTCGACGATGAACGCCGCCACGCGACGCTTCTTGAGCGCCTTCTCGAGCGCATCCAGGTCACCGTGCGGGACCCTCCGGCAGCCCGGCAGAAGCGGTCCGAACCCCTCTTTGAAGAAGTCCTCGCCAACGATCGACAGCGGGCCGTAGGTGACTCCGTGATAGCCGCCGATCGTCGAGACGATCTCCTTGCGACCGGTGGCGGCGCGGGCGAACTTCATTGCTGAGTCGACCATTTCGGCTCCGGTCGAACCGAAGAACACCGCGTCCAGCGACCGCGGCAGCCGCGCGGTGATCGCCTCCGCGAGCATCCCCGCCAGGGGCGAGTACTGGATCTGCACGCCGTCGAGCAGCTCTTCGTCGAGCGTCGCCTTGATCACCGCGCGGATGTCGGGATGATTGTGCCCCAGCGTGGCGAATCCCTCGCCGCTGTGGAAGTCGAGGAACTCTCGGCCGGCCGTGTCGTAGATCAGGCTGCCGCGTGCGGTCGTGTACTTGTAGTCGTAGCCGATGATCGACAGCACGTCGACAAGCGACGGGTCAAGGTGCTGTGACGCAAGGGCCAGGGTCTCGCCGGCACGCGCGCGGACGTCGTCGATGATCCCGAGCGGGTCCGTCGGGGCGGTCTGATCAGTCATGCGCGAGGAGAATTTACTGGCAGCCGCGGCCCTTCCCGTCGGTCGGTACGCTGCGCGGCGGCATGGAGCTCTTCTCGTTGCAAGGCAAAATCGCCGTGGTGACGGGCGGGACGCGTGGGATCGGGCTGATGATCGCGCGGGGGTTGCTCCAGGCCGGAGCCACGGTCGTGATCAGCTCCCGTAAGGCCGACGCCGGGGAGCGCGCGGTGGCGGAGTTGGCGGCAGATGGCGAGGTCGTCTCGATCCCCGCCGATCTGTCCACCGAGGCCGAATGCGAGCGGCTCGCGGCGGAGGTCGGGGTGCTTCACGACCACGTCGACATCCTGGTCAACAACGCCGGTGCGGCCTGGGGTGAGCCGCTGGCGACGTTCCCCGGCAGCGCCTGGGACAAGGTGCTCGCGCTCAACCTCAAGGCCCCGTTCTTCTGCACGCGGGCGTTCCTGGAGCTGCTGGAGCGCCGGGCCGAGCAGGACGATCCCTCCCGGATCATCAACCTCGGCTCGATCGACGGCCTGCGCGTCGCCGGTCTGCCGACGTACTCCTACTCCACCAGCAAGGCCGGCCTGCACCAGCTGACCAAGGTGCTGGCGGCCGAGCTCGGCCCGCGCTGGATCACCGTCAACGCGATCGCCCCCGGACCGTTCGAGTCCAAGATGATGGCCGCCACGCTCGACCAGTTCGGCGAGATGATTGCCGCCGCCGCGCCGCTGCGCCGGATCGGCCGCCCCGACGACATGGCCGGAACCGCGGTCTACCTGGCCAGCCGGGCGGGCTCCTACGTCACCGGCGCGGTGATCCCCGTCGACGGCGGCATCTGGGCCGCCTCCTGAGGCCGGCCCGGCCGTTCGACCGAAAAAGCGGCCCGGGCGTTGACCAGACTGCGCGGTGGCGATACGTTGCCCGCTGGCGGCGCGACCTGGGGGCACGCCGGCCGGCAATCGTGAGGCCGAGGAGGGCACCATGTCGCAAGCTGGTGAGCGTCGGACGTGGCGAAACGCCGCGAGTGGGTTTGTTCCCAGGCGCCGGGCGATCGGCCTGCTCGTCGGGGTGATGATCGCGGCCGGTTCCGTCGTGTCGGCGACGGCGTCGGCGGGCCCGCCCACCCCCGTCCAGGTGACCGCCGCGGCGCAGCTGCCACGGGACGCGATCGCGGTCGGGGCGACGCCGAGCACGGCGCCGATCACCGGTGCGGTCGTGCTGAAGCCTCGAGACCCCGGGGCGTTCAGTCGTCGCCTGCAGGCGATCACCAACTCCGGCTCCCATCGATATCGCCAGTTCCTGGCGCCGGGGCAGTACGCCCGACAGTTCGGCCCCACCCCCGCGACGGTTCGCAGGGTCCGCTCCGCCCTCATCGCCAACGGGCTGAACGTCACCGGAACCGCCGACGGTGGGTTGCTGGTCGAGTTCAGCGGATCCGCCGGCCGCGTTGACTCTGCGCTGGGCACCCACCTGGAGAACGTGAAGCTGCCCGGCGGCGCCGTCCGGCATGCCGCCACCTCAGCGGTCCACCTGCCCGCGTCGATCGCCGCTGACTCCACCGCGGTCATCGGCCTGGATACGACGGTCTCGCCCCAGTCCGGGGCATTGCACGGCAGCGCGTCCGCCGCGGCCGCTCACCCGGCCGCCAAGGCCGGCTCCTTCCCGCATCCCGCCGGATCGCCGAATCCCTGCGCCGACGCCACCAAGGCCGCGAACACCAATGGCGGGCTCACTGACGATCAGATCGCCAACGCATACGGCGCGTTCGGTCTCTACGGGCAGGGCGACCTCGGCGCGGGACAGCACATCGCGGTCTACGAGCTGGAGCCGTTCGCCCCCTCGGACATCTCCACGTTCGACACCTGCTATTTCGGCGCCTCCGGCGCCGCGGCGATGGCCAAGCGGCTGCACATCATCTCGGTCGACGGTGGACAGCCCGCCGGGTTCGGCAGCGGTGAGTCACTGCTCGACATCGAGGACGTCTCGGCGATGGCGCCGGGCGCGACGATCGATGTCTACGAGGCGCCGAACACCAACCTCGCCGGCACCGATGAATACGCGCGGATCGTCAGCCAGGACGCAGATCAGGAGATCACCTCCAGCTGGGGGCTCTGCGAGCAGGATCTGCAGTCCGACGCTCCCGGCGAGCAGCAGGCTGAGAACGAGATCCTGCAGCAGGCCGCCGCGCAGGGCCAGACGCTCTTCGCCGACTCTCAGGACACCGGCGAGGACACCTGCAACGAGGATCGCGCGCTGACCCCGCCGGCCGGCCAGAACCCGATCTCGGTCGAGGATCCAGCCAGCCAGCCCTATGCGGTCGCCGTCGGCGGGACCACGATCACCGACGCCGCGACCGTCCCGGCCCAGGAGCAGGTCTGGAACGACGGCGCGGAATGGGGCGGCGGAGGCGGCGGCATCTCGCAGTCGTGGCCGATGCCGTCCTGGCAGCGCGCCGCGACCGTCCCGGGTATCGATCTGCCCGGAAGCGCCGACTACACGCAGGCGAACAAGGTCGAGCAGCAATATGGCTACGCGAAGAACTTCTGCGAGTCCACCGCGCCCGCGGGCGACACGGGTGAACCGTGCCGTCTGGAGCCCGACGTGTCGGCTCAGGCCGACGAGTTCACCGGCGCGGTGACGGTGTACAGCCAGGAGTTCAATGGATGGACGACGTTCGGCGGCACCTCGTCCGCGACGCCGATCTGGGCGGCGCTGTTCGCCGACATCAACGCATCCGCGAACTGCCAGGCGTCGGCGCCCAAGGGCGTCGGCTTCGCCTCGCCGCTGCTGTATGAGGTCGCCTCCAACCCCGCGGAATACGCGGCGTCGTTCAACGACATCACCAGCGGCAACAACGACATCTACGGGCTCGACGATGGGCTCACCTTCCCCGCCCGGACCGGCTACGACCTTGCGACCGGGCTGGGTTCGCCACGCCTCACCGACTCCGACGGGACCGCCGGGCTCGCCTACTACGTGTGTGCGGCGGCCGCGGGCAACCTGCCGCGTCCTTCGGTCACGTCGATCAGCCCGCCCTCGGGCAGCGTCGCCGGCGGCGAGACGATCACCGTCACCGGAACCGGGTTCACCGGGACCGGGTCGAAGGTCGCCGGGGTTCAGATCGGCACCGATGCGCTCAAAGCCTCGGCATTCAAGGTCCAGAGCGCCACGACGATCACCGCCACGGTTCCGCCGGCCGCCGATGCGCTCCCGCCGGACTCCGGCAACGACGGCGGCGGCGCCGTCCAGGTCCTGGTCACCCTGAAGGACGGTGCGAGCAGCGCGCCCAACGCCGGGTCGACATTCCAGTACGTCGACACGAGCGGCGGCTCGACGGTCCCGGACGTGACCGCGGTCGGGCCGTCGGCCGGCTCCGAGACGAACCCGGCGCCGACCGTCATCCACGGGTCCGGGTTCACGGGTGCGACCAAGGTGACGTTCGGCGGGGTGCCCGCCGCTTCGTTCACCATCAACAGCGCGAACCAGATCACGGCCACACCGGCGGCCTACTCGTCGGCGACCGCGTGCGCGCCGCTGCCGAGCACCGGACCGTACGCTGGCGATACCGCGACCAACGACATCTGCCAGTCCCAGGTCAGGGTGACCGGGCCTGGCGGCAGGAGCGCGACGGCGACGATCCTGCCCCCGCTTGAGGGACCGATCAACTACGGCCCAGGTGGAGTCCCGGTGGCACCGGGGTGCGGCTGCGAGCTCGCGCCCGCCGCCACCGAGTACGACTACGTGCCGACGCCGGTGGTCAGCTCGATCTCGACCTCCGGCGGTCCTGCCGATCTCGCCGACGAGAATGGCGGCACCGTGATCACCGTGCACGGCGCCGGGTTCAACGAGGACACGCTGGAGTGGACGAACTTCGGCCCGCCCTCGCAAGCGGCCTCCCAGGACCTGGACGTCGTCTATGCCTCCGGCACCGAGCTGCAGGTTCAGGGACCGGCAGAGCCCTTGACCACCAACACGCTCTCGCTGCCGTTCAGCGTGCAGTCCCTCGCCGGCCTGTCGAACTCGGTGTCAGCGCAGTTCGCCGGCGTCCCGACGGTGACCTCGGTGGTCAACACGCAGAGCAGCACGACGCTCGACGGTGTCTACGGCGGCCCGGATACCGGCGGCACTCCCCTCGCGATCCATGGCGCCGGCTTCGCCGGCCAGCTGGTCGCCCCGATCACGTTCACCGATGCCTCGGGCAACGGAACGTCGTTGGGAACCCAGTTCACCTACTCGGTGGTTTCGAACACGCGCGTCAATACGCAGACGCTCGACCAGAACCCCGACACCGTCGACGTCCAGGCGTGTACGGTGACCGGCTGCAGCACGGCGACGAGCACCGAGAACTCGACGGCCGACGAGTTCATCCTCTACCCGCCGGGCACCTCGCAGGTGAGTTCGGTGACCCCGAGCTCGGGCCCGGCCGCGGGCGGCACGAAGGTGAGGATCGGTGGCCAGAATCTGGGCTGCGCGATCGCGGTCGACTTCGGCACCACCCCGGCGCCGTCGCAGTCCAATCCGCCCACCTTCCTGGACTGCGGCTCCTCGACCGCGGTCACGTCGACCTCGCCGGCCCACGCCGGCGGCACCGTCCCGGTGTCGGTGGAGACAGCGGCGGACTACTTCACCGGCGCCGGCTTCGGGACGAGCACCGCGGACTTCACCTACAAGTAGGCGCGCCCGAGCGTATGTGAACGAATATGCACGAGTGTGCAGGTATCCGGGCCTGTTCGGGGTATCTACCCCTTGCGCGCGCGTCCTGCGCCCCCACGACGCGCGCAAGGGCCCGCGACCAGCAACTTGGAAGCTCGGTCGCGGGCCCGCTTTCGCTGCGCCCGCACGTCAAGACCCGTTACCCCGACAACCGCGCCGGCGAGCCACGCGGAAGCGAATCAAAACGCGCTATTTGGGACTTTTGGACCGCAGGAGTGCGCAGGATGGCCCGGCGAAGCCCGTGCAGAAGCCTGCGAATGCCCCGCTGAAACTGCACGATTTCGCCCAGCAACCCGTCGGATCGCCCGCTCGCCGGGACGCCGACTAAGCCTCAAGATCGGTCAACTGCCGGATGCCGCGTCCGGGGCTTAGCCGTACCGTGGCGCACCATCGATCTCACCGGCCGGCGAGACGCCTCGATACATCCCTATCCGGAGACCAAAATGAACCTCTACGCCATCCTGCGCCGCGACGGCTGGGCCGACGCCGAGCAGCTCGCCGAGGCTGCGCAACGCTCGCGCCGCGTCGCCGATGACCAGATGCCGGACGACATCCGCTGGATCCGCAGCTATGTGCTCGATGAGGGCGACGGCGCCGTGGGCACCGTCTGCATCTATCAGGCGACGAGTTGCGAGGCGATTCGGACCCACGCGCAAACGGCGGGCCTGCCGGTGACCGAGATCATCCCGATCCTCGACACGGTCATCGTGCGGCCCGACCCTCAGGCGGCCGACGCGGCCCTCTCAACCCAGCACTGAGCTCTCCGCTCCGATTCGCGCCACCCCGAGCCGCTGGGCGGCGGCGGCAGCCGCCGCCCGGTTGGGCACCGACAGCTTGGCGAGGATGCGCGACACGTGCACGCTCGCTGTTTTGACGGAGATGAACAGCTCAGCGGCGATCTCCTTGTTGCTCATCCCCTCACCGAGAAGCGCGAGCACCTCGAGCTCGCGAGGGGTCAGCTCAAGTCGCGCCACCGCGTCTCGAGATGAGTCGGACCCATCGCCGCCGGTTGCCCTCACGCCGTCGTCGCCGACCGCCAGACGGGCGCGCCGCGCCAGCGCCTCGATTGCCCCGGCGAGCGGCCGGGCGCCGAGCGCCTGCGCGGTCGTATATGCGGCGCGCGCCAGTGATTCGGCGGCGCGGCGATCTCCGTTCGCCATCAGCACCGCCTCAGCCTGACGCCAACGCGCGTAGGCGACCTGGAAGACGTCGCCGCAGTCGGACCAGAGTGCCGCCGCGCGCTCCCAGGCATCGGCGCCGACCGGGTCACCGGGCTCAAGCCGCGTCGCCTCCGCGTCTGCCGCAAGACGGCTGCAGCGAACCCGGAGCGGCGCGGAGGCCAACTCGGAGATCAGTCCGTCCGCGCGACCGAGCAGCTCCGTGATGCGGGTGCGCGCTGCATCGGCGGGCTCATCACCGGTGCGCTGCAGCGCGCGATCCACGGCGGCGCGGACACCCAGCTCGTAGATGCGAATCGTCGAGAGGATCGACTCGGCGCCGGGGATGGTGTCGAGAAAACCATCGATGACGGTGCGGGTGTCCTCGGGGCGATCGGCCCAGAGCGCGCTCGTCGCCTCCGCTTCCACGAGCGGGGCGATCCACATCGACCCTCCGGACCGGGCGGCGTACTCGCCGCCGCGGGCCAGCGCGTCATGCAGGCGAGCTTGTTCGCCGCGACCCGCGTGAAGAAGCGCCAGGTGCCCGCAGTAATTCCCGGCGCTGACGCCCGTCACGGATCTCTGCGTCAATTCTTCGAGGATCTCGGCGGCGGCATCCCAGCGACCGGACCGCAGCAGACGGCCCGCGATCTCGCCGCGCAGGCAGTCGCCGTACAAGCTGTCGATCCCGAAATCACGGCACACCGCGATGCCCTCCTGCGCGAGTGCGATCGACGCCTCGACCTGACCTGCGTGGTCGAGGGCGTCACTCCCATTGACGTAGCCGCGTCCGATCTCGCCGGCCAGCCTCAGCTCCCGAGCGATCCGTCGCGACGCAGCGGCGGCATCAGCGCCTTGCTCAGGGCGTCCGCCGTAGGTGTCGTTGGCGGCGATCGTGCTGAGGAGGTTCGCCTCGACATCGCGAGCACCGAGTCTCGCGGCGAGCTGCAGCGCTTCCGCGCAACGCGCCGTCGACGCGGCGAACCGATGACAGAGCATCAAGATCCGCGCCTCTGTGGCAAGCACGCGCGCCCGCTCCACTGTCGGCAGGTCGGGCATCAGCTCAACCGCGCGGCGGAGCTCGGGAAGCGCATCGTCGCCTCGCCCGGCCTCCCACAGATGACGGCCGAGCAACTCGTGACCGAGCGCGGCGCTCTCGGGATCCTCGTCTGCGACGAATGCCAGCGCGGAGCGGGCGAGGTCGACCGACGCCGCACCCTCGCCGCTGCGACTCGCAGCCTCCGCCGCGCCGCGTAGGAGCGCGAGCCGATCGAAACCGATCTCATCGTCCGCCGGAGCAACTGCCTCCCACAGCTCGAGCGCGCGCTGGTAATGAATCAACGCCTCGCAGCTCGCGTACACCAGCTCCGCCTGTTCCGCCGCCTGCACCGAGGCTGTGAACGCGCAATGCAGCTCGCCCGCCTCCCGCCAGTGGTGTGCCAACGCCCCGGTCGCGCCGGTCTGCCCCGCGAGGGCCGGATGCTGTTCGATCGCTCTGGCGATCCGGGCATGGATCGCCTCACGCTCCCCCGGCAACAGATCCGCGTATGCGGCTTCCGACAGCAGCGCGTGGCGGAACCTGTACGCAGCCGCATTCCCAGGAGGCAGGAGAATCTGAGCGTCGATCGCCTCGCGCAGCGCGCGGTTCAGCCGATCATCGGCGAGCCTCAGCGCATCTTCGAGCAGCCGGTGCTGGATCTGCCCGCCGGAGACCGCGATGGCCTGAAGGACCCTGAGCGCGTCCGCCGAGCACCCGGAGAACCGCAGCAACAGTGCCTGGCGGAGCGATTCGGGCAGGGCCGCGGCCTCACCATCGTCGGCCGCCAGCAGTTCCTCGGTGAACAGGGGGTTCCCTTCCGCGCGACGCAGCAGCCTTTCGACGAGCGACGCATCCGGCACCTCGCCCTGGATCGCAGCCACCTGCTCGCGTACCTCCCCCGCGTCGAACGGGCAGAGCGTGAGGTGGATCGTGTCGACGCCGCGCGCGAGATCGCCGATGAACCCCAACGCCGCCGGGTGGCGAGCCATGTCCTCGGTGCGATAGGTGAGCACGAGCGCGATGGGCTCTTCCCGGGAGGCCCGGACGAGGAACGCGACGAGATCGCGTGTGGCCCGGTCTGACCAGTGCAGGTCCTCGATCACCAGCAGCAGTGGCGGTCTCTCTCGCGCGACGGCGGTCAGCACTGCCAGCACCTGCGCGAACAATCGTGACTGGGACGCATCCCATTCATCCGCGCCTGCCTCCGCCGGCAGGCCGAGGTCGGGCAGGAGCCGCATGAGCTGGTCATGGCCGGCGCTCGCGAGCGTCCTCATCGAGGCCGCCCCCCGCTCCCGCATCAGCGAGCGGAGCGCCGTCACGATCGGCGCGTACGGGAGCTCTCCCTCGGCCAGCATCTGGCACTCGCCGCTCAGCACGGTGAGGCCGTCCCGCTTGGCCTGATCGGCGAGCTTGGTGACCAGGCGGCTCTTGCCGATTCCCGCGTCCCCACCGACCAATGCCACCGCGCCGACGCCGTCGGCGGCACGGGCGAGTGCCGCGTGCAGCGCGTCGAGCTCTGCACGCCGTCCCAGGAAACGCGGACTGACCAAGCGTCCCACCACCCACCTCAGTATCTCGCACGCTTGGCCTCGCACAGATCCGCGCCGATCTGAGGGCGCGAATGAGGCAGTCGCCCGATGTGCCGGGCCCGGCTTAGACCTAGCTTCGGCGCCTCCCTCGACCAAGGAGCGACATGCATCCCATCCTCACCGAAATGGTCGTCCGCGAGCGCATCGCCGACCTGGACCGCCAATCTCGCGGGATCATCCTGCCCGATGGCCGCCGCGTGACGCTGCGCGAGTTGCGGCGCGAGGATCGTGGCAGCCTCGCGGACCTGTTCTCGCGGCTGAGCCCGGACTCGCGCCGCAACCGGTTCCTCGCCGCCAAGCCACGCATCACCGGCCCCGAACTGGACCACCTCAGCGACGTCGGTCACCCGGCCCACCGCGCGGAGGCCGCGCTCAACGAGTCCGACGGTTCGCTCGTGGGTGTCTGCCGCTACGTCGCCGACCCCGAGCACCCGGCCGTCGGCGAGGTGGCGATCGCGGTCGCGGACGACTTCCAGAACCAGGGCATCGGACACGCGCTTGCCTGGCGCACGCTCGCTCGGGCACGCGCCAACGGCGTGACCCTGCTGACCGCCACCACGCTCCGGGAGAACACGAAGGCACGTGCGCTCCTGAACCGCTTCGGGTTCAGGATCTGCTCGGCATCGGGTTGCGATCTTGAGCTGTGTCTCGACGTCGGCGGCGGCGAGCCACCCCTGGCGCGCCCGGCCCAAGACCGCGAGAATCGATTGGATGGACCGGTTTGACAAGCGTGAGGGGCTGATCGTCCACGAGCAGGATCCGTTCAACGCCGAGACCGATCGTGCGTCGTTGATCGATTCGGTGACCTCGACCGATGCGTTTTATGTCCGCGGTCACGGGACGGTGCCGAAGCTTGACCCTGGCTCATGGCGGCTTCACGTCGGCGGACTGGTCGAGCGGGAGCTGAGCCTCTCGTTGGAGACGTTGCGGGAGGCGTTCGTGGAGCGGACGCTGACGGCGACGTTGCAGTGCGCGGGCAACCGGCGCGCGGGCCTGGTCGCCGTACGTGACATCCCCGGCGAGGCCCCCTGGGGCCCCGGCGCGACCGGCACCGCGGCCTGGACCGGGGTCTCGCTGGCGGACGTCCTGGCGCTCGCGGGGCCGCGGGAGGGCGCCGCTCACGTTGGATTCGAGGGCGCCGACATGAGTCCCGAGGCGAAGCCTGCGCAACGTTTCGGTGGCTCGATTCCGGTGGACAAGGGCCGGCGGCCGGAGGTCATCCTGGCGTGGGGGATGAACGGACAGCCGCTCCCTCCGGTGCACGGTGCTCCGGTCCGGGTCGTCGTGCCCGGATACATCGGCGCGCGCAGCGTGAAGTGGCTCACCCGCATCGAAGTGCGCTCCGAGCCGTGGCCAGGCTACTTCCAGGAGGTCGTTTATCGGCTGCTGGCTCCTGAGCAGACCGTCGGACCGGGCGAAGGGATGGCGCTCGGGCTCGTCGCACTCAACTCCGACGTTCTCGCCCCCCAGGATGGTGCGACCGTTCCCGCCGGAGAGGTCGAGGTCCGCGGCTACGCCTTCGCCGGCGGCGATCGCCATGTCGCTCGTGTCGACGTCTCCATCGACGATGGCCGGAGCTGGAGGCAGGCCGAGCTCCTCGACGACCTCGGGCGATGGGCGTGGCGTCACTGGCGCATCACCCTCGAGCTCGCACCCGGCGAGCACCGGATCGAAGTCCGCGCCTGGGACTCGTCGGCCGCCACCCAGCCCGAGGATGAGGCGGCGCTGTGGAATCCGAAGGGCTATGTCAACAATGCCCGCCCTCGCATCTCGGTGATCGCCGCTGCAGGCTGAGTCGACCGGATCCGGGGCCCTCGTCCGCCCAACGTCCCCGACGAGGCGAGGGTTACGCGCCGGCCACGAACGCGAAGCCGTCCGAGGAGACGCTGATCTGCTCTCGAATCTCGGTCACGACGAACAGCACCCCTTCACAGGTCGGGCAGCGCGCGACGGTTCCCGGCCCGCTCGCGTAGACGCGGAGCTCGGCCACGCGGCTCGTGCGGCCGCAGTGGCGGCAGCTCCCCTCCGCGGTGGTCATCTCCGTGCCAAAGAAGCTGGCGAGCGGGCCTGCGATCGCGTTGCCGTCAAGCGGGTTCATGCGCCTCAACCAAACCTTTCGGTCTTGATCTGTCGCGGCGGGTGCCCGAGCGCGACCAGAGATTGCGCCACGAACTCGACAAAGCCGTTCGGGCCACAGATGAATGCCACGGCGTCCGGGCTCGAGTCCCAACCCAGGTCGTCCAGCACGCCTGCGTCGATCCGGCCTCGGAGCCCGTCCCACTCCGGCGGAGACGTACGGGTGAACGCCAGGCGGACGTCGATCGTGTCGTCGCCCGCCAACTCCGTGAGCTCGTCGCGATAGATCACGTCCTCGGGTGAGCGGACCGAGTAGATCAACCGAGTCTCCAGCGTGCTCTGGCTCGCCCGGTGGTGGCGCAGCATCGAGCGCAGCGGCACCACGCCCGACCCGCCGCCGACCAGCAGCACCGGACCGGTCATCCGGTCCTCCCAGGCGAAATAGCCGCCGATCGGTCCGCGGACCTCGAGCTCGTCACCGGGTTGGAGGTCGTCGACCAGATAGGGCGATACCTCGCCGTCGTCGACGCGCGCCACCGTCAACACCAGGTCACGGTCCTCGGGTGCGGACGCGATCGAATAGCTGCGCTGCGCTTGGTAGCCGTCCTCTGCGGTGAGGCGCAGATCGACATGCTGACCGGCCAGATGGCCCGGCCAGTTCGGCACATCGAGCACGATGCTGCGCGTCCGCGGCGTCTCGGTGACGAGCTCACGAACCGTCGCCGTCTGCCAGCTCAGTCGCCCTGATACCGCTGTTCCCGCCACGGGTCGCCATGGTTGTGGTAGCCGTAGCCCTCCCAGAAGCCGGGCTCATCCTCGTCGGTCAATCGCAGCCCCCGGACCCATTTCGCGCTCTTCCAGAAATACAGGGCCGGGACGAGCAGCCGCGCCGGGCCGCCGTGCTCGGGCTCCAGTGCCTCGCCGTCGTACTCGTAGACGATCCACGCCTTCCCGCCGGTCACGTCGGAGACGGCAAGGTTCGTCGTGTAGCCGCCGTCCGACCACGCCGTCAGATATTGCGCCGAGGTGGAGACGTTGTGCAGCATCGAGTCCACCGGGACGCCGCGCCATCTCGTGTCAAGCTTGGACCACTTGGTCACGCAGTGGATGTCAACCGTGACCTCCTCAGTGGGCAACGCCAGGAACTGCTCCCAGGTCCAGGAGATCGTCCGGTCGACCGCCCCGTCGATGGAGAAGCTCCATCGGTCGGTCGGCGTGTGCGGCGTCGGCCCCGCGGACAGAACCGGAAAATCGAGTGTCAGGTATTGCCCCGGCGGAAGACGACCCGATTCCTCCGTCCGGCGACGACCATGAAATCCGCGCGCCACGGGCGCCATCAGGCTCCACCTCCAACCATGATCGACCGGTCCCGCGCCACGGCGAACCTCACTTGATCCCAGGGGCCCCGCAACTATCTCCGATCTCCCCAGCCGGTGCCACACCTCGATTCCGCCAGCGCGCCGATCGAGCAGAGCAGACATAAGAAAACCCCGCTATTTGCGGGGCTTTTCGTGGAGTACCGCTAAGGGGATTCGAACCCCTGTTTCCGCCGTGAGAGGGCGGCGTCCTAGTCCCCTAGACGATAGCGGCGGGGATCGCGCGCGGGGCGCGGGGTCAGAGACTAGCGCGTCGGCCCCGCCTCACCTCCGGGATGCCGACCGCATCCGGTCAGCCCGGGACCTCGGGGATGAGCGTCAGCGGTCCGGAGCAGGGACGGACCGGGTGCGTGCGGCCGACCGGCACAGTCCAGGTGATCCTCGGCGTCAGCCGGACCCGTGCCCTTCGGGCGAACGGCCGGCTCGCGCAGTTCTGGAATCCGGCTGCGACCGACTCCCTGCTCCCTGGGTAGAGCACGCCCGGCGCGCCCGCCGGCTGAGCGAGATCGTGCCCCACGAGCACGCGGCCGTGAGCACCGAGCAAAGCGATCGAGGGGAGCGCCGGCGCCGTGCAGATCTCACTCGATGTGTCACGCCACGTGAACGCCAGCGCGGGATCACCCGCGACGCGGGTTCGTCCGGGTGACATCAGCGACAGCTCATCGGCCCGGCAGGAGGAGATGACGTGCAGTCGCACGAGCTCCTGGTCAAGTCCGGTGTCGTCGGCAAGTGCCGGTCCGGTACGGCCTGCGACGGTGAGGGTGAGCGTGCCGCACCCGGCGGCGAAGCTCTCCGTCGCCTGCGCCAGCACGCCGCCGTCCTCACCAAGGAAGCGAACCCCGAGCGCGCGGTCTGCGCCGAACGGGCACGAGGAGAACGCTCCCGGTTGCACAACCGGCCGGCTGTTGATCCACGCGGCGAGTCGACGAGCGGCCTCGGAGGTGAGCACCGCCGGACGGGACTCCGGGGCCGCGGCCCGCCGGTCGCCGGGGCGGGCGCCATGCCCCGAGTACGTCGCGAGCTCGATCCCTGCGGGCACCTGCTCCCAGCCAGGCCGCGGTGAGAGCCACTGCGCCGCCCCGTCCAGCCGCACCGCGGTCAGCCCCGAGGGGAGCGCGACCGCGCTGACCGCCACCGCGCGCATCGCCAGCCCGGCCAGCGGATGTAACTGCCAGAACAGGAGACCGACTCCTGTCGACGTGCCTCCCGAGACGCGGCTGGAGAGCTCGACCCCTGGCGGCAGATGGTGGGCGACGTAGCGCAGCACCGCCCCCGGTGGTTGCACGCTGCGCCAGAACGCGTGCGAGTCGACGACGCGCGCCTGTCTGCCGAGAACCGGCACCCTGGACAGCCGTCCGTGCGTCCCACGCGGGGCCTGACCGACCCGTTGCGACTCGGCGGGCAGGCGCAGCGCCCGCAACAGCTTCAGCGCGTCCCGGTGGGCCAGCGCCCGGTTGGCCGAGACGGGCCCGTAGACCGAGCCCGGCCGAACCGCGGCGCCCGCCGCCGGAGCGAACAGCCCCACGCCGAGGGCAGCGAGCGATGCGGCGATGGACGCGAAGCGGAGCACGTCCGGATCATCGCGCCATCGCGGAGGCCGTGTCGAGCCTCACTGTGTCGCCGTGGCGGGCGGCGCACTCAGGGTGAGCACTGCCGCGCTCGCGCCGCGCATGACAAACCGATAGGCGCCGCTGCGACGGGCGACGAGCTGGTCTCGCAGCGGTCCCACGGCGCCGGTCTCAGTGACGCCCTCGTGCCGGCCGGCGAGCACCAACCCGCTGGTCGACGCGGCGCCGCGGCCGCGCAGCACCTCGAGCTGGGCAAGGCGCGGTGTCTCCTCGCCGGGCGCGTGGACGGTGACCACCCGGGGACCGCCGTCGTTGATGAGCGTCACCCGGACGGTGTGATCGGCGCCGACGGTCGCCCACGAGCGCAGCGCGGTCTGATCGTCGTCGGTCGCCGAAAGCAGCCTCGACCCGGCCGGCGCACCCTGGGCGAACAGCAGCGCCCCGAGATAGAACGGGAACACTCGGGCGCGCCAGTGGCCGTGCCTGCGGTCGAGGTCGAACAGCGCGTTGACGGTGCCCGGCAGGCTGTGCAGATCGACCGCGTCGACTCCGGCGTGATCGATCGAGAACAGCATGTCGATCGCCCACAGTGCCGACGCCATCGAGTTGCTGATCCCGGCGTTGCCACCGCAGCTGTCGGGACCGACCTCGTCGAGCACGAAGCGGGCGCCGTCGGCGTGGGCGCGGCCGATGTAGGCGGCGGTGCCGCCGAGCAGGTCACGCGAGGCGGGCAAGGTGAGCAGATGGGGAATCGATGGGTACTTGAGGGAGGCCGGATTGGTGACGCACTTGATCACCGGGTAGGCGTGGACGTCGATCGCGCGCAGCCGCGAGTGCGGGCTCAGCATCGCCACGAAGCTGGGCAGCCAACCGGTCTCCACCAGATCGGGTCCGGCCACCGGGATCCGCCCGGGCAGCACCCGCTCCCACTCCCGCCACTGCGCCAGGAACTGCGCGTCGCCGTAGGCATAGGTCCGGGCATAGAGTGGCGTCCCACGGTCGGCGTACCACGGCAGCGGCTTACCGTCGATCTCCCAGTACCAGGGGATCGACTTGTACAGCTCGGGCTCGTTGCCGATCTCCCACTCCGCGATCAGCGAGCGGCCGATGCCGCGGTAGAGGTGGTCTGCCTCGACCCGCGCGATGCGCAGGCTGTTCGCCTCCAGGTTGACCTGCAGCTCGTAGCGGGCGCGCAGCGCCGTCGCCAGCCGCCTGGCGGCGCGGATCCAGCGCGGGGACAGGGTGTCGCTGACCCCGCCCGGGCGCCGCACGCGCCGGATCGGCCACCACACGCGGTCGCCCCCCTGGCCGCCGAGCCGCAGGACCTCTCCGCCCTCCGGGTCGAGCTGATCGACGAGCTGTACGAGCAGCGGGCTGACCGAGGCACCCCATTGGCCGACCGTCCGGTACTGCAGCGACATCGAGAGGAAGCCCTTGGGCCGCCTCCGCCCGTGGGGCGTGCGGCCGACCTCGACCGACTCGCTGGGCAGGCTCCGCGCCTGGGCGGCGCTCACCGTCACGGTGCGCCCCGAAGCCGGGGCACTCGTGTCATGCCCGGCGGCGCCGGTCGCGGAACCGGCGAGGAGCCCCAGGGCGGCGATCACGGCGGCGCTGAGGCCGCGAACGCCGATCTGCCTGGAGCGCACCATCTCGTGGAGAGTCTGACGGCGCGGGGAGAACCGTGTCGCAGGCGGCGCCAGTTGCTAGCCTCACCGGGTCCACAGGCGGCTGTGGCGGAATTGGTAGACGCGCACGGTTCAGGTCCGTGTGGGCTTGCGCCCGTGGAGGTTCGAGTCCTCTCAGCCGCATGGTGACCGAGAGCCCCGCCGGCGAGCGGGGCTTTCGCGTCCATGCGGTCAGAGCCAGCCGTTCTCCTCGGCGATCTTCACCGCGTCAGCGCGGTTGCGGGCGTCGAGCTTCTGCATGACCGAGGAGAGATGATTGCGGACCGTGCCGTGCGACAGGTAGAGCGCCTGGGCGAGTTCGGCGACGGTCGCGTATTGGCGCGAGGCCGAGAGCACCTCGTGTTCGCGCGGGGTCAGCGGGCACTCGCCCTGCGAGAGCGCCGCCGCGGCGAGCCCGGGGTCGACGATCCGGTCTCCGGAGAGCGCCCGCCTGATCGCGGCCGCCAGCTCGGACGCGGGTGAGTCCTTGAGCAGGAACCCCGCGGCTCCGCCCTCCATCGCGCGGCGCAGGTAACCCGGTCGCCCGAACGTGGTGAGGATCAGGATCCGGCACTCGGGAAGCTCGGCGGCGAGTGACTCAGCGGCCTCCAGGCCGGTCGCGCCCGGCATCTCGATGTCGAGCAGCGCGATATCAGGGCGCTCGCGCAGCGCCGCGGCCACGACCTCGTCGCCCCGGGCGACCTGGGCGACGACCTCGATGTCGGGCTCGAGCGAGAGCAGCGTCGCCAGCGCGCCACGCACCATCCCCTGGTCCTCGGCCATCAGGACGCGGATCATGGCGCCAGCTCCCCGGCGGTGACCGGGACCGAGACCGCGAGGCGGAAGCCGCCGCTGGCGGCCGCGCCGGCCTCCAGGCGCCCGCGGACCGCCGCGGCGCGCTCGCGCAGACCCTCCAGGCCGTTGCCGCGGGCGGTGGCCTCCCCCGCTCCGCGCCCGTCGTCGAGGATCTCCACCTCGACCTCGGAGCTGCCGCCGTGGACCCGGACCGCGCAGTGGCGGGCGCCGCTGTGCCGGATCACGTTCGTCGCGCCTTCGCGCACGGCCCACGCGAGGACCGCCTCGACCTCCGGGGAGAGTGAGTCGGTCGCGTGCTCGATCGCGGCGATGATCCCCGCCGCCGCCAGTGCCATCCGGGCGCCCTCCAGCTCGCCCTCCAGCGTCGGCCGGCGATATCCGCTCACCGCGTCACGCACCTCGCGAAGGGCGGAGCGCGCGACCGTCTCCAGGTCGGCGACCTCGGAGGCGGCACGGCCGGGCGCGTCGGGCAGCAGGCGCCCGGCGAGCTCGGCCTTGATCGCGATCACCGACAGGCTATGGCCGAGCAAATCGTGCAGGTCGCGGGCGAACCGCTCGCGCTCGGCGGCCACCGCCGTCCGCGCGAGCTCAGCGCGAGCACGGTCGAGCTCGACGTTGCGCACGCGCAGATCGCGCATCAGGGTGAGCAGCAGGCCGACTCCGAGGGTGCTCGCACCGATGCCGATGGCGCCTCCGCCGGCGCCGGCCGCGACCGCGGCGCTGGTGCCGAGGACTGCGCACAGGATCACTGTCGGGAAGCCGAATGTCGAAGGTGTGGCCAGCGCCGCGCAGGCGACGACGTAGGTGAACAGGTAGCCCCAGTTGGAGTTGACCCCCAGTGTGAGCGCCAGCGCGATCGCCGCGAGCGCAGCCGAGATGCCGATCTCCCGTGCACCCTCGTGCAGATCCGCCCAGATGAGTACGAGCCACACGTAGAGCGCGCTGAAGAGGACCGTGCCGGCGACGGCGAGCCAGTACCGGAGCCCGTTGTTGGAGCTGGTGACCGCGTTGACCGGTGGGAACACCACGAACGCCATCCAGACGATCAGCGTTGCCACCCGCGTCTGCCTGGAGCGCTGGCTTCGGAGCACCTTCGGGTCGTACGGGAGTCGGGCGCGGCGTCCCGGCTGGCGACTCACGGGACGTCGTCCCCCAGCGGCCGCCGCAGGAAGCGGACCATCAGAAACGTCCCGACCACGGCCCAGATGAGCAGTGTGCGCAGCGATCCCCAATCGAACGCGGCGCCATGATGGCGCGGGTCGAACGCGTACTGCAGCGAGCTGGCCAGGGGCTTGATCGGGAACGCGGACGCGATCGAGCGCAGCGTCTTCGGCAGCGTGTTTGTGGGGAACCAGATGTTCGAGATGAACGTCAGCGGCAGCACGAACAGGTTGACGATCACCGGTGCCGTGTCGGCGTTCTTGACGAACCGCAGGATCCCGATCCCGAGCGTCGTGAACGCCGCGGTGCCCAGCAGCAGGCTGACCACGATCGCCGGCAACGCCTCCAGGCGCAGTGACAGGCCCCAGAAGAGGATGCCGGCGAGCACGACCACGACCGTGATCGCCGCCATCACCAGCGCGCACGAGCCGATCCGCGCCGCCACGTAGGCCCAGCGCGGTAGCGGCGTGCCCTGCATCCGCTTCAGCACGCCCTCGTCGCGGAGGATCGCGGTCGAGATCGCGAGGTTGACGAACGTGGTGGTGATCACCGCATAGGCGAGGATCCCCGGGACCAGGAAATCGTCATACGAGATTCCGCCGAGGCTCTTGATGTGCGCCGAGCTGTCGAGGCTCGCGAAGATCACCAGGAACATCAGCGGGAACACAAACGTGAACAGCCCGCGGCCGCGGTTGCGCCAGTAGGAGCGCTGCTCGTAACGGATCTGCCAGGCGACCAGCCCGAGGTCGCGGGCCAGCCCGGAGCGGGTCTCGGTGTGAACGCTCATGCGGAGATCTCCTCGGGTGCCGTGTGTGATTGTGACGCGGGCTCATCGCCGTCGCCCCTCGTGAGCTCCAGGTAGATGTCCTCGAGCGTCGGCTGGGCGATCTGGAAGGAACCGAGCGCGATCCCGCGCTCGAGCGCCCAGCCGGTGATCTGGTGCGCGGCCTCGACCGGCTGGCTCGTGTGCACGAGCACGTGTCCGGCATCCAGCGTGCGCTGCTCGCTTGGCACCTCGGGGACGTCCTCGAGTGTCAGGTTCTCGGGCAGGGTGAAGCGGATCTCGGCCGGCCGGCGGTCGCGGCCGCCGAGCTCGTCCGGCGTCCCCTCGGCGATGATCTCGCCGGCGCGCATCACGGCGACACGGTCGCCCAGATACTGCGCCTCGTCCATGAAGTGGGTGGTGAGGAAGATCGTCTTGCCAAGCTCGCACAGGGACCGGATCGCCGACCACGCCTGGCGGCGCGCCGCGGGATCGAACCCGGTGGTGGGCTCGTCGAGGAAGATCAGCTCGGGGTCGCCGACCAGCGCGAGCGCCAGATCCAGCCGGCGCCGTTGACCGCCCGAGAGCTCGCCGGCGCGCTCGCCCCGCTTGGCCTCGAGCTCGACCAGTGCGAGCACCTCGTCGACCGGACGCGGGTGGCGGTGGTAGCGGCCGTACATCTCGACCAGCTCGGCAACGGTCAGGTCCGGCTGCACCCCACAGGACTGCAGCACGATGCCGACCCGCTCGCGCAGCTCTCGCGACGCCGCCGTCGAGCCCCCGACCGGAATCCCGAGCACCCGCGCCTCGCCGCCACTCGCGGTGCGGTATCCCTCGAGGATCTCCACCACGCTCGTCTTACCCGCACCGTTCGGACCGAGCAGGCAGAACACCTCCCCACGGCGGACGGTGATGTCGACCCCGCGGACCGCCTGCAGCTGGCCGTAGGCCTTGCGCAGCCCCCGCGCCTCGATCGCGACGGGCCGCTCCCCCGCGTCCGTCGTCCCTGCTCGCTCTGACTCCCCTGTCTGGATCATGCGGCCAGCCTACGGGCGGGATGGGCACGCGGTAAGTGGCGAGCGACCGGAATCACGGGTGACAGTTGTCAGGGTCTTGGCGACGCTCTGGCGCGGGCGGAATTTGCGCCAGGCATCGGCCTATGCGAGCTCGGTGGCGCAAACCAGGCGCCGTTCGGAGGATTTCCACCACCGACCGCCGTCGGCTGGATGCGCGGCGCATTTTCCGCGACCCGGCCAGTCCTCCAGCGGGCGCCGCTCAGATCGACCAGCGCGAGAGCACCGGCGTCGTCTCGTGCTCGTGCCCGAGCACCCCGACCCCGGCCGTGGCCAGCGCGAAGTGGGCGCCCGCCGAGACGTCCATCCCGAGCCAGCGCGCCGTCAGCACCCGCAGCACATGGCCGTGGGCGACGCACAGCACCTCGCCCGAGACCGCGGCCGCGCGCGCCAGCACCCGGTCAACCCGCGCACCGACCTCGGCACCGTTCTCGCCGCCCGGGCAGCCGTCGCGCCACAGGTCCCAGTCGGGCCGGGTCTCGTGGATCTCGGCCGACGTGATCCCCTCGTACTCGCCGTAGTCCCACTCGTGCAGGTCGTCGCACAGCTCCGCGGCCTGCTCGAAGCCGATCAGCCGGCAGGTCTCCCGGGCACGCAGCAGCGGGCTGCACAGCACGAGCGAGAAGCCGACCCCCGCGAAGAGCCCCGCGGCCCGGCGCGCCTGCTCGCGCCCGTGCTCGGTCAGCGGGATGTCGGTGCCGCCGGTGTGCTTGCCCACCCGCGACCATTCGGTCTCGCCATGGCGCATGATCCAGATCTCGGAGGCCATCAGCTCACCTCCCCCATCGTGCGCTCGATCTCGGCGACCTTCGCCCGCCGCCGCACGTGCCGCTCCTCGGTCGACACCGTGGCCGCCAGGAACTCGGCCACGATCTGCGCTGCGACCTCGGAGCCGATGACCCGACCCCCGAGGCAGAGCACGTTGACCGCGTCGTGCTCGACGCCCTGGCGCGCCGTGTAGGCATCGTGGATCGTCGCCGCGTAGACGCCGCGGATCTTGCCGGCGGCCACTGAGACCCCGGCGCCGGAGCCGCAGACGATGATCCCCCGCTCGGCACGGCCGTCGGCGACCGCCCGCCCCACCTCCAGCGCCTTGTCGGGATAGTCGACCGGCTCGGGGCGATCGGTGCCGAAGTCCAGCGCCTCGTGCCCGGCGGCGGCGATCACGCCCAGCAGTCGTTCGCGCAACGGGTAGCCGGCGTGGTCAAAGCCGCAGGCGACGATCACCGGGACCCCTTCGGCGACCCGGACAGCGCGGCCGAGCCACCGCGCTCGGTCGGTGAGGGCCCCGGACCCTCGGACAACTCGTGAACGGCCAGCAGGGCTGCGCCAAGCACGCCCGCCCGGACCCCGTGACGCGCAGCGCGGATCGTCGTGCGCCGGCCCAGGCCGGGCAGCACGTACGCCTCCGCGGTGCGCCGCGCGGGCTCCAGGAGCTGCTCACCGGCCCGCGCCGCGCCGCCGCCGATCACCACCTCCTCGGGATCGAAGGTGTTGATGGCATTCGCGATCCCGATGCCGAGGCGCTCCCCCCAGAGCTCCACCACGCGAGCCGCCTCTCGGTCGCCGTCCTGCGCCTCCTGGACGAGGTCGGCGCCGGTCACCTTCTTGCCGTTGGCGAACCGCCGCCCCAGCGCGGTGTTCGGGTTCTCACGCGCGCAGATCCGCGCCAGCTCGTCGAGTGCGTGCCCGGCCGCGACCCCTTCGAGCGAGCCCGGCTGCGGGAAGCGATCGGCTGCGGGGACCGCGGAGCTCATGTCCATGCCGACGATGGTGTGCCCGAGCTCGCCCGCCCCACCGGTCGCGCCCCGGTAGATACGCCCGCCGAGCACCAGCCCGCCGCCCACGCCCGTGCCGATCGTGAGCATCACCAGATCGCGGGCGACCATCACCAGGTCCTCGTCGTGCGCTTCGGCGAGCGCGGCAACCGTCGCGTCGTTGTCGACGAACACCGGCACGCCCAACCGCGTGCCCAGCACCTCGCGCAGCGGCACGTCGGCGAGCGGGATGTTCGCCGAGGAGACGACCCGCCCGGACTCGAAGTCGACCACCGACGGCAACCCGAGCCCGACTCCGTCCAGCCGGTCGCCGCGGCACTTGGAGACCGCCTCGACGAGCTGCTCGATGATCTGGTCGGCGCTCGAGAGGTCGGTTGAGACCATCACCGACTCGCCGAGCGTGCTCCCCGACAGGCACGCGGCGGCGATCTTGGTGCCGCCGACGTCGACGCCGATGACCTCTCGGCTTCCGGCGCCGCTCACGCCGCGGCGCCCTGATCCGGCAGCCGGGAGGCGGCCGCGGGATCGATCAGCACGACGAGGTCCTTGGCGGCGTCGGGCAGCAGCGAGCAGGGCACCCCGGGATCCGGCGCGGCGTCGGGCCCGAACGATGCCTCGATCGCCTGGGCCTTGGACTCCCCGGTCGCCAGGAGTACCACCTGCCGGGCGAGCGCGACCGCCCCCAGCGTCATCGAGACGCGCGGGACCAGTGGCTCGTGGCCGGCTTCCGGAACGCCCACCACCAGACGCTCGCGCTCGGAGACCGTCGCCTGGCCCGGGAACAGCGAGAGGATGTGCGCGTCGGGACCGATCCCCACCAGCAGCAGATCAAACCGTGGCGGGCCGGATTCCGCGAGCAGCCGCGCGTAGTCCGCAGCGCCCACCTCCGGGCCGAGCTCGCCGTGCATGGGATGGATCACCGGCAGGTCCGGTCGCTCGCCGAGGGGGTCGAGCAGCGACTCGCGGATCATCCGGTAGTTGGAGCGCTCATCGCTCGGGTCCACGCACCGTTCGTCGCCGAGCCACAGCGTCGTGCCCTCCAGTCCGACGCCGACCTTCTGGACCGCCTCCACGAAGTGCCCGTAGGCCGACTTCGGCGTCGATCCACCGGCCAACACGATGTCGCCGCCGCCGCTCGCGACGCCCACCATCATTGCCGCGCAGGCGTGCGCGGGGTCCTCCACCACCTCAAAGCTGACGCTCATCGCCTCCCGCTCCTCCTCTGTCCGCGTGTCGATGTCACCGCTGCCGCGTCCGCGTCACCGCGGGCACATCTCGCGCGCGGCGTGCAGCGACGGTCCGTAGGTCGGCTCGCGCAGCAGAGCCTGGCGGATCCCCTCGCCGAGGATCCCGGCCTCCCCGCGCGAGGCGCCGAGGATCTTCCACGCCTGGCGCCGTCCGCCCGGCAGATCCTCGGTCGCGTCGAGACCGCCGAGGCTGCGCTGCAGCGACAGCGAGCTGCCGTGCTCGGAGGAGACGGTCACACCGGCCAGGCCGGGCGCCTCCTGCGCGGAGCGGCGCAGCGTGACCGCCACCTGGCCGCCGAGGCGGCGCTGCGCGCCCTCCATGTCGATCTCACTGCGTCCGACGGTGAGTGGCGAGCGCTCCCAGCCCAGCCGAGAGGCGAGCCACCCGGCGAGCAGCAGTGCGCTCGCCGTCGAGCCCTCGCGGTGCCGGATCTCGACCGACAGCAGATGCTCGAGTTGCGCCCGCCGTGAGCCGAGGTGGAACGACGCGGCCAGACGCTCGCGCCACGGCGTGGTTCGCAACCAGGCGAGGTCGACCACGTAGGCGTCCTCACGCACGCGCTCGGCGCGCTCGAACGCGACCCCGGGATCGCCCTCGGCGTCGGAGTCGAGCATGATCACGTCGATCACGGGCAGCAGCGCCTTGACGACCTCGGTGTGCCCGTGAGGCGACCAGCAGACGGTGGGGATTTCGGAGACGAGCACCGGGTCGACCAGCGTCGTGAGCGCGATCAGGTGGTCAGGTCCGATGTCCAGCTCGACGCTCTCGCGAACCACCGACAGCCCGTCGTGCGGGTCCTCGTGGCTGATCGTCGCCCGCGCGTCGAGCGTGGTGCGCCCGGGCTCCACGGCGCACACGACGGTGCGTGACGCGTGGTAGCGACCGACGCGCTCCAGGCGATTGGCGACCTCCCCCTTCCACTCGCGGTCGACGATCACGATCAGGTTGAGCACCCGGGCGGGCGCGAGTGTCGCATCCGTCGCATGCTGCTCGCGCAGCATCTCGCGCAGCGCTGCCTCGATCGCCTCGGGCGTCGTGTCCCGCGCCGACCAGGTGTCCTCGGTCACAGCCGCCGCCAGCGGTGGCCGGAGTCCAGCAGCGTGTCGGCCTCGACCGGACCGGTGGAGCCGGCCTCGTAGCTCGCCACCGTGGTCGTCTTGTCCTGGCGCCAGGACTCGAGGATCGGATCGACGATCCCCCACAGCGCCTCGATCTCGTCATTACGCGTGAACAGCAGCGGATCGCCGCGCATCGCGTCCAGGATCAACCGCTCGTAGGCCTCGGGCGACTCCGAGACGAACGAGGTGCCGTAGCGGAACTCCATGTTCACCGGGCGGATTCGCATCCGGGACCCCGGGATCTTCGCGCCGATCGACACCGACACCCCTTCGTCGGGCTGCAGCGTGAAGATGATCTGGTTGGCCTGGACCCCGACCGAGCCCGAGCTCTGGAACGCGACATGCGGGACCGGCTTGAGGATCACCGCGATCTCGGTCAGCTTGCGCGCCAGCCGCTTGCCGGTGCGCAGGTAGAACGGCACGCCCGACCAGCGCCAATTCGAGACGTTCAGCCGCAGCGCGGCGTAGGTCTCGGTGCGCGAGTCAGGCGCCACGCCCGACTCCTCGAGGTACCCGGGAACGCGCACCCCCCCGACCACGCCGGAGGCGTACTGGGCGCGCACGGCCATCGAGGGCACCGCGCCCACCGGCTCAGGCACGATCGCCTCCAGCACCTTCAGCTTCTCGTCACGGACGCGGTCGGCGGTGAACGCCGTCGGCGGCTCCATCGCCAGCAGCGCGAGCAGCTGGAGCATGTGGTTCTGGACGAGGTCGCGCAGTGCGCCGGAACGCTCGTAGTAGCCGGCGCGCGTGCCGATCCCGATCTCCTCAGCGGCGGTGATCTGCACGCAGTCGATGTAGTTGCGGTTCCAGACCGGCTCGAACAGGACGTTGGCGAACCGCGCTGCCATCAGGTTCTGGACGGTCTCCTTGCCGAGGTAATGGTCGATCCGGAAGATCTGGGTCTCGTCGAACACCTCCAGCAGCTCGGCGTTCAGCTGGCGGGCGGACGCGAGGTCGTACCCGAACGGCTTCTCGATCACGATCCGCGTCTGGGCGCCCTCCACCGCGTTCAGTCCGGCCATGCCGAGCTTGCCGGCGATCAGCGGGAAGAACTCCGGCGCGGTCGAGAGGTAGAAGACGCGATCGAGCGGGTAGCCGGCCTGCTCATCGAACTCCCGCATCGTGCGGCCGAGCTCCTCGTAGATCGAGTCGTCGTCGAAGGAGCCCTGGATGTACCGGCTGTCCTTGACCAGCTCCTCGAGCACCGCTGCGTCCGGCCGACGGCGCGAATATCGCCCGACCGAGTCGATCAGGGTGTCACGGAAGTCCTCGTGCTCCTGATCGCGCCGGCCCACGCCGATCACCTCGAAGCGCTCGGGCAGCTGGCCCTCGTGCGCGAGGTTGTAGACCGCGGGCAGCAGCTTGCGATGGGCCAGATCGCCGGTCGCGCCGAAGATGACCAGCGACGTGGGATGAACCGGGGTCCGCTCCAGGCCCTCGACCAGAGGGTTCTCGCCCTGCTCGCCGCCGGGCAGGATGACCGGCTCGGCGGCGCTCACGCGCCGCGCTTCTTCTCGATCCCGTCGAGCAGCCGAGTCATCGCGTCCTCGAACTGCACCACACCGTCCTCGAGCAGCTCGTCGGTCACCGCGGTCAGGTCGATGCCGGCCTCGGCGAGTGCGGACAGCGCCGCCTCGGGGTCGTGCTGCACGGTCGGACCCGAGATCCGCCCATGGTCCGCGGTCGCGTCCAGCGTGGCCCGCGGCATCGTGTTGACGCAGTGGGCACCGACGAGATCCTCGACGTACATGGTGTCCTTGTAGTCGGGGTTCTTGACGCTGGTGGAGGCCCACAGCGGCCGCTGGTAGTGCGCACCTGCGTGACGCAACCCTTCCCAGCGGGGGCCTGAGAAGATCCGCTCGAAACTGCGATAGGCGTTGCGCGCGTTGGCGATCGCGGCGGTGCCCTTGAGCTCATCGTGACCGGTGCCCGCCAGCCGCTTGTCGACGTTCGAGTCGATGCGCGAGACGAAGAAGCTCGCCACCGAGGCCACGTCGAGCGACTGACCCTCCGCCTGGCGCCGCTCGAGGCCGGTGAGGTACGCCTCGGCCACCTTCTCATAGGCATCGACGGCGAACAGCAGGGTGATGTTGACGTTGATGCCCTCGTAGATCGCCTGCTCGATCGCGGGCAGCCCCTCGGGTGTGCCCGGGATCTTGATCATCACGTTCGGGCGGTTGACACGCTTCCAGAAGTCGCGGGCGCCGTTGATCGACTTCTCGGTGTCGTGCGCGAGGTCGGCGGCAACCTCGAGCGAGACGAATCCATCCTGATGGTGGTGCTCGTCCCAGACCGGGCGCATCACGTCGCAGGCGTGCTGGACATCGGAGATCGCCAGGTGCTCATACAGGTCCTGTGCAGAGCGGTTCGGATCATCGTCGAGCAACTCCCTGAGCTGCTCGTCGTAATCGTCGGACTCGAGAATCGACTTCTCGAAGATCGACGGGTTCGAGGTGACGCCTCGCAGCGAGTCCTCGGCAATCAGCCGGGCGAGCTCTCCGGATTGCACCAGCGACCGCCCGAGCAGATCGAGCCAGGGGCTGGTCCCCGCCTCGGCCAATGCGCGGAGGTTGGGATTCACGCTGGTCGCTTCAGTCGTACTCATCGTGGCTTTCGCCTCCGTATGTCGGGGTTCCCCGTCGTCATTTGCAGGATAGTCCGGGGTGTTCGAGGGAGTTGTTACCCGAATAGAACTCCGTAGCGCTCGTATTCGTCGAGCGGCACGACTCGTAGCTGCGCGACCGCTTCGGCCAGCCGCACCAGCTCGATCTGGGTCCCGCGCAGCGCGGTCATCGAACCCCAGGCGGCGGCGTGGGCGGCGTCGATTGCGGCGAGGCCGAGTCGCGTGGCCAGGACCCGGTCGAACGCCGTCGGGGTACCGCCACGCTGCACGTGCCCGAGCACCGTCGCGCGCGTCTCGTAACCGGTGCGGTGCTCGATCTCACGCTCCAGCGCATTGCCGATCCCGCCGAGACGCGGGTGGCCGAACTCATCGAGCTCGCCGGTGGTCACGGACATCGTGCCCTCGCGCGGCAGCGCGCCCTCGGCGGCGACGACGATCGAGAAGTACCGGCCGCGGCTGTGGCGGCGGGTGATCAGCCGGCATACCTCCTCGATGTCGAACGGGATCTCCGGGATCAGGATCACGTCCGCCCCGCCGGCCAGCCCGGAGTGGAGCGCGATCCAGCCCGCGTGACGGCCCATCACCTCGACGACGAGGATCCGGTGATGGCTCTCGGCGGTCGTGTGCAGCCGGTCGATCGCCTCGGTGGCGACGTGCAGCGCCGTGTCGAACCCGAAGGTCTGGTCGGTCGCGCCGAGATCGTTGTCGATGGTCTTCGGCACGCCGATGACCCGCACGCCGGCCTCGCCCAGCTTGTTCGCAGCTCCGAGCGTGTCCTCCCCGCCGATCACGATCAGTCCGTCGAGGCCGCGGCGCTCGAGTGTTGCCCGCACCGCGCCGACGCCGTCCTCGCGCTTGTCGGGATTGGTCCGCGAGCTGCCGAGAATCGTCCCGCCGCGCGGCAGGATCCCGCGGGTCGATTCGATCGTGAGCTCCTCGCCGATGTCGTCAAGGACCCCGCGCCATCCGTCGCGGAAGCCGACGAAGGAGTCGCCATAGCCGTCGATGCCCTTGCGGATGACGCCGCGGATCACGGCGTTCAGGCCAGGACAGTCGCCCCCGCCGGTGAGCAGACCCAGTCGCATCGACGGCCATCCTACGAACCGGCGCGGCGGCGGTGGGCGGCCCCCCGCTTACACATCACCGCGGCGGCGCGGTACGGTTCCGTTCCCCGATGTCCGACCGCCGACGTTCCCCCACACGCCGGATCTCGCGCCCTGCCCTGCTCGCGAGCACGCTGGTCGGCGGCGTGGCGGCGACCGCCCTGGCCGAGCGCCGCCACCTCAAGACGCTCGCCGCCGATGACGACTTCCGGGCCCTGAGCGCGCCGCTGACGGACGCCGTCTCCGAGCACGCGGTGCTCCCGATCGCGTCGGCCGACGGCACGGCGCTCCACGCCGAGCGGTTCGGTCCGGCGCGCGCGGAGACGACGCTGGTGCTCGCTCACGGGTGGACCGAGGCGATCCCCTACTGGGGTCCGGTCATCCGCCGACTCGCCTCCGAGGAGCTCGCGATCGTCGCCTACGACCTGCGCGGTCACGGTGAGAGCGAGCTCGCCCATGACGGCGACTACGCGCTCGAGCGGTTCGGCGAGGATCTGGAGGCGGTGCTCGACGCGGCCGGTGGCGATCCCGCCCGCACGGTGGTGGCCGGCCACTCGCTCGGTGCGATGTCGATCGCCGCCTGGGCCGCGCGCCACGAGGTCAGCGACCGCATCGGAGCGGCGGCGATGATCAACACGGGCCTGTCGAACCTGATCGGCGGTGCGCTCGTGCTCGGGGAGCTCGGCTCCCGCCTGGCCCCGGAGTGGTTGAGCCGGGGGCTGCTCGGATCCGGGCGCCCGCTGCTGCCGGTCTCGACCCCGCTGTCGCTCGCCGTCGCCCGGCACGTCGCGTTCGGCCCGGACGCGAGCGCCGGCACGATCGCCTTCTACGAGCGGATGCTGATGACCACCGACGCCGGCGTCCGCGGCGCGGTCGGCATCACGCTCTCGGATCTCGACGTGCTGGAAGCCGCCGCGCGAATCACGGTGCCGACGGTCGTGATCGCCGGCGACTCCGACCGGCTCACGCCGGCGGTCCACGCGGAGCGGATCGCGCACGCACTACCCTCGCCTGCCGGGTTGACCGTCCTGAATCGCACCGGCCACATGTCACCGCTCGAGCGGCCCGAGGAGGTCGCCAGCGCGCTGCGCGAGTTGGTCGGGCGACTTCGGCCGGCTCACGGCGCGCCGGCGCCGACCGAGGTCGCAGGCTGATGGCCGGCAACCCGGCCAGCGTCTGCTACCCGCTCCAGGAAGACTCAGAGCTCGCCGAAGCGATCGATCCGGGACACCGGGCCGCCGCGGTCTCCGCGCTCGCCGCCCGGGAGCTGGACATCCCGCCCGGCGCCTGGGCGGGCGAGTCGCTCACGATCGATGGCGGTGTCGGCCTGCTGGTGCTCGAGGGCGTGCTCGTGCGGCGCATCGGCATTGGCGGCCGGTTCAGCGCCGAGCTGCTCGGCGAGGGCGACATTCTGCGCAACGTCGGCGAGGAGGGACTGTCGCCGCTGTCGATGTCGAGCGGCTGGCTCGTGCTCGAGGCGACCCGGCTGGCGGTGCTCGATGACCGGTTCGTGCGCCAGCTCGCCGCGTTCCCGCGTCTGGCGGGCAGGCTGTTCTCGCGCTCGGTGCTGCGCTCGCGCCAGATCGCGGTCAACATGGCGATCGTCCATCAGGCACGGGTCGACGTGCGACTGCACATGCTGCTCTGGCATCTCGCCGGCCGATGGGGCCGCGTCCGCGCCGACGGCGTGCTGGTGCCGCTGCGACTGACCCACGCGATCCTCGCCGAGCTCGTCGCCGCGCGCCGACCGACCGTGACCAGCGCGCTCACCGAACTCGGTCGCGAGGGTCTGGTGCAGTCGGTACAGGAGGGCTGGCTGCTCTCTGGCGACCCCCCGGGCGAGCTGGCGCACAACGGCGCTTCGGCGGCCTGAACGCGCGCCCCCGGCCCCGGCCGCCACGCGGGCGACGCTGGCGAATCTGAAGCGAATCGCCCATCATTGTCGATATGCATCTGAATCCCTACATCATCCTGGGCAGCGCGGTGGTCGGGCTGCTGGTCGGCATGACCGGTGCCGGCGGAGGCGCGCTCATGACGCCGATGCTGATCCTGCTGTTCGGTGTCACGCCGTCCAGCGCGATCTCTTCCGATCTGGTGGCCGCGGTGCTGATGCGCCCGCTCGGGGCGATCGTCCACATGCGTGCCGGGACCGTCAACTTCAAGCTGGTGCGCTGGCTGGTGACCGGCTCGGTGCCCTCCGCGTTCTTCGGTGCCTACCTGCTGCACGTGCTGCACAACTCGTCGAACACCCAGACGAACATCGAGTACTTCCTCGGCGCGGCGCTGCTGATCGGCGCCGCCGCGATGGTGCTGCGTTTCGTCATCGACCGCCGTGGTGGCGGCCGCCGCTACGCCTCGATCACAGAGATCGAGCCGCGGCCGATCCCGACGCTGCTGGTCGGGATCATCGGCGGCGTCATCGTCGGCATGACCTCGGTCGGCTCGGGCTCGCTGATGGTGGTGGCGCTGCTGTTCCTGTATCCGATGATCGGCGCCAACCAGTTGGTGGGGACCGACCTCACGCAGGCGGTGCCGCTCACGCTCGCGGCCGCGTGTGGCGCGCTGATCTTCGGCCACGTGGAGTTCGGGATCACCGGCTCGCTGATCATCGGCTCGGTGCCCGCGGTGTTCGTGGGCTCGCTGCTGTCCTCAAGCGTGCCGGACAAGTACGTGCGCCCCGTGATCGCCTTCGCGATCTTCGCCTCGGGTTTGAAGTATGTCCAGGTGCCGACACAGACGCTTGGGTGGGTGCTGTGCGGGACGTTGCTCGCTGGCGGTTGCGCCTGGCTGGCATACGGGAGACCATGGCAGCGCCTGCCGGCCGACGAGCGGGCCGCGGACGGGATCGAGCCCGAGCCGTCGATCGCCGATCGGCCGGTGATCGGGGTCGACGAGCCCAGCGGGTGAATCGGTCGTGACGGTGAGGATCGAGGGGATCGAGGTTCCGGTCGCCGACGGAAAGCTCGCCGCGTGGCGGCTCGGCGACGCGCCCGCCGGCGCCCCGCAGGTCGTCGCGATCCACGGCATCACCTCGACCAGCCGCGCCTGGCTGGCGATCGCGCAGGCGCTGGGGAACCGGGCGTCGCTGGTCGCGCTCGATCTGCGCGGCCGCGGCGCCAGCTCTCCGGTGGGGCCGCCGTTCGGGATCGAGGTTCACGCGGACGACGTGCTCGCGCTGCTCGATCGGCTCGAGCTTGGTCGTCCGGTCATCGCCGGCCACTCGCTCGGTGCCTACATCACCTGTCGTGTGGCGGCGCGCCACCCCGACCGCGTTGCGTCGCTGGTGCTCGTCGACGGCGGCCTGCCGATCCCGGGACTGCCGCCCGGCTCTGACCCCGAGACGCTGCTCGGCCCGGTCGTCGCACGACTGCGCACCGAGTTTCCCGACCGCGAGTCCTACCGCGCGTGGTGGGCGGCGCATCCTGCGTTCGGCGATGGCGACATCGACCCGCAGCTGCTGACCGACTACGCCGACTACGACCTCACCGGAGATGCGCCGCGGTTGCGGTCATCCGTCCGGCCGGAGGTCGTCCAGGTCGACGGCGTCGACGTACTGACCGCTCGTGACGCAGCCGATCTGCGCTGTCAGGCCGTCGAGCTGCACGCGCCGCGCGGCCTGAACGGCGAACCGCCACCGATGCAGCCTCCGGATGTCGTTGCTGACTGGGTTGCCGGCGCGCCCGAGTTGCGCCGCGCGGTTGCGGTGCCCGACTGCAACCACTACACGATCGCGATGGGACGCGACGGCGCCGCGGCGGTCGCCGACGCGATCGCCGCGGCAGTCTCGACCAGCTCCGGCTGAGCCCTACACGTGGGCCGCGGCGACTCCGGCCATCGTGGCCGTGACGTCGAGCTCCTCGACCGTCGGCGGGCCAGTGAGCGGCCCGTTCTGGATGATCTGAGACGTTCGCTCCATGAACGTGTCACGACGTTCCTTCGACACCCAGCCGTCGATCACGCACCAGCCGCCCTCCGCCGGCCCGTTGACGTGGAAGGTGCAGCCATCCGGGCGCGCACCGCCCGGCACCACGTCCGCGTGGATCGCCCGGAACGCGGGACGATCCAGGCCGGGCAGGAACACGTACTGGGCGAACGTCGCCGTGCCACCGTCATGGGGCATCGCGTCATCGACCTCGAGGACGCGCACCTTCGGTGGGACCAGGCCCACCGCCTGGGTGTGCGGAATGATCTGCTCGTCGCGGAAGCGCTCGAACGCGTCCATCCCGTCCCACACGTCGATCACGCGGAAGCCGTCGGCGTGGGGACCTGCAACGTGCACCTGGCCCCCGGGCGCCGTCCGCCCGTCCAGGTGCATCCGCTCGACCACTTCGTCGTATTTCTCCTGGGTCCCTCCAGGGAAGTCGAGAACGAGGGCAACTGCCATGTGAACCTCCGATCTCGGCGCCTCGAACGCCCGCGGCCATCCTCTCACCCGAGGCGAACTACGGGGGTTTTTATGGTCAGCGCAGGCCGAGCAGTACGTCGATGACGAGCTGATCAAGCCGCTCGTTGCGATAGCCGCGAGCCGCGAGCGCGTCGAGCTCCAGGCCCTCCGCCTTGAGGGCGTCCGCGGTGTCGTCGGCTCCGGTCGACGGCGTGCCCAGATCGGTGGCACCGGCTGCGGCGAGCGCCTCCTGGACCTCCGGCAGCGAGTCGAAGTGCGCCGCCTTCTCGGCGAGCGCCTGGTAGGTCCGGATGCAACCGCGGGCGAAGTCCCAGACGCCGTCGGCGTCCTCGGTGCGGTAGGCGTGGGCATCGAAGTGGCGCGGCCCGTCGTACCCGGAGCGCTCGAGCAGGCGGACGAGATGGAACGCCTCCTTGAGGTCCTCGGCGCCGAAGCGGAAATCCTGGTCGTAGCGCCCGATCCGCTGTGCGTTGAGGTCGATGTGGAACAGCTTGCCGGCCCACAGCGCCTGGCCGACCCCCTGGTGGAACGAGAGCCCGGCCATGTTCTCGTGGGCGAACTCGGGGTTGACGCCGACCATCTCCGGGCGCCCCAGCATCGAGATGAAGTGCAATGCGTGGCCGACGGTCGGCAGGAAGATGTCGCCGCGCGGCTCGTTGGGCTTGGGCTCGATCGCGAAGCGCAACTCGTACCCCTGCTCGTGCACGTAGTCGCCGAGCACGTCGATTGCCTCGCGGTAGCGCTCCAGAGCGTCGCGCGGATCCTTCGCGGTCTGCACCTCGGTGCCCTCACGCCCGCCCCAGAACACGTAGACCTCGGCTCCGAGCTCGGCACCGAGGTCGATCGAGCGCATCGCCTTGCCGATCGCCGCCCGCCGCACCCGCCGGTCCCCGGAGGTGAACGCCCCGTCCTTGAACGCCGGGTGGGTGAAGAGGTTGGTCGTCGCCATCCCGACCCCGAGTCCGGTCTGCGCAAGCGCATCCTTGAACCGGGCGACGATCCGGTCGTGATCGGCAGCGGAGCTCCCCCACGGCACCAGATCGTTGTCGTGCAACGAGACGCCCCAGGCGCCGATCTCCGCAAGGCGGTGGACGCTGTCCACCGGATCGACCGGAGCGCGGACCGGTTCGCCGAAGGGGTCGCGCCCGGGGTTGCCGACGGTCCACAGTCCGAAGGTGAAGCGTGCGTTCGAATTCGCCATGCCACACAATGTATGTCGTGAGCGCCGGCAGGGTCATCGGGGTCGACGTCGGGACGTCGTCGGTCAAGGCGATCGCCGTCGACGAGTCAGGGGCGGTCGTGGGCAGCGCCGATCGCTCCTATCCGGTCGCGATGGAGCAACCGGGCTGGTCCGAGCAGGATCCGGCCCTGTGGTGGGAGGCGTGCGAGTCGGCCCTCCAGGAGCTCGAGGCGGACCGATGCGACGGGATCGGGCTGTCCGGTCAGATGCACGGCCTGGTCGCGCTCGACGGGAGCGACGCGCCCCTGCGGCCGGCGATCCTCTGGAACGACGGGCGCAGTCAGCCACAGGTCGACGCGCTCCTCGACGAGGTCGGTGTCGCGCGGTTGGTCGAGCTCTCGGGCAACCGGCCGCTCGCCGGTTTCACCGCACCCAAACTGCTCTGGCTCGCCGAGCACGAGCCGGAGCTGCGTGCGCGCATCCGCCGGATCATGCTGCCCAAGGACTACGTGCGGCTGCGGCTCACCGGGGAGGCCGCGTGCGAGGTCACCGATGCGTCGGGGACGCTGCTGCTCGATGTCGAGCATCGCCGCTGGAGCGAGCCGCTGTGTGAGGTGTTCGGGGTCGACCCGGCGTGGCTGCCGCCCGTCCACGAGTCCTCTGCAGTCGTCGGCCGCACCCGCGCCGGCGTCCCGGTGGCGGCCGGCGCGGGCGACCAGGCCGCCGGCGCACTTGGCGTCGGCGTGATCGACGCCGCTGGGCCGGCGTCGCTGGTGCTCGGCACCTCGGGCGTCATCTTCGCCGCGCAGGACGCGTATGCCGCCGATCCCGAGGGGCGGCTGCACGAGTTCTGCCACGCGCTGGAGGGTCGCTGGCACGTGATGGGGGTGATCCTCGCCGCGGCCGGCGCGCTCGCTTGGCTGGACTCCGCGGTCGGGCACGGAGACGGCATCCCGGCGCTGCTGCAGGAGGCTGCCGCCTGGCCGGCTGGATCCGAGGGGTTGCTGTTCGCGCCGTATCTCTCGGGCGAGCGCACCCCCCACCCCGACTCCGACGTCCGCGGCGGTTTCGTCGGGCTCGGCCTACGCCACGATCGCGGGGCGATGGTCCGCGCGGTGCTGGAGGGGGTCGCCCATGCCCTGCGTGACGGGCTCGACTTGATTCACTCGACCGGCGCCCGCCCGGCGAGCGCCCGGGTGAGCGGCGGCGGCGCGCGCTCGGAGCTGTGGTGCGAGATCCTCGCCGCGGTCCTCGACCTTCCGCTTGAACACACCGCCTCGGCGTCGGCCGGCGCCGCCTATGGTGCGGCGCTGCTCGGCGGGGTGGCCGGCGGCCTGTTCAGCGACCCGGCGGCTGCGGCGAGCGCCACCGTACGGGTCACCGGCGAGGTCGCGCCCGACCCGGCGCTCGTCGAGGCCTACGCGGCGCAGCGCGAGCGCTACCAGGCGCTCTATCCGGCGCTCGCCGCGTTCAAGCCAGAGGCGGCGTCGTGGCGATGACCGGCGCTCCCGCCCCGCCCCGCCCCTCCGAGGACGCCGTCGCCGCCACCTTGGGGACGCTCCGGGACCGCCTCGGCGCCGACCGCGTGCTCACCGGCGCCGACGAGCTCTCCCAGCACGCCCACGATGAGTCGTTTCACCCCGCCGCCGCCCCGGACGCAGTCGTGCTGCCGCGCAGTATCGAGGAGGCGGCCCAGATCGTGGAGGCGTGCGCGGCCCACCGGGTCCCGATCGTGCCGTTCGGCGCGGGAACCTCGCTCGAGGGCCACATCGCGGCGCTCGCGGGCGGGGTGTCGGTCGACATGCGCGAGATGGCCTGGATCGGACGGCCATCGCTGGAGAACCTCGATGTCGTGGTCGGCGCCGGGGCGACGCGCCGCGCGCTGGACGCCCGGCTCAGGCCCGAGGGCGTGTTCTTCTCCGTCGATCCCGGCGCCGACGCAACGATCGGCGGGATGATCGCCACCGGCGCCTCGGGCACGACCACGGTCCGGTACGGCGCGATGCGCGAGAACGTGCTCGCGCTCACCGTGATCGACGCCCGCGGACGGATCGTGCGCACGCACTCGCGGGCGCGGAAGTCCGCCGCCGGTTACGACCTCACGCGCCTGATGATCGGCTCCGAGGGCACCCTCGGCCTGGTCTGCGAGGCGACGTTGCGGCTGCACCCGATCCCGGAGGCGACGGCAGCGGCGCAGTGCACGTTCGGATCGATCGAGGACGCGGTCCACTGTGTGATGGCGGTGAGCCAGTACGGGATCCCGGTGGTGCGCATCGAGCTCGCCGACCAGCCGCAGATTGAGGCGATCAACCGCCACTTCGAGACGTCGTTCACCGTCGCGCCGACGTTGTTCCTCGAGTTCCAGGGCGCCAGCGAGGAGGAGGTGGCCGGGCAGGCGCGCGAGGTTGCCGAGCTCGCGGCCGAGCACGGCGGCGGCGACTTCGCCTGGGCGGCCGATGAGTCCGAGCGACGCCGGCTGTGGCACGCCCGTCACGGAGCGATGGAGGCGGCTCGCGCCCTGCGACCGGGTGGCGCGGTGCTCACCACCGACGTTTGCGTTCCGCTGTCGGCACTCGCCGAATGCATCGTCGCCACCCAGCAGGACATCGCGCGCGAGGGGTTGCTCGCGCCGATCGTCGGCCACGTCGGCGACGGGAACTTCCACACCAGTCTGATCCTCGATCCCGACGATCCGGCCGAGGTGCAGCGCGGCGAGGAGTTCCACGCGCGCCTGGTGCAGCGCGCGCTGGCGCTCGGCGGCACCTGCACCGGCGAGCACGGTGTCGGCTACGGCAAGGCGAGGTTCCTGCGCGCCGAGCACGGCGATGCGGCCGTCGAGATGATGCAGGCGATCAAGCGCGCGCTCGATCCCGACGGGATCTTCAACCCGGGCAAGACCGTCTCTGCCGCCTGAACGCCGCGCCAGGCTCGCGCGGTCGCCCGCGGATACGGCAGCCCGGCCGGATGCTGGGGTATCCCGGTCAGCGCGGGCATCTCGGTGAGACGCACGGCGGCCCGGTCGGGCGACAAGAATCGCGACGCCGTCCATCCGGGCCGCCCCCCCCCGCGTCGGCGCGCAGTCGATCTCCAGGCCCCGACAGTGCACTTTTCTCGCACGACGCCGTCCATCCGGGCCGCCACCGCCCCCGCGTCGGCGCGCAGTCGATGCCGAGCGCCCCTTCGGTGGGCTCTTCTCGCACCGGGCTGTCTGTCCGCGACCCCACCCGCGCGCGGTCCATGTCCAGTCCCCCACGGATCTGTCAGCAGAGCCCCAAACTGCACCCACAGGGCAGCAAGGTCGACAGCGCGACCGCGCGGGCGGCCTGCTCGCCGGCATCCGACGCCGCCAACCAGGCCGGTTGACCCACCCGCGCGAACGCTTTGATTGATCACCTCGACAGAGCCGACCACAGGCGGCGGGTGGCCGCCTCGCGAGAAAAGGGCACCGGTAGACCCACGAGTTCGACGCCCGATACACACCCCCGGCCTCCACCGGCCCCGGCCTCCACCGGCCCCGGCCTCCACCAACCCCGGCCTCCACCGGTCCCGCCGGCCGCAGATCCCGTCCGCCCCGCCACACACTGAGACACACAGATGTCTCCCAAGCTGGTACGGTCACGTTCCGTGGGCGCCCGCCCACCGGCGCGACCTGACGCGAGGAGAAGGCCCATGCGTACCCGTCTGCTCACCTGCCTGGCGATCGCCGCCGGCTGCCTGGCGATGTCCTCTGCCGCGGCATCCGCGAACGCGAATTATCCGGTCGTCTACAACGGGCTGCTCGGCTACGCCCACGCGCTCACCCCCGACGTCCCGGCCGCCGGATCCCAGTACGTCAGCTGGAGCACCGCTGCGCCCGCCGCGGCGTGCCACTCCGCGAGCCACCCCTACCCCGTCGTGCTCGTTCCCGGCACCTGGGCCAACCAGGCCGACGACTTCGCCGCGGTCTCGCCACTGCTGGCCGACAACGGCTACTGCGTCTACACCGACAACCTGGGCCAGACCGACTACGGGGACTACCTGTCCCAGATCGGCGACATCCCGACGACGGCAACCCAGCTGGCGACGGTGGTCAACAAGGTCCTCGCCGCCACCGGCGCCGTCAAGGTCGATCTCGTCGGCCACTCCCAGGGCGGCGGCGTGCTTCCGCGCTGGTACCTGAAGTACGACGGCGGCGCGTCGAAGGTGAGCGTGCTCGTCGGCCTCGCCCCCTCCAACCACGGAACCTCGATCGATGGGCTGCAGACGCTGCTGAACGACCTCGGGCTGGTCGGCATCGCCGACCAGGGACTGAACGCGGCCGGGTTCCCGGCGGCCAGTGAGCAGGAGGTCGGCTCGCAGGTGAACACCGAGCTCGACCAGGGCGGCGATACCGTGCCCGGCGTCAGCTACACGACGATCGTCTCTCGCAACGACGAGGTGGTCACGCCCTACACCAACCAGTTCCTCACCGCGGGACCGGGCGCGACCGTCCACAACATCCTGTTGCAGAACGTCTGTGCCCTGGACCAGGGAGA
>DATJTS010000003.1:0-16525 GCA_035503035.1 Solirubrobacteraceae bacterium
CGCGCGCCCGGTGCTCGACCTCAGCCTGTTCCGCAACCGCGCCTACACCGCCGCCTCCGTCGTCACCTTCTGCCTCGGCGCCGCCCTGTTCGGCGCGATGATCCTGATGCCGCTCTACTTCCAGGAGGTGCTCGGCGACAGCGCGCTGAAGACCGGCCTGCTGCTTATCCCGCAGGGCATCGGCGGCGGGATCGGCATGTTCGCCTCCGGCCGCGCCACCGAGAGGTTCGGCGCCGGTCGCACGGCGCTGGTCGGCGGCATGGTGATGGCGGCCGCGACGATCCCGTTCGTGCTCGTCACCGCGACCACGCCGTACGCGCTGCTGGCGCTCGCGATGATCGTCCGCGGCGTCGGCATGGGCCTGGCGATGATGCCCTCGATGACCGCCGCCTTCTCGGTGCTCACCAAGGAGCAGGTCAACGACGCCAGCCCCCAGCTCACCGTGCTGCAGCGCGTCGGCGGCTCGCTCGGCACGGCGATCATCGCTGTCGTCCTGCAGAGCAACCTCAAGACCATCGTCCCCGGACCGCACGCCGCGGCGGCCGCCGCCACCGGCTTCGGCCACACCTACTGGTGGGTGATGGCGGCGACGCTGATCGCGCTGGTGCCGACCGCGCTGCTCGCCCGCATCGAGCGCCGCGCCGCCCAGAACCCCGGGCTGGACGCGGCGGCGGTCGTCGAGTTGGACGCCGTCGACGACCGTGTCCTGGAGACCGCATGAGCACCGCCGCCCAGGGTGCCCGTGCCGATCAGGCCGAGCCGCTCGACGGCCTGCGTGACGCGATCGCGCAGATGTTCGCCGCCGAGCGCCGGTTGCGCAGCCGCGAGAGCGCGCCGGGCGAGCTGACCCACGCCCACATCCGCTCGTTGCGCGCGCTGTCGGAGGGCCCGTTGACGGCCGGCCAGCTCGCGCGCAGTGCCGAGCTGAACCCGGCAAGCGTCACCGCGATGCTCGATCACCTGGAGGAGGCCGGGATCGTGGAGCGCACTCGCTCCACGACCGACCGGCGGGTGTGCAACGTCGCGCTCACCGACTCGGGGCGCAAGCTGCTCTCCGACAAGACGGAACGCTGGCGCGCGATGTGGGCCGACCGGCTCGGCGCCTACAGCGAGGCCGAGCTCGAGGTCGCCGAGCGGATCGCTCGCGACGTCGCCGAGATGCTCGACGCGATCACCGCTCAGCGCCAGAAGGCCGCGGCGGCCTGAAGCCGCCGGCTCAAGAGCAGCGGGCGACCTTCGGATCGACGAACGCCGACCCGCGCAGCGACCCGCTGGTGCGGCCGTTGTTGTAGAACGTGTCGGCCGTCGCGTAGTACCGCTGCGACCACGGTGGTGAGGCGAGCAGGTACCACCAGACGTTCCCGTCCGGGACCTTGAAGCCCTTCAGCCTGCAGGCGATCATCACGGCCTGGTGGGGCATGATCTCCGGGCCGCTGCGTCCACCGGCGAGCTGCGGGTCAGACCAGGTGTGGGCGACGCCGCCGGACACCTCGCGACGGGGTGGGCCGAGCGCGTGGACCCGCCGATGGTGCCCGCTGGCGAGCATCGGGATCACCGCGGCCGCCGCCGCGACGACGAGGATCGCGGCGAGTCCGCGGATGAGCCGGCCGCGCCGCCGCGGCAGGCGTCGCTCCCTCCGGATCGGGCCCGGCTCGGCGTGCGCGGAGGGGGCGGTCTCCGCCGGCGGCGGATCGGGGACGGTGACGAGTTGCGGCAGCGACCGGGCCGGCACGCAGGCCCGCACCGCCGACGCGCCGATCGCGGTCTCGAGCTCGGCGAGCGGCGCCTCGCCGAGCAGATGCGAGCAGACCGCCGCCAGCTGCGCCCGGCGGCGGTCTTCGAGCGCCGCATCGAGCAGGCGGTCGACCGCCGCAGGGTCGTGTCTGACCGCGTACAGATCGACCACGTCGACGGTGATCTGGCCGCCGCGGACCCCGTATCGGCCGCGCTCGGTGTCGATCACCAGGTAGTCCTCCAGCGCCAGCTCGCGCTCGCCCAGACGACTTCTCAGGTCGCCCAGCGCGAGTCGGATGGTCGAGCGATGCTGGTAGGGGATGCGGTCGGTGATCTCGCCCGAGCTCCACAGGCGCGAACCGAGGCGGGCGCGCTGGCGTTCGTCGGATGCGGCGTCGGGCGCAAGCTCGCGTGGCAGAGAGATCGCGGCCAGGACCCACCGGGCCCGATCGGTCAGCTCGATCTCCTCGGCCCCCGGAGCCGGGCCGGTACGGAGGCGCGGCGCGGCCCGCGCGTCATCGTCCTCGAGAAAGCTCAACCAGAGTCCCGGTCCCGGCATGCGTTGATAATGCCGTGTTGAGTGGTCAGATGTCTGTTGTAATTCATCCGATCTGGCATCCGACGCTCCCCAGGCGGCCTGCAACGGCGCGTATTCCCGCAACCTGCAACACGCTGCAACACCGCTTTGGAATCGATCCGCTTAGTTTTAGAGCGATCTCGTCCCAACAGCCGCACGTCGGGGCGCCGGTGCCGGATTGAGGGGTGGGGGTGCAGTTCAACTGGGGCGCGGGTCCGGCGGGGCGGCCGGGCCCCGCGCCACCGTTGCGCCGCCATCCGCGGCTGCGCTGAACCGCCGCGCGCAATGCTCGGAGCAGAAGAAGTGCGTGCGGCCCGCCTGTTCGACCCGGACCGCCTTTGCGCGATCGACCCGCATGCCGCACACCGGATCCCGCACGCCCCGGCGGACCGTCAACGCGAATAGCGCGGTGAACGCGGCGAGGCAGAGCGCGTTGAGCACGAGCGTGTGGTCGAGGCGGATCGAGCTGAAGATGTCGGCGCGGCTCGGGCGCGCGCCGCGCGGGGCGAGACCGATAGCGCCGAACACCGCCTCGACGACGAGCGCCGACGCCATCATCGTCACCAGCATCAGCCCGGTGATCCGCAGCGCGAACGTCGTGCCGTAGTACTTGCGGTAGATCGAGACGATCGGCAGCACGATCAGATCGGCGAACAGGAACGAGAGCACGCCCGCGAAGGAGATCCCGCCGGACCACAGCACGGCCGCGACGGGGACGTTGCCGACCGAGCAGACGAAGCTGAGCATCGCGATCACCGGGCCGACCACGACGTTCTCCAGCGTGCCCAGCGGCGCGGGCGCACGGTGGAGGAATAGGCCGCCCAAGAACCCATTCCCGAGCTGGGCGACGAACCCGGCGATCAGGAAGCCGATCGCGATCTCGCGGTAGAGCATCTGCCAGTCACCGCGGAAGTTGTGCGCGACATCGGACCACGCCTGCGCCGAGCCGATCCGCTCACGCCACGACCGGCCGTCCTCGCCCGCCGAGTGGTGCTGGTGACCGGTATCCGCCGCCACCGCATGCTCCCGCGCCTGCTCCTCCAACTCCCGACTGACGAACAGCCGCAGCAGCAGCGCCATCAGCCCGATCATCACCAATCCACCGACGTACTCCGCGACGGTGAACCGCCAGCCGATCAGCAGCCAGAGCACGATCCCGAGCTCCCACACGAGGTTCGTCGAGGCGAACTGGAAGGCGAGCGCCGAGGCGGCGGAGGCCCCCCGCTGCATCAGCGACTTGGCGATCGCCACCGCGGCATAGGAGCACGAGGACGACGCCGCGCCGAGCGCCGTCGCCCAGCCGACCGAGCGCGGGCCCGAGCCGCCCATCAGCGCCTGAATCCGCTCGCGCGGAACCCACGCCTGAACGATCGCGGAGATCACGAACCCCAGCACGAGCGCCCACCACACCTGCCACGCCATGAGCAGCGCGTCGCGCAGTCCGTGCCAGATGACCTCGAGGATCTCGATCACCGAACTGACGCTAGCAATTACCCCCCAGGGGTATCCGAGAGCGGGTTAGACTCTCAGCGATGGACGACCACCAGGCGACGAGCGCTCCGGCACGCGGCTACACCGCCACCAAGGACCAGCTCCTGGCGCGGCTGCGGAGAATCGAGGGACAGATCCGCGGGATCGAGGGCATGGTGCAGGAGGATCGCTACTGCATCGACGTCCTCACCCAGATCGGTGCCGCCCAGGCCGCGCTGGACAAGGTCGCGCTCGGACTGCTCGACGACCACGCCCACCACTGCGTGCTCGGCGCCGGCGATCCCGAGGAGCGGGATGCGCGGACTGAGGAGCTCATGGCCGCCGTCGGCCGGCTGGTGCGCCGCCGCTGAATCGCGGGTCGCGCCGTGGCCGTCACCGCTCGCGCACGACCTCGCCGGCGGACTTGTCCTCGCGCAGTCCGAGGAAGCGTGGATGGCGCAGCCGCCCCGCGCGCGTCCACTCGGTGAACGCGAGCTGCGCGACCAGCGTCGGGGCGACCCACGTGATCGCGCGCTCGCGGATCGTGTCGCGAGGGCTGAACGGGGAGTCCGGCCGGGCCAGGGCTCGCAGCCGCGCGCCCAGCTCGGCCAGCGTGTCCTGGTCGAAGCCGGTTCCGACCTTGCCGGCGTAGCGCAGCGCCCCATCGGGGTCGTGATACCCGAGCAGCAGCGCGCCGAAGTCGCTTCGGCTGCCGCGCGGTGCGGTGAAGCCGCCGATCACCAGCTCCTGGCCGGCCTCGCACTTGAACTTGAGCCAGTCGCGCGAGCGGCTCGCCCGGTAGGGGCTGTCGGCGCGCTTGGCGATCACGCCCTCCCACCCCTGCGCACAGGCGTGGCGGAACATCGCCTCGCCCTCTCCGTTGCGGTGGGTGCTGAGGCGGATCGGGCCGCCCGCCGACAGCGCCTCGCGGAGCAGGCGCTTGCGCGTCCGCAACGGCAACGCCCGGAGATCCACGCCGTCGAGCCAGACCAGGTCGAATATGTAGTAGAAGACCGCGACCGCGTGACGGCCGCGGTCGGCGAGCCGCGCAAAGCTGGTCCGTCCTCGGTGGAACGCGACCACCTCGCCGTCGACGGCGAACCGGGTGCTCGCCTGCGCCGCCAGCGCGTCCCGGACCTCCGGGAATCGCCCGTCCAGATCAAGGTCGTTCCGGGACAGCATGCGCAGCCGTTCGCCGTCGCGGATCGCGACGCAGCGGATTCCGTCGAGCTTGCGCTCGAAGATCCACTCTGGATTGCTGAAGGGCGTGCGGCAGAGCACCGCCTTCATCGCGTCGGCACCGGCCGGGGCGGGCGCATCGCTCACCTGGGATCGCTCGTCTGCGGTCAGCCGGAGCGACATCCGTTGCAGCCTACGTGACGGTCCTCACGGTCGCTGGTGATCTTCATCTGACATTGATGTCGTTCGGCCCCGTTCCGGGTAGTTGGAGACTCATGGCGTTGATGAAGGAGTGGACAACATGAGCGCGGGCCTCATCATCCTGATCGCGGTCCTGGGCGCCGCAGTGCTCGTCGCGGCGGCGCGCTGGTGGTGGTGCCGGCGCAACCCGGCGGCGCTGCGGGGAGACTGGTGGCCGGACTTCGAGCGCGACTTCAGGCGCTGGGCCGCATCCCGTCCGCCTCGCGAGCACCGGCACCGGCACACCCGCCCCGACACACGCTGAGCACCGGCTCGCCCATGCTCTGGGTGCGCGCCCGGGGCGACGGGTACTGAGCCGGTCATGCCCGCTTCCGAGGACCTCGTCCGCCGCCTGTCGCCCCATCGGCTGCGGGTGACTCCGCAACGCCGCGCGATCCTCGATGCCTTTCGCGGCACGGAGGAGGAGCACCTCTCAGCCGAGGAGGTGCTCTCTCGCGCGAGCCTGACCGTCCCGGAGATCGGCCGCGGGACTGTCTACGCGACGCTCGTCGAGCTGGCGGAGCTCGGAGTGCTCAGCTCCGTCGGCTCCGCCGAGTCGATTCGCTACGAGACGAACGTCGCCCCGCATGACCACTTCCATTGCCGCGTCTGCGCTCGGCTGTTCGACATCGACCTGGGCGGCGCGGGACTGCCCTCGCCCTCGCCGGTGGGCTACAGCGTCGAATCGGTGGCGGTTCGCGCCGAGGGCGTCTGCGCCGAGTGCGTCCGCCGAGGCACGCCGGGCTCGGATGCGCTCGCCGCCGGGTAGCCGCATCCGCTCGTCGCGGTGAGCGTACGCTTGCGCCGGTGACCCCGAGCCTCGACGCGATCACCGCTGCCGGCATCGCTCGCGCCGAGATCGCGCCGATGACCCAACCGGAGGCCGAGGAGATCGGCGCCTGGACCTATCCCGGGATCTATGCGTTCTACAACTACTCCGCGGAGCCGGATGATCTGGCCGAGTTGCTCGAGGCCGACCGTCGCGCGGGCCTCTACTTCGCTGTGCGCCTGGCGGAGCAGGGCCTGGTCGGCTTCGTCCAGGTCTGGCCGGTGGGCGAGGATGGCTCGGTCGAGATCGGCCTGGGCCTCCGGCCCGAGTGCACCGGGCGCGGGCTCGGCGTCGCGTTCGTGCGGCGGCTCTGCGAGTGGCTGATCGACCGCGTGCGGCTGCGCCCGATGACGATCACCCTGCGCGTCGCCACGTTCAACGCCCGCGCGATCACCGTGTACGAGCGGGCCGGGTTCGAGCCCGTCGAGACCGAGCAGTACACCCGCCGCGGCGCGACGATTCAGTTCCTGCGCATGCGGCGGCCGGTCGAGTGAGCCGCCGGCGACGCATCACGCGGCCGGCGCTCGCGCTCGTCTGCGCGGCCGCGGCCCAGTCAGTGCCCGCTGCGCTGGGGGCGGTCGGCCCGGCGCGCGTGCAGGGCCGGTTCACCATGCGGACGGTCGTCACCCAGGCGGTCAACGTGCGCGGAGAACACCGCGGCGAGCGGCTGACCCGCACCTGGCGGATCCGGCCGCACCGCTGCCGCGTCGATGTCTGTCGCCAGCTTCGCCTGCGCCGGACCCGCGGTCAGGGCCGTCGGCTCACGCTCACGCTGTACCTCAGACCGAACGGCAGCTGGGTCGGCCACGGCTCGTTCTTCGTCCCACTTTCCTGCCGCGGACGGATCGATCGCCGCGGCGCGCGTGCTCCGTACATCCTTCGGTTGCGAGTGGCGGCGGCCCGGACCGTCGGAGGGATTCGGTTCGCCCGGCGCCTGAAGGCCACCTACGTCGGCCTGCCGCGGATCGACCGGACGCGTTGTGCGATGGCGCCGAGCTACGACGCGGCGCGCTACTCGGGCCGTCTGCGAGGCGGCTTGCCGTCCCCGCCTCAGCCCGCATTCACGGCCACCGTCGGCGCCGGCGACGTCGTCTCGTTCCTGGACGCGTCTCTCGAGGGCGAGGGGCCGGGCCGGCGCATCATCGCCTGGAGCTGGAATTTCGGCGACCCGGCGTCGGGCCCCGCGGACGGGTCGGCGCTGCAGTCGCCGTCGCATCAGTTCACCGCGCCCGGAACCTACGTGGTGACCCTGACCGCGATCGATCACGCCGGTCTGCGGGCGACGGTCGCGCAGACCGTCGCGGTCGCGCCGCCCGCGCCGGCGCTCAGCGCTCCGCCGGGCCCACCGTTGCCAGCACCCGGGACAGCTCGGTGACGAGTGCGGCGAGCGCCTGTCGCCGGGGCATCACCACCGCATAGACGCAGCACAGCCGTCCCTCGTCGGTGTAGAAGCGCTGCCAGCCGTACTGTCCCGGACGGGTCACCTGCAGCTGGTTGGAGCGGAACTGCGCCGGATCAGGCACCGGCCGGCCCTCGGCCTGGAACAGCCCGACGCCCGGCCGCGCCCGGTCGTCCCCCAGGAACTCGAGCAGCGCGCAGAAGATGTCGTCGCCGCGCATGCGTCCCGTGGCCGCCGCCCCGAAGTCCCCGTCGTGCGCGTGCAGCGGGAACGTCGCCGCGTGCAGGACCGGGCCGCCGCCCGCGCGGCGGAGGATCCGTACCTCCCACCCGTCCGGCGAGTCGATCGACAGGCCATGACCGCTGATCCTCACGCGAGCCGGCCGATCACGGCGATGCACAGGATCAGCTCGCTGGCCACGACCGCGCGGGCCGCCGGGGAGTCCCAGCGGGCGAGCGCCCGATGGAGTGCCTGCAGCGACCGCTGATCACGACCCGTCGCTGCCGGCAGCAGGGCGAGCGCCTTCACCGCTCCGAACGTGACGCCGATCAGGGCGCCGGCCGACGCAGAGCCCGACAGCAACTCGCTCAGGAAGGTCGCGTACACCGCGGCGCACGCCACCAGTGTGGTGAAGCCGACCCCGAGCCGAGCGCCGAACCCCAGGCCGTAGACCCAGCCGCGGTAACGCGCCATCCAGTCCTCGTTGACCTGTCCGCGCGCTCGCAGCAGCCGACGGCGCAACGGCGTCGCGTCGATCGCGAGCGCGGTGAGCAGCGTGCCGAGCAGCGCCGGCCCGCGCCAGCCCAGTCCCCCAGGGACCAGCGACCCGGCCGCGCCCAGCCCCAGGCCGGTGAGCGCACCGGCGGCGGTCGCGCCGATCGCGTAGGCGGTCGCCGTCACCGGCCAGGAGAACCCGCGACCACGCTCCCCGACGGGGGTCAGGCTGGCGAGCATCGACTGACCGCACGGCGACCAGGTCGCGCGCATCGCGCCGACCGCGGCGAGCACGCAGGCCACGATCACGAACAGCGACTCACTCATCGGGCGCCTCCGGGTTGCGGGAGGGATACAGGCTGGGGTGATCAGGGCCGATCCCGGAGGCCCAGAGCGCCTGCTCGGCCCGCTCGGCACGTTGCGAGGTGGAGCGAGCGTCGTGCCGGCGAGCGTCGGACTGCGCGTCACCCAGCAGCGAGAGGATCTGCGCCCAGCTCGTCGCGCCGCCTCGCCCGAGGATGCGCCGCTGGTCAGGTCCGACCAGCACGAAATGGGGAGTCGAGACCACGCCGTAGTCGCTCCAGGCGGCGGAGGACATGATGAGCTCCCCCTGTGCGGGAGCGATCCGCTCCAGGCGGGTGAGGCTCTCGCGGTCCGATCCCCTGGTCACGACGACGATCCGGATCCCCGGCGCCACCGGATCGCCGCCGCGCAACTCGTCCCACAGCGACCCGCACACCGTGCAGCCGGTGCTGAGGAACGCGAGCAACGTGCGCGGCGAGCCCGGGCCGAGCGCGAGCTTGACCACGTCTCCGGCGAGCGTTTCGCCGACGATGTCCGGCGCTTGCGCACCGGCGAACTCCGCGTAGGCCGCGCGCGGGTCGGCCCGCGCGCCCGCCTCCTCGCCGACAGCCAAGCCGCCGGGATCGAGCCGATTCTCAAGCGTGTGCAGCCGGCGCAGGATCTCGGCGTGGCTGCGCAGGACCGCGACCAGGAACAGCCAGGTGAGCGCGAGCAGCACCCCGCCGGCGACGATCACGATCGTGGTCGCGCTCATCTCAGACCCCGCCCGGGGAGCCGACCTGGATCGCGGGCTCCAGACACCGCGCGTCCTGGGCGCAGACGGCGTCGTCGACGGCCAGCGAGGCGCTGCAACCGAGCTCGGGGATCATGCTCGGGTTCTCACAGACGACCATCCGGCAGACGACGGCGGTGACGCCGGGAACATGGGTGTTGCACTGCCCGTAGCGGAAGACGTTGCAGGCGACGCGACGCTCGTCGCAGGTGGACCCCGCGCAGCGGCAGCCGCCAGGGTACGTCTGGTCGGGAAGCGCGTTGCAGTCGACGTAGTACCGGATGCCGGATTCGGCGCACAGGTTGTGGCCTGGGTAGTCGGTGCACATCCACCAGCCGGCCGGGAAGGTTCCCGTCGGGCAGCTGTTCTGTCCGTGGTTGATCTCGCAGCAGAACGCGGTGTACCCGTCGGTGCAGGCGCCGTGCGTGCACTCCCCGGGAGTGATCGCCGCCAGCACCGTGCCCGGGTAGAGCAGGTAGCGCAGCGGGGCGACCGTCAGCGCAGAGCCGGCGGCGGCCAGCCGGACGAGCAGCCCCCGGCGCGAGAACCGCCGTTCGAGGAACAGCGCCGAACCCGTCACCAGCCGATCGCCCGCGCGCCCGGCGGCCGGGGTCGCGGTGAACGTCGCCCGCCACGCCTGGGCGAGCAGTGCCGCCGTCAACAGGGCGATCACACCTGTGCCCGGTCGATGGATCAGCAGTGCCGCGGGGGTCCGTGCCGCGGGTGCCGCCACCGCCACCGCCGCCGCGAGTGCTGCCGACAGCGCGGTGAGCACGAGCCGCCGCCTGCCGGCTGCAGCGGCGAGCCCAGTCGGTTCCCCGAAGCATCCGCAACCATCGGCGGGCTCGCCGCGGTGGCGCGCATGGATCGCGGCGAACGCCGAAAACGTGGCGGCCAGCGCGAACGCGCCCGGGCGGACCGGAGCCAGCAGTGCCGCCCATGCGAGCGTGAGCTCCGCGGCGCCCTGGACCCGTCGTGTCCGTCCGGCTCGGGTTCGAGAGAGCTTGGCGAGGCCCGCCGCCGCGAGCACGAGCCCGAGCGCCGCGATCGCCACGGTTGCCCACATTTGACCCACCAGCCCGCCAACGCCCACGATCCGTCCCCTTGTGCGCCACCAGACGATCGGCGGTCGAGATTAATCGAAATGACCAGCTCCTGTCGCGCTCCGGCGCAACCACACCTCAATACGCGTGTTTCCGGTGTCGAGGTCGGGTAGGTTTCGCGACGTCCCAATGAGCAAGGATCACTGAACATGCAGCGTTTGCAGGTACTGAGAAGGGTTGCGGCGGTTCTCGCGGCCGCCATATGCGCGGGTTGCGCCACTCTGATCGCGACGGCCGCGGGGAGTGCGCCGCCGGTGGCCCACGCCGCGTTCGCCCAGCAGTGCCCGGAGCGCTACCCGGCAAGCCGCAACCCGGCGAACCCGCTCGACCTGAAGACCGCCCCGGGTGCCAACCCGCTGAACGGCGCGAACTTCTTCGTCCCCGGACCCAACGAGGGCAACGCCGCGAGTGCGATCGCCTCGCTGGTGGGTCTGGACCCGGAGGCGCTCAGCCCGAGCGAGTCGTGGGCGCAGTTCTCACAGCAGCTGACGCAGGGCTCGCTGCACGCCAAGCTCGCCGCCGACCCCTCGCTGGCCCGCGAGGTCGCGCTGCTGTCGAAGATCGCCGCCGTGCCACAGGCGCAGCGGATCTCGAGCGGCGCGTGGGGCGGCACCCCTGACGGGATCTTCAAGCAGACCCAGAAGATCTTCTGCCGGGTACTTCAGGCCGATCCGGGCACGATCCCGATCTTCACCACCTACTTCCTGCACGCGACGCTCGGTGGGGATCCGACGCCGGCGCAGGTCCGCGCCTACATGCCGCTGTTCAAGGCGCGCGTGAACGCGATGGCGGCGGGCATCGACCGGCGCCCGGCCGTCGTGCTGCTCGAGCTCGACGGGATCGGGTCGACCCGAGGCGTGCAGAAGACCGGTGCGCTCCCCGAGTGGGAGGCGGCGCTGCGCTACGAGATGGACGCGATGGAACGCCTGCCGCACACGGTCGTCTACGTCGAGGGCGGCTACTCGGATTCCAACTCCGTCGGCTACACCGCGCGCGTGCTGAAGGCGATCGGGATCCACCACATCCGTGGCTTCTTCACCAACGACACGCACGACAACTGGACGATCAACGAGGATCGCTGGGCCACCGCGGTCGCCCGGCGCGTCGGCGGGACCCACTTCATCGTCAACACCGCCTCCAACGGCCGCGGCCCGAAGCTCAATCCGCACCCGTCGACCCAGGGCGTGGAGGATCTGTGCAATCCGCCCGGCCGCGGCCTCGGCATTCGTGACACGACCGACACCGGTCTGGGGTACGCCGACGCCTACCTGTGGGAGCACACCCCCGGCAACAGCAGCGGCTGCGGTGGCGGCCCGTCGGGCGGCACGTTCTGGCCCCAGTACGCGGAAGGGCTGGCCGCCCGCGCCAACAGCCGGCTCGGCCCGGGGTATCCGAGCAAGCCGTACTGAGTATTGGGTCTCCCGGAGGCCCACTAGCCTGGGACGGATGGATCGTCCCCGCAGGCCATCGTCACCGCCGCGCCGCACCACCGTCATCGAGACGAGCGTGCTCACGCCAAGCCTGGTGCGGATCGTGGTGGAGGGCGAGGACCTCGCCGGCTTCCCCGTCGGTGAGTTCACCGACCACTACGTCAAGTGCGTGTTCGGTGACAAGACGCGCAGCTACACGGTGCGCGCGTACGACCCCGAGCGCCGCCGGCTCACGCTTGACTTCGTCGTCCACGGCGACTCCGGCGTCGCCGGCCCGTGGGCTGCGGCAGCCAAACCCGGAGACGAGCTGCTGCTGCGCGGGCCCGGGGGTGCCTACTCGCCGGCCGCGCAGGCGGACTGGCACCTGATGGTGGGGGACGAGGCGGTGATCCCCGCGATCGCGGTGTCGTTGGAGCGAGTCCGGCCCGGCGTCCCCGTGTTCGTCGTGCTCGAGGTCGACGGCCCCGACCATCAGGTCGTGCTCACCACCCCGGGCGACCTACGGCCGACCTGGCTGTACCGCTCGCTGGCGCCGGGCCTTGAGCCCGATCTGCAGCTGGACGCGGTCCGCGCGCTCGATCTGCCCGCGGGCGAGGGCCAGGCGTTCGTTCACGGCGAGGCCGAGGCGGTGCTCCGGGTTCGCCGCCACCTGATCCAGGACCGCGGGTTCGCGCCCGAGCGGCTGTCGGCGACCGGTTACTGGAAGCAGCGCCACACCGACGAAGAATGGCGGGCCGCCAAGCGCGACTGGATCGCGCAGGCCGAGCAGGACCTCGTCGCCTGAGCGCCGTCGCCTCGCCCCGGTCGCCCGCTACCTGCGCGCCTCCCACTCAGCGCGCGCCTCTCTCACGCATTGCCACGCGGCGGCCCGATCGCCCCAGTCGCCGACCTGGGAGTAGCGGCCCTCGTCGAGATCCTTGTAGACGTCGAAGAAGTGGCTGATCTCCGCGCGCAACTGGGCGGAGAGATCGCCGATGTCCCGGACCGTTGCCCAGTTCGGGTCGTTGCACGGGACGCAGACGACGTGATCGTCCGGGCCCTTCTCGTCGGACATGCCGAACAGGGCGACCGGTCGGGCGATGATCACGCAGCCTGGGAATGTGGGCGCGGAGACGCAGACCAGGACGTCAAGCGGATCGCCGTCGGGCGCGATCGTCTCCGGGACGTAGCCGTAGTCGGTCGGATAGACGACGGAGGCGGAGACGAAGCGGTCGAGTTTGATGGCGCCGAGATCCGGGTCGAACTCGTACTTGTTCCGGCTCCCTCGCGGGATCTCGATCACGCACTGCAGCGTCTGATCGCTCATCGCCCATTCATTATCAGGCCGCGAGTGCGCGTCGTTGCTTACGAACCCACGGGACGAGCGGTGCTTGCCGGCAGTCAAGGCGGGCAGCGATGAGGACCATGGGCTCCTCCGACGGCACAACGGCGACGGCGATCCTCGACATCGACGGGACGCTGGTCGACACCAACTACCAGCACACGATCTCCTGGGCTCGTGCCCTCGCTCAGCACGACCTCGCCGTCCCGCTGTGGCGGATCCACCGGCACATCGGAATGGGTGGCGACCAGGTGGTCGAGTCGCTCTGCGGCGCGGAGGTCGAGCGGCGGTATGGCGATCAGATCCGTGCGGCCGAGGGCGAGCGCTACATGGAGCTGATCGACGAGGTCCGTCCGATGGAGGGCGCACGCGAGCTGATCGAGGAGCTGAAGCGGCGTGGCCACCGCGTGGTGCTCGCCAGCTCGGCCAAGCCCGAGGAGGTCGAGCACTACCTCGACATGCTCGACGCGCGAGACCTCGCGGAGGACTGGACGACCTCCGGTGACGTCGAGCGGACCAAGCCCGCGCCCGATCTCGTCCACGCGGCGCTTGAGAAGGTCGGTGACGGTCCGCAGAACGCCGTGATGGTCGGTGACACCCCGTGGGACGTGAAGTCCGCGGGCGAGGCCGGCGTGGAGACGATCGCCGTGATCACCGGCGGGTTCTCCGAGCAGGAACTGCGCGACGCGGGCGCGGTGGCCGTGTTCGAATCGGTCGCTGACCTCTGCGCGAAACTCGACTCGACCCGGCTGGGCTGACAGGAGAGCGATGACGGCCTTCGGCTACACGATGATGACCGAGCAGTCGCGCCCGGACCAGCTTGTCCGTGACCTCGTCGCCGCCGAGCAGGCCGGCTTCGACTTCTCGGTTTGCTCGGACCACTACCAGCCGTGGCTTGAGGAGCAGGGCCACGCCGGCTACGCGTGGTCGATCCTGGGTGCCGCCGCGCAGGCCACGGAGCGGATCGGGTTGATGACCTACGTGACCTGCCCGACGGTCCGCTACCACCCGGTGGTCGTCGCCCAGAAGGCCGCGACCCTGGGCATCCTCTCGGGCAACCGCTTCCGTCTCGGGCTCGGCTCCGGCGAGAACCTCAACGAGCACGTCGTCGGGGAGCGCTGGCCGGCCGTCGGCGCCCGCCACCGGATGCTCGCCGAGGCGGTGCGCATCATCGGCTCATTGCTCGACGGCGAGCGGAGCGTGAACTTCCGCGGCGACCACTTCACCGTCGAGCAGGCGCGGCTGTGGGACCTCCCGGACCACCGGGTGCCGATCGGCATCGCCGTGTCCGGTGAGCAGTCCTGCCGGCTGGCCGGCCGCCACGGCGATCTCATGATCGCGGTCGAACCCGAAGGGCAGCTCGGCGAGATGTTCGACGCTGCCGGCGGCGAGGGCAAGCCTCGCGTGGGTCAGCTCGCGCTCTGCTACGACGCCGATCGCGACGCCGCGGTGCGGCGTGCCCACGAGCAATTTCGCTGGTTCGGGCTCGGCTGGAAGGTGAACGCCGACCTGCCCAATCCCGAGTCCTTCGACGCGGCGACCGCGTTCGTCACCCCTGATCAGGTCGCCGAGGCGATCAGCTGTGGCCCTGAGCTCGAGGAGCACGTCGAGGCGGTGCGCCCGTTCCTCGACGCCGGTTTTACCGAGATCGCCCTCGTTCAGATCGGCGGGGAGCAGCAGGAGCCGTTCCTGCGCTGGGCACAGGACGATCTGCTGCCGGCGCTGCGCTCGCTGTGACCAAGCCCGGGTTCGCCCGGCTCACGCCGCGGCATCGGTGTCCGGGTCGGTGAGCTCGCGCAGGCGCGCCACCGCCCGGCTGAGCAGCCGTGAGACCTGCATCTGGGAGCACTCCATGCGAATCGCGATCTCGCTCTGCTTGAGGTCCTCGTGGATTCTCATGCTGAGCGCCACGCGTTCGATATGGGGGAGGTGGTGCATCGCCTGGGCGAGCGACAGCTTCGTCTCGATCAACCCGTACCCGTCCTCGGTGTCGGCCAGTTCCTCTGCAAAGGTCTGTGGCTCATCCTGATCAGAGCCAGGCGCGGGCGCGTCGAGCGAGATCGAGTAGTGGGCAGCGACCGCATGCAGGCCGACCAGGACATCCTCGACGTCGATCTCGGTGTAGCCCGCCAGCTCCTGGACCGTCGGAGAGCGTCCGATCCGGCCGGTGAGCTCCTGCAGCCCGTGCTCGACGCGGCGCGAGAGCTCCTGCGCGCCGCGGGGCACATGCGCCGACCATCCCGTGTTGCGGAAGTGGCGCTTGAGCTCCCCGAGGATCGTCGGGATGGCGAACGCCGGAAACGCGACGCCGCGATCGGGGTCATAGCGATCGACCGCGTAGAGCAGCCCCGCGGCGGCAACCTGAAGGAGGTCCTCGTGAGGTTCGTAGGGACTGCGGTAACGGCCGCTCAGCCGACAGGCAAGCGGGTAGTACTCCTCGAACAGCCGCTCCCGGGCGGACAGATCGTGGTCCGTGCGCCAGCGCCGCCACAGCTCGTCGAGCTCGGGATCCTGCGCCTCCTGGGTTCGTCGTGCGAGGGTGGGGGTCGCCATCGATCTCGGCTCCTTTCATCGGTGGGCCGCGGAGCCCGGCGCATCGCCGTGACGTCTGGAGCCGACCGTAGACCCGGCGGTCGTCTGGCCTGGGCGCCGGCGTTGGGAAACGACGTTCCACGTCGCAAACCAACCCGACCCGGCGGGCGAACCGTCAGTCGACGACGTCCGGCTTTGCCTCGGCGGCCGAGAACGTGTTCACCGAGTCCGGGGAGATCAGCCAACCGCCGTTCTCGGCCTTGACCAACCCCCGGTCGGTGAGCGCGCGCAGTCCCAGGCTCACCGTCGGGCGGCGCGCGCCGATCATCTGGGCGAGCGTGGCGTGGGTCACGGCCAGGTGGATCCAGACCCCGTCCGAGCGCACGACCCCCTGTCGATCCGCGATCGACCACAGCAGCGCCAGCAGCCGGTCCTCGACACGGGGCAGCTGACTGATGGCCTGCTGCAGAAGGGCGTGCCGCACCTGTTGGGCGGCGCGCTTGAGGATCGCGTTCATCAGGCCGGGCCAGCGGGCGCCGATCGTCGCCAGCCGGTCGTCGAGCACGGCGAGTATCGCCGACTCGAGGACCGACCAGCCGGCATGGACCGGGATCGAGTCCTCCTGCCAACCGTCGAGGAGCACCAGCTCACGCGCGGTGATCAGCCGCGTGCACACCTGACCGGCGATTGCCAGATCGACGGACACCGTTCCGGCGACGACGATGAACCCGCGAGGCTCGCCGCGGACCCCGTGTGCCTCCCTGAGCTGCTCGACCTCCCACAATCCCTTCTCGAGCCTCGCGGTCGGAAGCACCACGTTCTGCTGGGCTTCTGCGAGTTCCTCGGGCGCGAGGCCGGCTCCGAAATCGGAGTCGAGGTCGAGCAGGCGCGCGCCGCGCGGGGACCAGCTCACCTCGGTGCG
>DATJTS010000004.1:0-4933 GCA_035503035.1 Solirubrobacteraceae bacterium
CGCCTGCACCTCTTCCGCCTCGCGCAGCTTGTAGCGCTGCACCTTGCCGGTCGGCGTCCGCGGCAGGTCCTCGACGAACTCGACCACGTGCGGGTACTCGTAGCGGCGCAGGTGCTCCTTGCACCACCCGCGCAACTCCTCAGTCAGCGCATCGGCGTCCGGACCCGTCGGCACCCCGGACGCGCAGATCACGAACGCCTTGATCCGGCTCACGTCATCGAGCAACACCCCGATCACGGCGGCCTCGGACACGGCCGGATGCTGCACCAGGCACCCCTCGACGTCGGCCGGCGAGACCCACAGGCCACCGACCTTGATCATGTCGTCGGTGCGCCCCTGGTAGACGAAGTGCCCATCTGCGTCGAGCGCGTAGCGATCCCCGGTGTGGAACCACTCGCCGCGCATCGAGAACCGGGTCTTGGCCCGCTGGTGCCAGTAGTAGGCGGCGCAGCTCTCCCCTCGGACCATCAGGTCGCCGGGCTCGCCGGCCCCGACGTCGAGACCCTGCTCGTTCACCAGCCGTAGCTCGTATCCGGGAACCGGGCGACCGGAGGTGCCGGGCGCGAGATCGGAAAGCGCGTTCGAGCAGTAGATGTGGAGCATCTCGGTCGAGCCGATCCCGTCGAGGATCGGGACGCCTGTCATCGCCTGCCAGCGCGCGAGCACGGCCGCCGGCAGCGCCTCGGCCGCCGACACGCACGCCCGCACGCTTCGGAAGTCGACGTCTGAGCCACCCGGCGCCTTGACCATTGCCGCGTAGAGCGCCGGCACCGAGAAGAACAGCGTCGGGCGATAGCGCCCCACCGCCTCGAAGATCCGGTCCGGGACCGAGCGCCCTTTGACCAAGCCCGCGCACGCCCCGACCGAGAGTGGGAACGACAGTCCGTTGCCCAGCCCGTAGGCGTGGAACAGCTTGGTCGTCGAGTAGCAGATGTCGGCCTGGGAGATCTGCAGCACGCCCAGCGCGTACCGGTCGACCGTCACCGAGATGTCGCCGTGTGAGTGCACGACGCCCTTGGGCCGCCCGGTCGATCCCGAGCTGTAGAGCCAGAACGCCATGTCCTCGCGGTGCGTGTCGAGCGGTGGCCGCAGCTCCGCGGTGTGCGCGACGTCGAACGAGTCAAAGCTCGTGTGCGGACCGGCATCCCCGTCCACGACCACGACGTGCAGATCGGGGCGAGCGGCCAGCACCGGCTCCAGCGCGGCCAGCAGCGACCCTTCGACGACCAGCACCTTGGCGTAGCTGTCGTCGAGGTAGTAGGCGTAGTTGTCGACGCGGTCCATCGGGTTGACCGGAACCGGCACCGCGCCGATGCGCATCGCCCCGAGGAACACCGCCGGGAATGCGGGCGAGTCGTCGAGGATCATCAGGATCCGGTGCTCGCGCTCAATCCCGAGCATGCTCAGGTACGAGGCAACCGCCGCCGTCAACCCGGCCAGCTCGCCGTAGGTCACGACGCGGTCCGCCGTCAGGAGCGCCGGGGTATCCGCCCGACCCGCCTCCAACTGCGCGTCGAGCAGCGTGCTCGCGTTCAGTCTCTCCGATCCGCTCACGTCCTCCTCACGGCGAGTCTAACCCCGGGCCCGCCGTCTGGGGCGGGCGTCGTGCTGCTGGTTCCAGGCCAGCACGCGCTTGGTCAAGTCGACCGCCTGCGAGGGCGTGCGCCGGATGTGAAAGCCACCCGGGTAGCGCACCATCTCCGCCTCTTTGCCCAGCAGGCGCAGCCCCGAGTAGAGCTCCTCCCCCTGGCTGATCGGTACCCGCAGGTCCCCTTCCCAGTGGACGATCATCACCGGGGTCCTCACCGCGGGCAGGTATGTGAGTGGCGAGCGCAGCTCGTACTCGGCGCGCCGTTCCCACGGATTCCCGCCCATCGAGAACACCGAGAACTCGGGAATCTCGGTGGTCAGCGACATGCTGGTCTCATCGACCACCGCCGCCGACGCGGTGGCGGCCCGGAACCGGTCGGAGTGCCCCACGATCCAGCTGGTCATGAACCCGCCGTAGGAGCCCCCGCCCACGAACATGCGCCCGCCGTCGGCGATGCCCCGCTCGATCAGGTCATCGCAGCAGGCCAGGATGTCGTGGTAGTCACCTCCGCCCCAGTCGCCGGTGCACGCGCGCGTGAACTCCTGGCCGTAGCTCGTGCTCCCCCGGGGATTGGGCAGGAGCACGGCGTAGCCCGCGCTGGCCAGGGACTGATGGAACGCGAGCCAGCGACCGGAGGGCCATGAGGCGTATGGGCCGCCGTGGATGTCGACGTACGCCGGCGCTGCCCGTGCCCCGCGGTCCGCGGCCACGATCGTGAAGTACTCCACCTCGGTGCCGTCGGGCCGGGCAATCGTCGTCCGGCGCACCGGCGCGAGCTCGACCTCGGCGAGCAACTCCCCGTTCAAATCGGTCAGCTGCACCGGGTCGGCGCCGGCGGTCGTGGTCACGCGCAGCTCGCTCAGCCGGTTGGGCCACGATGACGTGAACGCAACCGCCCGCCGCCCGGGATGCGCGGCGACGCCGTCGATCAGGATGTCGCCGCCGATCAGCTCGCGGCTGCGCCGCTCACCGACGCGCGCGCGGTGCAGCCTGACCGCCCCGTGGTCGGCGACCAGCATCAGCAGCTCCCGGTTGCCCACCCAGTTCAGGGGAGTGGGAAGGCCGGGGAAGAGCACGACCGGGCGGTCGAGATCGGGCGCCACCGGCTCGGCCGGGCCACTGCCGTCGGCGGGCACGACGAACACGTGCGCGTCCTCGTCGAATTGTTCGGTGATCTGGCCCGCGAACACAACCAGCTTGCCGTCCGGAGAGAAGGCCGGGAAGGCGACGAGGCCCTTCCCGTTCGTCAGCCGTCGCGGCCGGCCCCCGTCGACCGGCATCACCCAGGCGTCGCTCCGGAACTGGCGGTCGTCCCGGCGTCGACTGCGGTCGGAGGCGAACACGACGTATGCGCCGTCGGGCGAGAAGGACGGATCGTCGTGGTCGTACTCGCCTCGGGTTAGCTGCCTGGCCGATCCGTTCGGCACCTCGACGAGGAACAGGTGGCGACGCCCGTCCTGCCAGCCCACCCCGTCCAGGCGCGCGGCGAGGCCACGCGGCACGCGCGGCGCGTTGCGCTCCTGAGCAGTCGCCGTCTCCCGATCCGGCACCCCCACGCGACATACGACGACGACCCGGCTGGAGTCCGGGGCCCAGGCCAGCTGCTCCACCGGGCCGGGGAGATCGCCCAGCCGTGCGGGCACGCCGCCGTCGAGGGGAGCCAGCCGTACATGTGCGTGCTCCGGCTTCTCGTCGGTGACCGAGATGTAGGCGAGCCACCGCCCGTCCGTCGAGAACGCCGGGTTCCGGTCGGCCGGGCCCTCGGTGAACCGGCGCGCGGGCGCGGAGGCGTCGGCCGGCGCCACCCAGATCGACGAGCGCAGCCGGTCCGCCTCCTGATCGGTGTCGGTGACCACGAATGCCACCCGGCGACCGTCCGGCGCAAGGGCCGGAGCGGTCGCGGTTCGCAGCCGGAAGGCGTCCTCCGGACGGAAGCCTCGTTTCGCCATAGTCATCCCCTCCCAGCCCCTGGGTTTGTTTTCAAGCTCCGACCGGCAGTCGGTTCAGCCCAAATCTACACATTCCTCAGGAATGGTTTAGGAAAGCGCGCGCAACGGCCGGGCTCCGCTCCGCAGCACCGGTGGCACCTGGGCGGGCCAGCCCCGCTTGCCGAGCAGCAGCTGTACGTCGAGGATGCGGCGCTCGGCGAACCCCGCCTCGCAGTAGGCCAGGTACAGCGTCCACAGCCGCCGGAAGCGTTCGTCGAATCCGAGCCGGGCCAGCTCCGAGGCCTGACCCGCGAAGTTTCGCCGCCAGCGGCGCAGCGTCTCCACGTAATGCGGGGTGAGATCCTCCAGGTGCACCATCTGCATGTCGGTGTGGCGGGCGACCCCCCGCGCGATCGCCTCGAGCGACGGCAGGCAGCCGCCCGGGAAGATGTAGGTGTTCATGAACGAGCGGGAGGTCTTCTCGACCTCGTAGGCGCGATCGTCGATCGCGATCGCCTGGAGCAGCATCGCGCCTTCCGCGACGAGCAGCTCCGAGCATTTGCCGAGGAAGGCGCCGGTGTGACGCCAGCCGACCGCCTCGATCATCTCGATCGAGACCAGCTTGTCGTAGCGGCCCCTCAGGTCGCGATAGTCCTCGAGCAGGACGGCGACCCGGTCCTGCACCCCGGCACGCGTCACCGCCGCCCGCGCGTATTCGTGCTGCTCGCGGGAGATCGTGGTCGTCGTGACCCGGCAGCCACGCGTGAGGGCGGCATGGACGGCCAGCGCGCCCCACCCGGTGCCGATCTCGAGCAGATGGTCATCCGGACCGAGGTCGAGCTTCTGACAGATGAGCTCGAGCTTGGCGAGCTGTGCCTCCTCGAGGCTCATCCCCGCCTCCGCGAACATGGCGCAGGAGTAGCTCATCGACGGGTCGAGCATGCGGGAGAAGAGCTGGTTGCCGAGGTCGTAGTGGGCGGCGATGTCGCGCCGGCGCCGCCGGCGGGTGCTACGCCGGAGGTAGGCACGGACGCGCTGCACGGGGGTGCGCACGGGGCTGAGCCACGCCCGGAGCCGGTCGAGCCCGGACGCGTTGCGGGCCGCCAAGCTGACCAGCGCGACGAGGTCCGGGGAGTCCCAGTGACCCGCGGCGTACGCCTCCGCGAGGCCACGGCTGCCCGCAAGCCCCATCCGCCACGTCCGGGAGCAGCGGATGATCATCGTGGCGGCGGGCGGACCCGAGCCGTAGACGCGCGGCTCACCGTTCTCGATCACGGTCAGGCTGCCCTGCGCGATCCGGCGCAGGAAGCGCGAGAGGATCCACCGGCAGATCCGGTCGATCACGACGCGGACCTCTGGGGGTGGCCGGGGTGGCGGGGGTGGCGGGGGTGGCGGGGGTGGCGGGGGTGGCGGG
>DATJTS010000005.1:0-22261 GCA_035503035.1 Solirubrobacteraceae bacterium
GCGCACGCAGGATCAAGAGCGGCGCGTTCGAAGCTGACCTCGCCGGACGCCGACTGCTTGAGTCCCTTGGGCACACCGCAGTGCGAATCTTCCGAGAGCTACGCATCCAGCTTGACCAGCCGCCACTCCCGCCGACCTGGCCGGACGGCCTGAGCGTCACGCCGTTCGATCCCCCGCATGACGCCCACGCATTTCACGCCGCACACCAGGAAGCGTTCGCCGACCACTGGGACCACACGCCGCTTGACTTTGATACCTGGTGCAAGCAGACCCTCCAGAGCACCCGGTTCGACCAGTCGCTGTGGTGCGTCGTTCGCGAAGAACGTGAGATCGTCGCGGGCACGATCTGCACCAGCGAGACCTACGGCGGGGGGTGGATCCAGGCGCTCTTCACACGCCGCCCCTGGCGCACGAAAGGTGTGGGCACCGCCCTGCTGCACGACGCGTTCCAGCGGTTTTGCGAGCGTGGCGAGCGCAGCGTCGGCCTCGGCGTCGACACCGCGAACGAGACCGGCGCATTTCGTATCTATGAGCGCGCCGGGATGACCCCCGTGCTCGGATTGGTGGTCCATGAGAAAGCACTTGATGGCAGCGCGTCGGCTGCGGCGCAGGACTAGTCCGGTGTGAGGGCGACGCGGCGATCGTGTCGGCGCAGTCCAGCAGCGCGGGCATGACGAGTCCGTGCTCGGTCGGATCTGCGGCGCAGGCGCCAAGCGCTTCACGAATCCCCTCGGCGACCTCAGCACACAGCTGGCCCCACCGCAACCACGGCACGAGACATGCGGGCAGATAGGCCGCAAGCCGGCCCGACAGCCTCACCCCGGGACAACTGCTTTGCGCCTCGTCGCGCTCGCCTTGCTGAAACCCGCCGCGCGCATGCCTCCAACGGCGAGCACTACTTCCAGCTCATTTGGAAAGATCGCGCACGACCCTGCGCGGGCGCCTGCTTTCGACCCGTCGGTGACGCCCGCAATCGACGGCAATAAGGCGTACGCGTAAGCCTCCTGGAGCCCGCTCCACCGAGAGGCAGACATATCCGCGTTTGTGCTCCTTGCCCCGAAACGCAAAAAGCCCCGCTATGCGGGGCTTTGAGAGCGCGCCCGGAGAGATTCGAACTCCCGACCTTCGGTTCCGTAGACCGACGCTCTATCCAGCTGAGCTACGGGCGCGTGAGCGGACGATTGTAGCCGCGCGGGCCCGCCGGGGCCCGGGGTCCGCGGCTGCTGCGTAACGGAGAGGGCGGGATTCGAACCCGCGATAGAGGTTTCCCCCCATACTCGCTTAGCAGGCGAGTGCCTTCAGCCACTCGGCCACCTCTCCGGAGGTCCGGGAAGTTTAGACGTTCGGGCTTCGCCCGATCAGGGCGCTCCGCCGCGGGTCGGAATAGTTTGTGTCAATGAGGACGACCCAGAGAAAGGGGGACCGGGCCACGACGCAGGCGATCGCGTCGTTCACGGCGCGAGGCTGCGACGTCTCGATACCGGTGACAGAGTCCGCTTCCTACGACCTGATCGTCGACGCCGCCGCAGGTCTCCGCCGGGTTCAATGCAAGTTCTGCAGCGGCAGAGAGGTCGATCTCCGCAACATCCATTCGAACTCCAGCGGCTACGTCGTCAAGCGCACAGCCGACGGTGCGTACGATTGGCTATACGTCCTCTGTGCCGACGACTCCGAATACCTGCTCAAGGAGTGCTTCGTGGGTCGACGAGCCGTCACATTGGGGCCGAGCTACCTACTCGGAGGGGTGGCAGAGTGGTCGAATGCACCAGTCTTGAAAACTGGAGTCCGGCAACCCCGGACCGCGGGTTCGAATCCCGCCCCCTCCGCTTAGCGCCCGCGCCCGCCGGACTTGGACCGCTGGCTGTCCGTCGGTCGCGGCGACCCTGGGAACCTGACGCGCTGTAGCGCGCTTGAAGTTCTCAGAGTCCCCGCGTGCACGCGCCCGGAGCGCCGCGGGCCACCCGGAGCGCCGCGGGCCACCCGAGGCACTCTGGGAACCTCGAGCGCCGCGGCGCGGCTCGAAGTTCCCAGAGTGCCCCAAGCGGCAAGCGACCGCGGCCGGCGAGGCCACTGTGAGCGACTTATCCGGCGCAGAGCCCTTTTTCACGCCCACAGTGGACGCGAAGGCGCGGGAACGCGCGTGCTCGGGCCGGCCGGGCCCACCCGGACCGCCGCGCGCGCCCACCCGGACCGCCGCGCGCGCCCACCCGGACCGCCCCGCGCGCGCCACCCGCCCCAACCCGCACCGGGCCCACCCGGACCGCCGCGCGCGACCCCCACACCACCAGCGTCCAGACGAACACCCCGGCCCGGGGCAGCAGGGGGCGGCCGACGTGAGGCCCGGGGCCGACGTCAGGCGCGGGTGCGCTTGCCCGGCGCCGTGCCGAACACGTGGTCCCAGAACGGGGCGCTGACGCCGTAGCCGCGATCGTGGTTCTGGAAGTGGTGGCGCATGTGCAGCTCGCGCAGGCGGCGGCCGAGCGCGGTCTTGGGACGGTGATGGTGCACGTGGTAGTGCAGCATGTCGTAGGCGAGGTAGCCGCCCAGGAAGCCGGCGGCGAAGGGCAGCCAGCCCGGGTTCCCGATCACCAGCGAGAAGACCCAGAGGAACAGCGCGGCCAGCGGGATCGAGACCGACGGAGGCATGACGAGCCGCATCGGGTCGTTCGGGTGGTCGTGGTGGACGCCGTGGATGATCCAGTGCAGCTTGGCGCCGATCCCGTCCTCGGGCTCGAAGTGGAAGACGACGCGGTGCAGCCAGTACTCGGTGAGCGTCCAGAAGAGGTATCCGCCCGCGACCCAGGCGACGGTCCAGGCGCCCGCTCCGTCCACGAAGCCGAACGCCAGCAGGATGCTGATGACCGGCACGAAGATGATCGGCGGAACCGCCGGATGGACCCTGGAGAGCTTGTCGAGGATGTCGGAGTCGAACATCCGCGGGGACGCCCGCAGCACCTCGCTGCGGCTCAGGCCGTCGAGCTCACTGGCGTGCTGATCACTGGCCATCTCGTCCAGGAATCATAGCCGCCGGGGCGGCTCCGCGACGCCGAAAGTAAGGGTGCCCTTACGCCGCGACGGCGGTGTTCCCGTCCGCGGGCATCGCGAGCACGATGTGGCGGAGCGAGAGGGCGAGGAACGGCCGGTGCTCGACCCGCGGCTCGCCCTGGATGGCGGAGACCTCGACGTCGGTGAGCGCGACGAAGGCGCGCTCGGAGGCGTTGAGATAGTCGGTGAGCCGGCTGCGGTAGCCGTCCGCCGGCATCCGCAGAACGCCGGTGATCCGGTGGCGGTCGGTCTCGATGATGATGCGTTCGTCGCGATGATCCATTGCCGCGGACGATACTGAGGGGGTGGCCAAGCGATCCGCCAACCGTCCAGCGCCGCGCTGGTGGACGATCCGCCCCGCGCACAACCTCAAGCCCGCCACCTACCGCTGTCCGCTGTGCGGCGGTCAGCTGCCGGCGCTGATGGATCACGTCCTGATCAAGCCCGAGGACGACGCCGAACGCCGCCGCCACGCCCACAGCGCGTGCGTGATGAAGGCCCGCAGCGAAGGACGTCTGCCGACCCGCGAGGAGTACGAGCGCGCCGAGCGCGACCGTCGCCGGGCCGCGGGCGAGCTGCCGCCGCCCTGGTGGCGGCGGATCCTCGGCCGCGGTCGGTAGGGCCGTAGGCGCTGCGGTCTCGATTTTCACCCGCAGCGGGGGAAGAACGAGACACCCGTCACCCCGCGTCGATCAGCGAGCGCTCGTCCGGCCGCGGGCGATAGGGTTCCCGCGCCATGGCGCATGACCTGAAGCTCGGGCTGATGCTCGGATACTGGGGTGGCGGGCCCCCGGCGGGCGCCCAGGAGACCGTGCTCGAGGCCGAGCGCCTCGGCTTCGATTCGGTCTGGACCGCCGAGGCGTACGGCTCCGACGTGCTCACTCCGCTGGCCTGGTGGGGTGCACGCACGACCACGATCAAGCTCGGGACCGCGATCGCTCAGATCTCGGCGCGGACGCCCGCCGCCACGGCGATGGCCGCCATGTCGCTCGACCACCTGAGCGGCGGGCGCTTCATCCTCGGACTCGGGGTCTCCGGGCCGCAGGTGGTGGAGGGTTGGTACGGCCAGCCGTTCGCCAAGCCGCTGGCGCGGATGCGCGAGTACATCTCGATCGTCCGGGATATCTGGGCACGCAAAGGCCCGGTCACCAACGACGGAGCCCACTACCCGCTCCCGTATCCCGACGGCACGGGCCTGGGCAAGCCGCTGAAGTCGAGCATCCACCCGCTGCGCGCCGACATCCCGATCTACCTGGCGGCCGAGGGGCCGAAGAACATCGCGATGGCCGGCGAGCTGTGCGACGGCTGGCTCGCGCTGTTCTACTCGCCCCACCACGACGGGTACTACCGCGAGGCGCTCGGCGAGGGCCTGGCGCGACCGGGGGCCCACCGGAGCGCGGCCGAGTTCGACGTCGCCGCCCAGGTCCCGTTCATCGTCACCGACGACGTCGACCAGGCGCTCGACGCGGTGCGCCCGTTCTACGCGCTGTACTTCGGCGGCATGGGGGCCAAGGGCGCGAACTTCCACGCCAACGTCCCGATCCGGATGGGCTACGAGGCCGAGATCGAGCAGATCCAGGATCTCTACCTGGCGGGCAAGAAGGACGAAGCCGCGGCGGCCCTGCCCAAGCAGCTGCTCGAGCAGCTGACGCTGATCGGCCCGGCGGACAAGCTGCGCCACGACCTCGAGGCCTGGCGCGAGTCGCTGGCCACGACGCTGCTGATCGCCGGCGACCCCGCCACGTTGCGCGCGGCCGCCGAGCTCGTGCTCAGCTGACCGGCTGCGCCACGAAGGTCGGGTCCTCCGCCGACAGCTGATCCTGGCGGTTGATCTGGGCGCCCGGGGGCGCCGGGACCGGTCCCTGCAGCAGCGGATCGTCGGTCTGCGCCATCCACTCCTCCAGGCGCGAGCGCAGGTCGGCGAGCACGTCCGCGTAGGCGGGATCGTCGATCGAGTTGCGCCCCTCACCGGGGTTGAAGAAGAGGTCGTGCAACCGCTCGCGTGCGACCGGCCGGGTCGCCCACCCGCGCTCCAGATAGGCGTCCTTGCTCGGCGAGTCGTCGCAGTTGGGCAGCACCGGCAGCGGGTAGTCATCGAAGCGGCGCACGTACTTGAAGCGTTCGGTGCGGATCGCGCGCTGGGGCTCGTAGGCGGCGTGGTAGGTGAGCTCGGAGAAGATCTCGCGTCGCATGCCGGGCTCCTCGGTGCCCGCCACCAGCCCGACCAGCGAGCGGCCCTCCAGCCAGGGCGGCGGCTCGATCCCGGCCACCTCGCAGATCGTCGGGAAGACGTCGAGGTGGCTGACCAGCTCATCCTGGGCGCTGCCCGGGGACATGCCGGGCCCGCGCATGATCAGCATCACCCCGATCCCGCGGTCGAGCAGGCTCGCCTTCGCGGTCGGAAACGCCAGACCGTGGTCGGTCGTGCAGATGACGAGCGTGTTGCGGTCCAGCCCGGTCTCGTTGAGCGTGTTGAGCACCGCGCCGACGCCCTGGTCCAGGGAGCGCGCACTCGCCTTGTAGGCCGCGATGTCCGAGCGGATCTCGGGCGTGTCGGGCAGGAACGGCGGCGGCAGCGAGTAGACCCGGTCGCGGACCGAGCTGGGCGCGAAGAAGCTGCGGTGGGTCTCGAAGAAGCCGACCGACAGGAAGAACGGCTCCTTGATCCCGCCCGACAGCGTCCGGATCGCGGCCGGCGCCACCGAGTTGACCGTCGTGTCCGAGACGTCGTGGACGACGTCGTAGCCGAGCGTGTACGGGGTATCGGAGACGTGCTGCTCGCCGATCAGCTCGGTGTGGTACCCGGCGGCCGAGAGCGTGTGCACGATGTGGTGCTGGGGCTCGAACAGCTCAAAGCCGCGGTGCGCGAGGCCCATCATCCCGTTCTGGTGGCAGTAGGTGCCGGTGAGCAGCGCGGCGCGGCTGCCCGAGCACGACGGCGCTGCGCAGAACGCGTTGCGGAACATCACGCCCTGGTCGGCGAGCCACTGGATGTTCGGCGTCGGCACCGAGTGGCCGTACGGCTGCACGTACCGTCCGGTGTCGTGCGAGTTGAGATAGAGGATGTTCGGCGGCTTGGGCGGCGTCACGATCGCGGCGCGCCGAGCGGCACGACCGCAGGCCGGCCGCGCTGGGCGCGGTCGCGATGATAAGCGGCCACCCATTCCTCCGTCAGCGCGTCGGCCTGCCGGCCGAGCGGCGTCGCGGTGACCAGGTCGGGCGGCGGGGGCACCCCGATGAAGCGCAACACCGTGCGGATTGTCTCCGCGCGGTCGCGCTCCAGGTCGGCCTCGTAGCGGACGACCAGCGGCTCGATTCCGTGCGTCTCGAAGAACCGCTCCCAGCCCGCCTCATCGGACTCGAAGCGAGCCCGGAGATGGTCGATGGCCTCGAAGCGATACTCCGGGCTCCGGTCGTCGCCCAGTTCGTCCCCGCGCCAGGAGCGGGTCTGTACGGCTCTCCACATCGAGATCGCCTGGCGCACGGTGTCGGCGCGGCGCGCCCACACGTAGCGGAGCGGGTACTCGCTGCCGATCAGCGCCTGGAGCAGCGGCGCGCCGTGCAGCCCGATGTACTCCGGCAGCGTCGAGGTGTGTGAATGGACCTCGGCGATCTGGTTGAACATGATCTTGGCGCCAAACACCCGGTTCTCGCCGGTGCCATCTGACAGCGTCCGCGCCAGATGGGCGCGGTAGTCGGGGACTCCCTCGAGCGAGGAATAGCCGGGTGCCTTGGGCGGGCGCACGTCGTCGCGGATCCCGAGGCCGGTCGGCTCCAGGCCGTCCAGGAAGTCGCCGGGGTGGGGCGGGCGTCCCGTCTCGGCGGTGGCCTCGAAGTACTCCTGCGGATGTCCCGCCACGCCGGTCTCGCCGAGCAGGCGGCATAGGAGGGTGGAGCCGCTGCGCTGCGTGGCGCAGACCAGGTATGCGTGCTCGGGTGCGATAGGCGAAAGTCTACAAACTCACTTGAGTTTGTGGGAGCTCTTTCGCGACGGTGATGATCTGCTCGGCCTTCAAGCCGAGTCCCAGGCGCTCGCGTCCGGTCGAGCTGTACGGGGAGAGGCCCGAGACCTCGTGCACTCGCGCCAGCCGATATCCGACGGTGTGACGGTGCAACCGCATCGCTTCCGCCGTCTCGGTGGTCGAGCTGTCGTAGACCAGGAAGGCGCGCAGCGTGGCCAACAGCTCGGTGCCGTGGCGGGCGTCGTAGGCGGCGAGGGGAGCAACCGTCCGCTCCCGGAGTGCCTCGAGCTCCTCCGGGTCGCGCAACAGCACTCCGATGAGCAGGCGGTAGGTCTCCTCCTGCCCGGGCGCGAGTGCTCCGCTCCGCTCGAGATCCCCGAGCAGCTCGGCCTCGCGCAGGGCCAGGCAGAGCAGCGAGGGATCCCGCCGCGGCGCCGACAGTGCGACCGTCCAGCCGTCGGAGCGCAGCGCGTCGGCGAGCGCGCCGGCGCCGTCGGCGGCCGAGAGCGGCACCAGTGCCCGCAGCCGTCCCGGTCCGGTCAAGGCGATGAGCGCGGGCGGCGCGACCGCGAGTCTGCCGGCGAGCGCCTCGGCCGGGTTCACCCTTGTCCCGCTCCGCCCGATCGGGATCGGAGTTCGCCGCGCGGCGAGCGCGACCCCGCCGGCGCGCAGCTCGACGCCCGCGCGGCGCGCGCGGGTGAGCAGCTCGGGAAGGTCATCGGGCTCGCCCGCCGACAGCTCGGCGAGGATCTCGGCGCCGGCGGCCAGATGCGCCGGTGAGGCGTGTGACTCATTGATGAGTGCGGCGACCGAGGCGGCGGTCGCCGCCGCCTGCAGCCAGGCGTTGCGGTCTCGTCTCGGCACGCTCGCCCCGGAATCCTCGGTCGTGGAGACCGCCGCGACGATCCCCACGACCTGATCGGCGATCCGGACGAGGGCCACTTCGTGCACCGCCGCCGGGGGCCCGGCCGGCGGGTCTCCCGCCAGCGTGCGCTCGGCGAATCCGGCGATCGCGGCGGCGGTCGGCGCGTCGACCGAGCCCTCCGGGACGATCGCCGGTGGGCCGAGCGCGGGGATCGCGATCACCACTGGACAGCCCAGGGCGCGCGCGGCCGTCTCGGCGACGTCCCGCAGCTCGCCACCGGCGACCGCGTCGGACACGAGCGCCAACGGCGTCGGCCGGGAGGTGGTGCTCCCCTCCCGGCCGTCGCGTCCCGGCGCGTTCTCCTCAGACGCGCCGGCCTGTCGCATGCTCATCGGTCCGGTCGCCGACTCGCGTGCGTGGGTGGGTCATGCGGTGGTCGTCTGTCCGGACGGGGTCGTGAGCGCCGGGATGCCGCCGGGGTACCCGAGGGACGGGATGTCGGACGGGTACACCTCGTGCCCGTGCTCGGCGGTGTCACCGATCTCCATGTTCTCCTCCGACATCCGCAGCGGGACGAACAGCCCGACGAGCCGCAGGAGGATGAATGTCGCGGTCGCGGACCACGCGATCACGAATGCGGCGGCGATCGCCTGCCACTTCAACAGCGTCCAGTTGCCATGGATCAGCCCCGGAGCGGCGGCGATGCTCGGCGTCTTCTTCAGGCCGAGGTAGACCGTCATGTTCGGGTCGGCGAACACGCCGGTGAGGAGGCCGCCGAGCAGGCCGGCGACGCCGTGCGTGTAGAACACGCCGAGCGTGTCGTCGACGTTGCGGAACGGCCGCATCCGGCTCATGTAGTTGAGCGCGAGGTAGACGAGGATCGAGGCGATGATCCCGATCGCGCCCGCGCCGAACCCGTTCACGTAGCCGGCGGCTGGGGTGATCGCCACCAGGCCGACGATCATTCCGTTGACCCCGGAGATCAGGCCCGGCTTGCGCCCGGTGAGGTAGTCCATCCCGACCCACACCATGAAGGCGACCGCCGTGCACAGGTTGGTGTTCAGCACCGCGGCGGACGCCGACGCCCCCGCGAAGTACGGGTCGCCACCGTTGAAGCCGTTCCAGCCCATCCACAGCAGCCCGGCCCCGATGGCGACCATGGCGACGTTGTTCGGGGCGTCGATCTCCCGGTCGCGCTGGAGTCTTGGCCCGACCACGGCGGCGGCGACGAATCCCGAGACGCCGGCCGACATGTGGATCACGTAGCCACCGGAGAAGTCGACCGCGCCATGCTGGGCGAAGAAACCGCCGCCCCAGATGGTGAACGCGTCGACGGTGTAGACGATCGTGGACCACAACAGCACGAACGGCACCCACGCCTTGAGGTTGATGCGCCCGAGAACCGAGCCCAGCATCAGCAGCGGTGTGATTCCCGCGAACACGAACTGGAAGTAGGCGAGGGTCGCCTGCGGGAAGCGGAACGCGGGGCCGAGCGTGGCGAGTGGGATCGAGGCCTGGCCCTGCTCAGCCTTGTGGCCGAGGATCTCCCCCGGGATCCCGATGAAGTTCCCGAAGAAGCCGTGGCTCGACAGACCGTGCCACGGGGTCCCGAATCCCATCTTGAAGCCCCAGAGGACCCAGAGGATGAGCACCGTTGCAAACCCGGTGAAGGTCAACATCATGCTGTTGATCGACCACCGTTTCTGCATGACGCCGCCGTACAGCACGACGAGTCCGGGCACGCTCATCAGACCGACGAGCGTCGCCGCTGTCATCTGCCATGCGTTGTTCCCGGGGCTGAGCCACGATGGGTAGGGCGTCCACCCCATGTATCTGTCTCCTTGTCTGCGGGTTGGGCGTTCTGGACCGACTGGGGTCAGTACACGGCAGTCGCCGCGAGCGACCCATAGCCCTGCGTCCAGCAAACCCACAGGTGATCTGGACATAGGGATAAACCGCCTGCGCAGGAGGTCGTCCGCGACCCATCCGCCCGGGGAACGGGCGCCCGCGCAGGCCTTGGACAACGGCGCTCAGAACTCGAGCGGGGTGCCACGGGGCACGACCAGCACCGATCCGCGCGCCGAGTTCAGGCGGCCTCGGGTGGCTCCGTCGAGCGCGACCCGTCCGGGCGTCGCGTCCGGGCGTGAGTCGACGACGATCAGGTCGGCGTCACGCCCGCCGTTCACCACCTCGGCGCCGGTGGCGGCCGAGAGCGCGTGCGCGGTCTGGGCGGCCGCACCGTCGGTCTCGCCGGCGATCGATACGGTCGAGAGCGCGTACCGCGTCCCCGTCCGCAGGCCTGCCGCGGCAACCGCGACCGCGACCGCGCCACCCTCCAGCAACCCCTGCGCGGATCCCTGCGGTTCGACGTGTCCCGGCGGGGTCCGGTAGTCGGAGCCGAACACGACGATGTTCGCGCCCTCGGCCCCCGCCAGCGCGGCGAGTCCCGCACTGGTGGACGGGTTGACGACGACGTGGGTCGTGATGTCGGGCTCGTCGAGCCACGTCGCTCCGTGGGCGAGGCGACGGTGGGCGTCGTGTTCGCCGATCTCCTCGCGCCGGGGGTCGAACTCACGCATGTGGCGCACGTACGCGAGCGACAGACTCGCGCCGGCGCCGGCGAGCATCCGCCCGAGCATCAGCGCGTCGTCGTCGTTGGTCGTTCCGTCGTAGGAGACGATGATCTGGGCTGGCATCGACCGGGATCCTCCGGGACCGGCGGTCCCACGGCATTGTCCGAGTGGATAAGGATCAGACCCCGGACCTGTCCACGATGCTCAGCAACGGCCCGCAGCGGACTCGACGCAGTCCCGCGCGAACCGGTAGGTTTCTCGCCGATGTCTGCCGAAGCGGCCAACGTCTCGTCCGGGCTGCCGATGACCACCGCGCTGGAGTTCCCGGACTTCAGCGTGACCGGGAACCTCGGGGTCGTCTACGGGCTCGTCGTGCGGAGCATGGGGGTCGTGGGCGGGGTCGCGGCCGGTTTCAAGGCGTTGCGCCGGGGCGAGGTCAGCCAGTACACGCAGCTGCTGGAGGACTCGCGCCGGCATGCGATCGACCGGCTGGTCGACAACGCCCGGCTCGTCGGCGCCGACGGCGTGCTCGCCGTCCGCTTCGACTCCTCGGAGATCGGCCAGCAGCTCACCGAGATCGTCGCGTACGGCACCGCGGTGACGCTCGCCCCGCGGGGGTGAACCACGCGTGAGCGACGGTCAGTTCGGCGACCGCGAGCGCGAACGTCTGTTCTCGCTGCTCAGCGCCCACGCGGCGGCCGATCACATCGATCTGGAGGAGCTCGAGCGGCGGGTCGTCGCCGTCAGCGAGGCCGCCGGGCGCGACCAGGCGGAGGCGGTGCTCGCCGACCTCCCGGCGCTCCCTGAGAGCGCGGCGGTGTTGGAGTCGACCACCGGGTTCGGCGACCGGCCCGCACAGCCGGGCGCGGAGGCCGGTCGGCCCCGGTGGGGCAGGGGCCACGCGGACTCCGACCTGCCCGCCGGTGACTGGCGTGCGACCGGCGAGCGCTTCCGGGACCCCAAGACCCGCCGGGTGATGCGGGTGTGGGAGGACGCCGCCGGCGGGCGCCACTACGTGCCCGACGATCAGCGCCTGTCCTGAGCGAGCGGCGGACCGGCCGCCGCCCGCGGTGGACGGGGTCTTCTAGTTCCGGCGCGTTCCGCCGCCGCCGAACAGCGACAGGAACAGCAGGAAGACGTTGAAGACGTCGAGGAAGATCGACGCGGCGATCGGGACCGCCATCGTCATGTTCGCGCTGCGCAACCGCTGGAAGTCGAACGCGGTGAAGAACGCGAAGATGCCGAGTCCCAGCACGCAGTAGATGATGTTCGAGCCTGGGATCACCACGAACAGGGTGATCAGTCCGAACACGATCAGCCCGATCAGCGCCCAGAAGAACGCGCGGGCGTAGACGGCAAGGTCCCGCCGCGTGGCGTAGCCGTAGGCCGCCATCGCCGCGGTGAAGCCCGCGGTCGCGCCGGCCGCCTGGTAGACGACGCCCGGATTCGCGGTCGTGTAGTAAACGAGGACCGGGGAGATGAACAGCCCGAGGAACAGGCCCATCCCGAACAGGAGCCCGATCGCGAGCTGCTCCCGGCCGCGCGCGGCGGCGTAGTTGAGGCCGAAGACGCAGCCGAAGCCGAGCACGATGAAGATGAAGCTCGAGCCGCCGTTGATGTTGCGGCCGACGTAGGCGCCGAGCGCGAGGAAGCCGATCGTCAGGGCGACAAGGCCCATGACCTGGCCGAAGACGCCGCGAGTCTGATCGCGGGTGAGCGTGCCGCCGTAGCCATAACCGCCTGACTGCGGGCCGCCCCGATATGTACGAGTTCCGAGAGGCATGACCAGAAGGATAGATCTCCGCACGGGATTTCCAGGGTTATTGAGCCAATTCTTCATAAGGCTCGTATGTTCGTCCGCGGACCGGTGCGCAGTGGGGTCCCTCGGAGCCGCGATACTGGAGCCGATGCCATCTTCGACCGACGCCCCCGCCCGCGAGCGCTCGAGCCGGCGCGGCTCGCGTGGCCGGCCGGATGATGCGCGCCCGGCGGTGCCGCGTGCCGCGTGGACCCGGCTGGCGGCATGCACGGCGGCGGCGGCGCTGCTGCAGCTCGATGGCACGCTGATCACGGTCGCGCTGCCTCGCGTGGCGAGCGGTCTTCATGTTTCCGGCAGCACCACCTCGGTGGTGCTGAGCGCCTACTTCGGCGCCTACGCGCTGCTGCTCATCCCAGGCGGCGAGCTGGTCGACCGGCTGGGCGCGCGGCGGTTGGCGTTGACCGGGCTGACGCTGTTCGCGATCGGCGCGATCGCGGGCGCGCTCTCCCAGACGTTCGCGGAGCTCATCCTCGCCCGCGTCGTCCAGGGCGCCGGCGCCGGTCTGGTCAGCCCCGCGGCGCTGGCCGGAGCGGTCAGCGGCTTCCCGCCGGAACGCCGCGGCGCGGCGCTCGGGATCTGGGGCGCGTCGGCAGGCACCTCCAACCTGGTCGGCCCGCTGCTCGGCGGTCTGCTCACGGTGACGCTCGGCTGGCGGGCGGACTGGTGGGCGCTGGTCCCGCTCACCGCCGCGGCCGCCCTCGCGGTGGCTCGTGCCGTCCCCCCGAATCTCCATCCCGCGACGGATCCGGTGAGCGGCCCGGGGGCGCGGCAGGCTGGACGGGCCGGTGCCGAGTCACACCGGATCGTGGCCGCGGCCACGCTGATCGCGGCTCTCACCTTCGCGGTGATGATCGGTGCCTTCTACATCGCCGAGCAGTATCTGCAGCGGACCGCCCATTTCTCCGCGCTCGGCGCCTCCAGCGCGCTGGTCATCGTCGCGCTCCTCGTGGGCGGCGCGGCGCCGCTGGCCGGTCGCCTGGTCGACGCTCGCGGCGAGCGGCCCGCGACCGTGCTCGGGTTCATCGGCGCCGGCGTCGGGCTGCTGGTGCTGGGGATCCCGGGCGTGCCGCTCTCCAATCTGCTCACGATCCTGCCGCTGATCCCCGTCGGGCTCGGGCTGGGAATGCTGTTCGTGCCGGTGTCCCGGGCTGCGCTGAACGCCACGCCGGAGGCCTCGCACGGGCGGACCTCCGCCCTGCTCTCGGTCGGCCGGCTGCTCGGTGCCGCGGTCGGGGCGGGACTCGCCGGCGTCGCGCTCTCAGGCGCGCTCACCGCCGATGTCGTCCACCACACGTTGCTGATCGCCGCCGGCGTGTGCCTGATCATCGGTCTCCCCGGGGCCCTCTGCCTGCGGGCGGGCGACGCCGGGGCGGCGCCCGCCGCGGCCTGACCCCGCCACGGAGGAGGAGGCGGGTCGCCCGGTCGGTGGCTCGGCGGAGGTCTCCCGCAGGATCTGCGCCAGGCGCTCGGGCGCGTCCCACATCGGGACGTGACCCGCGTCGCGCAGCTCGACGTCATGGACGTTCTCGGGCAGCGACGCCGGGCGCCGGACCAACCGGTCGCGGTCGGGCCAGACCAGCGTCACCGGGACGGTGATCCGCTCCAGCCCGGCGAACTGCCGGGCACGCATCGCGTTGTTGACGGCGACGAAGCCGGGTGCCCGGGCGTAGGCGCGCAGCAACCGCCGTGCCTGGCGGGCGGTCATCCGCTCGGGGTGCACAATCGAGCCGGTGAGCAGCGCTCGGCGACCGGCCCCGGTCGCGGCCGCGGCGGACGCGACGGGTTCGAGCGCCCGCGCCAGCAGGTGACCGAGGCTCGCCTTGGGCAGCAGCGGGTTGGACCACAGGCCGGCCGGCGCGATCGCGGTGACGCTCGCCGCCGCGCCCCGCAGGGCGAGCTCGAGCGCGACCCACCCTCCGAGCGAGTTGCCCGCGACGTGGACGCGCCCGTCTCCGCCGTGCGGCAGATCAAGCGCCGCCAGGCCATCTGCGACCGCCTGCGCGAGCGCCGCAGGCGTCGGCGTCACGCCGGTGAGCGGCGGGGTGCGCCCGAACCCGGGGAGGTCGATCGCGACGACGGTCCGCTGTGCCGCCAGCATCGGGACGACGGGCTCCCAGACGTGCCGGTCGGCGCCGAGCGGGTGCAACAGGACGAGCGCCGGGCCGGTGCCGGCTCGGTCATAGGCGAGCTTCATCGGCGGATCGTCGCTCAGCGGCGCGACGGACGCCGCAACGGCGAGGCCTCGTGGCGCGAGAGCGAGTCGCCGATCAGCCAGACCGTCGGCGGCCACAGACCGACGAACAGGGCACGGCGCTCGGCGTTCCCGCGCTCGTCCTGGTCGACGGTCTTGGCACGGATCCACAGTCCGATGCAGAGCCCGATCGCGCCCAGCGAGCCGAGATGCATGTGCCACGAGCGCAGCCCGCAGCGATGAAGGAGACGAGTCAGCATCGACGGCGTAGCTACCCACGGTCGGGGTAGCGAACCCATATGCCCAGACGCCCATCCGCAGCTCGCCGCTGGCTGACCGCCCTCACCTGGCCGGTCGGGGTCGCCCTCACCTCGTGGGACTACATGTGGCGCACCACCGTCATGCACCGCGCCGAGACGGTCGAAGCCGATGCCGGTCCTCACCTGCCGCCCGCGCTGCCCGACGCGGTCGACCCGAGCGAGGTGCAGCCGCCGCAGGAGGGCGCCGGCCCGCTCTTCCACCGCCGGTACGCGACCCGGATCCGCGAGTCCCCGTACACCCCCGAGGCGCTCATGGATCGCCTCACGCGCGACGTCAACGCCGCCGCCCCCACGACCTTCGCGCGCTTTCAGCGGGTGCTCGGGGACGGCGAGGCGCTCGGCGTCGGCGATGAGTACGTCGTGCGCATGCCCGGGCCGTGGGACGGGCCGGTGCGCGTCGTCGCCCAGGATGAGCGCTCGTTTCGCCTCGCGACCCTCGCCGGGCACCTGGAGGCCGGCCAGATCGAGTTCCGCGCGCGGGCCGAGCGAAACGGCGGGCCGCCGCGGATTCGCTTCGAGATCGAGTCCTGGGCGCGCAGCGGCGATCGCCTGTCCGACCTGCTCTACCACCATGCCCACATGGCCAAGGAGATCCAGCTGCACATGTGGGTCTCGTTCCTGGAGGGCGTGGTGAAGCTGTCCGAAGGCCGCATGACCGGGGGCGTGGAGATCGACACCCGCCGGATCGAGACCCCGTTCGGCGCCTGACGGTGGCGAGCTTCAGAGTCACCTCGCCCCAGGCGGCACTCGCCGGGCTCGCCGCGCTCCCGGTCAACTTCGACCCGGACGCACTCGACCTCGCCGATCCGCCCGCCGGCTGGACGGTCGACGACCGCCGCCAGCCGCTGCCCGCCGAGCCCGACGGTGCACCGGTGCCCGGTGGGCCGTGGGAGATCGCCGCACGGTTGATCCGCGGCTACGAGTTCGCCGACCCCTCGATCGTGCGCGCCCGCTACGACCCCGCCGCTCCGCTGCTCGGCCGCGACATGCTGCTCGAGCTGCGCGCGCTCGGCCTGCTCAGCGTCTACGTCGGCGTGCGCGTGAGCGAGGTCTGGGACGAGGACCACGAGCGTGACGGACGCCGCGCGCGCGTGTTCGGGTGGGCGTATCGCACGCTCGAGGGCCACGTCGAGCAGGGGGAGATGGGCTGGCAGGTCTGGAAGTGGCTCGACACGGGCGAGGTCGAGTTCCGCGCCCGCGCCGTCTCCCGCACCGCCCCGATCTCCAATCCGGTGATCTGGGCCGGCTTCCACCTGCTCAGGGGCTACGAGCGGCGCCTGTACCTGGGTTCGACCGATCGCCGCATGCGCGAGCTGACCGCCCGCGCGCTCGGCGAGCAGTCGCCGGCCGACGCGGTGCGTCGCGCCAGCCCGGAGCTGACCGCCCGCGGCGGCGACCAGAATGAGGTGCACGACAGGCTCGCCGGGCGTCTGGAGGAGTCGTGACGAGCGCCTAAGCTCTCGGCCATGAGCCTTCTTTCGACCGCCAAGATGTACCTGAAGCGGACGCCGACGCTGGATCAGCCGAGCGACGTCTACGAGCACACGGTGACGATGCTCGACGGCGAGGAGCTCGATCTGCGCTCCCTGCACGGCAAGCCGACGCTGATCATCAACACCGCGAGCAAGTGCGGCTTCACGCCTCAGTACGAGGGGCTGCAGAAGCTCTACGAGCAGTATTCCGAGCGCGGGCTGCAGATGATCGGGACCCCGTCGGGCGATTTCGCCGACCAGGAATACGACGACGCCGAGGAGATCGGCGCGTTCTGCCAGAAGAATTACGGCGTCACCTTCCCGCTCACCGAGCGCACCTCGGTCCGCGCCGACCCCTCGCCGCTGTGGGCCGATATCGCCCGTCAGCCGGAGTCCGGTCCGCCCGCGTGGAACTTCACCAAGTACCTCGTCGACGGCAACGGCACGCTCGTCGCGCGGTGGGCGAGCAAGGTGACCCCGGACGATCCGCAGATCACCGCGGCGATCGAGAAGCTGCTGCCCGAGTGAGGTCGGCGCCTATGCGTCGGCGAGCGGCGGCGGCGCGCTGCGGTAGCTGGCCGGCGTCGCCGACAGCCTGATCGGGTTGCGGGTGAGGGGGACCGAGTCGCCGGTCTCGGCGTCCGGGACCGCGACGACCGGCTCCAGCCCGATCTCGGTGGCGAGTGCGAACGCACCCGCGACATCGTTGACCACGCCCGCGGGGACACGGGCGTCGGTGAGATCCGCTGCCCACTCGGCGGCCGGGCGCGCGGCCAGGCGCTCGATCAGTGCGCTCTTGAGCTCCTCGCGATGGGCGACCCGCGCGGGGTTGGTTGCAAAACGCGCGTCGGCAGCCAGCTCGGGCGCCCCGACCACGTCGCAGAGCGCGGCGAACTGGCGCTCGTTGCCGACGGCCAGCACGAGCTCACCCTCGCCCGTCGGATACAGCTCGTAGGGGCTGATCGAGGGGTGGGCGTTGCCCATCCGGCCGGGGACCACGCCCGCCAGCGTGTACGCCGAGCCCTGGTTGACGAGCGAGGCGAGCAAGCAGCTGAACAGATCGACCTGCACGCGCTGTCCCTCGCCGGTCGCGTCGCGGTGACGCAGCGCGGCGAGGATCCCGGTGGACGCGTAGAGCCCGGTGAGCACGTCGACGAGCGCCACCCCGACCTTCTGGGGCTCGCCGTCGCGCGTGCCGGTGATCGACATCAGGCCGCCGAGGGCCTGGACGAGCAGGTCGTAGCCGGGCAGCCGCGCGCCGTCGCCGTCACCGAAGCCGGTGATCGAGCAGTAGACCAGCCGCGGGTGGGCCTCGTGGAGCGTCTCGTAGCCGAGGCCCAGCGAGTCCATCACGTCGGGCCGGAAGTTCTCCACCAGGACGTCGGCGGTCGCGGCGAGCTCCCGGGCGCGGGCGCGCCCCTCGTCAGACGCCAGGTCGATGGCGACGCTTCGCTTGTTGCGGTTGACCGACTGGAAGTAGGTGGCGCGGCCGTGGGCGTCGTGGGGCGGCCCCCAGTGGCGGGTCTCGTCGCCGACGCCCGGGCGCTCGACCTTGATGATGTCGGCGCCGAGGTCGCCGAGCATCATCGTCGCGAACGGGCCCGCGAGCACGCGGCTGAAGTCGAGGATCGTGAGGTCCCCGAGAGCGGAGGGGTCGGTCATGAAAGGGCGGGTATGTCGCAGTGGTTCACGGGCAGCATCATGCTGCAATGATCGCTGAGGCATCCCTCTTCGCAGCTCCCGGTCCGGTCACGGCGATCGCCGCGGCGGCACTTGCGGTCCTGTTCGTCGGGTTGTGGGCGATCTCGGTGCGGATCTCCGACGTGTCGATCGTCGACCCGGTGTGGGGGCCGGCGTTCGTGGTGGTGGCGCTGGTGTGCCTGCTGGTCGGCGACAGTTCGCAGGGCGCCGGCGGCGAGGGGCGTCGGTGGCTGCTGCTCGGCTTGACCGCTGTCTGGGGGCTGCGGCTCGGCGGCTACCTGCTGGTGCGCAAGCTCGGGGATCCGGCCGAGGACCGGCGCTACGCGGCGATGCGCGAACGCCGGGGAGCGGCGTCGTTCGCCCTCTACAGCCTCGGGATGGTGTTCGTACTCCAAGGGGTGCTCGTGCTCGGCGTCTCGCTACCGCTGCAGGTGGCGGCCGAGCGCCGCACCGGGCTGGACTGGCTTGCCTGGATCGGTGTCGCGCTGTGGGCGGTGGGGGTGGCCTTCGAGGCGGTCGGCGACGAGCAGATGCGCCGCTTCAAGGCGGACCCCGCGTCGAAGGGCCAGGTGATGGACCGGGGGCTGTGGCGCTACACCCGCCACCCCAACTACTTCGGCGACTTCTGCGTGTGGTGGGGCCTGTGGCTCGTCGCGCTCGGGGCCGGCGGAACCTGGTGGACGGCGATCGGCCCGCTGGTGATGTCGTTCCTGCTCATCAAGGGCTCGGGCGCGGCGCTTCTGGAGAAGGACATCTCCGAGCGCCGGCCGCAGTACCGGGAGTACATCTCCCGCACGTCGGGGTTCATCCCTCTGCCGCCGCGGCGGCGGCAAGGCTGAGGATGCGGGGAAGGTTTTCGGTCTCTGCGACCGGAAAAGTTCCCCGCATCGTGGAGAGAGCTCCCCGCATCGTGGGGACGGCTCCCGCCGGGGTCAGATCGACCGACGCATCCGCAGCTCAACCGGCCAACCCTCGCCGTCTCGCTGCCGGGCGCCGTCGTCGCTGAAGCCGAACCGCTCATAGAACACGCGGGCACGGTCGTTGGGCTCAAGCACCCACAGCGTGACGTCGTCGCAGCCGCGTGCGGATGCCTCGGCGAGCGCGGCCCGCATCAGTGCGGTGCCAGCCCCGTGGCGCCACGCGGTGGGGGTGACGTAGAGCCCAGTGATCTCAAGCGTGCGCCTGGCGACGCCTTGGCCGCGAGCCTCGCTGCCGTCGCGGTCCGCGCCTCTGGGCGCGCCCATCGAGACGAACCCGATGATGGGTCCATCCCGCTCGGCCACGGCGACCCACGGTCGGCTGCCGTCGACGGTGGCCTGGAGGATCGCCTCCCACATCTCAGTGCGCCATGCGACCGTCCGGCGGTTGATCTCCGCATGGGGGACCATCCCCCGGTAGGCGCCCTCCCAGCCGGCCACGTGAACGGCCGCGATCGCCGAGGCGTCGGCGAGGTCCGCGACGCGAACGCTGACCGCGCTGTGGTCACTTTCATTGTGCTGTCCGGTGAAACCGACCACAGGCGCCCCCTGGATCGTCTCAGATCCCGTCGGCGCGGCGCGGCTCCATCAGGTAGTGACTGACCAGCCACCGGTCTCCGCCGCGGTAGCCCCAGATCACGTCCGTCGAGATCAGGAACAGCCGCCAGGTGGCCACCAGGCGCCGGGCCTCGCGCTCCGACCAGCGGCCCGACCGGCGCAGCACCGCGACCGCCTCCTCCAGCGATCCGTCGAGCCGCTCCAGCCACGCCTGCAGCGTCCGCGCGTAGTGGGTCCCCGGGACCGCCCACTGGTCGCGGACCACCATGTCGTCCTGGAAGCGCAGCATCAGGTCGTGAGACGGCATCAGCCCGGCGGTGAAGAACCGCGCCGAGGCCCACGTGCCGGTGAACAGGTAGGGCAGCGTGCGGTGTGAGAACACATGGACGAAGGCGCGACCGTCCGGATCCAGCCAGGTCGAGACCCGTCGCAGGAGCTCGCGCCAGTTGCGCATGTGCTCGAACATCTCGATTGACATCACGCGATCGAACCGAAACTCCGGCTCGAAGCGATTGACGTCGGCGGTCTGCACCGCCACGTTCCCCAATCCGCGCCGCGCCGCCTCGCCGAGGATCCACTCGCGCTGGGACGCCGAGTTCGACACGCCGAGCACGCTGCAGCCGGGGTAGCGCTCGGCCAGCCACAACGACAGCGACCCCCAGCCGCAGCCCAGGTCGAGCACCCGCATCCCGTCCTCGATCCCGGCTCGCTCGCATGAGAGCGCCAGCATCGCCTCCTCGGCCTGCGCCAGCGATCCGACCTCCTCCGTCCACAGGCACCCCGAGTACTTGCGCCGCGGCCCGAGGATCAAGCCCAGGAACTCGGCCGGCAACTCGTAGTGCTGGTCGTTGGCGGCGTCGACCGACTCGGCGATCGGGCCGCTGGACATCCGCGCCAGCAGCCCGCGCAGCCGCTCCTGCTGCGACGCCAGCCCGCCCGCCGCCGAGGAGCGCTCCCGCGCCCAGGCGCCGTACAGCGACCCGAGGCGCAGCATCGGGTCGGGAGCCCAGCCACGCTCCAGCGCCCGGTCCAGGAGCTCGTAGCGAAACGGTTCACGACGTGACATCTGCGGTTAGTGTGGCCTCATGAGCGCTCGATTCGTCCACACCTGCATACGCGTCCGTGACATCGATAGATCAACCGAGTTCTACGGCCGGCTCGGGTTCGAGCACCGCGGGGGGTTGAACTTCGACTCGGCCTACAACGTGTACCTCGGGCTACCCGGCGACGGCGACGTGCTGGAGCTCACGGTCAACGTCGGCCGTGAGGAGCCCTATGACCTCGGCGACGGCTATAACCACATGGCGCTGGTCGTCGACGATCTCGACGCCCTGCTCGCGCAGCTCGCCGCTGATGGGATCGAGCCCGAGAAGCCTCCGTTCGCGCCGGGAGGTCGCACCGAGTATCGGATCTGCTTCGTCACCGATCCGGACGGCTACCGGGTCGAGTTGATCGACGGCGGCGGCTTCCCGACACCGCAGGATCCGCCGCACCCGTCGCGCGCGGCCTGAGCCCGCGACCGCGCCCCTCAGACGTCCATCACAGGTCGAGATCACGGCCGCCAGGCCGTAGACTCAGCGTCGATGCCCAATCCGTGGCTGGCGATCGACGCTGCCACCGCTCCCGTGGTGCGAGCCCGGGAGGTGCGAAGGGCCTGGGAGACCTTCGTGGGTGGCGGACCATCGGACCTCGCGCAGAGCGCGACCGCTCGGCTGCGCGATCCGATCGTCGCCTCCTGGAGACGTTCGGCGGCCGCCGGGGTGGACCCCAGCGGTGGCCGTATGGCCCCGGTGGTCTCCGACGCGGACGAGACGTCCGCCAGGTGGGAGATCCATCCGCTCGCCGACATGGCGCCGCTCATCCGCGCGTGCCTGGCCGCCACCGCCGACGAGTCCCAGCACCTGATCGTCGTCTCGGACGCCAATGGCGTGCTGCTGTGGGTCGAGGGCAATGCGCGGGTCCGCCTGCGCGCCGCCGATTCGATGAACTTCGCCGAGGGCACGTTGTGGAGCGAGGGCGGGGCAGGTACCAACGCGATCGGAACGGCGCTTGCCGCGGACCACGCCGTCCAGGTGTTCGCCGCCGAGCATTTCAACGAGGTGGTGCAGGAGTGGACGTGCGCCGCCGCTCCGGTCCACGACCCGGACACCGGCCAGGTGATCGGGGTGATCGATCTCACCGGCCAGATGGCGACCGTGCATCCCCACTCGATGGCCGTCGCGGTGGCCACGTCGCAGGCGGTGGAGGCCCACCTGCGCTGCGAGATGCTGGGCCGCGACGCGCGGTTGCTCGCGCGCTACGGCGACCGGCTGGCCGGCCCCGAGCCGCGGGCGCTGCTGGCCGCGAGCGGCCGGGTGATCGCGTCCCAGCCGCTCGGCTGGCTGCCCAGCGACCGTCTGAGCGTGCCCGCCGGCGGTGGCCGGGTCACCGTCGTTCCCGGCATGACCGCGATCGCGGAGTCGCTGGCCGGCGACGCGTTCCTGCTGTGCGCCGCACCCCCACCCGAGCCGAGCGGCCACCTGCCGACCCACCTGACGCTCGCACTGCTCGGCGCGGATCGCCCGACCGCCATGCTCGACCTCGGCGACTCCAATGCGAAGCAGGTCCAGCTGCGGATGCGCCACGCCGAGATCCTCACGCTGCTGTGTGCCAACCCCGGCGGTCTCACCAGCGAGCAGCTGTCGGAGGGCGTCTACGGCGATCGGTTCCGGACCGGCTCGATCCGGGTCGAGATCTCGCGCCTGCGCAAGCTGCTGGGCGATTGCCTGGAGGCGGATC
>DATJTS010000006.1:0-39212 GCA_035503035.1 Solirubrobacteraceae bacterium
GAGCCGACCTGGCGCACCAGCCCGGCGCGCACCATCAGCTTGTGCGAGACCGCCTCGGCGTCCGCCGGGGGCTCGCGCTCGGTCGGCAGGAAGTAGCCGGACAGGCGGGTCATGGCGCCACAGCCTATCCAGTGCCGCACCGGGCGCAGGCCGCGACCGGGCGCGTTCTGTACATCCCCTCGCCGCGGGGTATGTTGCACTCGACGAGCCACACATCCCGTGACAAAGGAGCCTCTCCGATGGCCTACTCAGTTCCGGATCTCCCCTACGACTACGCCGCGCTCGAGCCGCACATCGATGAGGCGACGATGCGGGTGCACCACGACAAGCACCACCAGGCCTACGTCGACAAGGTCAACGCGGCGCTGGAGGGCACCGACTTCGACGGCAAGCCGATCGAGGAGGTCCTGAAGAACCTGGGCGCCCTGCCCGCCGACAAGCTGAACGCCGTCCGCAACAACGGCGGTGGCCACTACAACCACTCGCTGTTCTGGCAGTGGATGTCGCCCGACGGCGGCGGCGAGCCCTCAGGCGCCCTCGCCGACGCGATCAACTCCGCCTTCGGCTCCTTCGCCGACTTCAAGACGAAGTTCAAGGAGGCGGGCGTCAACCAGTTCGGCTCCGGCTGGTCGTTCCTGATCCACAATGGCTCGGGCCTCGAGGTCGCCGGCTACCCCAACCAGAACAACCCGATCAGCGACGGCAAGACTGCGCTGCTCGGCGTCGACGTCTGGGAGCACGCCTACTACCTCAAGTACCAGAACAAGCGTCCGGACTACATCGACGCCTTCTGGAACGTCGTCAACTGGGCGAAGGTCGCCGAGCTGTTCGACGCGGCCGGCTGAGGGGGGCCGCTTTTCGGTTGTCCTTGGAGCGGCTCCGTCGGGGGCCGCTCCTTTGTTGGTTGGGGCGGTTTTGCGGTGCTGGGCGACGGTGCGTTCGCGATGTGGCATGACGGGACGCCGGCTGTCAAGCAGCGCCCGCAGCTGTTGGTGGGCTTTCTGCGTTTGTGGCGCTGCTTGACAGCGTCGCCCCGTCATGCGGATAGCAATGATCTCGGGCCCACTTCGTGCGCCCGAGGGACGGGCCACTGGGAACAACCTGGCGGCCGAGGGGCCCGGCGGGGGGAGCCGGGTCGGCCAGCGGGGGCGCCGTCGATCTTTGGGGCCTGTGAGAACCAAGAGATCGCATCCGGACGGGCCCGCGCCCGCCCGCGGCGAGTGCGGTCGAGTTCTTGGGCCTGTGAGGACCAAAAGATCGCATCGGGCGCGGAGGAGACGGGCGCCGCGGCCCGGGCTCGGCCCGCAGGCTCGCCGCGTGTCCGATCCGGGCTCAGTAGCCGCCCAACTCCGCCCCGGCGCCCACGGACGACCCACCCCGGGATGTGCTACTTCGCGACCGACTAGTCGAACGCTCGGGTCAGGCCCGGGTGAACCGCCGCCCAGCCACCGGCGACTGGGTCTCGTCCAACCGTGCCGGCGCGGTGATGTCCGGGCCGTTCTCGGCCGCGGCCTTCTCGAGCGCGGCGAGCCGCTCGGGCGTCATCGCGGTGGCGTCCTCGTTCTCGGCGAGCCACTCGGCCGCCTCGGCGGCCGCCGCCTCGTCGATCTCGACGACCTTGCCGCGCTCGTAGTACTTGTCGATCTGCTCGAACAGGCGGTCGACGAGCTGGTCGGTCGGGACCTTCTCCAGCGGCTTGCCCTTGGAATAGATCATCCCCGCGTCCTTGGCGCCGGTGATGCCAAAGTCGGCGTGACGGGCCTCGCCGATGCCGTTGACCGCGCAGCCGAGCACCGAGACCTCGATCGGATCGTCGTAGGCCTCCAGGCGCCGCTCGACCTCGGCGACGACCGAGTCCATGTCGAACTGGAGACGCCCGCAGGTGGGGCAGGCGATGAGGACGGGTCCACGCTCGCGGAGCTTGAGCGCCTTGAGGATCTCCCAGGCGACCTTGACCTCCTCCTCGGCGTGGAAGGTCGAGAGCGAGATGCGGATGGTGTCGCCGATGCCGTCGGCGAGCAGCGTGCCCAGACCGACGGCCGACTTCAGCGACCCGGACCACTTGGTGCCCGCCTCGGTGACCCCGAGATGCAGCGGGTACGGGATCCGATCGGCCAGCAGACGGTTGGAGACGATCGTGTTGGGGACCGAGGTCGACTTCATCGACACCTTGAAGTTCCGGAAGTCCAGCCGTTCCATCAACGCGACGGTCTCCACGGCGGCGGTGACCAGCGCCTCCACGGGATTGTCGTATTCAAGCTGGCGCAGATGCTCGGGCAGCGAGCCGGAGTTGACGCCGACGCGCAGGGGCGTTCCGAGCTCACGTGCGACCGCGATCACCTCGGCGACCTTCTCCGGCCCGCCGATGTTGCCGGGGTTGAGCCGGACGCAGTGCGCGCCGGCGCGCAGCGCCTTGATGGCGAGCGTGTGGTTGAAGTGGATGTCGGCGATGATCGGGATCGGCGACTCGGCGACGATCGTCTTGAGCGCCTCGGCGTCCTTCTCGCGCGGGACGGCGACGCGGACGATGTCCGCGCCGGCCTCGGCGACGCGGCGGACCTGGGCCATCGTCGCGGGCAGGTCCGCGGTCTCGGTCTTGGTCATCGTCTGGACGGCGACGGGCGCACCGCCGCCGATCGGCACGGAGCCGACGTGAATCTGGCGCTCGGAGGGCATGCGGCCCAGTCTAGTTGCCGGTCTGGTCAGGCCTGCCGGGCCGCAGGGGGCCCGCCGCCGCCACGCCGGCGCCGCAGCGCGAGCACCCCGAGCAGCGCCGCGAGGATGACGAGCACGACCACCACGATGATCACGATCGTCGTCGTGCCCGAGCTGCTCGAGCCGCCCGAGCCGCCGTGAACCGTATGCAGGATCGCCGACTGGATCACGCTCGAGCAGTTGGAGTACTCGGCGGTGTCCGAGGACATCATCGACTTTGCCTTGCGCAGCCACGCCACCGGATAGACGTGCGTCAACTGCCCGTGGTTCTGGCAGTCGTTGAGCACCTTGAGCCCGTCCTGGGTCGTCGCCTTGCCGCTGGAGGCGGTCTGCGACGAGGCGGTACTGGTCTTGGTCGTCGATTGGGTCGTGCTGGTGTGGGTCGTGCTGGTGTGGTGCTTATGGGTCCCGGCAGCGAGCGCGGGGGCCCCTCCCAGGAGCAGGCAGAGCAGCGCGCAGACCAGCGCACGATGGGAAAGACGCCTCATCGGCCGTGCAGCATATCGGCGCCCTGCGAGACGAACTGAGCGGCTTCTGCGTGCCAACACGCCGCCAATCGAGTGCCAACACGATCGCTCGGCAACTCGAAACTTCACCGCAGAGTCGTCGTTACAGTCATCCGCTTGCCCGGATCAGATCCCCGACCCGAGCCGCTCCTCAGTCGCCTCTCACGTTCGCCTCGCGCGCTGGCCGCGGGCGCCGGTGTGCTGCTCGTCGCCGCGGTGGCGATCGTGGTCGTGCTGGTCGCCTCGGCGGGGAACTCGAGCTCGGGCACCGCGAGCATCCCCAAGTTGAAGATCGGCAAGATCGCCCTGCCGGCAGCCGACTCGGGCCGCCAGAACCTCGAGACGATCTACACCCCCAGCGATCTCACCACCGATCCGGTCGGACAGGTCAAGGAGGCCCACGCTCTCGGGTTCGACCGCATCAAGGTCAACGTCGCCTGGTCCTCGGTGGCTCCTGATCCGCTCTCGCGCCACGAACCGCGCTTCGATGCCGCCGACCCCGCTGCGTATCCCGCCGCGAACTGGGCGATCTACGACGAGGTCATCCGCCTCAGCGAGCAGTACCACCTCAAGGTCGACCTTGCGCTCGCCCCGTCGGTCCCGTTCTGGGCCGAGGGGCCAGGTGAGCCAAAGGGAACCGCGGCGCATCCTGTCCCCCCCGACTGGGACCCGAACCCGGCCATGTTCGAGAAGTTCGCCACGGCGGTGGCGACCCGCTACAGCGGCCACTACACGCCCAAGGGTCAGAAGAGCCCGCTGCCGCGCGTCGACTTCTGGTCGATCTGGAATGAGCCGAACGAGGGATCGCTTGGCGTCTCGCCGCAGACCATCGACCACAACACGGTCGAGTCCGCGCCCTACCACTACCGGCTGCTCGCCGACGCCGCCTGGACCGCGCTGCGGGCGACCGGCCACGGCGGCGACACCACGCTGATCGGCGAGCTCGCCCCGATCGGCGCCTACGGCCACGGCCAGCCGGGCAACTTCTCGCAGATGGCGCCGATCACCTTCCTGCGCGCCCTCTACTGCGTCGGCTCCGACGACCAGCCGCTGCGCGGCAGCGCCGCGACGGCGCGCCACTGCCCGGCGAGTGCCTCCGGGTCCAAGGGCTTCGCCGCTGCCAATCCGATCCTCTTCCATGCGACCGCGTTCGCCATGCACCCCTACCCCTACGCGTTCGCGCCCGATCAGACGACGCCGGGACCGAACGGCTCCGACAACGCCGTGCTCGCCCAGCTGCCCGGTCTGTTCACCACGCTGGACCGTCTGCAGACCGCCTACGGCTCCTCCAAGCGCTTCGACGTCTACGACACCGAGTTCGGCTACCAGACCAACCCGCCCGGAACCCAGAGCGGGACGATCAGTCCCGCCAAGGCCGCGGCCTGGCTGAACTGGTCGCAGTACATCTCCTGGCGGCTGCCCCGGCTGCTCTCCTATGACCAGTACGAGCTTCAGGATCCGCCGCCGCTGCCCGGCAAGAAGCTCTACGCGCGCTTCGCCTCCGGCATCGTCACCTACAAGGGCCGGCGCAAACCGGGCTGGTACGCGGTGCGGATGCCGATCTGGCTGCCCTCCGCCCATCAGGCAAAGGGTCACACCACCGAGGTCTGGGGTCAGGTCGGACCGGCCAAGACATATCCAACGTCCAAGCGCGCGCCCGCCGAGGTCCAGTTCAAGCCCTCCTCCGGCGGGGTATGGAAGACGGTCAAGACCGTCTCCACCAAGACGTCCGAGGGCTACTTCGACGTCCAGGTCGCGTTCCCGGCGTCGGGTTCGGTCCGCATCCGCTGGACGCCGCCCTCGGGCGCTCCGATCGCCAGTCGCAGCGCGGCGATCTCCGTCGGCTGACGGTTGCCTCCGGACCTCTCCGGAGGCAGAAAACGCCAGGAATCCGCAACTTCTGTCCGTCAAATCCTGTTCTGGAGACCATGCTCACACCGACTCGAATCCGTTCCCTGATCACCCACCGGCTCGCCGCCGCGGGAGCTCTGAGCGCCGGCGTCCTGGCCGCGCTCGGCCTCGCACTGCCGGGCACCGCCGCCGCATCGCACTCGCAGATCGCGATGATCCAGGACGATGGCTCGCTGCTGGCGAACCCGTCCGGCACGCTCGCGCAGATGCAGGCGCTCGGCGCCACGACCGTGCGGCTCGAGGTGTTCTGGAACGACATCGCCCCTCGGCCGGGGAGCACCAAGCAGCCCAACTTCAACGCCGCCGACCCGAACGCCTACCCCGCCTCCGGCTGGGCACCGTATGACGCGGTCGTACGGGACGCGGCCGCGGACGGGATGACGGTCGACCTCGTCGTCGCCCAGGGTGCCCCCCGGTGGGCCGAGGGTTCGGGGATCCCCTCCAACTACGAGGTCTCACACAATCCGAGCGCCAAGTACTTCGCGTGGAAGCCCAGTGCGAAGGACTACGGCGAGTTCCTGCAGGCGATGGCGACCCGCTATGACGGCAAGTTCGCCCCCGCCGGCGGTGCGACGCTGCCGCGGGTTCATTTCTGGACTCTCTGGAACGAGCCGAACTTCGGCGAGGACCTCGGCCCCCAGGCGACCGACACCTCGCGGATCTCCTACGCCCCGATGCTCTACCGCAACCTGGTGCGCGCCGGCTACAACGCGCTGGCGAAGACCGGGCATCGTCACGACACCATCCTGATCGGCGAGTTCGCCGCCCACGGAGACGCGCTGAGCATGGGCAGGCATGGCCGCACCTGGCCCCAGGGACTCCCCGGCAACGCGGCCCAGACTCAGCCGATTCCGTTCGTCCGCACGCTCTACTGCCTGAATCAGAGCGGCGGCAAGCTGGGTGGAGCGGCCGCCAAGCAGGTGGGCTGCCCGACGACCGCCAAGGGCCGCGCGGACTTCCGCACGGACAACCCCGGCCTGTTCAATGCCTCAGGCGTCGGCGACCATCCCTACGCCAACAACGCGACCCCGCGCAGTGACGGCAAGGGCAACCCCGATTGGTCGACGCTGCCGAACCTGCCCAAGCTCGAGTCCGCGCTCGACCACGCCACCAGTGCCTGGGGATCGGGCAAGCGCTACTCGATCTACAACGACGAGTACGGCTACATCACCGACCCGCCGCAGACCAACAAGGACCATTCGGTGCCGGTCGCGGTCGCGGCGAAGTACATCAACTGGGCCGAGTACATCACCTACAACGAGCCGCGCGTGGCCAGCTACGACCAGTACCTGCTGCAGGACGGCGCCCCCAATGCGGAGACCGGGAACGGCGGCTTTGCCACCGGCCTCTACACCTCCGCCGGAAAGCCCAAGGCAACCCTGAGTGCCTACCGGCTGCCGCTGTGGCTGCCGAGCACGACGCTGCGCGGTCCCGGTCGCGACAAGGTGTGGGGTGAGGCGCGCCCGGCGTTCTGGGCCGGTAAGGCGACCAAGCAGACGCAGTCGGTCGAGATCCAGTTCCAGGCCGGCGGCAAGGGCGCCTGGAAGACGATCGACACGGTGAGGAGCAACGGCTACTTCATCGTGCGCCCGACGTTCCAGCAGAGCGGCGAGGTGCGGCTGCGCTACACGTATCCGTCGGCATCCGCCGACTCGCTGCTGCCGCTCGGTACGGCCGGCACCACGATCGTCAGCCGCGCGCAGCCGATCACCGTCAGGTAGCTCCCGTCGTCGCTCAGTCCCCGATCGCGGTGCCCACCGCGATCGGGGATACTCAACGGATGGAGACAGGCTCGGCGGAGCTGATCGCGCAGCTGCGGGCGATCTGCGGCCGGGAGTTCGTCCTCACCGATGGCGGGGAGCTCGCGACCTATCAGTCCGACGGGCTGCTGCATTACCGCCAGCGGCCGCTGGTGGCGGTGCTCCCGTCCGATGCGCAGGAGGTGGCTGCGGTCGTACGCGCCTGCTTCGAGGCCGAGGTCCCGTGGGTCGCCCGTGGGTCAGGCACCGGTCTGTCCGGCGGCGCGCTGCCGCTGGCCGACGGCGTGCTGATCGTGCTCGCCCGGATGCGGCGGATCCTCGAGGTCGACCTCGAGAACCAGCGCGTGGTCGTGCAGCCCGGCGTGACAAACCTCGCGGTCTCGCGGGCAGTCGGCCCCAGCTACTTCTACCCGCCCGATCCCTCGAGCCAGATCGTGTGCTCGATCGGCGGCAACATCGCCGAGAACTCGGGCGGCGCGCACTGCTTCAAGTACGGCTTCACGACCAACTACGTGCTCGGCCTGCAGGTGGTCCTCTCCGACGGGACGCTCGTGCGGCTGCGTCGTGACGATCCCGGCTACGACCTGCTCGGCGCGTTCGTCGGCTCCGAGGGCACGCTCGGCGTCACCACCGAGATCACGCTGAGGGTGATCCCCGCGCCCGAGCACGTCCGCACGATGCTCGCGTTCTTCCCGGACACAGGCGCGGCGGGCGAGGCGGTGAGCGCGATCGTCGATCAGGGCGTCGTGCCGGGTGCGATCGAGATGATGGACAGCCTGGCGATCGAGGCCGCCGAGGGGGCGACCGGCGCCGGATACCGCCTCGACGCCGGCGCGGCGCTGCTCGTGGAGGTCGACGGTCCGCGTGAGGAGTGCGAGAGCGTGCTCACCCGCCTTGAGCGCACGTGCGAGGATGCCGGCGCCTTCGAGGTCCGCCTCGCGCAGACCGACGCCGAACGCGATTTGATCTGGCGGGCGCGCAAGGCCGCGTTCGCGTCGATGGGCCGGATCGCCCCCGCCTACTACGTGCAGGACGGCGTGATTCCGCGCACCCGTCTGGCCGCCGTGCTGCGTGAGATCGACGCGCTCGCATCCGACTATGGGTTGCGCGTGGCCAACGTGTTTCACGCTGGGGACGGCAACCTCCACCCCCTGGTCTGCTACGACGACGCGGTGGAGGGCGAGGCGGCACGCGCCGAGGAGCTCGCCGGGAAGATCGTTCGCGCCTGCGTGGACGCCGGCGGCTCGATCACCGGCGAGCACGGCGTCGGCGTGGACAAGCGCGACTACATGAGCGCGATGTTCGGTGAGGCCGACCTGGAGACCTTCCAGCGGCTCCGGTGCGCCTTCGATCCTCACGGTCTTGCCAACCCGGGCAAGGTGATGCCGACGCCCCGGCTGTGCGGTGAGGTTCCGGGGCCCTATCGCGAGCATCCCCTGGAGCGCGCGGGGATCGCCCAGCGGATGTGACGGGATGGGAACGCTCTCGTCCGTCGAGCCCGAGACCTTCGAGCGGGCCGCGCAGGCGCTCGCCGAGCTGACCGCCGCCGGGCGCTCGGCGCGGATCAGCGGCGCGGGCACCAAACGATGGGGCTCTCCCGGCAGCGACGCGGCCGTGCCCGTGCGAACGGGCGGGCTGAACCGGATCCTCGCCCACGATCCGGGAGACATGACCGCCACCCTCCAGGCGGGGGTGCCGCTGGCGGAGGCGCAGGAGCGCTTCGCCGCCTGTGACCAGCAGCTCGCGCTCGATCCGCCGACTGCCGATCCGGGCGGTGACTCCACCCGCTCGGCGACGATCGGCGGGATCGTGGCCACCGCCGACTGCGGCCCGCTTGCCCACCGGTACGGCGGCCCGCGCGACCTCGTCGTCGGGATGACCGTCGCGCTCGCCGACGGCACGATCGCCCGCTCCGGCGGCACGGTGATCAAGAACGTCGCCGGGTACGACGTCGCGAAACTGTTCTGTGGCAGCTTCGGGACACTCGGCCTCATCCTGTCGGTCAACGTCCGTCTGCATCCTCGCCTTCCGACCACGACCGCCGTCGGCCGCACCGGCGATCCCGGGCGGCTGTGTACAGCCGCGCGGGCACTCGCCGCGATGCCGGCTGAACTCGAGGCGCTCGACCTCGCCTGGGAGGGCGGCGCCGGCAGGCTGCTGGCGCGCTGCGCCGGGCCACAGGCCGGGGCACGCGCGCAGCGGATCGCCGCGGCGATGGTCGATGAGGGTCTCCATGACGTGGCGACCGACGGTGAGGACGAACCGCTCTGGGAGCGCCAGCGTGCCGGTCAGCGGTCCGCTGCCGGCGCGGTCCTGCGCGTCGCTGCGGACCCCAGCACCACCGTCGAGGTGATCGCCGCCGCCGAATCCGCGGACGGGAGCCTCGTCGCCCGCGCCGCGCTCGGTCACTTCCATCTCACCGTCCCCCCGGCGCAGGCCGCCGCCGTCCGCAGTCGGCTCCCCGAGGGCGCGGTCTCGGTGCTGCACGACTGCCCGCCCGCGGCGCGTCAGCAGATCGACGATCCCTGGGGCGTGACGCCGGCCGGTGCGCTGGGCCTGATGCGCGCCCTCAAGGCCCGGTTCGACCCGTCCGGGACCTGCAATCCGGGCACCTTCGTCGGCGGAATCTAGTGGCTCCTCGCGCGGATACGCACGCATTCGAGGCACGTCTGGCGGCGCCAGTCGGCGTCCTCGGACACTCGATGTGCCAGAGGCACACCTTCGGGGTGGGCGAGGTCGTATTTCTGCCTGACACCCCCAGCCGTACCTCTTGGTGCGCACGTACCCACGCGAGGAACCACCAATGACCGCCTTCGACCAGCACCGGCCGCCCGAGCCGGAGGTGATCGCCGATTGCGTGCACTGCGGCTTCTGCCTCGACGCCTGCCCGACGTACCAGCTCTGGGGCCAGGAGGCCGATTCCCCGCGTGGGCGGATCGTGCTCATCGCCGAGAGCATGAAGGACGGCGCGGAGCTCTCGCCGCAGACGATCACGCACTTCGATCGCTGCCTCGGTTGCATGGCCTGCGTGACGGCCTGCCCGTCGGGCGTCCGCTACGACCGGCTGATCGAGCGGGTCCGGCCGCAGATCGAGCGCCATCACCGGCGCACCAGGGCCGAACGAGCGGTGCGCAGGCTTCTGTACGAGACCCTCCCCCACCCGCGGCGCCTGCAGCGTCTGGCTCCGCTGCTGCAGATCACCGAGCACCTGCCGGCGAAGCGGATCCCCGAGGCGCTCCGGCCACTCGCCGAGGTGGCGCCCCAGCGGCCGCCGGCGGCGGACCGCGTGCCGATCCCCGCATTCACCGCTGCGGTCGGCGAGCGGCGCGGGCGGGTGGCGCTGCTGCTGGGCTGTGTCCAGCGCGTCTTCTACCCCCAGGTCCATCACGCGACCGTGCGCGTGCTCGCCGCGGAGGGCTACGACGTGCTCGCCCCGGCGGCGCCCGACTGCTGCGGCGCGCTCGAGCTGCACGGCGGCGCCGAGGACGCCGGGATCAGGCGCGCGCGGCGGACGATCGACGCCCTCACCGGCGACGGTGCGAACGGGTCGGAGCCGGATCACATCGTCGTCAACGCGGCGGGCTGTGGGTCGGCGATGAAGGAATATGGGGAGCTGCTCGGCTCAGAGCAGGCCCGGCGCTTCTCCGCACGGGTGCGCGACGTCAACGAGCTGCTCGGATCGATCGAGCCCCGGGCGCCTCGCGGTCCGCTGGAGCTGCGCGTCGCCTATCACGACGCTTGCCACCTGGCGCACGCGCAGGGGATCCGCCGGGAGCCACGGGAGCTGCTGGGCTCGATCCCCGGACTCGAGCTGCTCGAGGTGGGCACCGAGCGCGAGCTGTGCTGCGGTTCGGCGGGCATCTACAACCTCGTCCAGCCCGAGGCGGCGGCGGAGCTGGGCGAGCGCAAGGCGCGCCACCTGCTTAGCACCGGCGCCGACGCGATCGCGGCCGCCAATCCGGGCTGCACCGCCCAGCTCGATCTGCATCTGCGCCGGCTCGGGCGGCCGCTTCCGCTCTATCACCCGATCGAGCTGCTGGCCCGCTCGATCGACAGCGGTGCTGGAACGTAGGTCGTCAGTGGACCTGGAACGTGCCGTTGGACAGGCCGGTGATGTCGTTCGACAACCCGATCACGAACAGCACGAGGATGAGCACGAAGCCGACGACCCCGGCGCGCTCCATGACTGAGAAGGGAATCCGTCGACCGCGAACCTTCTCGGCGACCGCCCAGAAGATGTGCCCGCCGTCGAGTGGCAGGAACGGAAACAGGTTGATGATTCCCAGCGACAGCGAGATCAGGGCCAACACCTCGAAGGCCTCGGTGGTGCTGGTCGCGAAGTAGTTTGCGGTCTCGTCGTAGGTGCCGACCACGCCGTGGAGCTGCCTGCGCTCCTTCGGCTCGAAGATCCGCACGACCGTGGACACCGTGTCCTTGCTGACGGCCCAGAGCTTGGTCACCGAATCTGACCCTGCCTGGAGGAAGCCGGGGTGGTTGATGCGCGCTGCGAACTCGATCCCGATGAGCATCTCGGACTCGCTCTTGCCGCCGCCGAGGCTCACCTTCTCGTAGCGCGGTCGCAGCGACACGTGTACGAGGTGCCCGTCACGGCGGACGACCAGGTTCGCCGGCGTCGTCGCCCGACAGCCGTTCGTCGGGGTTCCGGCGCAGCGGTGACGCTCGATCAGGCGATGAATCGTCTGCTCCGACCCGGTCACCCCGTCGACCGACACGATCTGATCGCCCGGCTTGAGCACGTGTGCTGCCGCGCCGTGGCGGTCAACAGCAGCGATCGACTTGGTGACGGTCTGCGATACCTCTCCGCTGCTCATCAGCAGCACCCACACGATCACGATCGCGAGCGCGATGTTGACCGCGGGCCCTGCCGCGATCACCACGATCCGCTTCCAGACCGGCTGGTTGTAGTAGGCGCGCGGCAGCAGTTCGGCCGGGATGTCCTCGTTCGGGGACATCCCGGTGATCTTCACGTAGCCGCCGAGCGGGATCGCGCCGATCCCGTATTCGGTGTCGCCGCGCTTGACCTTGGCGATGAGCGGCGGGAAGAACAGGCAAAAGCGCTCAACCCGCATCCCGACCGCCTTCGCCGCCGTGAAATGGCCGGCCTCGTGCAGGACGATGAGGGCGACGAACCCGAGGAACGCGAAGACGAAATCCATGGCCGGCGGCAGCAGTCTCGCAGCGGAGGTTATGAGGCCCGTAAGCGCGCCGCGCTACGCGGAGCCGAGCGCCTCGATCAGTTCGGCGGCGACGCGGCGCGCCTCGCCGTCCGCGTGGGCGAGTGTGTCGAAGGAGTGCACCGGCGGCTGCGGCGTGCGCTCGAGCGTCTGCTCGATCACCTCCGGAATGGCAGCGAACGCCAGGCGGCCCTGGAGGAACGCGTGGACGGCGACCTCGTTGGCGGCGTTCAGCGTGCACGGCGCGGTCCCGCCCGCGATCCCGGCCTCGCGCGCGAGGCGCAGGCAGCGGAACGTCTGATCGTCGACGGGCTCGAAGGTGAGCGCGCCGAGCTCGGCGAGATCGAGGGCGCGCACCGGCACCCCGACGCGCTCGGGATAGTGCAGGCCGTACGCGATCGGGACCCGCATGTCGGGATATCCGAGGTGCGCGAGCGTCGCTCCGTCGCACAGCTGCACGAGGCTGTGCACGATCGACTGGGGGTGGACGATCACGTCGATCCGCTCGTAGGGCATCGCGAACAGATGGTGGGCTTCGATCACCTCGAGGCCCTTGTTCATCAGGGTGGCGGAGTCGATCGTGATCTTGCCGCCCATCGCCCAGGTGGGATGGGCGAGCGCCTGCTCCACGGTCACACCCTCCAGGTCCTCGGCGGTCCGGCCGCGGAACGGTCCGCCCGATGCGGTGACGATCAGCCGGTCGACGGTCCCGGCCGGCTGCTCGGCGAGGAGCTGATGCAGTGCGGAGTGCTCGGAGTCAACCGGGATGATCGACGCGCCGGTCGCCTCCGCGAGCTGGGTGACGAGCTCGCCGCCGACGACCAGCGACTCCTTGTTGGCCAGCGCGAGGTCGATCCCCTCGGTGAGCGTCGCCACCGTCGGCACCAGTCCAGCGGAGCCGACGATCCCGTTCAGGACGAGATCACAGGGCTCCTCGACCACCAGCCGCACGAGCCCCTCCGGTCCGGACAGGACCTCACCGTCGGTCCAGGCCTCGGCGGCCTGCGCGGCGGCGTCGTGGTCGGCGAGCGCGACCCGCCGGACGCCATGGGCTCGCGCCTGCTCGATCAGCGTCTCCCAGCCGGTCCCGGCCGACAACCCGACGACCTCCAGCTCGCCCGCCGCGCGCGAGACGACGTCGAGCGCCTGAACGCCGATCGATCCAGTCGAGCCGAGGATCACCACCCGCCGTGCCATCGCGGCGATTCTAGGTCCGCGCCGCGCACCGAGAACCTGGCTGGAGCTCAGTGCAGCAGCCCGATCCAGACGTAGTAGCCGCCGATCGCCGTGAAGATCACGGCGTCGAGCCGGTCCAACGCGCCGCCATGCGCCCCGAACAGGGTGCCCGCATCCTTCGCCCCGGCGTCGCGCTTGACCACCGACTCGAACAGATCGCCGATCGGCCCCAGCACTGCGACGGTGACCCCGAGCAGCAGCGAGTCGCCCTCGGTCAGCCAGGTCTGCTGAAACCGTCCGGCGATGAACACCGTGAGGACGGCGGTGAACATGCCGAGGAACAGCCCCTCGACGGTCTTGTTCGGTGAGATGGACGGCGCGAGCGGGCGGTGACCGAACATCCGCCCGCCGACATATGCCCCCGTGTCGGCCAGGAACGTGCCGAGCATCACGTCGATCACGATCGAATCCCCGTGAGGCAGCTGGCGCAACAGCTCGGCATGGGCGAAGCCGAGTCCGATCCAGAAGATGCCGAGCACCGTGCCGGCGATCGCCACGGTCGGCATGTTCTGGCGTCCCTCGAGGGTGACCGCCAGGAACGTGACCGGCAGGCTCGCCATCGCCACCTCCAGGACGGTTCGATCTCCCCCGTAGCGCGCCGCGATCACCAACGCCACCGCGGTCGCGTACCCGACGAACGCGGCGGGCCGCCAACGGTCGAGCATCCGATACAGCTCCAGCAGGCAGAGCACCGAGACCACGGCCATCAGACCCATCCAGGCGGCGCCGCCGATGTCGACGAACACGATCGCGATGAACGCGAGCGGCACCGCCACCACCACCCGCGCGAACAGGTCAGAGCCCTGCGAGCGCTTCCGAGGGCGCTCCGCGCCCCTCTCGCGGCCGTGCCCGTCCCGGGAGCCCTGCGGCGGCTCCGACGGCTCCGACCCCCCGGCCGCCTCCGGAGACGCGCTCCGAGCCCGCCGCTGCGCGCGCGCCTCGCGCTCCTCGGCGCGGATGCGATCGGCGCGCTCGGCGGACATCAACGGCCTCCGAACCGTCGCCGGCGCTCGGCGAACTGGTCAAGCGCGCCCGCGAAGACCTCGCGCGAGAAGTCCGGCCACATCTCGTCGCAGAACACGAGCTCGGAGTACGCGGTCTGCCAGATCAGGTAGTTGGACACCCGCTGCTCGCCGCTGGTCCGGATCAGGAGGTCGGGGTCGTGCATGTCGGGCGCATAGAGATGGGCGGCGAACTCGGCTTCGGTCGTCCCAGTGAAGGTTCGCGCTGCGTCGATGATCTCCGCCCTGCCGCCGTAGTTGAATGCGATGAACAGTGTGATCCGGGTGTTCTGGGCGGTGAGCTGCTCGGCCCACTCGATCCGTTCCACGAGGCTGGCCGGCACCGGATCGGAGCGGCGCCCGATGAAACGGATGCGGACCCCCTCCTCGTGCATCTCCTGCGCCTCGTAGGTGATCCGCCGCTCGAACAGCGCCATCAGCCCGGAGACCTCCTCGTCCGAGCGCGACCAGTTCTCGGTCGAGAACGAGTAGACGGTGAGCTGCTCGATGCCGAAGTCGGCGGCGCTGCGCAGCGTGGCCTTCACCGTATCGGTGCCCGCCTCGTGTCCCGCGAGCGTCGGCAGGCCGCGGCGCTTCGCCCAACGACCGTTGCCATCGGTGATGATCGCGACGTACCGGGGCCACCCCTCTCTGCGGTCGGCGCCGAACGGGGTGGGGTGCAGCGCGCTCATCCGCTCCATGCTCGAGGTCGTGGGCACACCCCACTAGACCTCGAGGATGTCGTCTTCCTTGTGCTTCAGCGCGTCGTCGAGCTCCGACACGCGCGCGTCGGTCACCTTCTGCAGCTCGGTCTCGGCGCGGTGCTCGTCGTCGGAGCCGACCTCTCCCTCCTCCTTGAGCTCGCGCAGATCGTGCATCACGTCGCGCCGGATGTTGCGGATCGCGACCCGCCCCTCCTCGGCGATGTGGCGGACCACCTTGACGAGTTCCCGGCGCCGCTCCTCGGTGAGCTCCGGGACCGAGAGGCGGATGATGTTGCCGTCGTTGCCGGGCGTCAGGCCGACGTCGGAGTCGATGATCGCCTTCTCTATCGCCTTGATCGAGCTCTTGTCAAAGGGCTGGACGGTGAGGAGACGTGGCTCAGGCGCGGTGACCTGGGCGAGCTGTCGCAGTGGCGTCACCGCGCCGTAGTAGTCGACGCTGACGCGATCCAGCAGCGCCGGTGAGGCGCGGCCGGTCCGCACTGAGCCGAACTGGTCGCGGGTGGACTCGACCGACTTGGCCATGCGGTCGCGCGCGTCGGCCAGCAGCTCGTCGATCATCTCCGAATCGCTCATCGCCTCTCCTCGCTCTCCGACGGGCGGTCAGTCGCCGACCGTGAACTTCGAGAACCGGCGAATGACGATGTTCTCGCGCATCTCGGAGGAGAGTGCCGCTCGCATCTCCTCGATCGTCTTGCCGCCGTGCTTGTCCTCGTTGACGTGCTTCTGGCGTAGCAGCACGACCTCGTCGAGCCACTTGTCGAGCTTGCCCTGGACGATCCGCTCACGGACGTTCTCCGGCCGGTCGGCGGCCTGCTCCACGGCAATCCGCTGTTCACGGTCGCGGTCCTCGGCGGGAACCTCGTCCTCGGTGATCGCCACCACCGGCGAGGCGGCGACGTGGAGTGCGACATCCCGCGCGAACTCGACGAACTTGTCGTTGCGCGCCACGAAGTCGGTCTGGCAGTCGACCTCGACGATCGCCCCGATCTTGTTGTTGGCGTGGATGTAGCTCTGGATCGCGCCTTCGGTGGTCGCGGCGCCGGCCCGCTTGGCCGCCGACGCCTCGCCCTTGGCGCGCAGCAGCTCGACGGCCTTGTCGAGATCTCCGTCCGTCTCCGCAAGCGCGTCGCGGCAGGCCATCATGCCCGCCCCGGTGCGGTCGCGCAGCTCCTTGACGTCCTTGGCGGCGATGGCACTCACGATGCGTTCTCCTGGTCTGGCGTGTTGGTCGTGTCGGGGGTCTCCGCGGTCTCCGCGGGTGCGTCGGCGGTCTCCGCGGGGGCGTCCTCTTCCACGGCGGCCGTCGTTGCCGGGGTCACGGGCGCCTCCGCCTCACCGGCGGGAGCCTCGGGCGTATCGGGCTGGGGATCGGCCGCCGCCGGAGCATCAGCTGGCTCGGCGGGGGTCGCCTCGGCCTGCGCATCGGCGGGCGCGGCGTCAGTGTCGGCGGGCGTGGCCTCGGCCTGGGCGGGCGCGGCGTCAGTCTCGGCGGGCGCGGCGTCGGCCTGGGCCGGCGTGGTGTCAGCCGCCGGCGTGGCGGACTGCTGGGCGGCTGCCGCCGCGGCCGCCTCCTGTCGTGCCCGTTCCTCGGCCTCGACGCGGGCCTTCTCCTCGGCCTCCAGGCGAGCCTTCTCCTCGGCCTCCAGGCGAGCCTTCTCCTCGGCCTCGCGGCGAGCCTGCTCCTCGGCCTCGCGCCGCGCACGCTCCTCGGCCTCCTGGCGCTCGCGCTCCAGGCGTGCGCGCTCCTCCTCTTCGCGGAAGAGGTTGTGGCCCTGGGCGACGACGTCGCCGATCGCGCTGGTGATCGCGGCGCAGGACCGGATCGCATCGTCGTTGCCGGGGATCACGTAGTCGATCCCCTCCGGGTCGCAATTCGTATCGACCAGGCCGATGATCGGAATCCGCAGGCGCTGGGCTTCGCGAACCGCGATCGCCTCGGTCTTCAGGTCGATGACGAACACGGCGTCAGGGACGCGCTGCATGTTCTTGACGCCGCCGAGGTTGGCGCGCAGCTTCTCCATGTCGGCCTGCGCCGCCATCCGCTCGCGTGTGGGGAGCAGCTGCAGCTGACCCTCAGCCTCGTAGCGCTCGAGATCGTGCAGACGCTTGATCCGCAGCGAGATCGTCTGGAAGTTCGTAAGCAACCCGCCGAGCCAGCGATGGTTGACGTACGGCATGCCGGCAGCGGTCGCGGTGTCCTTGATCGCGTCCCGCGCCTGCTTCTTGGTGCCGACGAACAGCACCGTCCCACCCCGGCGCGCGATGTTGTCGGCGAACGCACGGGCCTGGAGCAGAAGCTCCTCGGTCTGCAGCAGATCGATGATGTAGATGCCGTCGCGCTCACCGAAGATGAAGCGGCGCATCTTGGGGTTCCACCGTCGAGTCTGGTGGCCGAAGTGCACGCCGGCCTCCAGCAGCTCTTTGATCCCGATCTCGGGCATGGTCCTGCTCCCTTGTGATTGTGGGTACGTCGGATGCCCGTCTCTGCCGAAGACGCGGACCTCGGCACTGATTGCCGAGGCAGGGTCCGCACCTCCGACCCATCGAGGCGGGGTCGGATGTCATTGACGCTGTCCAGTCTACGCCAGTTCTACGGGACGTCCGCGTTGTCTGGGGTAGCGGGTCACCGCTCCCCTCATCGAAGGCGGCGGCACGCACGCGATCCGGTCCCCTTCCCCCCTACCCCCGGGTGGACCGGTTCGGACGGCGTGGCGGGGCGGCACGGACGGGTCGCCCCGCCGCGTGCCGGTCACATCGAGCGGGGGTTGCGCGAATACTTGGCCGATGGAGACCGAACGTGAGTTGCGGGAGGACTTCGAGCGCTTCTACCGCGCCAACCTCAAGGTGGTGCTCTCGTACTGCGTCGCCCGCACCCGCGATCCGGAGCTTGCCGCGGATCTCGCCGCGGAGACCTTCGCCGCTGCACTGACCGCGCGGGACGGCTATGCGCCGGCGCAGGGGTCGGCGCGTCGATGGCTGCTGGGGATCGCGGCACACAAGACCAGCGACGCGCTCCGCCGCGGCCATGTGCAACGTCGCGCGCAGCGACAGCTCGGCATGGCGGAGATCACCTGGTCCGAGGACGACCTGGCATACGTCACGAGCATCGAGCCGGGATCGCTCGACCTCGTCCTGGCCGAGCTCCCCGAGGATCAACGCCGCGCCGTCCAGGCCCACGTCGTCGACGAACTCGGTTACGGCGAGATCGCCCAGGTGACGGGCGTCTCGGAGCAGACGGTGCGAAAACGCGTCAGTCGCGGCCTCGCCGCGCTGCGCCGTCAACTCGACCAGGAGCCACGATGACACACGGATTCGACCAACTGGCCCGCGAGCTGAGCGGAGCGGAGCGACGGCTCGAGGTCGGCGCGCGGCGTCCTCACACTCTCCATGGTCTCCGGGCACTGGTGCTGCCCCTCGCTACCTCAGCCGTCGCCGCCGCGGTTCTCGCCGTGGTCCTGTTGACCGGGGCGGGCGGCCGCCGGGCGACAACGCACCTGCGGAACTCCGGTCCGTCGAGTTCCTCGGCTCCGCCCGCCGCTCCGCGACAGCACGGCTGGATGCTGCCGTGCGGCCAGAGCGTCGGAACGCAGCCGCCGCCGCGGGCGATTCATGTGCTGCTCGGCGCCCTCGCGCTGCCCGGCCGGCCGGACGAGTCCCGCGCGTTGCAGACCGGCCGCGATGGGGCGCGGCTGTTCGCCAAGTCCGGTCTCTGGGTGCGCTCCGGGGTCCGGTTCCAGCTGATCGTCCCTCCGGCGGTCCGCGAGCGGCTGACGATGACATGGGGCAACGCCGGCGAGGGAAACCACGGAAACGTCATGATCGATCCCGCCTGCCGGGCAGCGAGCGCGCGCTGGGTGAACTTCGTCGGGGGATACTGGGTGCGCCATCCGATGTGCGCCACGCTGATCGTCGTCAGCGACGGGCGCCGTCGTCGGATCCGGATCGGCATCGGCACCGGTTGCCCGGGCCAGCCCGGGCCCGCCGCTCCGTCGCAGCGATAAGCCCAGGCGTCAGCCCGCCGCTCGCTCCAGCGCGTCGCGCAGGTCAGGCGGGAGCTCTGAAACGACATCGATCGGCCCGCCGGTCACGGGATGGGTGAACGCAAGCCGCGTGGCGTGCAGGAACTGGCGCTCCAGGCCGAACGCCCCGGCGCGGCCGTACTGGGGGTCGCCGGCCACCGGAAGCCCGATCGCGGCCAGGTGGACGCGGATCTGGTGGGTGCGGCCGGTGTCCAGCACGATCCGCAGCAGCGCTGCCTCGCCGAGCATCCGCTCGATCTCGAAGTGCGTACGCGCATCACGTCCCGCGTCGCTGTCGATCGACATCATCAGGCGATCGCGCCGGTCCCGGCCGATCGGGGCCTCGATCGTGCCGGTGCGCGCCTGCGGCATGCCCTCCACGAGCGCGAGGTACTCGCGACGCAGCTCGCGCCGGGCCAGTTGCGCCTTGAGCGCGCGGTGAACCGCGTCAGAGCGGGCGACCACCAGCAGCCCCGACGTGTCGCGATCGAGCCGGTGCACGATCCCCGCCCGGCTCGGATCCTCGCCGCCGCCCGCGCCTCGCGCCGCGAGCGCCTGCGAGAGCGTGCCCGTTCGATGCCCGCGGGCGGGGTGCACGACCACCCCCGCGGGCTTGTCGACCACCATCAGATGCTCATCCTCGAAGGCGACGGTGAACAGTGTTCCCTCCCCCTCCAGGGGCCCGGCGGGAGCCGGCGGCTCCTCGGGGAGCTCGACGAGCACCGTCTCCCCTGCCGCCAGCACGTGGCGCTTGGCGACCGCCCGCCCGTCGACCGTCACCGCGCCGGCCTCGATCTGCGCCTGGGCGCGAGCCCGCGATCCCAGCGGCTCGGCGAGGAACCGATCGAGCCGGGTGCCGGCGTCCTCGGCGCCGACCGCCAGACGGAGCTCGCTCACCGTCGCGCCGAGCGCCCGGACAACTCGACCACGATCAGCAGCGTGATCACGCCGAGCGTGATCGAGATGTCAGCGACGTTGAACGCCGGCCAGTGCGGGAACTTGATGAAGTCGGTCACCGAGCCGTTGAGCAGGCGGTCGAGCAGGTTGCCGAGCGCGCCGCCGACGAGCAGCCCGGTGGGGATCCACAGGCCACGGCGGGTGGGGTGGCGCGCGAAGTAGACGATCAGCGCGAGCAGCGCCAGGCCTTCGACGACGATGACGACGGGTCCCGCTCCGGAGAGGAAGTCGAAGGCCACGCCGGTGTTGGTGTAGTGCACCAGGCGCAACACGCCCGGGATCACCGTCCGCGACTGCAGGTAGCCGATGTGGCCGCGGACGATGTGCTTGGTGATCCGGTCGACCGCGATCACCAGGGCGGCCAGCAGCGCGGCCTTGAGAACCTGCTTCACGCTCGCGAACTCCGCGTCGGCCGCTCAGCCGCTGATCAGCGACACGAGGAGGATGCGGATCACATAGAGCACGATGATCCCGACCATCGGGGAGAGGTCGAACGCGCCGATCTGCGGGATGAACCGCCTGAACAGCCGCAGGTACGGCTCGCAGACGTCGCGCAGGAAGTTGAGCACCGCGTCGGTCCAGCGCGCATATGGCATCCGCATCCCGAACGAGAAGAGCATCGACAGCAGGATGTGGATGAAGATGAGGACGATGTAGACGAAGATCAGCGCGCCGACGTAGTTGGCGACGTCGTCGCGCGTGATCGCCGCGACCAGCGTCATCGCTGCGTCCGATCGACCGCGTCCATCGCATCCGCGAATGCGGTGCGCAGACCGGCGCGCTCCAGCGCGTCGAGGCCGCGGGCAGTGGAACCGCCGGGTGAGGTGACCTCACGGCGGACCGCCAGCGTGTCACCGTCGCGGATCGCCAGCAGATCGGCGGTGCCGGCCATCGTCGCGATGGTCAGCCCGGACGCGACTTCGGGGCTCAGCCCATGACGGATCGCGGCGTCGGACCATGCCTCAGCGAGGAGCGCGAGGTACGCGGGGCCGACGGCGCTCACCGCCGCCGCTGCACCCAGCAGCCGCTCCGGCACGTGGGCGACCCAGCCGATCTGCTCGAACAGCGCGAGCACCTCCTCGTAGAGGAATTGCTCGTCCAGCGCCTCCTTGGCGTCGGCCGCCGCCTGCTCGGCCTCCTCAGTCGTCACGGGGTCAGCCGCCGCCGAGCCGGCCACCACGCGGTTTCCACGTGCTGTGGCCGCCGATGCCGCCGCTGTGGCCGCCGCAGCCGCCGCGTCCATACCCCCATCGGCCCACAGCAGCACCCCGCGTCGGACCTCGACCGGCGTGTTGGGTTCGATCCGGAACACGGGGACGCCGGGATACGCCTGCCGGAGATCGCGCAGCGTCGTCGCGCCCAGGATCGAGACCACCGCCTTCGCCTCTCCCGCGATCTCGGCCGCGACGGCTTTCAGCTGATAGGGCTTGTGGCAGAGCACGACGAGATCTGCCTCGCGTGCCACCTCGAGGTTGCTCGCCGCTCGTCCGCCGAGCTCAAGGGCGAGCGCCTGCGCGCGGCCCGAGCCCGAGTCGGAGCACAGCACCGGCTCGCCCCAGCCGCGGGCGAGCGCCCGCGCCATGTTCCCGGAGCCGATCAGTCCGACCTTCATCGGCACGGAATGTACCGGCGCGAGCGGGTGGGACGAGACGGGCCGCCCTCGACCGCCCGGTCTCAGGACTGGTTGAAGAAACCCTTCTCGACGAGGCGCGCCCGCTCCTCGGCGGAGACCTCGACGTTGTGGGGCGTGAGCAGGAACACCTTGTCGGCGATGCGCTGCATGCCGCCGTCGAGTGCGTAGGTGAGTCCACTGGAGAAGTCGATCAGCCGCTTGGCGAGATCGGTATCGGTCCCCTGGAGGTTGATGATGACGGGGATCGAGTCCTTGAACTTGTCGGCGACGTCCTGCACGTCGTTGAACGACTTCGGGGCGACGAAGTGCACGCGCACGTCCCCACCCCCGCGGCCGTTACCGCTCGGTCTTGGGCTCGCCACCGGGCGCAATGACGAGGTCCGCGGCGCGACGGGGTCGTCGGCGAAGATGTCGTCGATCTCGTCCCGGCGCCGGCGCGCGGAGGGCATCCGGCGGACGTTCGGCCGGTCCGCATAGCTCTCGCGGATCTCCTCCTCGGGCTCGGGATACGGCTCGTCGTCGTATTCGTCGTAGTCGTCATCCTCGGCGAGACCGAAGTAGACGAGCGTGCGGTGCCATGTGTCGCGAATCGGCATAGCGATGAATCAGGTTCGCCTGCGAGGCGGGAAACCCTGCACTGGATTATGCCGCGCTCTCGTACAGGATCGTGCCCAGGCGCACGATTGTCGCGCCCTCCTGGGCGGCGACCGCGTAATCCTGACTGGTTCCCATCGACAGCTCACGCAGCCCGTTTTCGGCTGCGAGCTCGGCGAGTCGGGCGAAGTGCGGGCGGCTCTGCTCCGCCGAGGACGCCTGCGGGGGCATCGTCATCAGACCGACCACTCGCACCGGGCAGCGCTCCAGGAATCCGGCGAGGTTGGGGACCGCCACGCCGCTCTTGCCCGCCTCGCCCGCGACGTTGACCTCGACGAGCACCTCGCAGCCTGGCGGGGCATGGCGCTCCAGCTGGGCGAGCGCCGAATCGCTGGCGACCGAGTGGATCCACCGCACCCGTCCCACGAGGTCCTTGACCTTGCGGCTCTGGAGCGCGCCGATGAAGTCCCAGGTGAATCGCTCGCCGGCCACTTCCTGCTTGGCGATGAGCTGCTGCGCGCGGTTCTCGCCGACCAGCCTGACGCCGCCGTCGGCGAGCGCGGCCAGGCACTCGGTGGGCAGGTACTTGATCGCCGCCAGGATCTGCACCGTGTCCGGGTCGCGCCCCCGATCCGCGATCGCCTCCCGCACGCGACGGAGATTGGCCGCGACCGTGTCCGGGGCGAGCTGCTCGATCAGGTCAACCATGCTAGTCCCGCCTGACGGCCGGTGATGCCGCGGTCGCGGCGGTGAGAGAAGAACAGCTCCGGATGGCACATCGTGCACAGGCCGATTGCATGGACCGCGTCCGCGCCCGCCTCGTCGAGCAGCGCCGTGGCGATCGCGCTCAGGTCGAGGTTGTCCCCGTCTCGCGCCTGCGGGCGGTCCGCGAAGACGGCGTGCACCTCTGGGCCGACCTCGTAGCAGCACGGGCCCGCGCCCGGGCCGATCGCAGCATGGATCTCCGCCCCGTCATCGGCGAGCGCACGGACGCGGTCGACGGTCCGGCCGAGCACCCCGGCGGCGAGCCCTCGCCAGCCGGCGTGGGCGATCGCCACCGCCCCGCCGCCCGCAACCGCGACGGTGAGACAGTCGGCGCCGAGCGCGCCGAGCGCGACACCGGTCAGCCGGGTGGCGCGACCGTCGATCTCGGGCCGTTCGACGAGGGCGGCGTGGTCCTCGAGCACGTCGACCCGGTCGCCGTGGACCTGGTACATCCAGCCGGCCGGGGGAGCGCCGACCAGCTCAGCCAGCCGAGCGCGGTTTGCCTGCTGGTGTCCCGGATCGTCCGCGGTCGCAAAGCCGAGGTTCAGCGAGGCGTACGCACCCCCCGAGACCCCGCCTCGGCGGGTGGTGAACGCGGCACGAGCGCCGGGGAGGTCGATCGTGAACTGTCCGTTGCACTCGTGAAAGGGTTCGGGCACCGGCATCCACGCCGAGGCTACTCGTCGCCCTGGGCGGCGCTGAGCGCGACCGCGAGCTGCTGCTCGCGAGTCAGGGCCCTCCCGTCGAGCCGGGCGCTGAGCGCGGCCCGCAGGCCCACGGAGACCGCCGGACCCCGGCGAACGCCGGCGCCAACCAGGTCGCTGCCGTCGATGTCCAGGCGCACCAGTGAATACTCCGCGAACCATCGCCCGAGCGCGGCCGCCACCTCCGGGGACCCGAGTCCCGCCGCCAGCGCGATCGTCGCCGGCTGATCTGCGGGGAGGGCGTCGACCAGCGCCGAGGGCGGACCGTCCGTCGGCACTCGCGTGGCCAGCTCGGGTGCGCCCGCCGCCGCTGCGAGCGTCTCTCGCCGGGTGTGGCCATCGAACCCGAGCCGGTCGAGCAGCGGCCGCCGCTCCGGCTCAGGGACCCCGAGCAGCGCTGCGCCAAGCACGACATGCGCCCGATTCACCGGCGGCCCGCTCCACGGACTGACCTCGAGCGCGCGCCGCGCCGCGTCGGGGTCCTCGAGGCCGAAGCCGGGGGCGATCGCCGCGTCGATCCCGAGCGAGCGCATCACCTCGAACCCCGCGACGGGGTCGTCCTCCGCGGCGAGCAGCTGCAGCTCGGTACCGACCCGGACGCCGCTCACGGTCGCCGGCGCGCCCGCGGCCACGGCCTCTCGGGCGAGTTCCGCCGTCGACCGCTCGACCGCGAAGCCGAGCCGCCCGGCATAGCGCGCAAGACGCAGGAGCCGGGTCGGGTCGTCACGGAAGCTCGCGTCGTGCAGCACCCGCAGCCGACCGCGCTCGAGGTCGTCGATCGAATCCGGGACGGTGAGCAGGCTCCCGGCATCCGGTCCGCTGAGCCCGAGTGCGAGCGCGTTGACCGTGAAGTCCCGGCGCGTGAGGTCCTCGCGGATCCCCGCCGGCGCGACCACGGGCAGCGCGCCCGGTCGCGGATAGGTTTCCGCGCGCGTCGTGGCGAGGTCGTAGCGCACACCCTGAGGCCCCCCAACCGTCGCCGTCCCGAACCGCCCGTGGGTGCGGATCGGCCCCTCCCCGTCCGCCAAGCGCGCGGCCAGAGGGGCCGCATCCCCGACGACGACCAGATCGATGTCGGCCGGCGCCGCCCCCAGTGCGAGGTCGCGTACGGCCCCTCCGACGAGGTAGACCTGCTCGGGGCCGGCCCCGATCGCGGCGAGCGCATGGGGGCCGCCAGGCAGCGCGGTGAGCCGCTCGGCGAGCTCCTGGGGGCCGGACACGACCATCCACCCATGATCGCGCGCCCGGCCGATGGGCGCGGTGCGTGTCGCTGGTCGCCCTGCGGACGATCCTGCGCGTGCCCTCAGGGTGACTTTCTAGGATGGCCCGCCATGAGGTTCCTACCGCGGCGTCCGCTGTGGCGAGCGGTCCTGGGGCTCGGTGTCGTCGTTCTCGGCGTGGTGATCGCCGGGGTCGTGGTGGTTGTCAGCCGGCCCCGCAACGTCTCGCATCCGAACGTCCAGTTCACCGCGCCGCAGACCACAACGACGTCGACGACGACCAAGCGCCGCACCCGCAGGCCGCCGGCCTTCTCCTGGCCGTGGTACGGCTACAGCGCGGCGCGAACCCGTGACTTTGCCGCGCCGGCCGACCTGCATCCGCCCCTGCACACCGGCTGGGCGTACCACTCAGGCGCGCTGCTTGAGTTCCCGCCGTCGATCCACGGACATCAGATGTTCTTCCTCGATGACAGCGGCTACGCGAGGGAGATCAACACGCAGACCGGAAAGATCGGCTGGACCCGCCAGGTCGGCAGGCTGGCGGCGGCCACGCCCGCGATCGACGCCAAGGCCGGCGTGGTGCTGATGCCGGTGCTCTCCGATCACACCCAGACGCCCGGCAACGGCCGGTTCGTCGCGCTCTCGATGGCGACCGGGCGCGTGAAATGGTCAAAGCCGCTGCAAGCCGGCAGTGAGTCCTCGGCGATCGTCGACGGGCGCACCGTGTACTTCGGGGACAGCGGCGGCACCCTGTACGCGCTGAACGTCGCCAACGGCCACGTGCGCTGGACCTACAAGGCGTCCGGTGCGATCAAGGGCGGTCCGGCGCTGTGGCACGGCGATCTGTTCTTCGGCGACTATGCCGGTCGCGCCTACGCGGTCCGAGCCTCCAACGGCCATCAGGTGTGGGCGGTCTCGACCGAAGGGGCGCACTTCGGGTTTGGCTCCGGCCAGTTCTACACCACTCCGGCGGTGGCCTACGGCCGTGTCTACATGGGCAACACCGACGGTCGCATGTATTCCTTCGGTGCGCGCAACGGTGCTCTGGCGTGGGCCACCACCACGGGCGGATATGTCTATTCATCGGCGGCCGTCGCCGACCCGAAACACCTCGGTCCGACGGTCTACGCCGGCTCCTACGACGGGTACCTGTACGCGTTCAATGCTCGATCGGGGGCCGTGCGCTGGCGTCACTGGGCGGGCGGCAAGATCTCCGGGTCGGCGACGGTGATCGGCAACAACGTCTACTACTCCGATCTGGCGACCCACACCAGCACCGGGCTGAACGCGACGACCGGCTCTCGGGTGTTCAAGTTCAACGACGGCGCGTTCACGCCCGTCGTGGCCGATGAGCAGGCGATCTTCCTGATCGGGCACGGCTCGATCTACGAGTTGCTCCCCACCCACCGCACGCACCACCGCAAGTCGCGCGCGAAGTCGACGCAGCGCAGTCACCGCAGGCGAGCGCACCACACCAGCCGCAAGCGTACGCGGCACCACGCCGCCCACCACCGCAAGAAGCGCTCCTGACCGGTTGGCCGAGGCGTCGGAAACCCTTGCCACGCAGGGGATATCGACAGCGATGCTATTCTGCGTCGTCTATGCGTTGTCGTAGTGGAAGTCACTGTCAGCAGCCGGCCGAGAACGGACGCCGGTTCTGCGCGGAGCACGCGGCGGAGCTCGATCGCATGCGCGAGGAGCTCAAGGATGCCGCGGCTGCCCGAATCGGACGTGGCCGGCCCAAGCGGTCGTCCACCTGCTGCCGGCCCGGCTGCTACGAGCCGCGCGTCCCGCCTGCCGCGTATTGCGACGCATGCGCAGCGGCCGGGTACGTGGAAGAAGCCGCTTAGCGCGGCCGGCTCGACAGCTCCGGAACCCCCACCCATCTTTCAGACGTCCCTTCGCCACGGCGAGCGCGCCGCGTCAGCCTGTGGCGCGCACGGGCAGGCCCGCATCGGCGAGAGACGCCTTGATCTCGCCCACCGTGAGCGCGCCGTAGTGCAGGATCGACGCGCACAGCACGGCGTCGGCGCCCGCCTGCAGCGCCGCGCGCAGATCCTGCACGCCGCCCGCGCCGCCTGAGGCGATCACCGGGACGTCGACCGCCTCGGCGACCGCGGCGGTGAGCGCGAGGTCATAGCCAGCGCTTGTGCCGTCCCGGTCCATCGAGGTCAGGAGGATCTCGCCGGCCCCCCGGGCGGCTCCCTCCGCTGCCCAGGCGACCGCGTCACGGCCCGTCGGGGTTCGTCCGCCGGCCAGGAAGGCCTCCCACTCCGGTGGGGTGGTGCCCGAGCGCTGCTTGGCGTCGATCGCGAGCACGACGCACTGCACCCCGAAGCGCGCCGCGAGCTCGTCCAGCAGCTCGGGCCGGCGCAGCGCCGCCGAGTTCACCGACACCTTGTCGGCGCCCGCGTCGAGCACCGCCTGGGCGTCGGCCACCGAGCGGATGCCGCCACCGATCGTGAACGGGATGAACAGCTCATCCGCCACTCTGCGAGCGAGCTCGACGACCGTCTCACGCGTGTCGGAGGTCGCCGTGATGTCCAGCAGCACGAGCTCGTCCGCTCCCGCCGCGTCATACCGGGCGGCGAGCTCCACCGGGTCGCCGGCATCGCGGAGATCGACGAAGCCGGTGCCCTTGACGACCCGCCCTCCATCGACGTCGAGGCACGGGATGATCCGCTTGTAGTGCACCGTCGGCCAGGCTATCCCGCGGTCGCGCCTGCGAGGACCCTCTGCCCCTCGCCCACGGCGATTCTGCCCTCGAACAGCGCGGTGCCGACGATCACCCCGCGCAGCGGCCCGAGCGCGGCCGCGCGCAGCGCAATCAGGTCCTCCAGGCTCGACACGCCCCCGGAGTAGACGACCTCGTCGCCCGGCCCGACGACCTCGCAGGCCCCGCGCAGGGCTGCCAGATCCGGCCCGGCGAGCATCCCGTCGCGCTCGATGCAGGAGAACACGAAACGCGTGACGCCGCGCTCACGCAGCGCGACGAGCGCCGCTGCGCCGGTGATGTCCGTCTGCTCGATCCAACCCGCCGCGGCGACCCGGCCTCCGCGCACATCGACCGAGACCACGATGCGCTCGGTGCCGTGGGCGGACACCATCGCCTGCGCGAAGGCGGGATCGCGCAAGGCCGCGGTACCCAGGATCGCCCGGTCCGCCCCGGCCATGAGGACCTGCTGCACCGCGTCGGCGTCACGCAGGCCGCCGCCCACCTCGACGGGGACCTCCACCGCGGTCGCGATCCGAGCGACGTGCTCGAGGTTGACCGGAGCGCCTGCTCGGGCGCCGTCGAGGTCGACGACGTGCAGCGCTTGCGCGCCTTCTGCGATCCAGCGCAGTGCCGCATCGCGTGGATCGGCGTCGTAGACGGTCTCACGGTCGAAATCGCCGCCCGCCAGGCGCACCGCCCGGCCCCCGCGGATGTCGACCGCGGGCCACAGCACGATCGGCGGGCTCACGCGTGGACGGGATGGGGGGCGTCGGAGACGAGTGCGCAGAACGCAGCCAGCAGGCTCAGCCCGTGGGCCGAGGACTTCTCGGGGTGGAACTGGGTGCCCATCACCGAGCCGCGCGCCACGATCGTGGCGAACGTCTCGCCGTAGGTCGTCGTCGCGACGACGACCGCGGGGTCGGCCGGCCGCACCGCGTAGGAATGGACGTGGTAAAAGGCAGCGCCCCGCGCGGGCAGCCCCGCGGTGAGTGGCGCGGGTCGCACCGGCCGAACCTCGTTCCAGCCGATGTGCGGAATCCTCAGCGCGGCCGCGCCGGTCTGCAGTCGCGTGACCTCTCCCGAAAGCAGCCCGAGGCCGGCGGTCTCGCCGAGCTCGAAGGAGCGTTCGAACAGCAGTTGCATCCCCAGGCAGATTCCGAGCACCGGCCGACCGCCCTCGGCCGCGTCGCGGATCGGCGCGATCAGATCGAGCTCCGACAACGCGGTCATCGCCGCGGCGAACGCGCCGACGCCCGGGACGATGAGGGCATCGGCGGCGGCCAGCCGGCGTGGGTCGCGGGTGACCTCGACGTGTGCGCCGACGTGCTCCAGCGCCTTCTGGACCGACCGGCGGTTGCCCATCCCGTAATCGACCACCGCGACCATGACCCTCGGCCGGATGGGCGCACGCCTCGCACTCACACGAGCGACCCCTTGGTCGACGGGATCCCGGTCTCGCCCGGATCGATCGCCACCGCGTCACGCAGCGCCCGCGCGGTCGCCTTGAATGCAGCCTCGATCATGTGGTGCACGTTGGTCCCCGCCTCGATCGTGAGATGCAGGGTGATCCGGGCATGCATCGCGAGGGCGCGCAGGAACTCCTCGCACAGCTCGTAGTCGAACTCTCCGATCGACCCATGAGGCAGCGTTGCCTCGAACGCGCACAAACCGCGCCCGGAGATGTCGATCGCGCACGCCGCCCGCGCCTCGTCCATCGGCACCGTCGCCTGTCCGTAGCGCGCGATCCCCGAGCGGTCGCCGAGGGCGACGTGCAGCGCCTCGCCGAGACAGATGCCGACGTCCTCCACGGTGTGGTGCCCCCCGGTGTGGAGGTCGCCCGACGCCCGAACGGTCAGGTCGAGCCGGCCGTGCCTGGCGAGAAGGTCGAGCATGTGGTCGAAGAACCCGATTCCGGTCGTCCGCTCTCCGGCACCGGTTCCCTCGAGGGCGAGGGTCAGCGAGATCTCGGTCTCGCCGGTGCGTCGCTGCAGCTCGGCTCGGCGCCTCTCAGCCATCGGAGCGGGCCTCCATCGAACGGGCATGCAGCTCGAATCCCTCGGCGCGCGCCACCGGCGCCGCAGCGCGCGCCAGCGCGCCCGCGCCCGTGCCGATCCGCACCTCGGAGAAGTGGCGGCGGAAATGTGACGGGGACAGTCCGGACGCGAAGCGCGCCGCGCCGTTGGTCGGCAGGACATGCGTGGATCCGGCCACGTAGTCCGAGAACGCCGTCCCGGAGCGAGCGCCGATCAGCACGCAGCCGGCGTGGCGGATGTCGGCCGAGAACGCCTCGGCTCCGGCGCCCATCAGCTGCAGATGCTCGGGGGCGAACGTCTCGGCGACCATGAACGCCTGGTGCAGTTCGGTGACGTGGATCAGGCGGACGATCGCCTCGCCCTCCTCGCTGGCCTCGATCTGCTCCTGCACCGCGTCCAGCAGCGCGTCGGAGTCAGAGAGCAGGATCACGATCGAGCCCGGACCGTGTTCGGCCTGGGCGAGCAGATCAAGGGCGAGCGGCCCGGGCTCGACCTCGGGGTCCTCCCCGTCGGCGATCACCACGAGGTCGCTCGGACCGGCGAACCCGTCGATCGAGACCTGACCGAACACCTGGCGCTTCGCCTCCTGCACGTACAGGTTGCCAGGGCCGACGATCACGTCGACCGGTGCCACCGACTCGGTGCCGTAGGCCAGCGCGGCGATCGCCTGCGCTCCGCCCATCCGGTAGGCGACGGTCGCGCCGGCCAGCCGCCAGGCGGCGAGCAGCACCGGGTCGACGTCACCGGTCTCGCCCGGCGGCGAGCAGACGGCGATCTCCCCCACGCCCGCGACGCGCGCGGCGATGACGCCCATCACCACGGTGCTCGGGTAGGGCGTCCGCCCCGCCGGGACGTAGACGCCGCCGGAGGCCAGCGGAACCTCGCGTACGCGCACCTCATGCCCGTCGAAGCTGACGGTGCGGTTGACCGAGAGCTGCGCCTCGGCGACGCGGGTGACGTTCGCGATCGCGAGCTCGAGCCCGGCGCGGATCTCATCATCCAGCCGCTCGAGCGCGGTGTCGAGCTCTGCCTCGGGGACGACCAGCGAGGACGGAGTCGCGCCGCGGGTGTCGAGCTCCCGCGTGTAGTACCGCAGGGCGTCATCGCCGGAGGTCCGCACGCGCGCGATGATCTCGGCGACCGTCTCCGCCACCGACTCGGGCGCGGGGACGAGATCACGCAGTTCGCGCGCGAGGGTGGACGCGTCGCCGGAGAGTGCCTGGCGCTCACATTGCACGGATCTGCTCCGTCAACGCGTCGATCTCGGCGGCCCTCAGCTTGTGTGCAACCGGATTGGCGATCAGCCGGGCCGTGGTGACGGCGATCTGCTCGCGGATCACCAGACCATTCTCGCGAAGCGTCGTCCCGGTCGCGGTGAGGTCGACGATCGCCTCCACCAGGCCGGTGAGCGGAGCGAGCTCGACCGACCCCTTCACCTCGACGATCTCGGCCTGGCGACCGGTCGACGCGAAGTACCGGGTCGCGGTCCGCGGGTACTTGGTGGCGATCCGTACCACTCCGAGCCGGCGCAGCGCCTCGGCGCTGCGGTCCTCGCCCGCCTCGGAGGCGAGCACCATCTCGCAACGGCCATAGCCGAGGTCCATGAGCTCGTAGACCTCCCGCTCGGACTGCTCCATCAGCACGTCCTTGCCGGTGATGCCGAGGTCCGCGGCGCCGGCCTCGACGTAGATCGGGACGTCGGTCGGGCGCATGGTGATGATCCCGACGTCGGAGAACAGCAGGCGTCGGTCGTTGGAGCGCACCTCCGCGGTGTCGATGCCGAGCCGGTCGAGGATCTCGAGCGTCTCGCCGAACAGGGCGCCGCGAGGGACCGCGATTCTCAATGCGCTCATCGACCCAGACGCTCCTCGCTGGTGAGGGCGATGTGCAGCCGCTCGACGTTGAGCGCGAAGCCGACCGCTGGCAGCGGGTGCCCGAAGGTCGCCAGCAGATCGTCGTAGCGCCCGCCGCGCCCGATCGGCATGCCGAACGCCGGGTCATAGATCTGGAAGACCGCGCCGGTGTAGTAGCCGAGGCTCCGCACCAGGCCGAGGTCGAAGATGACGCGCTCGGCGACGCCGGCGGAGAGCAGCGCGTGAACCTCGCGCAACGGCGCCAGCGCATCGTGCAGTGCACCCTCGAGCCCCTCGAGTACCTCCGCTCCGCCCCGGGCGCGCGCAAGGCGGAGCAGCAGCTCCGTCTGCTCGGCGGGCAAACCGAGCGAACCGATCTCCCGCTCGACCCCGACGAAATCGCCGCGCGCCAGCTCGGACAGGATCAGCTCGCGCTCGTCGGCGTCGACCCCGACCGCCTCCAGCAGGGAGGGATACAGCGACGCGTCACCGAGACCGATCCGGTAGCTGTCGAGGCCCGCCGCGTCGAGCGCGGCGCAGAGCACGGTGAGCACCTCCGCGGTGCCGGCGGCTCCGCCGGCCCCCAGCAGCTCCACCCCTGCCTGCAGCACCTCCCGTGACTGCCCGCGTCCGGCGGCCACCCCCCGCCACGCCGAGGCCAGGTAGCAGAACCGCAGCGGCCCCTCGGCGTGCGGGTATCGCGTTGCCACCATCCGCGCGATCGGGACCGTCATGTCAGGCCGCAGCACCAGCACGTCGCCCTGCCCGTCGAACACCCTGTACGCGCTCGCGGAGACGGGCAGATTCGCGCGCGCAAACGTCTGCTCGTGCTCGAGCGCAGGGGTCGAGACCTCGCCGTATCCGGCGGCCGCGAACACGTCGCGGATCCGATCGGTCATCGCCCGCAGCTCCCGCATCTCGTCGGGCAGCACGTCGCGCGTCCCGCTCGGGATGCGATCGGAGCCGGATCGGGTGGCGGCGTCCCGATCTGGAGGGCGGCTCGCCGCGTTCACATCACGACGCGGTGACGGGCGCGTCTTCCAGCCGGGTGAGGCGCGCGCCGAGCCCGCGCAGGCGCTCGTCGATCCGCTCGTAGCCACGGTCGATCTGGCGGATGTTGCCGATCTCGGTGCGGCCATCGGCGCACAGTGCCGCCACCAGCATCGCCATACCGGCCCGGATGTCCGGGGACTCGACCCGTCCGCCGCGTAGCCGGCGCGCTCCGTTGACGATCACGCGGTGCGGGTCGCAGATGATGATCTCCGCGCCCATCGACACCAGCTTGTCGGTGAAGAACAGGCGATTCTCGAACATCCACTCGTGGATGATCACCGAGCCGCGGCACTGGGTGGCGAGTGCGACCGCGATCGAGGTGAGATCGGCCGGGAAGGCCGGCCAGATCCCGTCCTGGACGGTGGGCATGTGATCTCCGCGGTCGTTGCGGATCACCAGGTCCTGGTTTCCCGGCACGATCAGGTCGCGGTCCTGCTCCTCGGAGCGCAGGCCGAGGCGCTCGAACACGAGCCGGATCATGCGTAGGTCGGCCGGGCGGGTGTCCTTGATCCGCAGCTCGCCGCCGGTGACGCCGGCCAGCGCCATGAACGAGCCGATCTCGATGTGGTCAGGCGCGATCTCGTGCGTGCAGCCGCGCAGGGTCGCCTGGCCATGGACGGTCATCACGTTGGAGCCGATCCCGTCGATCGGGGCGCCCATCGCGGCGAGCATCCGCGCGAGGTCCTGGACGTGGGGCTCGGAAGCCGCGTTGCGGATGACGGTGGTGCCACGGGTGAGCGCGGCCGCCATCAGCGCGTTCTCGGTCGCCATCACCGACGCCTCGTCCATCAGGAAGTCACAGGGCCGCAGGCCGAGCGCCGGGGCGCTGAGGTCGACCTCGTTCCAGCGGTCGTCGACCTCCGCGCCGAGCGCGCGGAACGCGTCGAGGTGCGGGTCCAGGCGGCGGCGTCCGATCACGTCGCCCCCGGGCGGCGGCATGTGCGCGGAGCCGAAGCGTGCCAGCAGCGGCCCGGCGAGCAGGAACGAGGCGCGGATCCGCTCCGCCATCGCCGGATCGACGTAGGTGGAGTCCACCGCCGAGGCGTCGACGCGCAGTTCTGAGTCGGTGACCCAGTCGGCGCTCGCACCGAGCATCTCGAGCAGTTGCACCATCGCCTCGACGTCGGCGATCCGCGGGACGTTGCGCAGGACGACGGGATCCTCGGTGAGAAGCGTCGCGGCGAGGATCGGCAGTGCGCTGTTCTTGTTACCTGCGGGCGTGAACGTGCCGGACAGCGGCACGCCGCCTTCAATCACGAACTTCTCCAGGGGAATCGACCTCGATCCGTGGACGGGGGCGTGAGCTAGGGTACCGAGCATCGTGGTGGAGGATTCGCGCGCCCATGCCTGGAACCTTCTTTGCGAGTGGACGCAGAGCGACTCGCTGCGCCGTCATGCGCTCGCGGTCGAGACGGCGATGCGCGCCTATGCTCCGCGGTTCGACGGGGATGCCGAGCTCTGGGGGCTGACCGGTCTGCTCCACGACCTCGATTACGAGCGGTTCCCGGACATGGACACCGACGACGGCCACCCTCGCACGGCGCTGCGTGAGCTCGAGGCGCGAGGCTACCCGCCCGAGCTGGTGCGCGCAGTCGCCTCACACGCCTCGTTTCTGGGGGTCAGCCGCGACACGCCGATGGAGAGGACGCTGTTCGCGGTGGACGAGCTGTCGGGTTTCCTGCTCGCCTGCGCCTACGTCCGCCCCGAGGGGCTCGTCGGCATGACGCCCAAGTCGGTCAAGAAGAAGATGAAGTCGCCGGCGTTCGCCGCCGCGGTGAGCCGAGAGGACCTCACCGGCGGCGCCGCGGAGCTCGGCGTCGACTTCGACGAGCACGTTGCGTTCGTGATCGCTGCGCTCGGCGAGCGTCGCGACGAGCTGATGCCGGCCGCCACGGGATCCGCCGGCTGATGTCGAACCCCGGCGCGGTGCGGATCGTCGTCCTGGAGGGCGACGAGACCGGTCAGGAGCTGCTCGAGCAGTCGCTGCGCGTGCTCGACGGCGATCTGCTGGGTCTCCCCGCGCTCGAGCTCGAGCGCTTCGATCTGTCGCTCCAGACGCGGCGTGAGACCGCCAACGGGATCGTCGATCAGGCTGCGGAGGCGATGCGCGAGGCGGGGCTCGGCCTCAAGGCGGCGACGATCACGCCCGAGGGACGGGACGACGTCGGCTCGCCGAACGCGATCCTGCGCGAGAAGGTGGACGGGAAGGTGATCGTCCGCACCGGTCGCCGGCTGCCCGGCGTGGCGCCGATCGCCGGAGTCCACCATCCGATCTCGGTCGTCCGGATGGCCGTCGACGACGCCTACGGCGCCGAGGAGCGCCGGTCCGGAGAGCCGGGCGCGGCCGGGGAGATGGCCTTCCGCACCGAGAAGATCACCCGCTCGACCTGCCATGCGGTCGCCGAGTACTCGTTCCAGGCCGCGGCGAAGATGGGCGCGCGCGTCTACGGCGGCCCGAAGTGGACGGTGTCGCCGACCTACGAGGGGATGCTCAAGGAGGAGCTGGACGCGGCCGCCGAGCGCCACCCGGACATCCGCTACCAGCCGGTGCTGATCGACGCCACCTACGCCGGGCTGCTCTCCGGCGCCACCGACGCTCCGCTCGTCATCCCGGCGCTCAACCGCGACGGCGACTGCCTGTCGGACCTGGTGCTGCCGATGTTCGGCTCCATCGCCGGCGCCGAGTCGGTGCTGCTCTCCTTCGAGGGCGACGAGACCACGGTCGCGATGGCCGAGGCTCCCCACGGCACCGCACCGGCTCTGCTCGGCAAGGATCTGGCCAATCCGCTGGCGATGATCCTCGCCTGCGGCGCGCTGCTGCGCCACGCGGCCGACCGGCATGGTCCTGACTTCGAACGCGCCTCACGCGCCATCTACGAGGGAACGCTCGAGACGATCGCCGACGGCGTCAAGACGCCCGACCTCGGGGGGCACGCCGGAACCACCGAGTTCACCGACGCCGTGGTGCAGCGGATCGCCACCAAGCTCGACGTCTGGTCCTCGCTCGGCTCCTGAGCGTCGTCTGCGGATCCCGTGGCCTCGCTCCCCGTCTCGGTCGTCATCCCCGCCTACAACCGCGCCGACCTGATCGCGCGCGCGGTGAGAAGCGCGCAGGGCCAGCGGCCGGATCCTCCGGCCGAGGTGATCGTCGTCGACGACTGCTCCTCGGACGACACCGGCGCGGTCGCGCAGCGGCTCGGGGCGACTGTGATCCGTCACGAGGTCAACCGCGGCGAGGCCGGGGCGCGCAACACCGGGATGGCGCGCGCATCGCACGAGTGGGTCGCGTTCCTGGACTCCGACGATGAATGGCTGCCCGACCATCTTGCGCGGATCTGGCCGCGCCGCGCGGGCCACGTGGTCGTCGCCTCGAGCGCGATCGCGACCGGTCCGGACGGGATCTCCCTGCTCGGTCATCCGCGCGGGACGTTCACGATCACCCGGCATCGCGATCTGCTGGTGCCGCAGAACCCGGTTCCGCTCAGCGGCTCGATCGCGGAGCGCGCGGCGTTGCTCGAGGTCGGCGGTTTCCGCCCGTGGAAGACCGGGGCCGACCTCGACATGTGGATCCGCGCCCTCCCTCGGGGATCGATCATGCTCTGTCCCGAGCCCGGGTTCCTCTACCACGTCCACGCCGGGCAGGTCTCGGGCGACACGGCACTGATGCGCCGCAACCTGCTGGCCATGATCGACGACCACCGCGCGGAGCCGTGGTGGAGCGAGCAGTTGCGGGAGTCGGTCGAGGTGACCACGCGCTGGGACGCGCTGCGTTCGGCGCAGTGGGCCGGCGACCGCGCCGGGGTCCGCCGCAACGCCCGTTGGCTGCTCGACCGGCCCCGGCGGGTGCGCGATCTGGTCTCCCTCTGGGCCTGGCGGCGCCGGGTCGTGCGCCGGCTGGCCGCGGTCGCTCCTGAGGACGTCGCGGCGGCTCGCGAGCGGGCGGGATCCGGGGCCTAGCGGCCGCGGGAGTCCCGCAACCGCTGCGCGCGTGTCCGTGCCGAGGCGAGCAGCGCGGTGCCGAGGGTCTGCGCCGCCTTGCGCACCGGCGGGTTGTCGATGAAGGACCGCTGGTACTCGAAGAACCGCGGGCTGACCAGGTCGAGCGGCCAGCCGGTGGGCGGGACCGGCTCCTTGCGGAACTGCGCGTCTGCGCTCGCGTAGAGCAGTGCGTTCTGGGCGTAGAACGGGGTGACGTCTTTGTCGTCCCACACCTGCGGGCGCACGACGTCGATCGCCCGGTAGCCCTCCTGTGCGAACAGGCCCTGCCAGTAGCTCTGCCAGCGCTCGTTGCGGTGATCGACGCCGCCCTGGAGTGGGATCGCGGCCGAGAACAGCACCACCGGGGCGAGTCGCACGAGCTCCTTGACGAAGGCGTGGGAGCTGCTCGGTGGCAGGTGCTCCGCGACCTCGACCGAGATGGCGAGGTCGAAGCGCTCCTCGACCCCGAGCGGCTGCGTCAGGTTACGGGCCAGAAACCGATCCTGCGGGATGAGCAGCGCGCTGCGATCCACGTAGTCCCCGTCGATGCAGAGTCCCCGCTCGACTCCGGCATCGAGGAAGGCGCGCACCCACGGCCCGACGCCTCCGCCGACGTCGACGACCGAGTGGACGTCCAGCAGTTCCAGGATCAGCGGTGTGACCTTCTGCGCGGAGCGCAGGCTCTCGTTCGACTGCGCGGCATAGAAATCTGTGTCGTAGAGCCGGGTGGTGGTGTCAGGCATGGCGGCGGATCGTACCGGGCCCACCTGTCTTGTCCGCGCAGACGCATACGATCCTGCCCACCGTCCGCTTCGGTCCGGGATCTGCGACGCTTCGAGATGCGGTGCAAGATTCCTCTCAGAACATACGTTCCGTCCGAGCCCACGCGTAGGCTCGAACATATGTTCCAGGCAACGAAGAAGCGGCTGCAGCTTCTGCTCGACGTCGTTGACGACATGCTCGTCGGGGCGCCGGAGGAGGACATGGAGATCGCCGCACCCCACCCCCATGCGCGCACGGTCCAGCTGCGGATCGAGCGTCGCGCCGGCAGCGTCGCGCCGCGGGCGGCGCACTGTCTGTCGCCGATCCGGCGACCGGTCGCGGCCCGCGGCCGGGAAACGGTTCGCTAGGCGCCGGCAGACGTACCGCCCGGGTGCTTCAGCGGCCCGGGACGGTATCGACCGAGGTCCTGAGACGCGCGGCGGCGAGCGCGCCCAGGTCGCCGACCTGATACGCCATCACGTGCCACGCGAGGTCGCGTTCGGCACGCGGCGTTCTGCTCAGCCGCTCCCCCACCTCCGCGCAATGCGCCACCTCGGGCGACAGGCCTCCGAGACCACGGCCCGGGCCCGACGAACGTCCTGAATCGCGAGTCATCGCTCACGCTCCTTTGAGGTTGCAGCGGTGTGAATAGCGTCCTCCGAGCGGAAGCTCGTGTCAAGCGTCACGAACGACGTTCAGACCACGGCGGCGGCGAACGGGCCACAATCAACCGGTGACCGAGCTGCGCACTCCTCGTCTCCGGCTTCGCCAGTGGCGGCCCGAGGATCGCGATCCGTTTGCGGCGATGAACGCCGACTCCGAGGTGATGCGCCACTTCCCCGCGGCGCTTTCCCGCGGGGGAAGCGATGCCCTGGTCGATCGGGCCCAGGCGGCGATCGCCGAGCGCGGCTGGGGTCTGTGGGCCGTCGAGGTCCTCGGCGGCGGCGACTCGTCCGCCACCGGGTTCGCCGGCTTCATCGGCCTGGCACCGGTCTCCTTCGACGCCCATTTCACGCCGGCGGTCGAGATCGGCTGGCGCCTGGCGCAGCCGTTCTGGGGCCGTGGCTACGCGACAGAGGGCGCTCGGGCGGCGCTCACCTACGCGTTCGTCGAATTGAAGCTGGAGGCGGTGGTCTCGTTCACCGCGGTCGCCAACGACCGCTCAAGGCGCGTGATGGAGCGACTCTCGATGACCCACGATCCCGGCGAGGACTTCAACCACCCGAAGCTGCCCGGGAGTCCGGTCGAGCGCCACGCTCTCTATCGGCTGCGAGCCGAGGACTTCGCGCCGGGCGGTGCCGAGGGTTAGACGAGGCGCTCTATCTTGAGCTTGCGCACGCCGCGGGGCGTCTCCAGCTCGACGGTCTCACCCACCGGCTGACCGAGCAGCGCCTTGGCGACCGGCGACTCGGCGGAGAGCTTCCCGGCGCCGCGATCGGCCTCGGCCGCTCCGACGATCGTCCAGCGATGGACCTCGTCGGTCCCCAGGTCTCGGACGTCCGCCTCGACCGCGAAGTCCATCGTGTTTCCACCGCCGCCCACCGACTCGACGACGACCGCGTTGCGCAATCGCTGTCGCAGCCGCTGAATGCGGGTCTCCAGATGCCCCTGATCCTCCTTGGCGGCGTGGTACTCAGCGTTCTCGCTCAGGTCCCCATGCCCCCGCGCCTCGAGGATCCGCGCGGCGATATCCCGCCGCGCCACGGTCTCGAGCTCGGAGATCTCCGCCTTCAGAGCCGCCAACCCCTCCTCGGTGATCGGCTCCCCTGCGTCATTCGATGTACTCATCACCAAATTGTCCCACCTCCCGGATAACAGCGCAGTCACACCACAACCAAGCCACGCCGCCTGTCAGCACGAGCGCTCCGCAGGAGAC
>DATJTS010000007.1:0-51830 GCA_035503035.1 Solirubrobacteraceae bacterium
GGCTAGGAGGCGTCGCGCAGGCGCTGGGCCTCGGGCAGCGCCTCGAGCTTCTTCAGGGTGTGGTTCTCGATCTGGCGGATGCGCTCGCGGGTGACGTTGAACGCGCGCCCGACCTCCTCCAGCGTGTACGGGCGCTCGCCGGTGAGACCGAAGCGCATCTCGATCACCTCGCGCTCGCGCTCGGGCAACGCCGCCAGCGCGCGGCGCAGGTTCTCGCGCCGGAGGCGCTCGGCCGCCATCTCGAACGGCGACTCCGCCGTCTGGTCCTCGACGAAGTCACCGAGCGAGGAGTCGTCCTCCTCGCCGATCGGCTTCTCCAGCGAGATCGGCTGTTGGGCCAGGCGCAGCACGTCACGTACCTCGCGCACCCCGCACTCCAGCTCGCGGGCGATCTCCTCGGGCGTCGGCTCGCGTCCCAGCTGCTGGACGAGCTGACGCTCGACGTGGATCACCTTGTTGAGCTTCTCGACCATGTGAACCGGGATGCGGATCGTGCGGCCCTTGTCGGCGATCGCGCGTGTGACCGCCTGGCGGATCCACCAGGTCGCGTAGGTCGAGAACTTGTATCCGCGCCGGTAGTCGAACTTCTCAACCGCACGGATCAGACCCATCGACCCCTCCTGGATGAGATCCAGGAACGTGAGCCCGCGGCCCAGGTAGGACTTGGCGATCGACACCACGAGGCGGAGGTTCGCCTCGATCATGTGGCGCTTGGCGTCCATGTCGCCGCGCTCGATGCGACGCGCCAGCTGCACCTCCTCCTCGGCGGTCAGCAGCTCAACGCGCCCGATCGAGCGCAGGTACAGACGCAGCGAGTCGAGCGACGGCTCGACGGTCAGATCCAACTCCACCCGACGGCGCGCACCGCCGTCCTCTTCCGACTCGGAGTCGTTCCCCTCGGAGGCTCGGCGGCCGGCGCCCGCCTCGATGGTGGAGCCCTCAGAGCGTGCAAGCCGCCCGTCAGCGCCGACGACTGCGATGCCCTGCTCGTCCAGATAGGCATGCAGCTCCTGCACCTGTTCCTTGGTGACCTCGATCTCCTCCAAGCAGGCCTCGATGTCGGAGAAGCGCACGAGCCCACGCTCCTGGGCTTCCGCGATCAACGGCCGTAACTCATCGAGTTCGGCGATCGGGGTCTCACCGGACAGGAGGACGATCTCGTCAACAACGCTCACGGGCGCCCTCGGCTCTCTCTCGTCAATTGCCTCGAGACCGCCCCGGCGAACCGAGGCGGTCTCCCTCTCTCCCTCGTAACGCTTGCTACGAGGTAGCGAGGTTTAGCACAAAGGACCCGATCGCAACAGCCCATCACGCGCCCTCTACCCTTCACCGTGACATGACCGAGAACGCCACCATCACCCCCCTCGAGGACGTCCAGGCGCGCCGCCCGGGCCTCCCCCTCAGCCTCTCACGCGTCGGGGTCACCGGCGTGGAGAAGGTGATCCGGATGCGCACCGTCGAGGGAGAGCAGTTGTTCTCGGCCCGGTTCGAGTGCGTGATCGAGCTCGGACGCCTGCAGAAGGGTGCCCACATGTCGCGCTTCGAGGAGGTCGTCAACGAGTCGATCGGCGAGGTGGTGCTCGGCCAGACCTCATTCACCGTCGAGGCCCTCGCCGAGCGGATCGCCCAGCTGGTGCGCAACCGGCAGGGCGCCCGCCGCGCCGAGGTCAACGTCGAGGCGCGCTTCCCGGAGCACAAGCCCGCGCCGGTCTCGGGCATCGAGACGCAGGAGATCTACACGCTGCACGGCGTCGCGGTCGCGACCGAGCGCGGCACCAGGCGCGTCACCGGCGTCACCGCGCAGGGGATGACCGCCTGCCCGTGCGCGCAGGAGCTCGTGGCCGCCAGCGCGACGCGCAATCTCGCCGAGCAGGGATACGAGGCCGCCGAGATCGAACGGATCCTGCAGGCGGTGCCGGTCGCCACGCACAACCAGCGCGGCCTCGGCACGCTGCACATCGGCTGCCCCGAGGGGTGCGATGCCGCGATCGATGCGAGCGCGCTGCTCGCGATCGTCGAGCACTCGATGTCATCGGAGATCTACGAGCTGATGAAGCGCTCCGACGAGGGACACGTGGTCGAGAAGGCCCACCGCCGGCCGCGGTTCGTCGAGGACTGCGTGCGCGAGATGATCCGGGGGGTCGTCGAGCGGTTCGGCGAGCTTGAGCCCGGAGCCTTCGTCTCCGCGCGTCAGGAGAACCTGGAGACGATCCACCAGCACAACGTCGTGGCCGAGCGATTCGGCACCCTCGCCGAGATCCGGGACGAGCTGGCAGGCAACCCGCCGGCTCGCCACACCTCACTCCAGGCCTGGCTCGCGGCCACCGCCTGACCCGGGCGCCCCAGACGCGGCAGCTCGCTTCTCGGCGGCCAGCTCCGCCAGCCGCCGGCGCAGACCGAAGAAGTAGTCCGCGCCTGACAGGACCGTGATGACCACGGTCGCGTAGACGATGACGTCGACCACCACGGGGCGCGAGCGGATCGCGATCAGGCAGATCACCATCAGCACCTGCGAGGCGGTCTTCAGCTTCCCGAGCGGGCTGGCGGGAATCACGATCCCCTGTTGAGCTCCGACCCCGGCGCGCAGCACCGTCACCGCGAATTCCCGCGCAATGATCACCATCGCCACCCAGGCCTGGAGGCGCCCCACCGAGACGAGCACGACCAGCGCCGCGATGATCAGCAGCTTGTCGGCGATTGGGTCCATCAACTTGCCGAAGTTCGTCACGGAGTTTCTCGCGCGCGCGAGATAGCCGTCGATCGCATCGGTGAGCGACGCGACGGCGAACACGATCGCCGCGAGCAGATCACCGGAGCCGGTCTTCTCCAGCAACGCGACCACGAGCACGGGCACGAGCAGGATCCGCACGACGGTCAGCACATTGGGGACGTTGAGCGGTACCACGTCGTGAACGCTACCCGGCGCGAGCGCTCGCGGCCGCACGCCCTCGTGCGAAGCCGGCGACCGGGTGCGGGCGACCCATGCCGGTATGTTCTGCCGATGATCGACGGACCGGCCGTGATCAGGGCGTTGCGTGAGACCGATGATCGCTCGGGAGGCCGTCGCGAAGCCTGGACCGACGTCTGGTCCGCCGAGCGGGCTCTGCTCGACGCGCGCGCCCATGAGGCCGCGGACGACGCCGGGCTGATCGTGGAGCGCGACGCGTTCGCCAACACCTGGTACGTCCTGCCGGGCCGGCAGCCCGGCACGGTGCTCGTCTCCAGCCACAGCGATTGCGTGCCCGGCGGCGGCTGGCTCGACGGAATCCTCGGCGTGCACGCCGGCCTCGGGGTGCTCGCCGCGGTGGCGCGGGCCGACCGTGACGCAGCCGACCCGGACCGGCCGACCCTCGCCATCGTCGACTGGGCCGACGAGGAGGGGACCCGCTTCGGTCGCTCGCTGCTCGGCTCCTCGGCCGCCACCGGCGCGCTCACCCGGTCAGAGCTCGACGCGCTCACCGCCGCCGACGGCACGCCGGCCCCGGAGGTCGTCGCCCCGTACGGGCTCGATCCCGACGCGCTCGGCAGCCCCAGCCCGCGACTTGCCGAGGTCACCGCGGCGGTCGAGCTCCACATCGAGCAGGGCCCCGTGCTCGAACGCGAGCACCGGACAGCCGCTGCCGTCGCCGGTTGCCTCGGCGTCCGCCGGCGCCGGATCACGTTCCGGGGCACCGCCGGTCACGCCGGGGCGCTGGCGATGGCCGACCGCCACGATCCGGCGCGGGCCGCCGCGGTGTTCATCGCGGAGACCATGGACGCGGCGCAGCAGCGGGGTGGGCTGGCGACGGTCGGCGAGCTCGCCAGCGAGCCGGCGTTCATCACCGCGGTGCCGGCGGTGTGCCGTGCGAGTCTCGACATCCGCCACGCCGAGTACGAGCCGCTGGACGCCCTCGACGCCCACGTCACCGCGCTGCTCGACGAATCGCGCTGCACGGCCGACTGGACCGAGGTGTACCGCTCGGACCCGGTCGACTTCGACGCGGAGCTGATTACGGCCGCCGTCGAGACGGTCGGCGGTGGCAGCCCACTGCGCTCGGGGCCGCTGCACGACAGCGCCTCGCTGGCGCGCGCGGGCGTGCCAACGGTGATGCTGTTCGCGCCGTCGATCGCCGGCGTGAGCCACGCACGCGCCGAGGACACGGCCGAGGCGGACCTGCTCGAGGCGCTCGAGGCGCTCGGCCGACTGGTCAGCCGGCTGCTCAACGGTCGCTGACGTGATCGACCCCCATTTCGTCCTGCTCGGCATGGCGCTCAGCCTCGCCGGCTCGGCGGCCTATTGCCGGGCGATGCTGCAGGGGCGGGCGCGGCCGAACCGTGTCAGCTGGATGCTGTGGGCACTCGCGCCGCTGGTGGCATTCGCGGCGGAGATCTCGGAAGGGGTCGGCCTGCCATCGGTGCTGACGCTCTCGGTCGGGGTGGGACCGCTCTGCGTGTTCCTGTGCTCGTTCGCGGCGCGTACGGGACGCTGGGAGATCGGCGCCGTCGACCTCGGATGCGGCGCGCTGTCGCTCTGCGCGATCGCGCTGTGGGCGATCTCGGGTCGGGGCACGACCGCGATCGCGCTGTCGATCGCGGCCGACGCGCTCGCCGCGATCCCGACGGTGCGCAAGGCGATCCGCAGGCCTGACACCGAGCACCCCCTGCCGTATCTCGCGGGCATGGCCAACGCGACGATCACCCTGTTCACAATCCGCCACTGGAGCTTCGCGACGGCAGGCTTCCCGGTCTACATCCTCGGGATAGCGACGATCCTCTATGCGCTGGCGCGGCGGACCACGGACAATGAAGAGCGATGCGCGCCGTCGTCCTCGAGCGCCCGGGAGAGCCCCTCGTCCTGACCGAGCGACCGGAGCCACGCCCAGCCGAGGGGCAGGTGCGGATCCGGGTCTCGGCGTGTGCGGTGTGCCGCACCGACCTGCACCTGCGCGACGCGGAGATCGAGGCGCCGCGGCTGCCGGTCGTCCTCGGCCATCAGATCGTCGGCACCACCGACGACGGCCGGCGCGTCGGGGTCCCGTGGCTGGGCTGGACCGACGGCGAGTGCCGTTACTGCCGCTCTGGGCGCGAGAACCTCTGTGAGCGGGCCCGCTTCACCGGGCGTGACATCGACGGCGGGTTCGCCGAGGTGACGGTCGCCGACGAGCGCTTCTGCCTGGAGATCCCGGACGGGATCAGCGACGTGCAGGCGGCCCCGCTGTTGTGCGGCGGGCTGATCGGCTATCGCGCCTACCGGATGGCCGGCCCGCCGGACACCATCCGCCGGCTCGGGCTGTACGGCTTCGGCTCCGCCGCCCACCAGATCTGTCAGGTCGCCGTTCACCACGGCCAGGAGGTGTACGCGTTCACCCGCCCGGGCGATGAGCGCGGCCAGCGGTTTGCCCGGTCGCTCGGTGCGCACTGGGCCGGCGGGTCCGACGAACCGCCGCCCGAGCAACTCGACGCCGCCCTCATCTTCGCCTCGGCGGGGGCTCTCGTCCCGGCGGCGCTGCGCGCGCTCGCTCCGGGCGGGTCGGTCGTCTGCGCGGGGATCCACATGTCCGAGATCCCGGCGTTGGCCTACGAGGACCTGTGGCACGAGCGCACGATCCGGTCGGTCGCCAACCTCACCCGCGAGGACGGTCGCGAGTTCCTGTCGCTCGCGCCGCAGGTCCCCGTCCACACGACGGTGACCGAATACCCGCTCGAGCAGGCCGAGCGGGCGCTCGCCGACCTGCGCGCGGGGGCATTCAGTGGCTCCGCGGTGCTCGGCGTCTGAGCGGTCGGTCAGCCGCCGACGCCCTCGCCCGCGGAGAAGACCTGGCGGACATACCCGGCAAGCTCGCGGTCCAGTGCGCCCCGGCTGATCGCCTCGGGATCCTCGGATGTCCACATCCGCCCGAGCGAGGCCGCCATGTCGGGCTCGCCGCCGGTGAACAGCGCGACCAGCTCGCGCGCGTGCGCGCGCACGTGATCGAGTGACGAATCCCCGGGCGCGACGCCCGCGGACCGTGCCTCGCGCAGCGTGCCGAACAGCTGCGTCCACTCCGACTGGACCTCGGCGATCCGCTCGGGCCCGAGCTGCTCGCCGCGCAACCTCAACCGCTCGAGCTGGTCCTCGGTGTAGTACTTCTCGTACATCTGCATCGCCTCCATCGTCGTGATCAGTTCCTGCCCCGAGGGCTCCTCGCCCCGGTCCAGCTCGGCGCACAGAGCGTCGAGCCGGTCCAGGAGCGCGGCACGCTCGGCCAGTTCGCGGACGACGGCCTCGCGCTGGCGGCGGATCACGGTCGCCAGATCGGCCCCGTCGCCATCGAGCGCGGCCCCGATCGCCTCCAGACCGAGCCCGAGACGCCGCAGCGCGGTGATCCGGTAGAGCCGCTGTACCTCCGACGTCGAGTACAGCCGGTATCCCGAGCCCGTCCGGTCGGCGGGGACAAGCAGGCCGAGTTCGTCGTAGTGACGCAGCGCGCGGACGCTCAATCCGCTGGCGGCCGCAAGCTCGCCGATACGCCAGAGGCGGGTGTCGTCGTCATCCATGGGCGCCACCGTAAGCCCTCACGCAACGAGAGGGTCAAATCGCCCCGTGTACTAGGCTCGCAGCCATGCCCCTCGTCCCCATGGTCATCGAGCGCACCGCCCGCGGCGAGCGCGAGTTCGACATCTACAGCCGTCTGCTCAACGAGCGGATCATCTTCATCGGCACTCCCATCGACGACCAGATCGCGAACCTCGTGGTCGCCCAGTTGCTGCACCTCGAGTCCTCCGATCCGGACAAGGACATCTCGATCTACATCAACTCCCCCGGCGGGTCGATCTACAGCGGTCTGGCGATCTACGACACGATGAACTTCATCAAGCCGCAGTGCCAGACGATCTGCGTCGGCATCGCGATGTCGATGGGCTCCCTGCTACTCACCGGCGGCGCCGCCGGCAAGCGCTTCGCGCTGCCCAACAGCCGGATCCTCATCCACCAGCCCTCGGCGGGCTTTGAGGGCCAGTCGACCGACATCGAGATTCACGCGCGAGAGATCCTCAGCATCCGCAAGCGCACCGACGAGATCTACGCCAAGCACACCGGCCAGACCGAGGAGCAGGTCCACCTCGACATGGAGCGCGACCGCTTCTTCACCGCCGAGCAGGCCGTCGAGTACGGGCTGATCGACCGCGTGATCTCGAGCCACTAGGCACCAGCCACTAGGCGTCGAGCAGAGCGCGGCCGAGCCAGTCGCTGCGGTCGCGCACGCCGGGAAGCGCGAAGAAGTAGCCCCCGCCGACGGGCGTCACGTAGTCGACCATCGGCTCGCCGATCAGCCTCAGCTGCGTGGCCTCGAACTGTCGCCGGAGGTTCTGCTGGAAGCAGTTGAAGATCAGCCCGACGTCGAGGTTGCCGTTGAGGTCGACGCCGCGGTCGAAGTTGTAGCCGCGGCGGAGGATGCGGCTGTCCTCGCTGGCCGAGGTCCTCGGGTTGGCCAGGCGGATGTGGGCGCTGAGCGGGATCCGCCGGCCATGGGGGTCGTTGCGGTAGTCGGGCGGATCGGTCTCGCGCGCCTGGCCGAGCGGCGCGCCGCTCACGCGGTCGCGGCCGATCATCCGCTGCTGCTCGGTGAGCGACACCCGGTCCCAGAACTCGATCAGCGTGTTGATGACTCGGCAGACGTGGTAGCTGCCGCCGATCGCCCAGGCCGGCTCGCCGATGCCGTCGACGATCCACAGCAGCCTGTCGGCAACGGCCGGGTCGCCGACGTCGGGGTTGGCGATCCCATCCTTGAAGCCGAGGTGGTTGCGCGGCGCGCCGCGCGGGCGCGGGGGCGCGATGAACCCGTCGATGCGCCAGCGAATCTGCATCCCCCCTCGCGTGTGGGCGGCGATGTCACGCAACGCGTGCAGCGTCGCGTCAGGCGCGCCGGCGCAGATCTGCAGCAACAGGTCGCCGCCGGTCCGCGCCGGATCCAGATCGTCGTTGGGGAACGAGCGCATCGGGGTGAGGTGCAGCGGCCGCCGCGCGCCGAGTCCGTAGCGCGTGTCGAACAGCGACGCCCCGACCGCGACGGTGACGGTCAGCCCGTCAGCCACGACATCCGCGCCGAGCGTCCCGCTGTCGGATGGTGGTGCGCCGGTCCCGAGGTTCGGCGGGACGCCACCCGCGGTGAGGAACCGGGCGCGCGCGGTGATCGTGCGCAGCAGCTCGGCGAGCTGCCCGCGGTCGCCGGCGATCACGTCACACGCGACGAAGCAGGCGGCCGGCGGAGGCGCGCTGGTGATGCCCGCCTGGTGGGTGCCGTGAAACGGAACCGCCGCCAGGCGCGCGGCGGGGCCCGCGACGGGGTTGAGCTGCTCGGGTCCGTCGGCCTGGAGGCTCGCCTCCGATGGTGCACCGGTCGCCGCACGCGCCGCCTCGGGCGAGCCGAGCAGCCCGCCGACCGAGGCCGCAGCGCTCGCGCGGCGCAGGAATTGGCGGCGATCGAGGCTCACGTCGACCCCACCGCAAGCAGGTCCGGCACCGGCGCGAGCGTCTGGAGCGCGGCGCCGACGTCGCCGTCGATCCGCTCACGCATCGACCGTGGCCAGCGCGCGACCGCCCGGTCGGGATCGGCTCGTTGCGCGCGGGCGAGCTCGCGGGCCAGCCGCGAGAGGTCGAGTCGAGCGGCCGGGACCAGGGCGGGCGAGCGCGGGACGAGCAGGGGCGAGAGCAGGCCCAACAGCCGGCGGGTCACCGCCACGTCGGCACCGAGGTCCGCAAGTGCGGTGTGACTCCCCTCGTCATCCTCGCCCGACAGCGTGTCACGCAGCGCGTCCTCGAGGACCTCATGGCAGCGCAGAGTCCAGGTATCGACCCCGCTGCGCGTGGCCGGCATCACCGCAGCAAGACGCATCGCCGACAGCTTGCCGACGAGCCGCTGGAGCTCCGCGGCCGCCGGGCGGGCGCCGCGCGTCCCGCCATGACCCCAGAGCGCGTACTCGACGCGATGAAAGCCGGTGAAGTCGGGATTGCGGGCTCCCCCGATGTAGCCGGCGGTGGTCCCGTCGATGGCACGTCCGAGCGCTCCGAACGCGCTGTAGGCACCATCGTCCTGTCCGATCGAGAGCCAGGTCAGATGTGCGCGCTCCCAGACGCGGCGGGCGGGCACCAGGCGGCCGCCGTCCACCGCTCCGCGCAACTCCCCCACCTGCCGGCGAAGCCGTGCGATGCGCCGGGCGACATAGCGGCGGTAGGCGCGCAGCGGTCCGGCGAGCTGCTCGGTCTGAACGGGAACCACGACCGGTCCGGTGCCGCCCGGTTGACGTGTCGTCAGCGCCCGTTGCGCCTCGGAGACGTGGCGCGGGTATCCCGCGAGGTCGCAGCCCCAGGCGTAGGGCCGCCCCGCCTGCAACGTCGCCGAGACCTCGCGGACCGTCCCGGGCCGGACATGGCGCAGCCGCGCCACGATCGCGCCGCTGTCGGCCCGGAACAGATAGACGGTCGCCACGCGTGAGGACTGGTTCTCGACCGAGAAGCGGTCGCGGCCGGGCTGGGGCGGGGGCCAGCTCGGCGCGCAGGTGACGTCACCGAAGGTGATCTGCTCCCCACCCCCGCCACGCTGGCCACTCCCGCGGGCCACGGCCGGGGCCACGGCGATGGCGACCGCCGCCGCAAATGCGGCTGTGGTCCCCGCCACCGTGGCCGCGTGTCTCATCCCTGCGGGTTCGTGTAGACGTCCGCGCCGAACGAGTGCACCTGCGACATCTGGGCGTCCCCGATGTGGGAGAGCCCGAACAGGTCCTCGATGCTGCGCAGCATCGAGTAGTGGTTGTAGGGGTGGTTGGTGACGGTGCCGGGGCGGATGTACTTGGAGAGCAGTACCGCGCCGACGCGTCCGCCGCCGGGCCCGTACAGGCCGGGCTCGTTCAGATTCGGATGCGACGGATCGTCGAACCCGAGGCCGTCGACCTCGCCGCAGCATGCGCTGGCGTTGTCATCGGAGCCTGACTCGTCGAACGTGATGATGATCAGACCGTTGGCCTGATAGGCCGGGGAATCGGTGATGATCGGGATCCACTTCTGGAGGAACTGGTTGACACGCGGCAACCGCCCCGGTGTGCCGTTCTGGCATTTCGGCCAGTCGTGACCGTCGAAGCACGTGTTCGGGGTGACCATCGAGTAGTTGGGCGTCGATGCGACCGAGTTCAGGCTCGCCTCGAACGGCCGGAGCGAGAGCACGTGCGAGTCGCACAGCTGCTTGTCGTCGGTGATCGCGCTGAAGTACATGAACGGGTTGTGCCGGGTGGCGTAACTGTCGTTCGCGGGGCCGGTGGTGTCAGTGAGATCGACTCCGCCCAGCGGGGGATGCCCGCATGCGGGACCCTGCGAGGTCATCACCGTGCCGTCGCGGTGCGGATCGTTGCCCATGTCCTGCGCGTACTCACGCCAGGACAAGCCCTTGGCATCGAGCTGGGACGCGATCGTCGGGACGTACTTGGGGAACACGCACCCCTCGCCTGACAGCTGCCCGTCCTTGGTCCACTTGTCGAAGTTCTCGCCGCCGAACTGGATGAACGGCGCGTAGATGCCGCAGTCCTCGTTGAGCATGTAGTTGCCCGCCTGCCCGGAGATCTCGGCGATGTAGTTGTCCAGGCTGTCGTGGCCGGTGCCGTAGTAGTGGCTCAGGAAGGCACCGTCGGAGACGAGCGTCTTGGTGAGATACGGCGCGTACTTGTGCCCGGCGGCACCGAACGTGTAGCCCACGCTCTCGTTCTCGAGGTTGATCACCCAGACGTGCTTGATCGGAGGCGGGGTGTAGCCCTTGGCCTGAGCGGAGGCGGCCGGGAGGGTCACCGCGACCAGCGCCATGCAGGCTGTGAACAAGGCGAGCGCGGTGGAGCGGATCGATCTGGACAACTCGTATCTCCTTTTATGAGGGTGGCATGTGAGCGCGCCGGCGCCAACTCTGCCCGGCGCTGACGGGACAGTGGTGGTCAGATCGTGAAGCCTCGTTGACGATCAGCGCGGCAGGACCGCGCCCGCGGAGGCGGGGGCGACATGCTCCGCGTAGAAGGACAGATAACCCCGCGTGATCCGGGGCGCCGGCGCCTGGTACGTCGCGGCACGCCGTTCGAGCTCGCCGGCCTCGACGTTGAGGTCCAGGCGACGCGCGTTCATGTCGATGTCGATGACGTCGCCGTCCTTGACGAGCCGGATCGGCCCGCCGCGAGCCGCCTCGGGACCCACGTAGCCGATCGCGGGCCCGCGCGTGGCCCCGGAGAACCGGCCGTCGGTCACGAGCGCGACGCTGTCCCCGAGGCCCATGCCCATCAGCGCCGCGGTCGCACCCAGCATCTCGCGCATCCCGGGTCCGCCGGCGGGCCCCTCGTTGCGGATGACGACGACCGTGCCCGGGCTGATGGCGCCGGACAGGATCGCTTCGATCGCCGTCTCCTCGTCCTCGAACACGGCCGCGGTCCCGCTGAAGCGGAGCATCTCCTCGGCGACGCCCGAGGACTTCACGACGGCGCCGTCGGGGGCCAACGTTCCGCGCAGGATGCGCAGCGCTCCGTCGACACCGGCGGGCGCCGCGGCGCTCGTGATCACGTCCCGGTCGTGGGTCACCGCGCGGTCGACGATCTCGCCGACGGTCGCGCCGCTCACCGTGCGCGCGTGGCGATGCATCAGGTCCCCCAGCTCGCGCTGGACCGCGGGGATGCCTCCGGCGCGGTCGAGGTCGGTGACCCCCGCGTCACCGGACGGCGCCAGCTTGACCAGTGTCGGCGTTGTCCGCCCCAGACGGTCGAAGTCCTCCAGGCCGATCTCGATACCGGCTTCACGGGCGATCGCGATCAGGTGCAGCACCTGATTGGTCGAGCCGGACACCGCCAGTCCGACCCGGATCGCGTTCTCGAACGCCTCGCGGGTGAGGATCGTCGACGGAGTGATCCCGTCCCTGACCAGTTCCACGATGCGCCCACCCGCCGCCTTGGCCGCCCGCAGCTGGGCGTTGGAGCCGGCGGGGAGCGTGCCCGTCCCGGGCAATGCGAGCCCGAGCGCCTCGGTGTACATCCCGGCGGTGTTGCCCGACGTCGCGGTGTCGCAGGCGCCCGGCCCGGGGAACAGACCGTCCTCCCAACGGGTGAGCTCCTCCTCGGCCAGCGCGCCGCGGCCGACCTCGGCGACCCCCTCGTACACGGTCTCGAGGAACAGCTTCGTGTCACCCCAGCGCCCGGCCGGGGTCGGCCCGCCGTAGAGCAGCAGCGCCGGCAGGTCCAGGCGCGCCGCCGCCATCGCCATCCCGGGCACCACCTTGTCGCCGGAGGCGAGCAGGAACAGGCCGTCGAAGCCGTGGCCCTCGGCCATCAGCTCGACCAGGTCGGCGACGATGTCGCGGCTCGGCAGCACGTAGCGCATCGATCGCGCGGCGAACGCCTCGCTGTCGGTGACGTGGAAGGCGTTGAACTCGGCGGGCGTGCCACCAGCCGCGCGGATCCCGGCCTTGACCGCGTCGGCCACCATTCGCAGGTGGACGTTCTCCGGTGAGAAGTCCTGATAGGTGTTCGCGACCCCGATGAGCGGGCGGTCGAGCTCCGCGTCGGTGAACCCCGCACCCTTGATCCACGCCCGCTGGAGGGTGCGGTCCAGACCCTGGAACTGCTGCGCGCTGCGCATCTGCGATCGGTCTCCTCTTGCCTGGGCGCGCCGGGGATCCGGCGGGCGGATGCGTGGTCGGATGGACGAACTTGATTCCGTCCTTTGCAGACTATACGATTGTCTACAATCCTACTGCTGACGATCTTGTCACAGATGTCCTCGACGCGAAAGGCCTCGCCGACGTGAATGACCGCCCCGCCCTGGAGATGCTCAAGCTCGAATCGACGCCGGCGATGGTCGCCGAGCGTGTTCGCGCCGGCATCCTCGATGGCACCTTTCGCCCCGGCGCCCAGCTCGGCGAGGTCGACCTCGCGGCCCAGCTCGGCGTCAGTCGCGGGCCGGTCCGCGAAGCCCTCCAGCGACTCATCCACGAGGGCCTGGCCCGCGCCGAGCGCAACCGGGGCGTGTTCGTCGTCGACCTCGACATCTCCGACGCGCGCGACGTCTACTTCGTGCGCGACGTGGTCGAGCGAGCCGCCGCCGCACAGCTGACCGACGAGCCTGACCCCGAGGTGCTCGCCGAGCTCACCGCGGTGGTCGACCGGATGGAGCGGATGAGCGACGCGCCGTGGCCTGAGCTCGTCGATGTCGACCTGGAGTTCCATCGCCTCCTCGTCCATGGCGCGAAGAGCCCTCGGCTGGACCGGACGTTCACCACCCTGCTGGCCGAGACACGGCTGTGCCTGCTGTACCTGGAGAGCTTCTACCCGGACCGCGCCGAGCTCGTGGCGGAGCACCGGGGGCTGATCACGGCGATCCGGTCCGGCGAGCACGCGCGTGTCGCCGAGACCGTCTCCGAGCACATGTCGGCCGCGCGCACGCGGATCGAGAGCGACCAGCGCCGGGCGCAGGCAGGCGATTGACGGTGGCTCCGGCGGGCGACGGACACGACGCGATCGTCGTCGGCGGCGGCCACAACGGGCTCGTCGCCGCCTTCTATCTGGCCCGCGCCGGTCTGCGGCCGCTCGTGCTCGAGCGTCGCGAGATCGTGGGCGGAGCGTGCGTCACCGAGGAGTTCGCGCCGGGCTATCGCGCGTCAACCGGCGCCTACGTGCTGAGCATGCTGCGGCCCGAGGTGTGGAGCGACATGGAGCTCGTGCGCCGCGGCGTGCACGTCGACCCGGCGGGACCGAGCCTCACCCTGCTGCCCGATGGCTCAAGCCTCTACGTGCACGATGACACCTCCGCCACCGCGCAGGAGATCGCCCGCCACTCGCCGCGCGACGCGGCGGCCTTCCCTGCGTTCGAGCAGGAGCTCGCGGCCCTCACCGCGGTGCTGCTCCCGACATTCGACTGGCCCGCGCCCGACCTCGCAGTCCGCCATCTGCGCGATCTCCGGGGCCTCGCCCGGCTCGGCCGGCTCTCGCTGACCCACCGCCGCCGCCTCGCGGACACCCTCGGGCTGCTCACCTCCTCGGTGAGCGACTACCTCGATCAGCGCTTTGAGAGCGACATCGTCAAGGTGGCGCTCGGCTGGCACGCGATCAACGACAGCCTCGCCGGCCCGTCGTCCGGTGGGACCGGCTTCGTCCTGATGCACGACCACGCCTCCGACGCCGCCGACGGCGGCGTGCGGCAGTGGGGGTTCGTGCGCTCCGGGATGGGCCGTGTCACCGAGGCGATGGCCGAGGCCGCGCGCGAGGCCGGCGCGGTGATCCGGCTGAGCTCCCCGGTGGCACAGATCACCTCCAGCCATGGCCGGGTCGACGGCGTGGTGCTCCAGAGCGGCGAGCAGATCACCGCACCGCTCGTGGTCTCGGGCGCGGACCCCAAGCACACCTTCCTGACCCTGTGCCAGAGCGCCGCGCTACCCGACCCGTTCCGCGGCGCGATCGAGCGCTACCGGTGCGAAGGCACGTCGATCAAGATCAACCTCGCGGTGAGCGAGCTCCCGCACGTCCCGTCGCTCGGCGGCACCGGGGTGCAGCCCTACCACCGCGGGATCATGGAGGTCGGCCCGCCGCTGGCCGAGCTGGACATCCAACAGTCCCAGGCCCGGCGCGGGATCGCCGCCACCGGGACCCACATCGAGCTCTGCTTTCCCAGCGTGCACGATCCGTCGCTCGCGCCCGAGGGCCGTCACGTGATCACCATCGACGTCAACTCCCAGCCCTACCGCCTCGCCGAGGGCAGCTGGGACGAGCGCAAGGACGCCGTCGCCGACCGGGTGATCGAGGAGCTCGGCGCACTGATGCCCAACCTGCCCGGGTCCATCCTGCACCGCCAGGTGCTCAGCCCGCTCGATCTGGAACGGATCCTCGGGCTGACCGGCGGCCACGCGCTGCATGGCGAGATGTCCCTGGACCAGCTGTTGTTCCTGCGCCCCGCCAAGGGCTACGCCGACTACCGCACCCCGCTGAAGGGCCTGTACCTGTGCGGCGCGGGGACCCACCCGGGCGGAGGGGTGACCGGCGCCAACGGCCGCAACTGCGTCAACGCGATCCTCGCCGATCGGCGGAGCCGATGGCCGCGGTGACCGGCTGGCGCCTGGAGACAGGGCCGTTCGCCGGGCGCTCGGTGCCCGATGTGCGCCACACGCCGCCCGGACCACGCAGCGCCGAGCTACTCGAGCGCCAGCGCGCGGTCATGTACCCCGGGTTCGCCGATCACGTCGCACCGTTCGTGATGAGCCGCAAGCACGGCTGGGTGGTGGAGGACCTTGACGAGAACCTCTACCTGGACATGGCGAGCGCGAGCGCCTCGGTGCCACTCGGTGCCGGTCGTGAGGAGACGCTCGAGCCCGCGATCGCCGCGCTGCGCCGCTACGGCAATGAGGACACCCACGCGATCCCCTCCGAGCTGGTCGCTCCGCTCGCCGAGCGACTGCTCGACTGCGCGCCGCCGAACCTGAGCCGCGTCGACATCGCGCTCAACGGGACCGAGGCGGTCGAGACCGCGGTGCGGGTCATGCGCCGCGCCACCGGCCGGCCGCTGATCCTCGGGTTCCTCGGCGGCTACCACGGCGAGACGACGACCACCGCCACGCTCGGCGCCGAGGCGGCCGAGATCGGACACGGCGCCCGCCACCTCAGTCCCGGCTTCGTCCACGTCCCCTTCCCCAATCCCTACCGCACGCCGTTCGCCCCGCCGCGGGTCGGGGGCACCGGGAACGCGACCGTCGACTTCATCGCCGACCACCTGCTGTTCCATGCGATCGACCCGTCCGACGTCGCCGGCGTCATGATCGAGCCGGTGCTCGGCTCGGGCGGCGTCATCGCCCCGCCCGACACGTTCTGGCGGGCGCTCACCGACCTCTGCCGCCGGTACGGCTGGCTGCTGTGCCTGGACGAGGTCAAGACCGGCTTGGGGCGGACGGGCACGATGTTCGCGGCCGAGCGCTGGGATCTGCGCCCGGACCTCATGTGTCTGGGCAAGGGACTCGGCGGCGGGGTGATGCCGATCGGAGCACTGCTCGGGACCGAGGAGGCGCTCGGCGGCTTTGACGATCTGTCGACCGGCAGCACCTGGAGCTGGCTGCCCGGCGCCTGCGCCGCGGCTCTGGCGACACTTGACGCCCTGCAGGCACCCGGGGTACTCGACCACGTGCGGGCGATCGAGCGGACGGCGCTTGAGCGGTTCGGGGCGCTCGCCGGGCGGTTCGAGAACCTCGGCGACGTCCGTGCCGCCGGATGCCTGATCGCACTGGAGCTGGTGCGCGACCGCACCTCCAAGGAACGCGCGACCGAGCTGCAGGAGGCACTCGCGCGCGAGTGCCTGAACCGCGGCCTGCTCGCCGATTCGAGCACCACCTCCTACAACATCCAGCCGTCATTGGTGACCCCGCTCGGGGTGATCGAGGTCGCGGCGCAGATCGTCGAGTCGGCGCTCGAGACGGTGCTCGCCGGCGCCGCGGCGCGAGGCGCGGAGTAGAGCGATGCGCGGCGCGGACTACGTGGTCAAGCGCGTCGCGTTCGCCTGCCTGACGATCTTCATCGCGATCACGATCAACTTCTTCCTGTTCCGCGTGCTCCCCGGAACGGCGGTGACCAACCTGGCCCGTGTTCCGAACGCCACCAAGCAGTTGCGGGAGGCGCTCACCTCGGAGTTCGGCCTGGACAAGTCGAAGTGGGCCCAGTACGTGCTCTATCTGAAGCAACTGGTGCACGGCAACCTGGGGGTCTCCTACGCCAACCGCCAGCCGGTCGCCTCCAACCTGTGGACGGCGCTCACCAACACCCTGCCGGTGGTGACGATCGCGACCGTGATCTCGCTCGTGCTCGGGATCGCGACCGGGGTCCTGTCGGCCTGGCGCCGCGGCGGCTTCATCGATCAGCTGAGCACGAACACCGCACTCGTCTTCTACTCGTTCCCGACGCAGTGGATCGCGCTGATCCTGCTGTTCGCGCTCTCACGCTACCTGCCGACCGCGGGCACCGACGACCCGTTCCTGCTGCACCAGCCACCGTTCTGGCAACACCTGGAGAACCTCGCCCAGCACATGGTCCTGCCGGTGATCACGCTGGTGCTCACGCTGTACGGCGGCAACACGTTGATCGTCCGCTCGGCGCTGCTGGAGACGCTGGGAGAGGACTACGTGCTCACCGCCCGCGCCAAGGGCCTGCGGCCCCGGCGGGTGATGCGCACGCACGCGCTGCGCAACGCGATGCTCCCGATCGTCACGCTGGTGGCGCTGTCGCTCGGGTCGATCGTCGCCGGCGCGATCCTGATGGAGGTCGTGTTCTCCTGGCCGGGGATCGGCGACGCGCTGTACCAGGCGGTGCAGCAGCGCGACTACCCGATGCTGGAGGGCGGGTTCCTGATCGTCACCGTGTCGGTCGTGTTCTTCAACCTGATCGCCGACCTCTGCTACTTCGTCCTCGATCCGCGGGTGGCGCAGTGAGCTCGACCGTCGCGGGCCTTCCCACCGGACCGGTCGAGCCGCGGGCCCACCGGACGCGCGCAACGCTCGCGCTGCTGCGCGCCCGGCCGTCGGCGACCGTCGGCCTGGTGATCCTGCTGGTGTTCGTGATCCTCGCGATCATCGGGCCGCTGATCGCCCCGTTCTCGACGACCCAGGCGACCGGCATCGTCTACGCCGCGCCCTCGGGCAAGCACTGGCTCGGCACCGACGACGGCGGCATCGACGTGCTGAGCCTGATCCTGGTCGGAGGCCGGACCTCCCTGCTGGTCGGAGGGGCCGCAACCCTCGTGGCCATGGGGATCGGCGGGATCATCGGCGTCCTGTCGGGCTACTTCGGCGGATGGGTCGACTCGGTGCTGATGCGGATCACCGACTACTTCCTGGTGATCCCCGACCTCGTGCTGATGATCGTCGTCGCGACCGTCTGGGGCCCGAGCCTCAGCCACGTGATCCTGGTCATCGGGATCCTGCTCTGGACCTCGACGGCGCGCATCATCCGCGCCCAGGTCAAGACGCTCAAGGAGCGGTTGTTCGTGCGCCGGGCCCGCGCGATGGGCGCGGGGCACACGCTCATCATCGTTCGCCACATCCTGCCCCAGATCGGTCCGCTGCTGATCGCCAACACCGTGCTCACCGTCGCGACCGCGATCTTCGACGAGACCGCGCTGGACTTCCTCGGGCTGGGCGACCCCAACAGCGTCAGCTGGGGCGTCATCCTCGAGCACGCCAACGACCGCACCGCGGTCAGCTATGGCGCGTGGTGGACCGTGGTCCCCGCCGGGCTCTGCATCGCGCTGGTGATCGTCGCCTGCTACCTGCTGGGGCAGGCGATCGAGGACGCGCTCAACCCGCGCCTGCGCGTCGCGCATCTGTCGGTCAACAAGTGGAAGTTGCGTTCGCTGGTCGGGCGGGGGCCCGACGCGCTGTGAGCGCTGTCGAGACCTCCGGGGCCCCGAGCCGGCTCGAAGTCCGAGGCCTGCACGTCTGGTTCGACGTCGGCGGCGGTGAGCTCCACGCGGTCCAGGGAGTCGACCTCGACGTCCCGGCTGGAGAGCGGATCGGCCTGGTCGGCGAGTCGGGGTGTGGCAAGACGACGCTGATGATGGCGATGATGGGACTGCTGCCGCCGAGCGCCACGGTCGCCGGCGAGATCCGCCTCGATGGTCGTGACCTGCTGGCGGGTGGCGAGAACTCGATGGCCGCCCATCGCTGGACCGACATCGCGCTCGTCTTCCAGGGCGCGATGAACGCGCTCAATCCGGTCAAGCGGATCGCCTGGCAGATCACCGAGCCGATGCTCGTGCACCACACCGCGGACCGCGCCGGGGCGCGCCGGCGTGCCATCGAACTGCTCGAGCTGGTCGGCCTGCCGGCACGCACGGCGAGCCTCTACCCGCACGAGCTGTCCGGCGGAATGCGCCAGCGCGTCGCCGTCGCGATGGCGCTCGCCTGCCGCCCGAGGATCCTGCTCGCCGACGAGCCGACGACCGCCCTGGACGTGATGGTTCAGGCCCAGCTCCTGGAGCTCCTCACGTCCCTGTCGGCGGAGCTCGGTCTGGCCCTCGTCCTCGTCACCCACGATCTGCCGATCGTGATCGAGACCTGCCAGCGAGCGGCCGTCATGTACGCGGGGCGGATCGCCGAGGAGGGGCCGATCGCGCGGCTCACCGCGGCGCCCGCGCACCCGTACACGCGGATGCTGCTCGCCGCCACCCCCGATCTCGACGACGATCGCCCGACCCGCTCGATCGACGGGTCACCGCCGCGGCTCGATCAGCCGATCGTCGGCTGCAGCTTCCGCGACCGGTGCGATCGGGTCGGCAACCGCTGCGCGACTGAGCTGCCGCTCCTGCGCCCGGTGCAGGACGGAGGCGGGCGCCAGCTGGCCGCCTGCCATCACCCCGGTCCACCGTCCGATGACCCGGGCGAGGCGCAGGCGATCAGCGCCGCCGGCGGTGGGCTGCACCCGGCGGGCGGCGATGGGCACCCGATCGCCGAGGTCCGCGAGCTTCACGCGAGCTTCCCGGTCCGCCGCGGAGTCCTCGGCACCCTGCTGCGCCGCCCGCGCCGCGTCGCGCATGCGGTCGACGGCGTCTCGCTCACGCTCGCGCCCGGGGAGCTGCTCGCCCTCGTCGGCGAATCGGGCTCGGGCAAGACGACCACCGCACAGACGATGCTCGGCAACGTCGCCATGGACGCGGGCAGCGTCACCCTGGGCGGGGTCGACATCGCAACCGTCGGCCGGGCCGGCCACAAGGCCCTGCGGCGCGAGGTGCAGATCGTCTACCAGGACCCCTACGAGGCGCTCGATCCGCGGCTCAGGGTCCGCCAGCTGGTCGCCGAGCCGCTGCAGGTGCACCACATCGCACGCTCGCGCGGGGACCGCGCGGCGCGGGTGGCTGCGGCGCTCACCCAGGTGGGGCTCACGCCGGTCGACCTCTACCTGGAGCGCTACCCCCATCAGCTGTCCGGCGGGCAGCGCCAACGGGTGGCGATTGCCGCCGGCCTGGTGCTCGAGCCCAAGCTCCTGATCGCCGACGAGCCGGTGAGCATGCTCGACGTCTCGATGCGAGCCGGGATCCTCAACCTGCTCGACGGCCTGCGCCGCGACGGCGACCTCGCGGTGCTGATGATCACCCACGACCTCTCCACGGTGATCCACCACGCCGACCGCGTCGCGGTCATGTACGGGGGCCGAATCGTGGAGCAGGGCCCGACCCGCGAAGTGGTCGGCGACCCGCGCCACCCCTACACGGCGGCCCTGCTGTCGGTGGTTCCCTCTCGTCACGGTTCCGGCGACCGGGAGCGCACGCTGCTCAGCGGCGAGCCGCCGAGCCCGGTGTCACTCCCGTCGGGGTGCCACTTCCATCCGCGCTGTCCGGTGGCAACCAGCGAATGCGGTCACGTCGACCCATCCGAGCGACCGGTGGGCGACGGCGAGCACACGGTGTCATGCCTGCTCGCGTAAGGCTGCCCAGATGGACCGCCGCACTGCTCGTGGCGGCGGCCGCGGTGGTCTGCTCGGGCTGCCAGCCGTCTGAGGGCGCCGGCCCGGCCACCGACTTCCTGCGGATCGGAACGATTGCGATCGTCAACTCGCTCAACCCGTGGGAGACGACCGACCAGCTTCCGCTCGACCTCCAGACCGACATCTATCCCAAGCTCCTGCAGTACAACCTGAAGACGCTCACGCTCGCTCCGGGGTACGCGACGTCCTGGCGCATCACCGATCACGGGCACGTGATCACGTTCACGCTGCACCGGCACACCGTTTGGTCCGACGGCCGGCCGCTGACCGCGTCGGACGTCGCCTGGACGATCAACACGATGGTGAAGTTCCAGCGCGGCGCGACCGCCGCCTGGGCGAGCGCGGTCGCCGGCATCACGCGGGCGACGGTGCTCTCGCCCGATCGGGTGTCGATCATCTACCGCACGCCGGGCGGCGACGCGCTGTCGAACCTCGAACAGATCCCGATCATGCCCGAGCACATCTGGGCGAAGGATGCCGTCGGCAAGGGCAAGGCCCTGGACCAGCCCACCGGCGCGCCGACCAGCGGACACCCGGTCGTGGGGGCCGGCCCGTTCCTGCTCGTGAAGTACGTCCCCAACCAGGTGCTGCTGCTGATCCGGAACCCCCGGTGGTTCGGGCCCAAGCCGAAGATCAAGGGGTTCGGAGTCGAGTTGTTCGCCAACGACGACGCGCTGGTGGCGGCCATGACCGCGCACGATGTCGACGCCGCGACCGGCGACCCGAACCTCCCGCCGACCGACATTCGGCCGCTGGCGCGCGCCCACATCCGGATCGAGAAACGTCCGTCGGTGGCCTTCAACGACCTCATCATCAACACCAACCCCAAGAAGATCGGACACCGCGAGCTCCTGAACCCGCTCGTCACCAAGGCGTTCGAGTACGCCACCGACCGCCGTGAGATCGACGACATCGCCTACCTGGGATACGCCCAGGCCGGCTCCTCGATCATCCCGCCGGCGACGGGCTCCTGGTACGACCGGTCGATCAAGCCGCTTCCCTACGACATCGCCAAGGCCAATCAGCTGCTTGACCAGGCCGGCTACAAGCGGCACGGGTCCGGGGGCCTGCGCTGGGCCGACGGCCATCCCATGTCCTACACGGTGCTGCTCTCCCCCGACAACGGCGGCGAGGGGTTGCGAACCGGCGAGATCATGACCAACGACTTTCTCAAGATCGGGGTCAAGCTCACGTTCCAGACGATCGATGACGACGCGCTCCAGAGCGAGATCGAGGCCGATCACTACCGCAAGTTCGACCTGGCGATGTGGGGCTGGGACACGTTCATCGACCCCACCTACATGCTCGACAACATGACCTGCAGCCAGTACTACTCCAACAGCGACTCGGGCTATTGCCGGGGGAGCTACGACAAGATGTTCGCCGAGCAGGAGCGTACGGTGAATCCCGCCAAGCGCCGGGCGATCGTCTACCGGATGCAGCGGATGGTCTACAACGCCCGCCCGTACATCGTGCTGCAGTACCTCGACGTCCTGGAGGGATGGAGCCGGGCCTGGTCCGGGGTCGTCGACTCGCCGGACGGCTGGCTGAGCCAGCTCTCCTATGAGCCGCAGCTGGAGGTCCATCTCACGCGATGACCCAGACCCACGCCGCACTGCTCGACACGGTCGCCGATCGCCTCCAGGAGATCCGCTCCGCGGGCGGCGGGGCGCCCCCGCCGGTGCTCGTCTCCGCGCAAGGGCCGACCGTGATCGTCGACGGCGTCGAGCTCATCAACCTCGCCTCCAACGACTACCTCGGACTGGCGGCGCACCCCGGGCTCGTGCAAGCGGCATCCGATGCTCTGCACACCTACGGGGTCGGCTCCGGTGCGGTGCGGCCGATCGTCGGGACGATGGACGTCCACCGCGCACTCGAGCGGCGGCTGGCCGAGCTTAAGGACGCTCCCGACGCGCTGCTGGTGCCGTCCGGGTTCACCGCCAACAGCGGAACCGTCGGTGCCCTTCTCGGCAAGGGCGACGCGATCGTATCCGACGAGCTCAACCACGCCTCGATCATCGACGGCTGCCGCCTGTCGGGCGCGCGGATCTCGGTCTACCGCCATGGGGACGTCGCCGACGCCGAGCGGGCTCTGCAGGCGGTCGACGATGCCGATCACGTGCTGCTGGTCACCGACGGCGTGTTCAGCATGGACGGCGACATCGCTCCGCTGCCGGAGCTGCTCGATCTCGCCGACTCGCACGGCGCCACCGTCATGGTCGACGACGCCCACGCCACCGGCGTGCTTGGGGAGACGGGCCGCGGGACGGCCGAGCACTTCGGGTGCAGCGGACGGGTCCCGATCCAGATCGGAACGCTGTCGAAGGCGCTCGGCACGCTCGGTGGCTTCGTCGCGGCCTCCCAGGCGGTCGTGGACTACCTGCGCGTTCGCGGCCGGCCCTACCTGTTCAGCACCTCACAACCGCCGTCGGTGGCGGCCGCCGGGATCGCCGCGGTGCAGCTGCTCACCTCGGACACCGCGCGCCGACGGCGGCTCGGTGAGAGCGCCGAGCGCTTTCGCGCAGGACTGCAGCGGCTCGGCTACGACACCGGCGCGAGCGTCACCCCGATCGTCCCGGTGCTGCTCGGCGAGGAGCACCGGGCGACCGCGCTGTCGTCCGCGCTGCGCCGCCGGGGGGTGCTCGCCCAGGCGATCGTGTTCCCGACCGTCGCCGCGGGCAAGGCCCGGGTCCGGGCGATCGTGACCGCGGCGCACAGCGACGCGCAGCTCGACCACGCGCTCGAGGCGTTCGCGGCGGCGCGCGACGAGATCTGAGCTACGCCTCCTCGCCGAGCGCCTTGGCGAGCAGCTCGTGGAGCGTGCCACGCTCCTCGTCGCTGAGCTTGGCCAGCACCTCGCCGGAGACCGCCTCGCGAGCTTCGATCGCGTGCTGGAGCTGGGCGCGGCCGGCGTCGGTGATGGAGACGAGATGGCGGCGGCGGTCGGCGGGATCGCGCTCGCGGGTGATCCAGCCCTCCGACTCGAGCTCGTTGAGCAGGATGACCGTGTTGTTGGCGTCGATGCACAGGTGATCGGCGAGCTGGGCCTGGGAGATGGAGCCCGGGATCGCCCACAGTGCCATGTAATGGCGCAGTGACATGCCCATCGCCGCCTCCGGAGTGGCGCGCTGAGACTGTTTGGACAGCCGCGCGATGAGCACGAGCGTGCCGGTGCGCCGGGTGGCGGTCATGTGAAGATCCTACATCTATCGCTGATTCTCATTTGCATAGAGATCATCACTGTGCAAGGATGATCATTATGCCAACCAGGAATCAATCGGCCAGCGCACGCGGTCGCTGGATCGCACTCGTCGTCGTGTGCCTCGGGCAGCTGATGAGCGTGCTCGACTCGACGATCGTCAACGTCGCTCTCCCCCACATCCAGCGCGACCTGCACTTCAGCCAGTCGAGCCTCACCTGGGTGCTCAACGGCTACCTGATCACGTTCGGCAGCTTCCTGCTGCTCGGCGGACGGCTCGGGGACCTCGTCGGGCGACGGCGCATGTTCCTCTGCGGCGTCACGCTGTTCACGCTCGCCTCGGTCGGCTGCGGGTTCGCCGACTCCCAGACCGTGCTCGTCATCGCGCGCTTCGTGCAGGGCCTCGGCGGCGCGGCGGCGGTGTCGGTCACGGTCGCGATCATCGCGGCCGAGTTCCCGCAGCCGCGCGAGCGCGCACAGGCGATGTCGGTGTACATGTTCGTCGTCGCGGGCGGCGGCTCGCTCGGGTTGATCCTCGGCGGCGTCATCACCGAGCTCGTGAACTGGCACTGGATCTTCTTCATCAACGTGCCGATCGGGCTCGCCGCGGTCCTGCTGGGCCGTATCTGGATCGCCGAGAACCGGGGATCCGGGATCGGCCGCGACATCGACTGGCTGGGGTCCGCGCTGGTCACCGCCGCGCTGATCAGCCTCGCCTACGCGATCGTCACCGCGAGCAGCCACGGGTGGGGTTCGGCCCACACGCTCGGGTTCGGGGCGGCGGCTGCGCTGCTGCTGGTCGCGTTCGTGGTGCTCGAGCACCGGCTGTCGGCGCCGATCATGCCGCTAGGGGTCTTCCGGCTGCCGGGCCTGGCGGCCTCGAGCCTGATCCGCGGTCTGCTGATCATCGGCATGTTCGCCACGTTCTTCGTCGGTGTCCTCTACCTGGAGCGCATCCGCCACTACGGCGTCCTCACCACCGGCGTGGCGTTCCTCGCCCAGACGCTCGTGCTCGGCGCACTGTCGCTCGGTCCGACGGCGCGGTTGGTCGGGGCGTTCGGACCGCGGCGGGTGCTGCTCGCCGGCCTGGTGCTCGCCGGCGCCGGTCTGGCGCTGTTCTCCCAGATCGGCCTGCACACCGCGTACGCGCCACAGCTCGTCGTCTCCATGGTTCTCGTCGGCGCCGGCGCGGGGCTGTCGTTCATGCCGCTGCTGGCGATGGCGATGGCCGAGGTGCCGCCCGCCGACGCAGGCCTGGCCTCCGGCATCGTGAACACCTCGCTGCAGGTCTCGGCGGCGATCGGGGTGGCGGTGCTCGGGACGCTGTCCAGCGAGCGCACGCGCTCGCTGCTCGGGTCAGGGGTGCGCCTGCAGCCGGCGCTGCTCGACGGCTACCGGCTCGCGTTCGCCGTCGGAACCGGCTGCGTCGCGGCGGCGCTGCTCGCCGCGCTCGTGTGGTTCGGGGCGCCGCGGGTGCTCAGGCGGCCGGTCCAGACGCCATCTCCGCAAGCGTCCTGACCGTCGTCCAGTTGCGTGCGGTCGCCGCGATGCCGAGTTCCTTGGCGGTGAGCGTCTTGGCGAGCTTGGAGCGGGCGATGCCGTCGGGATGGAACGTGTAGAGCTCGCGACCGTGGGCGGCGACCCGCTCTGACTCGAGCGCCAACTGCTCGAGCCTGCGCACGGTGGCCGCGGGCGCGCGCTCGGCGAGGAACGTCACCTGGTAGTGCTTGGGATCCTCTGCGGCTCCCGGGATCGGATCGTGCGCCAGCACCTTGTTCAGCTGCGAGGCACTGCGAGTGCAGACCGGGACGGCAAACCCGAAATGGCCGGCGATCAGCTCACCGACCTCGGACTCGAGCTCAGCGGCCCGTCTGGTCGAGCCGAGCACGATGTTCCCGCTCTGCACGTAGGTGGCCACGTCCTCGTAGCCCGCGTCCGTGAGCAGCGAGCGCAACTCGGCCATCGGAATCCGCCGCGTGGGACCCAGGTTGATCCCGCGCAACAGCAGGACGTGGCGCGCCATGGTCAGCCTGCCGCGAGGACGGCGGCCATCAGAACAGCCGCTCCTGCCCGCGCATCCGCTCCGCGCGGCCGGTCCCGGGAGCCGGCTGACCGAGCACGGCGGCGAGCTCGGCGGCGATCGCGTGCTCGGAGCGGGAGGCCACCAGCGGCTCCTCGATCCCCTCGACGTGGACGAGCGTCCGCCGACCGTCACCGCGCTCCTCGCCCTCGAGCGGCACGAGCGCGTAGACCCGGTCGGCGCGCACGTACTTGCCGTAGCCAAGCGGGACCATCGGGGTGATCGAGCGCGCCATGGTGGCCCGATCCTACGCGTCCGCGCGGCGTGAGCTGGGCATCGAACGCAAGCAGGGCTTGCGTTTGATGCCCAGCTCGCCTGCGGTCTCAGCCGAGGATGAGCGCGAGGCGCCGCTCGAGCACGTCGGCCAGCACCTCACGCACCTGGCCCTGCTCGAAGCGCTCGACGAGCGCCGCGAGGAAGCCCTCGATCACGAGCTGCTTGGCGACGTCCTCACGCAGCCCGCGCGAGCGCAGATAGAACAGCTGCTCGGGATCGACCTGGGCGACCGCGGCCGCGTGGGTGCAGCGCACGTCGTTGGCCTGGATCTCGAGACCGGGGATCGCGTCGGCGTGGGCGCGCTTGGAGATCAGCAGATTGCGGCTCTCCTGGAACGCGTCGGTCTTCTGCGCGCCCGGGTCGACGATGATGTTGCCCTTCCAGACGGCGCTGGAGCGATCCTGGAGAACGCCGCGGAACGCCAGATCGGACGTGGTGTTCGGCGCCGCGTGCTCCTGGGTGGTGTCGAAGTCGATGTGCTGGCGGCCATGGGTGGCGTAGGCGCCGGTGACGCGAGCGTCGGCTCCCTCGCCGGCCAGGCGGGTCTCCATCAGCACGTGACCGGACTGTGAGCCGAAGCCCAGCGCGACCCAGTCGAGGCTCGCGTCGCGGCCGACCACACCGCGCTGGGCACCGAACACCCAGCTCTTCTCGGAGAGTCCCTGGCCGCACACGTACCGCAGATGGGCCGCGTCGCCGACGACGAGCTCCGTGGAGATGTTGAAGATTCCGTCAAGGTCATCCGCGGACGACAGGAACTGCTCCCAGACCTCCGCCTGCGCGCCCTCCTCGAGCACGATGCGGGTGCGCTGGTTGACGAGCGTCCCGGACTGCGACTGGACCGCGGTCACCGAGATCGGCTGTTCGAGCACGACGTTGCGGGCAACCGTGATGGTCGTGTCGTCGCCCTCGGTGTTGACCGAGACCCCCGCCGGGAGCTCGGCCGCGTCGAGCGACCACAGCTCGCCGACCCCGCCCTCGCGCGCGACCGGCGCCGGCGTGTAGGCCTCGAGGTCGAGGCCGGAGAGGTCGGTGAACTCCCATCCCGGACGTCCCTTGAACGTCGGGAGCTCGATTGCGGAACTAGCCAATGGATCCCTCCATCTGCAGCTCGATCAGCCGGTTCATCTCCACCGCGTACTCCATCGGGAGCTCCTTGGTGATCGGCTCGATGAAGCCGTTGACGATCAGCTTGGACGCCTCGTCCTCCGGGATCCCGTGCGACTCCAAGTAGAAGAGCTGGTCCTCGCCGACCTTCGAGACGGTCGCCTCATGGCCGACGTTGACGTCGTCCTCCGAGATGCGGATCGTCGGGTAGGTGTCCGAGCGCGACTCCTCGTCGAGCAGCAGCGCGTCGCAGACCACCTTCGAGCGGGAGCCGTGCGCGCCCTTGGCGATCTCCAGCAGTCCGCGGTAGGAGCCGCGGCCGCCGTCCTTGGAGATCGACTTGGCGAAGATGTTCGAGGTCGTATTCGGCGCGGCGTGGACGATCTTGCCGCCCGCGTCCTGGTGCTGGCCCTTGCCGGCGAACGCGATCGACAGGATCTCGCCGTGGGCCCGCTCGCCCATCAGGTAGACCGACGGGTACTTCATCGTGAGCTTCGAGCCGAGGTTGCAGTCGACCCACTCGACGGTCGCATCGGTCTCGGCGACCGCGCGCTTGGTGACGAGGTTGAAGACGTTCTGCGACCAGTTCTGCACCGTCGTGTAGCGGATCCGGGCACCGGGCTTGGCGATCAGCTCGACGACCGCGGAGTGCAGGCTCGAGCTGGAGTACGTCGGGGCGGTGCAGCCCTCGACGTAATGCACGTAGGAGCCCTCGTCGGCGATGATCAGCGTCCGCTCGAACTGGCCCATGTTCTCGGTGTTGATCCGGAAGTAGGCCTGCAGTGGCATCTCGACGTGGACGCCCGGCGGGACGTAGACGAACGAGCCACCCGACCAGACCGCCGAGTTGAGCGCGGCCAGCTTGTTGTCGTTGGGCGGGATGATCGTGGCGAAGTACTCGCGGACCAGATCCTCGTGCTCGCGCAGCCCGGAGTCCATGTCCATGAAGATGACGCCCTGCTTCTCCAGATCCTCACGCACCTGGTGGTAGACGACCTCGGACTCGTACTGGGCGCCGACCCCGGAGAGGAACTTGCGCTCCGCCTCGGGGATGCCGAGCCGGTCGAACGTGCGCTTGACGTCCTCGGGGACCTCGTCCCAGGAGCGGCCGGCCTTCTCGGAGGCGCGCACGAAGTAGTGGATGTCGTCGTAGTCGACCTCGGCGAGCATCGGCGAGCCCCAGGTCGGCTGAGGGCGAGCAAAGAAGTTGTCGAGCGCCTTCAGGCGGAACTCGCGCATCCACTGCGGTTCGGACTTGAACTCCGAGATCTTCTCGACGATCTCGCGGTTGATCCCCTTCGGCGCCTTGTACAGATAGTTCTCGGCGTCGCGGAAGCCGTAGCGCTCGTCGTAGTCGGAATTGATCCCGCGCAGCGCCGCGTTCTCGGCGGGCTCGGGCGTGGTCAGGGTGTCGGGAGTGGCCACTTACTCCACCTCCAGCTTGATCGTGTCGTCCTCGATGATCACCGGGAACGTGTCCACGGGAACGTATGCGGGCAGGGTTCGCGGCTTGCCGGTCTTCAGATCGAACAGCGAGCCGTGGCGGGGGCACTCGACGGTGCACGTCGCCTCGTCGAACTCGCCCTCAACGAGCGGTCCGTCGTCGTGGGAGCACCGATCCTCGATCGCGTACACGGTTCCCGCGCAGTTGAACACGCCGATCTCCAGGTCCTCCCACGTCACCAGTCGCTTGCCGCCTGGGGCCAGCTCTGACAGTGAACAGACATCGATGATCGTTGGCACGTGTGCTCTCGTCGAAAAACCTAGTGCGGGGATCGGATTTCCCCTGGTCGAGTGTAGCGAGGGCCGGGCGCGCGTCTGGCCGGCGCGGCCGACTTGCTCAGTCCGCGGCGGAGAGCGTCTGCGCGCCGTAGATCTCAGCCTCGGCGATGACCGGCGCCGGCGCCTCGCCTTCCTGCCCGGCGCGCTGCCGGGAGGAGAACATCCGTCCGCGCGCGGTGGCCGTCGGCGCGAACGCGGCCAGCCCGATCGGCGCGCCGATGTTGTCGTAGATCGCGTCGATGCCCCCGCGCATGAAATAGGCCTCGTGCCAGAAGCCCGTGCCCCCGTTGTCGCGCACGAAGTCCAGCCACCACCGGCGGTGCGGGTCCGAGCGCGTCCAGCGCTCGAGGCTGTCGAGATCGCGCCAGTACTGGCGCATCCCGGCATGCGGCGGGCGCAGCGACCAGAGCAGGTTCTCGTGACGGAGCAGACCGTCGGGCTGCTCGCGCCAGGAGCGGTCGATCTGAGGCCCGATGCCGAGCAGCGTCTTCAAGCCGGTGAGCCGCCGGACGCGCATCCCCAGGTAGACGACCACCAGGTCGGGATATTCGGCGAGATCCGGAGTGAGGCGCTCGAGGCGTGCGATGGGCGCATCCTCGCAGCCCCGGCCCGCTGCGTAAAGGTCCGTCAGATGCCGTCGCCGGCCGAGCGATCGCTCTCCGGCGTCTCGGGCTCCCAGCCGGTCGCATGCCCGAGCGAGGCGCTCTTGATCACCTTCAGCGACAGCAGCGCGCACTTCATCCTCTGCGCCGAGATGTCGATCCCGAGCAGGTCCAGGATGAACGAGCGGTCGAGCGTCAGCACGTCGGAGACCGTCCGGCCCTTGACCTCGTCGGAGGCCATCGACGCCGCCGCCTGCGAGATCGCGCATCCGTGCCCCTCGAAGCGGATGCCCTCGATGCGCTCGTCGTCGCCGACGGCGAGCTTGACCGTCAGCTCGTCGCCACACAGTGGGTTGATGTCGTGGAACTCGAAGTCGACGCGCTCGAGCTCGGGCGCGGGCGGGCTCCAGTTGTGCGGGCGCTTGTAGTGCTCGAGGATGTTCTCGCGATAGAGGTCGTCCACAATCGCTCCTACAGCTGCAGGACGCGTCGGACCTGGGCCAGGCCCTCGATCAGGCGGTCGGTGTCGCTCGTCGTGGAGAACACCGAGTAGGACGCCCGGGTCGTCGCCGTCGCGCCCAGGCGGCGCATCAGCGGCTGGGCGCAATGGTGACCGGTGCGCACGCACACCCCCTCGCGACCGAGGATCTCCCCGACGTCGTGGGGGTGGGCGCCGTCGAGCACGAACGAGACGAGCGCGCCGCGGTCCTCCGCGTCAGCGGGGCCGTGCAGGGCGATCCCGGGAACCTCCGCCAGACGCGCGAGCGCGTCCTGCATGAGCGTCTGCTCGTGGGCGCGGATCCGCTCGATGCCGATCGCGTTCACCCAGTCGACCGCGGCCCCGAGCCCGATCGCCTCGGCGATCTGGGATGTCCCGCCCTCGAACTTCCAAGGCAGGTCCGTCCACGTCGACTCGGTCTCGCCGACCGTGCGGATCATGTGCCCGCCACCCATGAACGGCGGCATGGCCTCCAGCAGCTCGCGACGCCCGTGCAGGACGCCGATGCCGGTCGGCCCGTAGAGCTTGTGGCCGGTCCAGGCGTAGAAGTCGGCGTCGATCTCTCGCAGGTCGACCGGGATCTGCGGGACGGCCTGCGCTCCGTCGATGACGACGACCGCACCGGCCTCATGGGCGCGCGCGGTGATCTCCGCGACCGGGTTGATCGTGCCGAGCACGTTGGAGATGTGGCCGAGGGCGAGCAGCTTGGGCCGGCGGGCGAGCAGCTCGGAGAGAGAGGTGTCGTCAAGCCGTCCGTCGTCGTCGATGCGCACGTAGGCGAGCTCGGCGCCGACGTCCGCGGCGAGCAGCTGCCAGGGCACCACGTTGGAGTGATGCTCCGCCTCGGTGAGCACGATCAGGTCGCCGCTGGCCACGTTCTGGCGACCCCAGGTGTACGCGACCAGGTTGATCGACGCGGTGACGTTGGCGGTGAAGATCGTCTCCTCAACCGTCGACCCCAGCCAACGCGCGATCCGCTCGCGCGCCCCCTCGAACGCATCGGTCGCCTCGACCGCAAGCGGGTAGACGCCGCGGTGCACTGAGGCGCGGTAGGAGCGGTAGTAGGCGTCCATCGCGTCGATGACCGGCTCCGGGGTCAGCGAGGTCGCCGCCGAGTCCAGGTAGACGACCGGCCGGCCGCCGAACTCTCGCTCGAGGACCGGGAAGTCCGCCCGGGTGGCGCTCAGGTCGGCGCCCGCGGCGCTCCCGCGCGTGCCGTCCTGGAGTCCGGTGCTCACGAGGCGACCGCCTCCTCGGTGATCCAGCCGTAGCCGTGGGACTCGATCTCGCCGACCAGATCAGGACCGCCCTCACGGACGATCCGACCCTGGTACAGGATGTGGACGTGGGTCGGCTCCACCAGGTGCAGGATCCGCTGGTAGTGGGTGATGATCAGAACGCCCGTCTGCCCTGCGGACTCGGCGACGACGGAATTGACGCCGTTGGCCACGACCTTCAGCGCGTCGACGTCGAGCCCCGAGTCGGTCTCGTCGAGGATCGCCAGCTTCGGCTTCTGCAGGGCAAGCTGGAGGATCTCCATGCGCTTCTTCTCGCCACCGGAGAAGCCCTCGTTCAGGTAGCGCCGGGAGAACTCCTCCGGAACGTTGGTGAGCTCCATCGCCGCCTTGACGGTCGAGGCGAAGTCGCGCAGCGAGACGGGGTCCTCGCCGGCCGCCTCGCGATGGGCGTTCATGACGGTGCGCAGGTACTTGGTGACGGTCACGCCGGGCACCGAGACCGGGTACTGGAACGCCATGAACAGCCCCATGCGGGCGCGCTCGTCGGTGTCGGCCTCGGTGATGTCCTCGCCGTCCCAGATGATCTCGCCGTCGGTCACCTCGAGCCCGGGGTGGCCCATGATGACGTTGGCCATCGTCGATTTGCCCGAGCCGTTGGGGCCCATCAGCGCGTGGATCTCGCCCCCGCGGACGGTGAGATCGAGACCACGCAGGATCTCCTTCTCGCCGGCGCGAGCGTGCAGGTTCTTGATCTCGAGGTCTGGCATGCGTCTTTCCGCTTTCGGTTCGGGGTCAGTCGGTTGGGGTGGTCGCTGCGTCAGCGGCGAGCGCGGTGCGCTCCACCACGGGCCCGCCCGCGAAGCGGACGAGCTCGGCGAGCGTCATCTCCTGCAGCGAGCGGATGATCCCGCCCTGCACGCGCGTCCAGAGAAGCTTGGTGGCGCAGCCGCGCCCACCGTCAGGGCCGTGCGAGCAGACGACCCGCTCGGTGTGATCGGAGACGAAGCACTCCATGGGAGCGATCGCTCCCTCGAGCGCCTGCACGACCTCATCCATCGAGATCTCCTCCGCCGGGCGCGCGAGCCAGTAGCCACCGTGCGCACCGCGGGCGCTCATCACCAGCCCGGCGCGCTTGAGCCGCGCCACGACCTGCTCGAGGTAGGCGAGCGGCAGGCCCTCGGCGTCCGCGATCGCCTTCAGCGAGGTGGGATGCTCCGGCGCCTGGCGCCCGAGCTCCACCATCAGGCGCACGCCGTACTCCGCTTTGGACGAGAAGATCATCGCTGTCGTCAAATCCTAGCGCCACGGTCGGTTTAGCCCGCGAGGCCCGATCGCACGGGCAGCTCGGCCTGTGTAGGGTCCGCCCATGGACACGACCCTCGCGACCTCCGGGGACATCGCGCACGCGGCGGAGCTCGCGCGCGAGCGCGGGCGCTTCGGGATCGACACCGAGTTCATGTCGGAGGGGCGCTACCGGGCGCTGCTCTGCCTGGTGCAGGTGTCGGTGGACGGAGGACCGGACTCGGCATCCCCCGAGCCGCTCGTCCTGCTGATCGACTCGCTCACCGATGTCGATGTCACGCCGTTCGCCGCACTGCTTGCCGACCCCTCGATCGAGGTCGTGCTCCACGCCGGCCGCCAGGACGTCGCGATCCTCCGCCGCGCCTGGCACACCGAGATCAACAACATCTTCGACACCCAGATCGCGGCGGGATTCGCGGGCGGCAGCGCCCAGGCCGGCTACGGCAACCTGCTCGGCTCCGTCCTCGGCCTGCGCGTCGGGAAGACCGCCAGCTACACCCGCTGGGACGCCCGCCCGCTCACCTCCGAGCAGCTCGGCTACGCGGCCGAGGACGTCGTCCACCTGCTGGCGCTCGCCGACGAGATCCGCGATCGGCTCGGGTCCAGCGGTCGCCTGGAGTGGGCGCGCGAGGAGTGCCGCAGGCTCGAATCCGCCACCGACGAACGTGACCCCGACACCGCCTGGGAGCGCTTGCCGCGTGTCGGGCAGCTCGACCCGCGCTCACGCGCGGTCGCACGCGAGCTCGCCGCCTGGCGCGAGCGCACCGCCGCGGCGGCCGATCGCCCGGTCGGCTCGATCGTCGCCGACCCCGCGCTGGTCGAGCTCGCCAAGCGCAAGCCCTCCAACCCTCAGGGCCTCGAGCAGATCCGCGGCCTGCACCCACCGGTGATCAAACGTCGCGGCGACGCGATCCTCGAGGCGATCGCGCGCGGCCGCGAGGCGGAGCCGATCGCCCGCGAGGAGGCACGTGGCCGCTCGGAGCCCGGGGACGCCCCGCTGATTGCGCTCGTCGAGTCGTTGCTGCGCGCCCGCGCCCTCGATGCGGGCCTGGCCTACGAGCTGATCGCCGCCCGGGCCGAGCTCGAGCAGATCGTCGGCGCGGCTCGCCGCCAGGACCCGGAGCCGCCGGTGCGCACGCTGCAGGGCTGGCGCTCGGAGCTGGTGGGCGATGACTTGCGGGCGCTGCTCGCCGGGCAGCGGGCGCTGTCGGTCGGGGACGGGCGGCGGTTGGCTGTGCGCGACGTCTGAGCTGAGGGGCCGCCGCCTGACGCTGTGAGGGTGGCCGGCTGGCGGTGCCGGGCTGGTGGCACGCCGTGACGCCGGCTGTCAAGCAGCGCCCGCACTTCCCTGGCGTCCGTGCGGCGCGAGTGGCGCTGCTTGACAGCCGTCGCCCGCCATGCAATTGGCAACGATCTCGGACCCACTCCGTGTGCCCGAGGACGGGCCAGTGGGGACTCTTGAACGGCCCCGGGGGCCCGGCGCGCGCGAGAGTTTGGGCCTCGAGGAGCACTTATCTCGCACGAACGTCACGGGCCGGCTCCACTCTGGGCGCCTCAAGCCGCGCCACGCGGCTTGAAGTTCCCAGAGTGCCCCGGGCGAGCCACGGACGACCCACACGAGCCCGAGTGCGGGGCGCACGTGCGCGACCCGATCAATGCCCATAGCACGGCGGGGCGGCGGCACTCAAACAGCGCCACCGACGCACACGGCAGGCACGAGCGCATACGACGCTGCTTGAGTGACGACGAAGCGACGTGCTACCACCCACCCCCCAAAGACAAGCCGCCCAGGGTCACCCCATCCCCGGCACCACGAGCATCGACAGCGCATCCGCCCCCGCCGACGTTTCGTGCCGCAGCTCCGCCACGATCGTTGCGGACCGGTGCAGGTTGCCCTTGCCGATCGCCACCAGGTCCGTCGCGGCCGGTCCGTAGGAGACCCAGCGCCGCCCACCCGGGGCGGAGGCCGACGCCTCGCCGGCGACCTCTCCCCCGCTCGCGCTCCAGCCCGCCCGGGCGAGTGAGGCGTGCTCGGCAGCCATCAGCGCGGTCGGGCCTCCGTGCGCGGCGGCGCCGGAGGCGACGACGACGAGCTCACGGCCGCAGAAATGATGCGCGCCCTGGTCGCAGCGGGCGACGTCCCCCACGATCCGGAGGTGGGCGGCCAGCGGGGGCGGGCCGCCCGGGCCCGAGCCCGCGGCACCGCAGCCCGCCAGCGGGAGCGCGGCGGCGCCGAGCAGTGCCGCGGAGAACCGCCGGATGACCCTCACGCGGCCTCACGTTAACCTGTGCAGCCGCGATGTCGAGTACGGACGCCATTCTCAACGACCCCGAACTGCTCGAGACCGCGTGGGATCTCGCCCCGCTCGTCGGCGGAGACGAGGAGCAGGGGGTGGCGCGGGCGCTCGACGAGGCGCGCGAGCGCGCGGAGCGGTTCGCCACCGCCCACGCCGGCCGGATCGCCGAACTGGACTCCGCGGAGCTGGTGGAGGCGATGGACGAGCTGGCGGCGATCAGCGAGCTGCTCGGCCGCTGTGGCTCCTACGCGATGCTGCGTTTCTCGACCGACACCTCGGACCCGGCGCGCGGCGCGATGCTGCAGCTCGTCCAGGAGCGGGCGACCGAGATCGAAACGCGGCTGCTGTTCTTCGAGCTCGAGTGGGCGGCGCTGGATGACGACCGTGCCGAGGAGCTGCTGGCGGGCGACACGCTCGAGTTCTGCGCCCACTACCTGCGCAACGCGCGCCGCTACCGCCCGCATCTGCTCACCGAGCCCGAAGAGCGGATCATCACCGAGAAGGCGATCGCCTCGCAGGCTGCTTGGACGCGGCTGTTCGGCGAGCTCGTCGCGGCCGTGCGCGTCGAGGTAGAGGGCGATCGGATCCCGCTCGACGTGGCGCTGAGCCGTCTGCAGGCGCCGGAGCGGGAGATGCGCCGCACCGTCGCCGCGGCGGTCACCTCCGCGCTCGAGCCCGGATTGCGCACGCGCGCGTTCATCTACAACACCCTCGTCCACGACAAGTCCGTGGATGACCGGCTGCGCAAGTACCCACACTGGCTGGCGGCGCGCAACCTCGCCAACGAAGCCTCCGACGAGTCGGTGATGGCGCTCATCACCGCCGTGCGCGCGCGTTTCTCGATCCCCCAGCGCTGGTACCGGCTCAAGGCCGAGCTGCTCGGCATCGAGCGGATCGCCGACTACGACCGCTCCGCGCCGGTGCTCGAGGAGGAGCTGACCTTCAGCTTCTCCGACGCACGCGAGCTCGTGCTCGACACCTACGCCTCGTTCGATCCCGAGGCCGGCCGGATCACCCGCCGGTTCTTCGACGAGCGCTGGATCGATGCCCCCGTCCGCCCGCACAAACGCGGCGGGGCATTCTGCGCCTATACCGTCCCGAGCGTCCATCCCTACGTGATGCTCAACTTCACCGCGCGCCGGCGCGACGTCCTGACCATGGCCCACGAGCTCGGGCATGGCCTGCACGCGGCGCTCGCCCAGCCGCGTGGCGTGTTTCACCAGCACACGCCGCTGACGCTCGCCGAGACCGCCTCGGTGTTCGGCGAGCAGTTGGTGTTCGGCCGGATGCTCGAGTCGGTCCCCAGCGACGACGCGCGACTGTCGCTGCTCGCAGAGCAGCTGGAGGGCGCGATCGCGACCGTCTTTCGGCAGATGGCAATGAACCGCTACGAGCATCTCGTCCACACGTGGCGCCGCGACGAGGGTGAGCTCTCGGTCGACCGGATCAACGAGGCGTGGCTGGAGAGCCAGGGCGAGCTGTTCGGGGACGCGGTGGAGATCACCGACGGCTACCGCACGTGGTGGTCCTACGTGCCGCACTTCATCAACACCCCGGGCTACGTGTACGCCTACGCCTACGGTCAGCTGCTCGCGCTGTCGGTCTACGGACGCTTCCGCGAGGCGGGCCCGGACTTCGCCCCCGACTACCTGTCGCTGCTCGCCGCGGGCGGCTCGCGCAGCCCCGAGGAGCTCGGCGCGATGGTCGGCATCGACCTCGCGGATCCCGGGTTCTGGGACTCCGGGCTGGACATCATCGAGTCGATGCTGCGCTCCGCCGAGGAGCTCGTGGCAACGCGCGCGGCCAGCCGCTGACGCTCGGCTCCGGCCAGGCGATGAACGCCCCGCTCGGCTCCGGCCGGGCGATGAACGCTCCGCTCAGTGGGCGCGCGCCCGGCGCGTGCGCGAGCGCTCTTCCTGGCGCTCCACGACCTGCGTGATCAGCCGCAGGAACTGATCGATTCCGGTCGCCTTGGCGTCGCCGTGCTCAAAGGCGGCCCGCCAGTCGGCGATGTGACCGCGGCTGGCGAGCTCGTTGAACGTCGCGCGGTGGATCTCCAGGCGCACCTGCGAGTCGGCGGCGATGTCCTTGGTCACGACCGGCCCGGGCATCTGCACCCGGTACATCTGGACGTCGCCGCGCCCGCGCAGCTCGACGCCCGCGATCAGCTTCAGCGGTGCCAGCGCGGGCACCTCCTGCAGAAACCGCGTGACCGCGGTCTCGATCAGCGCCTTGGTGTCTGACGGCGAGGACAGGGCGCGCAGTCTACGCGGGGGCCGCGCGATCCGGTAGTCGCATCAGATCGGATAGTGCCGGGCCTCCTCGGACACCGTGACCCACTGCGTCGCAGTGAACTCGTGCAGGACCTGGCCCGAGCCGAACCGCCCCCAGCCCGACCCCTTCACGCCGCCGAACGGCGCAGTCGCCTCGTCGTGGACGGTTGCTCCGTTGACGTGACAGATGCCCGACTCGATGCGGCCCGCGACCTGGAGCGCCCGGTCGACGTCCCGGCCGAACACCGCCGCGGACAGGCCGTATTCAGTGTCGTTGGCCAGTCGCACTGCGTCGTCGGTGTCCTCGGCCGTGACCACGGCGACGACCGGGCCGAACGACTCCTCGGCGTAGATCCGCATCTCGGATGTCACTCCGTCGACGACCGTCGGCCGGTACACCGTTCCCTCATGCCCGCCGCCGTGGATCGTCGCCCCATGTGCCCGGGCATCCTCGAGCAGCTCCGCCAGATGACTTCCGGCAGCCTCGCCGACCAATGGCCCAACCATCGTTCCGGGCTCGAACGGGCTCCCGGCGGTGAGTCCGTCTGCGCGCTCGACCAGCCGAGCGACAAACGGCTCGTGCACCGACCGATCCACCACGATGCGCTCGGTCGACATGCAGATCTGCCCAGAGTTCATGAACGCGCCGAAGTTCGCCGCAGCTGCCGCGGCGTCGAGATCGGCGTCGCCGAGCACGACGAGTGGCGCCTTGCCACCGAGCTCGAGCAGCGTGCGCTTGAGCAGCGGCGCCGCCTGACCCGCGATCAGCCGGCCCACGCGCGTCGACCCTGTGAAGTTGATGTGCGCGCTGTCAGGGTGCTCGATCAGGGCTCCCACGACCTCTGGCGCGTCGGCCGGATCGTTGGTGATGAATCCGATGACCCCGGCCGGCGCACCGGCTTCCACCAGCGCCTCGGCGATTGCCGCGTGGACGCGCGGCGACTGCTCCGATCCCTTGAGGATGACCGTGTTGCCGAGGGCGAGCGGCCACACCACCGCGCGGGTGGCGAGGATCACGGGCGCGTTCCAGGGGGCGATCCCGACGCACACACCGAGCGGACGGCGGACCGCGCGGGACCGCAGACCGGGGACGACGCTGTCGACCTCCGCGTCGGTCGGCTCCAGCGCGAGCTCGCCCGCCGCGCGGAACATCGATGCGGCCAGGCCGACGTTGAACATGCCCCAGCCGAACGTGCCGGATGTCTCCTGTGACATCGTGCCGGCGATCTGCTCCGCACGACCCTCGAGCGCGTCGCCGGCCGCCGCGAGCAGGTCGCGACGTTCCTCCGGCGTCGCCTGCGACCAGGACGCGAATGCCCGCGCACCGGCGTCGACCGCGTCCGCGACGTCGGCGGTCCGCGCCGCCGCCTGGCGCGTGACCACCTCGCCGGTGTATCCGTTGCGAACCTCGTGGGTCGCACCGGCACGGGCAGCGCGCCAGTCTCCGTCAATCAGCAGCTGCTGCTCCTGCGGGACCATGATCTCTCCATTCGTTCGCGGACCGCCGTACGGTCTCATAGCGGCGTCACCGCCGCGTCCCGGCTCAGATCTTGTGGCGCTCGAGCAGCTTGCGGCCGATGACCATCCGCTGGATCTCACTGGTGCCCTCGCCGATCAACAGCAGCGGGGCGTCGCGGTAGATCCGCTCGATCTCGTACTCCTTGGAGTAGCCGTAGCCGCCGTGGATCCGCAGCGCCTCCTCTGCGCAGAAGCGCGCGGCTTCCGAGGCGAACAGCTTGGCCATCCCGGCCTCGATGTCCGAACGCGCGCCGGCGTCCTTCATCCGGGCCGCGCGCCGGGTCAAAAGCCGGGCGGCATCGACCTGGGTGGCCATGTCGGCGAGCTTGAACTGGATCGCCTGGTGCTGGCTGATCGGCTTGCCGAACGCGGAGCGCTGCTGGCTGTAGATGAGCGCCAGCTCCAGTGCGCGCTGGGCCAGCCCGACCCCGCGGGCGGCGACGTTGACGCGCCCGAGCTCCAGCGCGTCCATCATCTGGGAGAAGCCCCGGTTCAGGCCCTCCTGCTCACCGCCCAGGATGCTGTCGGCGGGCGTCCGGTATCCGTCGAAGACCAGCTCGGTGGACTCCACGCCCTTGTAGCCCATCTTCTTGATCTGCGGCGGGACGGTCAGCCCGGGGTTCTCCGAGGCGCCGGGCTCCTTCTCGCAGATGAAGCACGTCATCCCCCGGTAGCGCGGCTCGGCGGTCGGGTCGGTCCTGACCAGCGTAAACACCAGCCCGGCACGCAGGCCGTTCGTCACCCACATCTTCTGGCCGTTGATCTCGTAGTCGCCCGAGTCGAGCTTCTTCGCGCTGGTCTTGATCGCCTGCACATCCGAGCCCAGCTCGGGCTCGGAGAGGCTGAACGCCGCACGGATCTCCCCCGTCGCCATCTTCGGCAGGTAGCGCTGCTTCTGCTCCTCGGTGCCGAACTTCATCAGCAGGTAGGACCCGATGAAGTGCGTGTTGACGATCCCGCTGATCGAGATCCAGCCGCGCGAGAGCTCCTCCACGATCATCGCGTAGGTCAGAAGGTCAAGCCCCATCCCCTCGTACTCCTCGGGGATCGTCACCCCGAAGAGCCCGAGCTCCTTCATCTGCTCCACGATCGGCTCCGGGAACGCGTCCTCGTGGTCGTAGTGCTCGGCGCTCGGGATGATCTGCTCGTCGGCGAACTGGCGCACCATCTCGCAGATCGCGCGCTGCTCCTCGGTCAGATCCTCAGGCGGGGTATCGACGGCCATCGCTCTGCATTCCTCCTCGGATTCGGTCCCGCCCCGACCCGCCACGATACCGGCGCATGAGCCGCCGAACTGTGACGTGGGCCGCCTGAGCGTCCGGACCTGAGCGACTCAGGCCGGGTGCGGCAGCGTGACGATCTGCGACCAGTACTCGGCGAGGCGATCGAGCATCACCTCGAGCTTGGAGCCGGTCACCGGCTTGGTGATGTAGGAGTTGGCGCCGAGGTCGTAGGCGCGCCGCACATCGACCTCGTCGCTCGAGGTGGTGAGCACGACCACCGGAATGTGGCGCAGCTCCTCGTCCCCCTTGATCTCCGCGAGCGCCTCGCGACCGTCCTTGCGCGGCATGTTGAGGTCGAGCAGGATGAGCGAGGGCTGTGGCCGCTCGGCCGGCGCGTCGGGCGAGCCGTATTGACCGTCGCCGCGCAGGTAGTCGACGAGCTCCTGGCCGTCGGCGACGAACTGCATCTGCTCGACGCACTCGGCGCGCTCCAGGGCGTCGCGCGTCAGGTCCCGATCGTCTTCGTCGTCATCCGCCATCAGGATGGTGATCGGCCGTCCGGACCGCTCTGACTGGCTCTGCATCGGGCCTCCTCGTAGGTACTGCTCGCGGATCTCGGGTTGCGGAACGTGACGATCGGTGCGCCCCTGCCGCGCCCCCATCCCGGCCATCTCGTCCCGGACTGCACGTCCGCTGACCAGCGCCGTCTGTGCACATTGTGATACCCAAGCGGCTCGGTGTCCAACCCGGTCCACGCGACCCCGCCCGGGTCGGCTTGCGAGACTCCCGGCGATGAACTTCGCCCGTGACGTCGTCGATGCGGCCCCCGCCGGCGCGCGGGCGATGGTCGAGATCGCGCGGGACGGCCGGCGCCGCGAGTTCACGTTCGGCGAGGTCGCAGACGCCTCGGCGCGGCTCGCCGGCACGCTGGCGGGGCACGGCGTCGGCCGCGGCGACGTCGTGCTCACCTTGATCGGGAACCGGCCACAGTGGGTGCTCGCGATGGTGGCGTGCTTTCGGATCGGGGCCGTCGTCCTGCCCTGCAACGAACAGCTGCGCGCGGCGGACCTGCGTGCCCGCCTGGACGCGGCCGCACCACGCCTGGTGATCGCCGACGAGCGCAACTCCGCGGAGCTCTCGGCTGCCGGCGTCGACTGCGAGGTGCTGCTCATCCCCGACCCCTCGCTGCTCGCCTCCGATCCCGCTGCGGCGGTGGAGCTCTCACCGGAGGATCCGTGCCTGATCACGTTCACCAGCGGCACCAGCGGCGAGGCAAAGGGGATCGTCCACGGGCAGCGGTACCTCTCCGGCCAGCGGCTGCAGGCCGGGACCTGGCTCGATGCGCGAGCCGGCGATCTGGTCTGGTGCACGGCGGCCAGCGGCTGGTCGAAGTCGGCGCGCAACGTGTTCATCGCCCCGTGGCTGCGGGGCGCGGCGGCGCTGCTGCACGATGCCCGCTTTGACCCGGCCGAGCGTCTGGCGATCTGCGCCTCCGAGCGCGTTGATGTCCTCTGCATGGCACCGACCGAGTACCGGGTGATCGCCAAGCGTGCCGAGCTCTCCCCCATCCCGTCGCTGCGCGGCCTGGTCGCCGCCGGCGAGGCGCTCAACCCCGAGGTGCTCGCCGCCTTCCGGGACGGGCTCGGCCTGGAGATCCGCGACGGCTACGGCCAGACCGAGACCGGCCAGCTCACGGGCGTGCCGGCCGGCGGCGAGGTTCGTCCCGGCTCGATGGGCAGGCCGCTGCCCGGCATCGACCTTGCCGTGCAGGACGGTGAGCTCGTGCTGCGCGACCCGCGAACCGATCCGACGTTCTTCGTCGGCTATCTGGACGGCACGCCGGCACCGGCGAGCGAGCCGTGGCGGACCGGCGACCGAGTCCGCCACGATGAGGACGGCTACCTCTACTTCGAATCGCGCGTCGACGACGTGATCATCTCCGCGGGCTACCGCATCGGTCCGTTCGAGGTTGAGTCGGCGCTGGTCGCGCACGAGGCGGTCACGGAGGCCGCGGTGGTCGCCGCCCCCGACGACGAGCGCGGCTCGATCGTGCGCGCGGTGGTCGTGCTCCGACCCGGATACGAGCCCGGCGAGGCGCTCGCCCGGGAGCTGCAGGACCACGTCAAGGCGCGCACCGCGCCGTACAAGTACCCGCGGCTGGTCGAGTTCGCCGGCGAATTGCCCAAGACGGCGAGCGGGAAGGTGCGCCGGGCGTTGCTACGAGAGCGCGGAACCGCACGTTAGATTGAGGCCCGTGACCACGCCGCGACCCGCGATCGGGATCCTCACGCCGTTCACGCCCGCCACCTGGGGCGTGTGGTCGATGGACGCGGCCCTGCTCCCGGGCCTCTACGTCGCCGCGGTCAACGCGGCCGGCGGCCTGGCCCTGCTGGCCGCGCCCGATCCCGCCCTCACCGAGGACCCCGACGAGCTGCTCGACCGCATCGACGGTCTGATCCTCACCGGTGGCACCGATCTCGACCCTGATCTCTACGGCGAGCAACCCCATGCCGAGACCCAGGCCTACCAACGCGACCGCGACGACTTCGAGATCGCGCTCTCGCTGCGCGCGATCGAGCGCGACATGCCGGTGCTCGGGATCTGCCGCGGCATGCAGGTCCTGAACGTCGCTCACGGCGGCTCGCTGCTACAGCACCTGCCCGAGTCCCATGGGCACGAGGACCACCGTCGCGTGCCCGGAAGCTTCGACGGCGCCGACCACGACGTGCGACTGGTCGCCGACTCCGTCGCGGCGCAAGCCGCCGGCGAGCTGTTGCATCCGACGAAGTCCCACCACCATCAGGGCGTCGGCCGGATCGGCGAACCGCTGGTGGTCAGCGGCATCTCCGTGCTCGATGACCTGCCCGAGGCACTCGAGCGCACCGATCGCACCTTCGTCCTCGGCGTGCAGTGGCATCCCGAGGCCGACCCCCACAGTCGCGTGATCGGGACGCTGGTGGAGGCGGCGGCCGGGTATCGCGCGCGGCGCGAGCTCGGCGCCGCGGCATGAGCATCGACCTGAGCGGCCGCACCGCGCTCGTCACCGGCGCCTCCCGCGGAATCGGGGCCGGCATCGCTCGGGCGCTGGACGGTGCCGGGGCTCGCGTGGCGCTGTGCGCTCGCACGGTGAAGGCGCTGGACCCGGTCGCCTCCGAGCTCACCGGAGACCCCGTGCTCGTCGCCGGCGACCTCGCGCTCGCCACCGAGCCCGCCCGCATCGCGGCGGACGCGACGCGGAAGCTCGGCGGCGCAGTCGATGTGCTCGTCTGCAACGCGGCAGTCGGGGCGCGCCCGGCGCTCGAGCTGATCGATGCCGAGCTCATCGACCGCCTCTACGCGGTCAACGTGCGCGCGCCGCTGCTGCTCATCCAAGCGCTCGTCCCGGGGATGATCGAGCGCGGTGGCGGCTCGATCGTGTCGCTGTCATCCGTCTCGGGCGTCGTCGGGACGCCACGCCGCTCCGCCTATGCCGCGACCAAGGGCGCGGTCGACGCGATGACCCGCTCGCTGGCGGCCGAGCTCGGGCCCCAGGGGATCCGGCTCAACACCGTCGCCCCGGGCGTCGTGGACACCGACATGTGGGCGCAGAACAAGGCGATCCCAGGAGTGATCGAGGAGGTCAATGCGCTCACGCCGCTGCGCCGCTGGGGCCAGCCGGCCGACATCGCCGACGTGGTCGCCTTCCTCGCCTCCGACGCGGCGCGCTTCGTCACCGGCGAGACGATCTGCGTCGATGGGGGCATGGCCCGGACGATCGACCTGTACTCCGGAGCGGGCTGAGCCGCATGGATCTCCAGCTTGAGGGCAAGCGTGCGGTGGTCACCGGCGCATCGCGGGGGATCGGACTGGCCGCGGCCCGAGCACTCGCCACCGAGGGTGTGCGAGTCGCGCTGGTCGCCCGTGACGAGGAGGCGCTGCGACGGGCCGCCGACGTCGTGACGGGCGCGCCGGTGATCGCTGCATGCGATACCGGGGAGCCGCAGTCGGTCGCGGCGATGGCCCGCCTCGTGACCGACGAGCTCGGCGGGGTCGACATCCTCGTCAACTGCGCGGCTCGTGCCAACACCGGCCCGATGAGCGATGACGAGCTCGCCGAGCAGATCAACGTCAAGGTCGCCGGCTACCTGCGCTGCGCTCGTGCATTCGCGCCGCAGATGGTGCACCGGGGGTGGGGACGGATCATCAGCGTGAGCGGACTCGCCGCGCGGTCGACCGGATCGGTGGTCGGATCGGTCCGCAACGTCGCCGTCTCGGCGATGACCAAGAACCTCGCCGACCAGTACGGCGCCGGCGGCGTGAACGTCACCGTCGTCCATCCCGGAATGACGGTCACCGAGCGCTTCGGCGACACGCTCGCCGCGATGGCGCAGGCGCGGGACACGACGCCCGTCGAGGTCGAGGCCTCGCTGGCGAAAGCCACGTCGATCGGGCGCGTCGTCACCGCCGAGGAGGTAGCGGATGTGATCGCGTTCCTGACCAGCCCGCGGAGCGTCGCGGTGACCGGCGACGCGATCGCCGCGGGCGGCGGAAGCCGCGGCGCGATCTACTACTGACCGCGCCGATGCCCCGGCGCCCGCGCTCGGCCTGGGTCAGGTCAGCCGAAGAAGTGCGTCGTCGGCCGAGGCTGCTCGACGCCGTCGATGAAGACATCGACCTGCTCGTCGTAGAACGCCACCAGACCGGCGATCGGGAGCAACTGCCGGGTCGGGAAGTCGTAGGACCAGGCGAGATCCGGATACTCGGCCTCCCCGATCCGCACCGACCAGTAGCCGGTGGTCCGGCCCTTGTACGGGCAGGCGGTGACGGTCGAGCTCGGCACCAGCTGCGAGAAGTCGACGGCGCTGCGATCGACGTAGTAGCGCGTCGGCAGCCCGGTCTCGAACACCATCACCGGCGCCGGGGAGTCCGCCAGCACGACGCCGTCCTTCTCGACCCGCACCCGGCGTGAGGAGCGCAGCGCATCGACCCGCACGTACGGATTGCGCGGATGGACGAAGACCTGCTCATCCTCCTCGAACCATGCGTCAAGCGCGTTCCAGTCGAAACGGATGTGTCCGACCAACTCCGGGATCCGCGACTCCTCGTAGCGCCGGCCGGCGGGCATCCGCTCGAGCTCGCCGATCCTCAGTCCCACATCGCTCACCGTGCCGCGGCTCAGCCGGTGCGTCGCCTCGCTCTCGACCAGCGCGCCTGGATCCACGTCGGCGGAGGGGATCAGGTACTGCGGGTAATACGGCCACTCCCACAGGTACAGCGCTCGGAGCGTGTCGAGCACCACCTGGCCTCCCAGTTCGGCGCGCACCCGCCGAGGGGCGGGTTCGACGTGATCGGCGCCGCTGACCGGCGCCGGATACCAGGGTCGCGTCGTCTGCTCTGTCATGGCATGACACTACAGCGCGACGATCGCGTCCATCTCGACCCGCGCGCCCTTGGGCAGCGCAGCGACGCCGATGGCGACGCGCGCCGGCGGGCTGGCCTCGAAGAACGAGCCGTACACCTCATTGACCGACTGGAAGTCGCCCATGTCGGTGAGGTAGATCGTCACCTTGACCGCCGAGCCGAGTCCGGTCCCGGCCGCGGCGCACACCGCGGCGAGGTTCTCCAGGCAGCGGCCGGCCTGATCGGCGGCGGTGGCGCCGGTGATCTCCCCGGTCCGGGGGTCGAGCGGGATCTGGCCCGAGCAGAACAGCAGGTCGCCGGCGCGGATCGCGTGGACGTAGGGGCCGATCGCCTCAGGGGCGCCGGAGGCGGTCACCGGCTCTCGGTTGGCGGGCATCTGTCAGGGTCCTCTCGTTGTCGGTTCAGGTTCGGGGTCACGTCGGCTTCGAGCCTACGCGACCGCCCCCGAGCACGCGGGTAGCCTCGAACCGATGTCCAACCGGCTCGCCGAGGAGACCTCGCCCTACCTGCTCCAGCATGCGGAGAACCCGGTCGACTGGTACCCGTGGGGCGAGGAGGCGCTGCAGCGCGCCCGCGCCGAGGATCGCCCGCTGCTCGTCTCGATCGGCTATTCCGCCTGCCACTGGTGCCACGTGATGGCCCACGAGTCCTTCGAGGACCCGGCCGTCGCGGCGCTCATGAACGACCGCTTCGTGTGCGTGAAGGTCGACCGAGAGGAGCGCCCGGACGTCGATGCGGTCTGCATGGAGGCCTGCCAGACGATGACCGGCCAGGGCGGCTGGCCGCTGAACTGCTTCCTCACGCCCGACCAGGTGCCGTTCTTCGCTGGGACCTACTTCCCGCCCCAGAACCGGCCGGGGATGCCGAGCTGGACGGCGATCGTCGAGGCGGTCGGGGAGGCCTGGAGCGCGCGCCGCGCCGAGGTGGTCGACCAGGGGCGGCGGCTCGCCGCGTCGCTGGGCGGGATCTCCAATCTTCCGGGCGACGATGAGGCGGTGGCGCCTGCGGTGCTCGACGCCGCGGTCGAGGGCCTGCGCGGCAGCTACGACACGCTGCGTGGCGGCTTCGGCGGCGCGCCGAAGTTCCCGCAGGCGTCACTGATCGAGTTCCTGCTCGCGCGCGGCGAGCGTGAGATGTCGCTGGGGACGCTGCGGGCGATGGCTCGCGGCGGCATCTATGACCAGGTCGGCGGCGGATTCGCCCGCTACGCGGTCGACGCCACCTGGACCGTCCCCCACTTCGAGAAGATGCTCTACGACAACGCCCTGCTCGCCCCGGCCTACCTGCACGGTTGGCAGGTGAGCGGCGACCCCCTGCTGCGCCGCGTCTGCGAGGAGACCCTGGAGTGGACGCTGCGGGAGATGCGCGGCCCGGAGGGAGGATTCTTCTCGGCGCTCGACGCCGACTCCGAGGGCGTCGAGGGCCGCTACTACGTGTGGACCGAGCCGCAGCTGCGCGAGGCGCTCGGCTCGGCGACGCTGGCCGATCCCGCGGTCGACTTCTTCGGGGTCAGCGAGCGCGGCAACTTCGAGGGGGCGAACGTCCTTGAGGGGCGGGGCCCCGAGCCGGCGTCGCTGGCGGAGATCCAGGCGCGGCTCTACGAGGCCCGCGAGCGGCGCGTGCGCCCCGGCACCGACGACAAGCGGCTGTGTTCCTGGAACGCGCTCATGATCTCGGCGCTCGCCGAGGCCGGCGCCGTGCTCGGCCGCGCCGACTGGATCTCGGCGGCCGTGGAGTGCGCGGAGTTCATCGAGCGCGAGCTGCGCGCGGACGGTGAGGGCAGCGGACCGCTGCTGCGCACCTATAAGGACGGCCGTGCGCACATCGAGGCCTACCTCGAGGACTACGCGTACCTGATGGAGGCGCTGTTGACGCTGTATGAGGCGAGCGGGCAGACGCGCTGGTACGCGCGGGCGGTCGAGCTCGCCGACGAGCTGATCGACCGCTTCGCCGATCCCGAGCGCGGCGGCTTTCTCACCACCGCCGCCGATGGCGGCTCGGGCTTCGCGCGGCGCAAGGATCTTGACGACTCCCCGATCCCGTCGGGCAACTCGGCGGCTGCGTTCGGGCTGCTCCGGCTCGCGCGTCTCTCCGGCGAGTCCCGCTACGAGCAGCAGGCGCTCGGCGTGCTGCGTGTGGTCGCGCCGATCGTCGCCCGCCACCCGCTCGGCTTCGGCCACGCGCTGCGCGCGCTCGACTTCGAGCTCGCGCGGGTGCACGAGGTCGCGATCGTCGGCTCCGGCCCGGACGCGGAGGCGCTGCTCGATGCGGTGCGCGGCGCCTACCGGCCGCATCTGGTGCTCGCGGGCGGCGGGGGCGCTGCGGGCGACGCGGGCGGTGCGGGCGACGCGGGCGACGCGGGCGACGCGGGCGACGGAGAGCCGGCGGTGCCGCTGCTGCGCGACCGGCCGCTGGTCGACGGCCGGGCCGCGGCCTACGTGTGCGAGGGGTTTGTCTGCCGAGCGCCGGTCACCGAGCCCGCCGAGCTCGCCGCCGCGCTCGGCGGATGAGACTGATCAGAGCACCGGCAGATAGCGATCGAGCTCCCAGGGGGTGACCTGGACGCGGTAGTCGTCCCACTCCTGGCGCTTGATCTCGATGTAGCGGTTGAACATGTGCTCGCCGAGCGTGCGCAGTGCCAGCTCGGACTCGGCGGTGAGCTCGATCGCCTCGCCGAGCGTCTCGGGCAGCTGCTCGATCCCCAACCGCCGCCGTTCGTCGGGCGACAGGTGGTAGAGGTTCTTCTCCATCGGGTCCGGCAGCTCGTATCCGTGCTCGATCCCCTCAAGCCCCGCCTGCAGCAGCACCGCGAAGGTCAGGTACGGGTTGCACGCCGGGTCGGGGCAGCGCAGCTCCATCCGCGTCGCGCGCTCCTTGCCGGGGTGGTAGAGCGGCACGCGCACGAGCGCCGAGCGGTTGCGGCGCGACCAGGCGACGTAGACCGGTGCCTCATAGCCCGGCACCAGCCGCTTGTAGGAGTTCACCCACTGGGCGAAGATCGAGGAGATCTCCCGCGCGTGGCGCAGCTGGCCGGCGATGAACGCCTTGCCCACGTCCGAGAGGAAGTACGGATCGTCGGGGTCGTAGAACGCATTGCGCTCGCCCGTGAACAGCGACTGGTGCGTGTGCATCCCGGAGCCGTTGACCCCCATCAGCGGCTTGGGCATGAACGTCGCGTGCAGCCCGTACTTCATCGCGTATTCCTTGACCGTGATCCGGTAGGTCATGCAGTCGTCGGCCATCTTCAGCGCGTCGGCGTAACGCATGTCGATCTCGTGCTGGCTCGGCCCCGCCTCGTGATGCGTGTACTCGGTGTGGATCCCCAGCTTCTCCAGCGCGAGCACCGTCTCCCGGCGCAGATCCGAACCGGCGTCCAGCGTGGTCAGGTCGAAATAGCCGCCCTCGTCCAGCACCTCCGTCGACTTGGAGTCGCGGAAGTAGAAGTACTCGAGCTCCGGCCCCACGAAGAAGTGGTCGAACCCCATCTCCTTGGCCCGGGCCAGCGCCCGCTTGAGCACGTGCCGCGGGTCGCCCTCATACGGCGTGCGCTCCGGCGTGATGATGTCGCAGAACATCCGCGCCACCCCCGCCTCGTCGGGCCGCCACGGCAGCTCCGCAAACGTCGCCGCGTCGGGCAGCGCGATCATGTCCGACTCCTCGATCGCGTTGAACCCGGTGATCGAGGAGCCGTCGAACCCCATCCCGGCCTCGAACGCATCCCGCAGCTCCGACGAGTTGATGGAGAACGCCTTCAGCTGCCCGAGGATGTCGGTGAACCACAGCCGCACGAAGCGGATCTGCCGCTCCTCGACGATCGAGATGACGTCCTCGGCGGTGAGTGGCGGCTCGCGGCGGTCGATCATCGCGCGGGGACGTTACCGGCCCGTGCGGTGGGGTCGCCCGCAGAGGCTCGAGCGGCGCGCTCGGCCCCGGCGGCGGTCCGGTTGACCGCAGAGGCTAGAGCAGCGCGCTCGGCCCGCCGCGCGGGTTGCCCTGGACCGCCTCGCTCAGTTGCTCGAGGACAGCCAGCGCCGGGCCCAGCTCTGCAACTCGCCGAGCGCGGGCTCCAGCTCATGGCCCATCGGCGACAGGCAGTAACGCACGCGCAGCGGCGGGCCGGGGATCACCTCGCGCTTGACCAGGCCGCGCGCCTCGAGCTCCTTCATGCGCTCCGACAGCAACCGGTCCGACAGTTCCGGGATCGCGGCCGCGACCTCGGAGAACCGCAGCGGTCCGTCCATCAGCGACCGCAGGATCGCGCCGGTCCAGCGGCGCCCGACGAGCTCGACCGCCTCGTGGAACAGGGGACAGACCGGCTCGCCCGCAGCTGCGGCGCCGGCCATCGCGGCGGCACTCCGCTTCTCACCAGCCATGAGAGCGCGAGCTTACCTCAGCTCCGGCCCCGGTTCAGCATCCTGGGCACGGGTTCGCTCAGGCGGCCTCGAGCGTCCGGGACGCCTCGGCCGAGCCGTCGACGGGCACCTCGCCGGCGACATTCACCATCGCGGCGAACGTCTCGAGCGAGACCACCGCGATCGCCTCGAGGATCTGCTCGTCGCTCCAGCCCTGCTCGTGCGCCTCCTCGTGCAGGTGCATGGCGGGCAGGCCGTCCGCCAGCATCCCGCGCAGCAGCGCGAGCAACGCCGCCTCACGTTCGTCACCGGAGTCGAAGCGACGCGCGAGCGCGACCTCATCGATCCCCAGCCCCGCCGCACGGCCGGCGCGTGAGTGCAGTGCGATCCCGGGCTCGGAGTGGTGATGTTCGGCGACCGCCAGCGCAATCCGCTCGAGCGTCGCGCTCGACAACGTCCCGTGACGCAGCTCGGAGCGAAAGCGCGCATACGCCCGCAACGCCACCGGCGACCCTGCAAGCACACCGAGGAAGTTCGGCAGCTGGCCGCCAGTGGACAGAGCACCGCGCAGCACCGTCGCCGAGCCCTCCGGCGCGGTCAGCTCATCATGGATCTGGAACCTGCTCATAGAGGTCGTCATGGCACACATCCAGGCTCGAGGGTCCGGGCGGTGAGTCAGCCGCCCTTCACTTTCCACACTCGCTTACTTCATGTAAGTCTATAGGCGAAGGGAAGCGTGCGCAAACATCCGTTCGGGCACGCGCAGTCGGCGCCCGACAAGGCGCGGGTATCAGTGCGGCGGCAGCGCGCAGGTGGCTAGTGCGGCGGCGGTTAGTGCAGCGGCAGCGCGTGCGCGCTCATCGCCGCCACCAGCGCGAGCACGATCGCCAGTCCGACGGCCCAGAGCGCCGCACGGTCCGCATGGAGCCCGATCAGCTGGTCCGGTCGACCGGCGCGACGCCTCGGCTCGCCTCCACCCCGGCGCACCGAGCGCTCCGCGGGCGGCACCGAACGCTCGGCACCCCGCCCAGTGATCGTGACCGTGCGCCGGGCAGCCGGCCCGGCCGCGGACTCCTCGAAGCGGAAGCCGAACCGATCCGCGAGCGCCGCCGCGCTCGGGCTGTCGTCGTCGACCCCGAACTGGGCGGCGAACGCCTCCGCCATCGCCGCGCGCGTGGCGGCGCGACTCTCCGCCCGGTTCGCCTCGGCCTGCTGCCGGACGTCGGTGGGCCTCGGCCAGGCGTCGCTGGGACGCAGCCGGCCGGCGCTCTCCGTGTCCACCCGCCGCCGCGTGGCAGCGCGGTTGTCCGACGCGGTGATCTCACCCGCGGGATCGAACCCCACGATCGGGACCGGAAGCGATTCGCCGTAGCGATCGGACCGACGAAACCCAGCTGCGCCTGTCTGCGGCATCTGTCTGTCCTCTTCAATTGGCCCGACGCGCGGCCTACGCAGGTAAATGCCAACGCCGAGCGGCCGAAATCCAGCTTTCGGGCGGCCACCGTAGACACGCCATCGGACGGAAACCGTTCAAGACGTCTCGATCAGCTCACCTCCGTCGTCCCTGAGCGAAGCTCATCACCGGCGGCGCGACGGCTCGAAAGTCCTCGGCCTCCCCGCCGTCGAGCCCTCCCCCACCCGCTGCCGCCCCCGCCGCGGCGGCCGCGACAGCGGGCCGTGCACCTCGCCGACCGACCGCCGCCGGCTCACGCTCCTCGCCGTCCTCTCCCACCACGCGCAGGCCCGTGGCCGCCGCGGCCTTCTCCTCCTCCAGCCCGCGGCGCACGCCCTCGTCAAGCAGCGAGAAGTCCTTGATCTCGGCGATGATCCGGTCGGGGGCGTCGATCGAGCCCACGCTGTCGACCAGCACGTTGATCGCACCTCCCGCTGCGGCCAGGCGTTCGAGCGTTCCCCCGACGAGCATCAGCGGCTCGGTGCGCACGACCAGTCGATTGCGCTCGTAGACCGCTGGGGGGATCACCAGGTTGATCGTCCCGAACTCGTCCTCCAGCAGGACGAACACGATCCCGCTCGCCGTTCCCGGCCGCTGCCTGGCAACCACCAGGCCGCCGATCCGCACCCGGGTTCGGTGATCCAGGCGTCGCAGATCACGGCTGCTCACCACATCGTCAGCGAGCCGCGGACGCAGCAGAGCGAGCGGATGCGCCGCGGTCGTCAGCCCGGTCGCGCCGTAGTCG
>DATJTS010000008.1:0-2652 GCA_035503035.1 Solirubrobacteraceae bacterium
CGTCGAGCTCGCCACCGCGGGCTGTTGTTCTACCGGCTCCTCGAGGGCGCAATGGCCGCCGAACCCCACCCCTACAAGGAGCTCATCGCTCAATCCCGCAAACAGCCTGCGTATAGCTAAATCGGGGGAGCGAACTGGATAAGCCAGTCCCGCGGAAACGTGCGCAGGGGCGTGAGCGCTTTCGCAGCGACTCGAACTCGTCGTGCACCGCTCGCTGAATGATCAAGCGAGCACCGAGCCTGGCCAGCTGGGACAACACCCGCTCCAGGAATAGGAAGCGTGAGTACGCGACCCGCATGCCATCCGCGCCAAAGCAGCCACTCGTCCTGTCCGGACCGGGGTCGCACGGCCCCACGGACGCCGCGAAGCGGCCCCTCCTCAGAACCTGGCACCCGCCGCCCGCGCGACAGGCGACCCCGCGACAGGCGACCCCGCGACAGGCGACCGGGCCAGCCCGCGCTCGACCAGCGCCTCGGCGATCTGGACGGCGTTGGTGGCGGCGCCCTTGCGCAGGTTGTCGCTGACGATCCACATGCTCAGCGCTCGCGGATGCGACTCGTCGCGACGGATCCGTCCGACGAAAACCTCGTCCCGGCCGGCCGACCGCAGCGGCGTCGGAACGTCCTCCAGCACCACCCCGGGCTCGTTGGCCAGTAGCTCGCGCACTTCCTCCGGCGAGATCGGGTCGCGTGTCTGGACGTTGACGGCTTCCGAGTGGCAGACCCGCACGGGCACGCGGACGCAGGTGACCGCGACGCCGATCGACTCGTCCTCGAGGATCTTGCGCGTCTCGAACATCATCTTGCGCTCCTCGTCGGTGTGGTCGTCGCCGTCGGCGAAGTTGCCGGCCGCGCCGATCACGTTGAAGGCGATCGCCTCCGGATAGACCTCGGGCTTCGGTGCCTCGCGTCCGTCGAGCGAGGCGCGCGTCTGAGCGACGAGCTCGTCGATCGCCTTCTTGCCGGTGCCGGAGACCGACTGGTACGTCGACACTACGAGCCGCTCGATCCCGGCGCGGCGGTGGATCGGCGCGAGCGCCACCACGAGCTGCATGGTCGAGCAGTTTGGGTTGGCGATCAGGCCACGGTGGCGCTCGAGCGCGTGCGGGTTGACGTCCGAGACGACGAGCGGGATGTCCGGGTCCCGGCGCCATGCGGAGGAGTTGTCGATGACCACGGCGCCCGCCTCGACGAAGCGAGGCGCCCACGCACGCGAGGTGCCGGCCCCGGCCGAGAACAGCGCGACCTCGATGCCGCTCAGATCAGCGTTGTCGTCGAGTGCCTGCACGGTCAGCCCGCCTTCGAGACTGCGTCCAGCCGAGCGCTCGGTCGCGAACGGGACGATCTCCGACGCGGGGAAGCGGCGCTCGCGCAGGAGCTCGAGCATGGTGGTGCCGACCACGCCCGTCGCGCCGACCACGGCGACGCGGTAGCCGCGGCTCATCGCGCCTCCTGGCCGATCGGGCCCTCCTCGTGGACGTCGACCAGGCTCAGCTCGAACGCCCCGACCAGCGCTTGGACCGCCTCGGGCACCGCCTCCGCGCGGATCACGCAAGAGATCTTGATCGGCGACGTCGAGATCATCTCGATGTTGACTCCCCGCTCGGCCAGGGTCTCGAACACCTGCGCGGCCACGCCGGGATGGGACCGCATGCCGGCGCCGATGATCGAGACCTTGCCGATCTCCGGGTCGGTGTCGATCCCCCGGATCCCCAGCTCGTTGCGGACCGGCTCGAGCGCGCGCTCAGCCGCCCGCAGATCCTCGGATGAGATCGTGAACGACACCTCGGCATCGCGCCGTTCCTCGCGTGGCTCGTTCTGAATGATCGTGTCGATGTTGCAGTTGGCGTCGGCCAGCGCCCGGAAGATCGAGGCCGCCGCGCCCGGACGGTCCGGAACACCGGTCAGCGTGATCCGCGCCTCCTCGGTGGAGTGGGTCACGGCGGTGATCAGGGGATGCTCCATGGTCTCGTCTTCTCCGATCACAAAGGTACCTGGACTTTCCTCGAAGCTGGAGCGGCAGTGGATGCGCACCCCGTGTGTCCGCGCGTACTCGAGCGAGCGCAGCTGGAGCACCTTGGCGCCCGAGGCGGCCATCTCGAGCATCTCCTCGAAGCTCACCATCGGCAGCTTGCGCGCATTGGGCACGATCCGCGGGTCGGCGGTGAACACGCCGGCGACGTCGGTGTAGATCTCGCACACCTCGGCGTCGATCGCGGCCGCCAGGGCCACGGCGGTGGTGTCCGACCCACCCCGCCCGAGCGTCGTCACGTCCCGGCTCGTCGAGACGCCCTGAAACCCGGCCACGAGCACGATCAGGTCCTCGGCGAGCGCCTCGCGGATGCGGTTGGCTCGCACGTCGATGATGCGGGCCTTCGTGTGCGAGGTGTCGGTGACGATGCCCGCCTGCGAGCCGGTGAGCGAGATCGCCCGGTGCCCGAGGTCGTTGATCGCCATCGCGCATAGGGCGCACGAGATCCGCTCGCCGGTCGAGAGGAGCATGTCCATCTCACGAGGATCCGGGCTGGGCGAGACCTCCTCGGCCATCTCGATCAGCTCGTCGGTGGTCTTCCCGCGCGCCGACAGCACGGCCACGACGCGCTTGCCGGCCTCGCGCTTGTCGACGATCCGCCGGGCCGCCCGCTTGATCCGC
>DATJTS010000009.1:0-6628 GCA_035503035.1 Solirubrobacteraceae bacterium
TCAGGATAGATATCGTTCAAGGAACTGGGATAGGTTCTGGTCCACCGCCCCCCGCAAGGCCCTTAATGACCTGCCACGCCGCATAACCGAGACCTCCGAGCAATCCCAGGACAGACGCCGTTTGAACAACCTTCCAGGGAATCTCGTTGACGACGGGTTCTGAAGATGCCTTTGGATCGTACCAAAAGATCATGCATTGCATCCCGGCACCGACCACTGCACGCACCAGTGATGTCGTGGGCTGAGTTCCGCTGCTGCTCGACGGCCAAAACTGCCACATTATGTGACTGACCGGATTATCAATCCCAACATAGGGAGCCGCCGCGAGCAGCTGCTTGTCGCCCTCGATCTCTTCTTCAATACCGCCCTTATAAAGGTTTTGCGAGCCGATCTTAAATTCGTAGCCCTGCTGCAGCATGGAGTTGTAACCATCCAACTCACGTACTTGTCCATTCGGCAGTTTAAATTTCGTCGGATAGGCATCGAACGCCGCTGACAGTATGTCTTGAGCCACGTACGGATTGTCAAACGTGAACGGAACTGGCATGCATTCGACATTGCCGATGTTCATCTCGCACGCTGGGGGTGGTCCGACCTTCGGCGCGAGGCCGTTCGGATCGGTCGCTCCGACAGGGTTGTCGCCCGTGTATGCGTATGGCTCCTGCGTCTGCCGCACATCCGGGTCGACCGTCAGGAACGACCCCGTCGTCGGGTCGTAGTAGCGGTGTACTATGTGTTCGGGCATTGATGCCCGGATCGTGCCGCGCAAGCACCCGATGAGCTGGTAGAACAGCTCGATTCTGTCGCCCGAGCTGCCAGCAGTTGGCACCTTTCGCGCGTCGGACCTCGTGAAAGGCCTCGCTGTCGGATCCGTGGCTCGGTGTCGACAGAAGACAGGAGAATGACGGGTGCGAGCTGGTTTGCGCGCTTGTCGACTGACGTCGATCGGCGAGTCGGTGGTCGTCACGGCGCGGGCTCGGAGGCGCTCAGCTCGCCTCGGCCTCGGTGACCGTCCAGCTGACGCGCCGGCCGACCGCTGCGGCGTAGCGAGCAAGCGTCGACAGCCGCACGTCCCGGTCACCCGCTTCGATGCGCGCCACGACGGACTGCGAGGAACCCATCCGCGCCGCGACAACTGCCTGGGAGAGGCCCTGGGCGAGGCGCGCCGCCGTCAGCTCGCGCAGCACCCTTCGCGCCTCGAGGGCCTGCTCGACCATCGCCGGGAAGGCCGGGTTGGCAGCAGTTCGATCGGCGATCAGCTCGTCGAGATCGTCGCACCTAAGCATGCTCATCACCTCGCTGTTATGCCGTATTGAGCATAGCTCAGCTCTGCGAAGCCCGGCGGCGCCAGTCGGCGAGGCGCCTCGTGGCGAGCTCGATCGCCTGGGGCGGTGTGCGCTGGGTCTTCTTCGAGAAGGCGTGCAGGCCGAGCAGCACACGGCCCTTGGTGCCCTCCTCGGCAAAGAGCAGCCTGTAGGAAGCGCTCGCCGCCTCGGCACGCACCTCGTAGATCTCGCCGCGCAGATGGCGCGCCGCGACGAGGCCGTTCTCGCGCACGTCGAGCATCGCCGCGGCGAGCGCGGCGGCGTCCGCGTCGCTGAGCGAGGCGATGAGGTCCTTCACCGGCTGTCGACCCGCCGGGGTCGCGTAGAAGCGCCAACGGCGTCGCAGGCTTCGTGTCGGAGCCATCGCGGCAGAGCTTCGCGCTCGGCCGACCGGGGCTCGCGGACCTCCCCGGCGCCAAGGCGCTATCGTGCGCCCCGCTCTGCCGGGTGGCAGGCGGCGTGGACCTGGCGCAGCTTGGCAATTGACACACGCGTGTACAGTTGCGTGGTTTCGAGCTTCACATGGCCCAGCAATTCATTGACGTATCTCACGTCGGCCCCGTTGTCGAGCATGAGTGTCGCCGTCGAGTGCCGGAAGAGGTGGCAACTTCCCTTCCGCCCCGGCGCGCCGGCCCGGACGTAGGCGGTGACGGTCCTGCTCACGACGTCGGGGGCGAGGCGCCCGCCGGTGGAGGACAAGAAGAGCGTCTCGGTTCCGATGCGCCCGAGCAGCTGCGGGCGGGAGTCGTCGAGGTAGCGGCGAAGCCAGGACACCGCCCGCGATCCGACCGGGACGTGGCGGTCGCGCCCGCCCTTGCCCTGGCGGACGAACAAGGTCCCCCGGGCGAAGTCGACGTCGTGGACCCGGAGGGCGATCAGCTCGGCGCGCCGGATCGCCGAGGAGTAGAACACCTCGAGCATCGCCCGGTCACGAAGCCCGAGCACCGTCGTCGTGTCGGGGACGGCGAGCACGGCCTCTGCCTCCTCGGCCGAGAGCACGCCCTCTGGCAGGCGGTGCTCGGCCTTCGGGAGCACGATCGAAGCCGCCAGGTCATAGGGCGTCGCCCCCTCCGCCGCGAGGTGGGCGAAGAAGCCCTTCAGCGCGATCAGGCGCTGGGCCTGGGTGCGGAACGAGAGCGGCGCGCCCGAGGCGCTGCGGTGCAGGAACAGGTGGCGCTGGTAGGAGTACAGGAGCGCCGGGCTCACCTGCTCGATCTCGGTCACGTCGCGGTCGGCGAGGAACGCGGAGAGCTCGGCGAGGTGGTAGCGGCGTGCGGTGATCGTTGTCGTCGCGTAGCCGTGCGTCGCCAGGTGCTCGAGGTAGGAGGCGACCGCCTCGCAGGTGGCGGTCATCGCCGTCCCCGCCTTCGCGTCATCGTGCCACCGGCAATGGGCATGGCGAAGCTCATCTGGCCGGAGCCGTCCGCGTCTACGTCTTCATCTACGTCGTCCTCGCACGCGTCGTGTGCTCGCGACGAAGCGGCGAGGTGGGCGAACTGAGAGCTTCTCCCTCCTCGCGGCGCCTGCGAGGTTCGCCCTGCGGGAGGGCGAACCGAGGGCGAACTCGAGGTTGTTCCGGCCACCTGCACCCGAGAAGGTCGCTCCGGTCCGCTCGCCTCGAACGACTCGACGAGGCGGTAGCGGCGCAGCCGTCCGCGACCGCCGGGAGTGCTCACCAGGTGCTCGAGGCGGACGAGGCGGTCGGTGGCGGAGCGTACCTGCTTGTCGGACCAGCCGAGCAGCCCTCGAAGCTCGCGACGGGTCACGCCGACCTCGTACAGCTCACAGCCGGACTGCTCGGCGACGGTGCGGGCATGCTCGGTGATCGCCTCGCACAGGCGCGCCTCGGCCGGTGCCAGCTCGGCGGCGCGGGAGAACAGCACCGAGCGCGCCAGCTCGATCCCGCGCTCGACGTCGGTGGCGCTCGCCTCGAGGTAGGAGACGGCGGCCTCGCCGGCACCGGCGGTCCTCTGCTCGCGCTGGTGCTGATGAAGGATCGTGATCGCAGCGATCATCGAGAGCGCCTTTTGATGGTCGCGCCGGTGTCGCAGCGCGCTCGACGGGAGGCCGAGCGCGACGCCGGGTGGCAGGACGATGGGGAAGGGTTGAAGCAGCCGCTGGGCGTTGCGATGCAGTCGCACGAGCTGCTCGCGCCGGCGGCGGGCGACGAGCGCGTCGAGGGTCATCGCGCTCATCTGGGCGGCCTGGATCGCGGCGGTCGTTGCGGCGGATTCGTCGGTCGAGAGCGTGACGAGGCGGTTCTCGAGCTCGGGGTCGAGCTCGGCATCCGTCGCCGTCATGAGCACGCTCACGGGCCCGGCGACCTCGTAGCTGCGCGTCGAGAGCCGTCCCGAGGCGCGCTCCTTGCCCGTGGCGGCGATGGAGAGCCGTCCCTCGGACAGCAAGAGCTTGAGGGCGTAGCCGGCACGGCTCGCCCCGTGCTCTTCGGCAAGGACGAGCACCTTGTGACAAAGCGCGCCGGCGGCGAGGTAGTAGAGGGCCTGGGCGGTGATCGCCGAGAGGTTGACAAGGTCCTCCTCGGGCACGAGCGAGCAGACCGCCTCGAGCACGCTCGACTTGCCCGAGGACGACGCCGAGGCGACGACGGCGCCGAAGGGACGCTCGCAGAGCCGTGAGATCGCCGCCAGGTAGCAACAGGAAAGCGTCGTCTCCTCACCGACGACGCCGAGCGAACCGAGGTCCGCCACGACGCGGGACAACAGCTCGGGTGTGCGCAGGAGCCCGAGCGCCTCCTCGCGCTCGGCGGCGGTCATCTCCGCCCGCCCGGCGACCGGTCGCGCCAGCTCTTCGCGGGCGGACTCGACCGCGGCGATCACCTCGTTCAGCTCCGGTGCGAGCTCGCCGACACCGACGCGAAGCTCGCCCGCTGCGGCCTCGAGGAAGCCGTGTCGCGCTCGTGCCGAGTAGAGGTCGCAGCCGTCGAGGTGGAAGCGGCCCGTTGCCGCGTCGCTCACCTGCAGCGCCACCTTCAAGCTGTCGGCCCCGCGCCCCGCGCCCACCCCGCGCACGCGCCAGTGGCGGGAGGCAAAGGCGACGTTCACGAGGCCGGCCTCGGCGTCGAACTCGACGAGAGGCGCCGCTTCACCCGGGCTGCGCTCACCGGAACCCGACGCCGGCGCGGCCGCGGCTTGGTTGCCTGCTCGGTCCTCGCCGAGCCGGCTCGCCGACTCGATGAGCGCGCCGACAGCAGACGATGCCGAGGCGGTGCCGGAGACGAGCTCGGCGAGGCAGAGCGTCGTCTCGATCACGCCCACCGCTGCGCCCGCCTCGGCGAGGCGGTGCGCCAGGCGCTCGTCTCCGCACGCCACGACGAGCTCGCGCCCTGAGGCAGCGATGCGCCGAAGGTCGCCGGTGTCGAACCCGCCGGCGCGCGCCGGGCCGAGCGCGTCGAAGCCGGCACCGATCGCCACGAGTACGTCGGCGATGGACGAGGCGACGAGGACCGGGCCGGTGCCGGAGGCGAGACAGCCCTCGTTGAACACTCCGCCCGGCAGCCCCTCGGCATAGAGCTGTTCTGCTGGGCGCTCGAGACGCAGACCGACGAGGGCGACGATCGCCCCGTCGTGGTCGCGCACCGGAACGACGAGACAGCCGACGAGGTGCTCGTGACCCGAGGCGCGATACAGGCCGAGGGAGCAAAGCCGGTCGCGGATCGCGTCGCCTGCGCCGCTGCGGCGCTTTGGCAGGCGAAGTCCGAGGCTGCGGTCAGAAAGCCCGATCGCGTAGGCGTCGGCGAGCTGACCCGAGACACCGAGTGCTCCGAGCGCCTCTCGCGCCGCAAGAGAGGCTGCGCGACGGGCGCGGTAATGCTCGAGCACGCCAGCGAGGATCGCCTGGTCGTCGTCGTTCGAGTCGATGCCGAGTGGCTGAACGGATTCCGGGTCCTCCATCTGCAACTACCCCCTCCCAGCGCGTCGGACCTCGTTATCGTGCTAATATGCGTGTCTTAGTTTACTAGATCAGGTCACCGGAAGGGAGGGCGTGCCGTGGAGCTTCCCGAGCGCCTCGTCGCCGCACGGCGCGGCGCGGGGCTCACCCAGTCCGAGCTCGCCGAGCGTGCCGGGGTGCACCTCACCCAGCTCAACCGCTACGAGGCAGGGACCTCCGAGCCGACGCTTCGCGTCGTGCGCCGGCTCTGTGTCACCCTCGGGCTCTCCGCCGACGAGCTCGTCTTCGGCGAGCAGAGCGCGGCCGACGACGACGGCGAGTTGGGGCGTGCCTTCGAGGCGGCGCGGGGCCTCGACGCACAATCTCGAGCTGCCCTCGTGCTGCTCGTGAGCGGCCTCGTCGCGCTCGACAATGCGAAGCGCCGTGTCCGAGGGGCGCGACGGCCGCGCTGAGCATCGCGCCTCGCGGCGGGCGCTTCTCGAGCGAAGGGTCGATCGAAGGGCGCGCGAGATCAAGGCAGCTCTCCTCTCCTGGCGAGGCGCGCCGAGGGCGCGCCCGCGCATGGGGTCGTGTTCTCCGCCGGCAAGGATGCGCCGGCCGGATCACTGCGAGAGGGTGTGCCTATCCCGTCACCGACTGGGTGATCCGAAACGGATCACATCGATGTTGTTACCCACGAGCTGGCGGGCTACACCTCGCTTCGTCTCACTTGGGACCAGCCGCCCTCGTCGGGTGAGCTCAACGCTGAGTCACGGCGCTTCCTCGAAGCGATGGCGCACGGACCCTCCGCCGGCGCGGGGGCGAGTCGGGGAGGGCGCGTCGTCGAGCTCGCGTCGCCGGGGGCGCTCCTCCCCGTCGGAACCTGACCTCACCTCGGCCCGGCTCCTTTCCGGCACGCGTCATCGCAGCCGAGGAACCGACCCGGGTCCGCGCCTCGTCCGACCCGTCGCCGTGCGCGCCGCGTCCGGCTCTGGCGAGACGTCGAAGGACCGTTCCGATCGGACGGTGACCCGCACGCCCGAGTGAGCACGTGTCGCTCTCGCCGCCTCCGGTCGCACCTCGACCCAGCTCGTGACCGCTCAGATGCAGGGCGAACGTCGGCGTCGTCGTCAACGCCGCAGGTCTGCGGCTCGTCCCGATGGCGCCATCGCAATGAACGAGGCCTCGCGCGGCGCCGCACAGCCCGTTCACGGCTCACAGCAGGGCTGCGGCAGGTGGGTCAACGGGACGCACACCTGATGCACAATGGAGTGCCCTGAAATGCAATTAACTTCGGCCGGTCAGCGCCAGGACCGCCAATCCATTCGTCGCAGGTTCCGCCGCGAACCTGCAAGCGGTGTCTCATCCGCGCTCGGTCGAGTCAGCACGATCGGCACACACGGAAGCGCGCACGG
>DATJTS010000010.1:0-28620 GCA_035503035.1 Solirubrobacteraceae bacterium
GAACGGCTTGTCCTCGCGATGCTTGCGCGCCCGCAGCGCGGCCACCGCCTCCTCGTTGCGCGCGTCGCAGGCGAGATGGAACCCCCCGACGGACTTGACGGCGACGATCGCCCCGCGCCGCAGACGCTCCGCGACGAACTCGACCGCGTCCCTGACGGCGCCGGAGTCGGTGACCGGTCGTCCGTCGCGGCCGGCGATCCGCAGCCGGGGCCCGCACGCCGGGCACGCGTTCGGCTGAGCGTGGAAGCGACGATCGAGCGGGTCGCCGTACTCGGCGGCACACGCCGGGCACATCTGAAACGACGCCATCGTCGTCAATGGCCGGTCGTAGGGGACGCCGGTGACGATCGTGAAGCGCGGCCCGCAGTTGGTGCAGTTGATGAACGGGTATCGGTACCGCCGGTCGGAGGGGTCGCGCAGCTCGCGCAGGCAATCCACGCAGGGCGCGCAGTCGGCGGCGACCGGTGGCGCGGCCGAGCTGTCGCGGCGTGAGCTCTCGAGGATGCGAAACCCGTTCTCGTCCGTGGGCGCGATCGTCTCCTGGGTGATCTGCTCGACGATCGCGAGCGGCGGAGCTGCGGTCCGCAGCGCATCCAGGAACCGCTCGATCGCCGCCGCGGTGCCCTCGACCTCCAGCAGGACGCCGCGCTCGTCGTTGAGCACCCAGCCGGCGAGAGCGTGCTCGTGGGCCAGCCGGTAGACGAACGGGCGGAAGCCGACGCCCTGGACGGTGCCCGTCACCCGCACGCGGAGGCGCAGCCGTCCCTCCGTGTGGGCGAGTGCGCTCACGAGACCAGCTCGCGCAGCAGGTGGTACACGGTCGCCTGCGCCTCCTGAATTCGCGGGATGTACTGAGAAGGGCTGATGATCACGTGGTCGGCGAGATCCTCGGCCGCGATCCGCCCACCGTCGTAACCGACGAGCGCGAGCGTCTGAAGACCTCGGCGTCGCGCCTCGGTGAGCGCATCGAGCACCGACAGTGAGTTGCCGCTCGTCGACAGCGCCAGCACGATGTCCGCCGGCCGGCCATGGGCGATGATCTGGCGGGCGAAGATCGCCTCGGAGCCGATGTCGTTGGCGAGCGCGGTGAGGATCGCGGCGTCAGCGCCGAGGTCGAGCGCGGCGCGGCCCGGCCACGGGTAGCCGGCGGGCGGGGACAGGAAATCGGCGACGACGTCGGTCGCGTCGGTGGCCGAGCCGCCATTGCCGAGCGCGAGCAGCCGCCCGCCCGCGTCCAGCGCGCCGCGAAGCGCGAGCGCGGCCGCGGCGAGCGTGTCGTGCCCGCCCGCGAGGGTGGCGCTGCGCAGCTCGACGACATCGGCGAACTTCATCTGCGCGGACGCGGCGACGTCGGCGAGCACCGCATCGAGGTCGGACTCTCCCTCGGACAGGAACGGATACAGGAAGCTCGAGGCGCCGACGTCGTGGACACGGTGCTCGCTGCGGCCCTCGAGCAGGCCACGATGCTCGAAGAACACATGCACCAGCTCCCACAGGACGTGATACGCGGTCTCGACCAGCTCCTGGCGCACGAACGGATCCGCGGTGGGCGGCTCGAGCTCCACCTCGGCACCGAGCGGCGCAAACGCGACGGTGAGCGCCCCGGCGTCGCGCGCGAGCGCGACCGCTCTCGCCACCCGGTCGTCGGTCGGGTCCTCCCCGCCGAACGCCATCACGATGTCGTCGGCAGCGATCGCGAGCCCGAGCTCGCGGTGCAGCGGCGCACCATCGCCGGTGAGGCCGATCGCGGGCAGCGCCCGCTTGCCGACGATGACCGGATGGACGAACTCGACGGTGACGTGACGGACGTCGGAGCGCGCGGCGGGCTCGGTGCCGATCGCCACCAGACGCCCACCGCGGGCGAACCGCTCGGCCATCCGATGACACAGCTCGGCCAGCCGCGTCGCGTGCTGCCCGAAGAACGCCTCGCCGGCTTCGCGGCGGTCCTCAAGCCGGGTCTCGGCCAGCTCGGCGACCGCCGTCGCCCCCATCACAGCACCGCGGGCGCCCGCGCGGCGAGTGTGGAGAGCCACTCCCGCAGCTCCTCGATCCCCTCCCCCGTCCGTGCGCTGGTGAGCATCCGGCGGGCGTGTGGGTTGACCGCGTCCAGATGGTGCAGGAGCAGGTCGAGGTCGAAGTCGAGGTGTGGCAGCAGGTCGATCTTGTTGATCACCACGAGCTCGCAGGCGCGGAACATGAGCGGGTACTTCAGCGGCTTGTCCTCGCCCTCGGTGACCGAGCAGACCATCGCGCGGGCGTCCTCTCCGACGCGGAACTCGGCTGGGCAGACGAGGTTGCCGACGTTCTCAATCACCAGCAGCTCGATCTCGGACAGCGGGAGCTGATCGATCGCTGAGCGCACCATGTTCGCGTCCAGATGGCACTCGCCGCCGAACCCGCCGGCGGTGTTGAGCTGCACGACCGGCACGTGGCGATCGGCGAGGCGATCGGCATCCAGCGACCCCTGCACGTCGCCCTCCAGCACCCCCACTCTCGGGCCGCCGCCCGGCAGCGGCGCGGCGAGCGTCGCTTCCAGCAATGACGTCTTGCCGGCCCCGGGGGCGCTCATCAGGTTGAGCACCACCACATCCTCGCGGTCGAAGTCGGCGCGGTTGGCGCGGGCAATCGTGTTGTTGGCGTCAAGCGCGTCCTCGACGACCCTCACCCTGGTGCGATGCATACGGCCTCCTCCTGTTCGAGCTCGATGTAGTCCACCTCCAGCTCCTGGCCGGCCGTGATCGCGACCTCGGCGCCGCCGCACGCCGGGCATCTGAACGCCGGGACCTGCGGCGACCATCGCGTGTCACAGGTGTCGCAGCGCAGCTCGGTGGGGATCTCGGTGAGCTGCAGCTCCGCGCGTTCACACGGCGTGTCGCGAGCGACGATCTGGAAGTAGAACTCGAGCGAGCGCGGCACGACCTGGCGCATCGCCCCCGCGCGGACCGCGACCGTGGTGACCCGCCGGCCGCCGGCGTGGCGCAGCGCGGTGTCGAGCACGGCACTCGCGATCGACAGCTCATGCACTGGCGCCTCCGGGTACCGACGGCGTTTCCTGCAGCTCAGCGGCGGCCTGCAGCACGATGTCGGCCGCCCGCTCGAGCGCCGCGGCGACGCGCTCGGAGAGGCCGAAGCCGACGTCGGTCACATCCTCGGGCTCGCAGGCGATCACCACCACGCGGCCGGGCCAGCCGCCGACGTACTTGACGAAGCGCAGCACGTTCAGCGGGTCCATGCCGTGCGGGTCGAGGACCTGCCCGTCCTCGATCGAGCCGTCGACGTCGGCGGGGGTCGGCTCCATCATGTAGAGCGTCCCGGGGAGCTCACCTTGACGCGAGGCGTCGACCAGGATCAGCGCGTCGTAGCCACGCATCACCTCGTAGGCGAGGTCCAGGCCGCTCGTCCCGAAGTCGGCGAAGTGGACGCCCTCCGGGGCGGCGCCGCGCTCGCGGAGGACCCGCACCACCTCCGAGCCAAAGCCGTCGTCGTGCAGCCAGCTGTTGCCGATACCAGCGACGAGCACTTGCGGAGTCCTGGTCATGGCACGGCCACCTCGTGAGCGAAGAAGAACAGGTACCGCCCGGTCTCTCGCAGCAGGTCCTGACCGGGGACGTCGTCGACGGTGATCGCGAGCTGAACGCGGTCGTCGGAGTCGATGTAGATGCGCTCGACCGTGGCCCGGCGGCCGTCGAGCATGCGGTCGTAGGGGTCGCGGTCGGTCCCGGGGCGCAGCACGACGGTGTCGCCGAGGCTGACGCGTCGGCCGTCGACCTCGGTCGCCCGCTCGCCCTTGACCTCCGGGTCGCCGTACGCCGGCTCGCGAGGCACCGCCACCTCGGAGAGGCCGCTGTGCAGGGCCATGATCTCCTCGGGGCCGAGCGCGAGCGCCCGCTCGAGCATGTCACCGACGACGCGGTCGCCGGCGAGCGCCGCCTCCCGTTCGGAGTCGCTCAGCGTCTGGACGTGCAGGACGAGCGCCTCCTCGATCTCGGTGTTGTCGAACAGGTTGCCGTGGCTGCCGGGCGCGAGCTGCGGGTGATCGGGAAGGACGATCCCCGCCCCCAGGACCGCCCCGTCGGCGGTGCCGGTGAGCACCGGCCAGATGTTCACGCTGCGCAGCCCGGCCTCAAGCGGTGAGACGAACCGCCCGCCGGAGATCTCGATCACCAGATGGACGGAGAGCAGCGAGGAGGCGAGCGCGGCGGCGCGATCGAGCCCGAGGGCGACCTCACGCGTGTTGTGCACGCAGGCACGGACGTGGATGTGCGATCCGCCGGAGTCCGTGTTCTCGGAGCGCAGCGTCAGGCGTCCGCCCGGGATCTCCGTCGTCGTCCGCTCTCCGCTCTCGATCGGTCCGAGCACGGCCCGGCGCTCGACCGCGCGGTGGCGCTCGCCGCTCGGCTCCAGCCAGCACAGTGTCGCGGTCAGTTCAGGACGCCGTGGAGCGTCCGCGTCCGCGTCGGCGACCGCGAGCGCCTCGAGCCGCACATGGTCGTGGGCGCCCTCGCACTCTGCCGCATACGCCGGCGGGTAGACGATTCCGAACGGCGTCGGCGTCGCGTTCTTGGTCGCGTCGGGCGTGTACGGATACAGCGCGTAGCCCTCGTACAGCAGAGAGGAGACCAGGCGCTCGACGCCGCCGTCCATCAGCCGTCCCCCACGAGCTCGCGCAACAGCGCGTCGACCGTCGACAGGCCACGCCGTGCTCGGAGGGCGTGCAGCCGCGCGAGCGTGTCTTCGCCGACGCGCACCCAGCCGCCTCCCGGATAGTGCTCGGCGATCATCGCCCTCCAGGCGCTCACTGCCATCTCGTAGCGGGCCGTGGTCGACCAGGAGATCGGCGTCATCTGCAGCCGGCCCTCGCCGTCGCGGTAGAAGACGTTGCCGTTGAAGTGAAACGAGAGGGGTACGGCCCCGTCCTCCAGCGCGTAGAAGTACTTGGCCGCGGCCACCTCGAGGTCGTAGGTGCAGGGGACGTCGATCCCGAACGGCGCCTCGCCGTCGAACGCCGGCACGGTGACCGCCACGCGCGCCCAGACAAGCCCCGAGGTCGACGGGGCCCACCGCTCAGCCGCGCCGAACAGCTCGGCGAGACGGTCGCGGGTCGCCGGGTCATACCCACGCCGGGCCGGGTCGATCATCACCTGCGCCGAGAGCGCGATCGACTGGACCGGGATCGCGTCGGGCTCGCGGGCGAGCGCCTGGAAGCGCATCGTCGGCGTCGCGGCGAACGGAACGTGAGCGGCACCGGTGATCTCCAGCTCCGGGGCGGGGATCCAGGTGGTGATGGTCACGCGGCGACCCCATCCGGCGGCGGGGTCGCCTGCCGGCGGACCCGCTCGAAGAACGCCGGCACGGCCTCGCTGAGCGCGTCTCCGCCGCTGATCCCCTCCCAGCGGGAGCGGATCAGTCCCACCAGCTCGTAGCAGCGGTCGATCGGCAGGATCGCGTATTGCGGGGGGTCTGAGAGACGGTTGGCGACGAGCGCCTCGCCGTCGGCGTCCAGCCGGGAGAGCACCGGGTTGGCCGCCACGAGTGCCTCCCACGCGTCGAGCGCCAGCTCTGACTCGGTGGCGCCCCCGGGGCTCGGGTAGAACCCCACCACCGAGCCGGACACGCTGGAGCGCATGAAGAACGCCAGGCCGATCGGGATCTGCAGCGCGGCCCACATCGCCTCGTCGCAGGTGAATCCCTCGAGCCACAGCGACCGCATCCCTGTGGGGCGGTAGTCGGCATCGCCTGACCGCAACGCCCAGCACGCCTCGCAGACGCAGACGATCCGCCGCTCGACGAGGTGCAGCAGGTGGCGATGATCGTCCGGGACGGTCGTGCGACACAGGTCGCAGCGCTCCTGCGCGGGCGTGGCCGCGGGGCCATCGCTCGCACGCGCGGACGCTCCGGCGCGGGCGAGCGCGCGCAACCTGGCGACGGCGTCGGCGCTCATCGCGGTGGCGATCCGCCCGGCTGGATGACCGGCAGGCACACCGGTTCGGTGCCCAGCCCGGCCGCCGCGCGGGCGAGCTCCCCGTCGGCCATCGGCAACGCCATGCCGGTGATCTCCGAGACCGCGCCACTCTCCTCCAGCACGCCGCCCACCTCGATCCCCGCGAGGTCGGGGCAGTGCTCCTCGAGCGCCTGGGTGATCGCGGTCTCGAGCGTCGCGCGGGAGGCGCTGCAGCCGTGACAGCTTCCCTGCAGGCTGAGCAGCGCCACGCCCTCCTCGGTCAGCTCGACCAACTCGACGTCGCCGCCGTGGGACTCCATGTAGGGGCGCACGGTCTCCAGCGCCTCCAGCACCCGCTCACGCAGGCCCACCGGGTAGAGGTCGTGGATCAGCAGCAGGCTGGCGACCGCGCCGTCCTGGGAGAGTTCGTCGAGGATGGTGGCGCCCGCCTCGCGCGAGTCACGGATGACGGCGACGATGCGCTCCAGCCCGTCGCCGTACATCGCGATCACCGCCGAGACGAGCTCGGCGGCCAGGTCGCGCGCCTGCGGGTCATCCAGCTGCTCCGCCCGCGCCGACAGTTCCTCGACGCGGGCGAGAAGCTCCGCCGGCGAGGCGGGCACCGTCTGTTGCATCAGGCGAACGCGGTCGGCGTGTGCATCACCTTTCGGACCCGCCCGCCGCCGGTGTACATGTGCACGCCGCACGGCAGGCACGGGTCGAACGAGCGCACCGCGCGCATGATGTCGATCCCCTTGAAGTTGTCCGGGCCGTTCTCCTCGAAGATCGGCGTGTTCTGCACGGCGTCCTCATAGGGGCCCGGCGTCCCGTACGTATCCCGGGGCGACGCGTTCCACGGTGTCGGCGGATAGGGCTGGTAGTTGGCGATCTTCCCCTCGCGAATCACCATGTGATGGGAGAGCACCCCCCGCGCCGCCTCATGGAAGCCGCAGCTGACCGCCGACTCCGGGACCGTGAACTCCTTCCAGCTCTTGGTCCGACCGGCGCGGACCTCCTTGAGCGCGCGCTCCAGGCAATGCAGCCCCACCAGGGCGGAGTACGCCTGGTGGTAGGAGCGCGCCCGGTCGCGTTCGACCGCGTTCGACTTCTCCGGCACCTTCCACTCGAGCTCCATCTCGGGCAGCGACGCGGACTTGGGCAGCACCATCTGGATCGAGTCGCCGGTCGCCTTCAGGTAGCCGAAGTCGACGATCCCCGCCTTCGCGGTCACCCATTGCCGCGCGAACGGGCCACCGCCGGTGTCACAGCAGACGTGGGTGTCCGTGCGCTTGTCGTACATGCGGGGCGAGACGACCCATGTGTACTTGTCGGCGAAGTCGCGCTTCTGCGGCCGCGGCAGGGTCTGCTTGTTCCACGGGTGATGTTTGTCGACCGGGTTGCCCAGCGGGTCCTGGGTGACGAACGTCGCCTCGCGGTCCCAGTCGTCGAAGTAGGAGGAGCCGAGCAGGATCCGGATCATCAGGTTGATCTCGACCAGGTCGGTCGAGACCAGCTCGCCGTTGATCGCCACGCCGGGCGTGATGTAGCGCCGCCGCCCCCAGTCGGTCATCGTCTTGTAGTCGTAGTCGACGTAGTCGGGATCGTCGAATGAGCCCCAGCAGACGAGGTTCGTGTCGCGGTACCCGACCATGTCATACCCGGGCAGCTCGGTCAGGAAGAAGTCGTACAGGTCGTCGTGCATCGGCACGGTGCGCTTGACGTAGTCCATGTAGCGCATCAGGCGCACGTAGTAGTCGGTGAGCGTCTGGTGGGTGATGTCGGCGCTGCAGCCGCCCGGCATGATCGTCGAGGGGTGGGTGTGGCGGCCGCCGAACAGGCAGTACATCTCGCGCGTGTAACGGGCGACCTGGAGCGTCTCCAGGTAGAACGATCCGGTGAACGGGTTGAGCGCCCGCATGATGTCGGCGATCGTCTTGTAGCCGTGGATGTCGGAGTGCGCCGCCGAGGTCTTCTCGGCGGTTGCCAGCAGTGACGGGTTGGTGTCCTTCACCATCTGCTCGCAGAAGTCCACGTTCGCCATGCAGTCGTTGAAGATCGCGTGGTCGAACATGTAGTCGGCCGACTCGGCGAGATTGAAGGCCAGATCGCCGAGCGGCGGCGGCTTGACCGAGTAGGCCATGTTCTGGTTCAGGCATGAACAGGTGCAGTGGTTGTCACCGCAGATGCCACAGATGCGGCTGGTGATGAAGTGACTGTCGCGGGGGTCGATCCCCTTCATGAAGATGTCGAAGCCGCGGAAGACCATCGACGTGCTGTAGCACTTGTTGACCTTCCGGTTGGAGAAGTCGATCTCGGTGTGGATCCCCAGGCTCCCGACGATGCGGGTGATCGGGTCCCACGACATCTCCTTGACGATGACCTTCTGCTCGGTGGTGGCGGACACGGTGTCTCTCTCTTCCTCTCGTGCAGCTGCGTGGGTGGTCAGATCCGGCGAGGGCTACCAGCGCTTCTGGTAGCCCGTGGTGATCGCCGGCCCGCGCTTGCGCCACTCCGGCTCCACGTCGTACTTGGTCTTGATGTTGCGCTCGCGGAAGAACTTGAGGATCGGTCCGTAGCTGAAGCGCTCGAGGTCCGCTGCCCGGGCACCCCACACGTCGGGCTCCATGAACGGCATGTACTTATCGGGGAATCCCGGCATCGTGCACGCCATGCAGATGCCGCCGACGTTCGGGCAGCCACCCACCCCGTTGACCCAGCCGCGCACCGGCACGTTGCACTTGACCACCGGTCCCTTGCAGCCGAGCTTGACCAGGCAGCGATGGTCGGACCCGTACTCGGTGGCGAACTGGCCCTCCTCGACGAAGCCCGCTCGGTTGCAACCCTCCCGGACGGTGCGCCCGAACAGCCACTTCGGCCGCAGCTGCTCGTCGAGCTCGGGGGCCGGAGCGAGGCCCGCGAGATGGAAGACCAGGTACATCAGCACCTCGGTCATGTTGTCGGGCTGGGCCGGGCAGCCGGGGATGCAGATCACCGGGAGGTTCGCCTTGGAGCGCCACTTCCAGCCCAGGTAGTCCGGAACGCCCATCGCGCCGGTCGGGTTGTTCTTCATCGCGGGGATGCCGCCGTAGGTCGCGCAGGTGCCGACCGCGACCACCGCCGCCGCCTTGGGCGCGAGCCGGTCGATCCACTGGTTGACGCTGATCGGCTGGTCGGTGCGCGGGTCGATCCCGAACCCCGTCCAGAACCCCTCGCCGCTGGCCTGCTCGTTGCCGAGCGAGCCCTCGACCACGAGCACGAACGGGTCGAGCTTGCCCTGCTCGGCGTCGAACCAGGCCTGGATGAACTCCTGCCCGTTCTCAAACGCGACCACCCCGTTATGAACCACCACTCGCGGCATCCCCGGGATGACCCCCTGGATGATGTCCTCGAGGCTCGGGTTGGTCGCCGCCGTCATCGCCACCGAGTCGCCCTCGCACGACTGGCCGGCGGTGATCCACAGCACGTGCGCCGTCACCGCCTCGGTCGCCGCCTGGTTGGGGATGAACTCGGTCGGGGTGGCCATGGGTTCCTCGCTTTGCAGTGGGTGTCTTCAGCAGATCCGGGGCAGGGGGTCGCCGACGAGCTGGTCCATCACCCGGCGCCCGCCGAACGCGGTGGCGACCAGGACCATCCCGGGCGGCTCCGCGGTGACCTCGCCGATCACCGCGGCCTGCTCGCAACCCGCGACGGCTCGGAGCGCCTGCAGCGCGCGGTCCTCGGCGTCCGGGGCGACGAACGCGACCAGCCGGCCCTCGTTGGCGACGTACATGGGATCGATCCCGAGCAGCTCGGACGCCGCGGCGACGACCGGGCGGACCGGGACCTCGGCCTCGCGCACCAGCACTCCGACGTGCGAGGCCCGAGCGAGCTCGTTGAGCACGGAGGCCACCCCGCCGCGGGTGGCGTCACGTAGGCAGTGCAATTCGCGCCCGGCGGCGTCGAGCAGAGCGTCGACCGCGGGCCACAGGCAGCACGTGTCGGATGCGATCTCGGCGTCGAGATCGAACTGACCGCGCGCCAGCATGATCGCGGTGCCATGCTCGGCGATCGGCCCTGAGACGAGGATCCGGTCGCCGGCCCGCAGCTGCTGCGGCGCCAGCCGGGCGCGGGGGTCGACGGTCCCGACCCCTGTCGTGCATATGTACATCCCGTCGGCGAGGCCGCGCTGCACGACCTTCGTGTCTCCGCCGACGATCTCGGCCCCGGCGTCGCGGGCGGCGTGGGCGATCGCCTCCACCTCCGCGCGGAGCGTGTCGGCGTCCAGGCCCTCCTCCAGGATCAGCGAGACGGTCAGCGCGCTCGCCCTCGCGCCCGCCATCGCCAGGTCGTTGACCGTTCCGTTGACGGCGAGCTCCCCGATCGATCCGCCGGGGAACCGCAGCGGAGAGACCACGAAGCTGTCGGAGGTCATGGCCAGCCTGGGGGCCTGCGCACCGAGTGGGATGCGGCCCGCGTCGCCGAGCTGCTGCAGCGCCTCGCCGCCGAACGCGGGGACGAGCAGCCCCTCGATCAGGGTCTGGGTCGCCTTGCCACCGGCACCGTGCGCGAGCGTGATGTGCTCGTCGCGGAAGCGGGGGCGCTTGGAGCGTGCGGTCTCGATCAGCTCGAGCACCCGCTCCTCACGGCGCGTGCGAGTCGGGGTCGGCGCGGCGTCGCTCACACGGCCTCCTTCTGGCGCGCGTAGCGGCCGAAGTTGTAATAGGCCGCGCACGCGCCCTCGGGCGAGACCATGCAGGTGCCGATCGCGTGCTCGGGCGTGCAGCCGGTGCCGAACACCTTGCACTCCCACGGCTTGATCACGCCCTTGAGCACCTCGCCGCACTGGCATGCCTTTGGATCGGCGACCCGGACCCCGGGCGTGCTGAAACGCTGCTCGGCGTCGAAGTCGGCGTACGCGTCACTGAGGCGCAGCGCGGACTGCGAGATGAAGCCGAGACCGCGCCACTCGAAGTGCGGGCGCAACTCGAAGACCTCCGCCATCACCTCGAGCGCCCGCAGGTTGCCCTCATCGGGCACGACGCGCTTGTACTGGTTCTCCACCTCGCAACGCCCGGCGCTCAGCTGTCGCAGGATCATCAGGATCGACTGCAGGATGTCGAGCGGTTCGAAGCCCGAGATCACCACCGGGCGGCCGTAGTCGGCCGGGATGAAACGCAGCGGGCGCGCCCCGACCACCGTGCAGACGTGCCCGGGACCGAGGAACCCGTCGAGCCTCAGGTCCGGAGACTCGAGCAACGCGCGCAGCGGCGGAACGATCGTCACGTGGTTGCACACGCAGGAGAAGTTCCGGATCCCCTCGCGCTTGGCCCGCTGAAGGGTGAGCGCGGTCGACGGGGCCGTCGTCTCAAAGCCGATCGCGAAGAACACGACCTCGCGCTCGGGGTTCTCCCGCGCGATCCGCAGCGCGTCCAGCGGCGAGTAGACCATCCGCACATCGGCACCGCCGGCCTTGGCCTCCAGCAGCGTCTGATGGGAGCCGGGGACGCGCAGCATGTCGCCGAAGCAGGTGAGGATCACGCGCTCGTCGTGGGCGATGGCGATCCCGTCGTCGACCCGGCCCATCGGGATCACGCACACCGGGCACCCGGGGCCATGGACGAGCTCGACGTTGGCGGGCAGCAGGTCGTCGACGCCGTACTTGTAGATCGAGTGGGTGTGCCCACCGCACACCTCCATCACCTTGTAGTGACGACCGGGATCGACGGCGGCCAGGATCTCGCCGGCGAGCGCCTGGCCGAGCTCCGCGTCGCGGTACTCGTCGACGAACCTCACCAGACCGCCTGCTGGGCGGTGATGGCGGTGCCGGCGTGGACGAGCACGCGGTCGGCGGGACGGACCGGGGCCACGAGCGTCACGTCGACGGTCTCTCGCTCGCCGCTGTCTGCCTGGCAGATGGCGAGCGTCCCGTCGGCGTCGATCTCGAGCACGCACATCGGCACGGCGACGTCGCCACACGTGATGCAGTGCTCGCCCGCGCACCCCGAACTGTCGGAGCTCACTCGATCACGCTCGCCTTCAGCTCCTCGAGCTCCTGTTCGTAGTCCGCGCCCATCTGGCGCAGCAGCGCCAGCGTCGCGTGCGCCTCGGCCTCATCGACCTTCGACAGCGCGAAGCCGACGTGGATGAGCACCCAGTCGCCGGACTGCACGCCGTCGCCCTCGTCGGCCAGCAGGCTGACGTTCACGTTGCGTCGCACGCCGACGACCTCGACCTTGGCGATCTGGTTGAGCTCGTCGACGATCTCGATCACCTGACCGGGAATCGCAAGACACATGGGAAGCCCGGTTTACACCCCACGGGCCGAGCGCCATCGAAGCGGGGTAAGGCGGGTGACGGTAATCAGGATTACCGTCGCCTACGCCGCACCGGTTGGGTTACCGGGCGAGGTCTCGCTCCCGGGCGTATGCTCGTCCGTAGGAGAGGCTGACTATTACACGCAATCGTCGAGGTGGCGTGACGGAGACAGGACGCCCGCATGCAGAGGAGCCCGCGCCCGAGCGGGCCGCGGACAGCGAGCTGCGCAGGATCGGTCCCGCAGCGGAGCCGACTGGAGGATCGCTGCGGTACCTGCTCGACCTCGACTCCGAGCTCGCCGAAAGCCTCGACGTCGGCGTGCGGCTCGCCGCGCGGCGGATGACCGCGGCGGTCGTGTTCGGAGCCGGCACCGGCGAACTCAGCCTCGATCGGCACCTGCGCGACATCGGCCGGGGACCGGGGGTGCTGATCATCGACGGCGTGCTCGCCGTCAACGTCACGGTCGGGGACAGGGTCGCCGCGGAGCTGCTGGGGGCGGGCGACCTGCTCGAGCCCGACACCAGCGAGCCCGATGAGCTCTTCACCTGCTCGACCGGTTGGCGGGTGCTCGTGCCCGCCCGTCTGGCGGTGCTCGACGACGGCTTCGCGGAGCGCGTCTCCCGCTGGCCGCAGCTCACCCAGGTGCTGCTCACCCGCGCGGAGCGACGCACGCACAGCCTCAACGTGCAGCGGGCGATCACCTGTCAGCCACGGCTGGAGATCCGCCTGGCGCTGCTGCTGCTGCATCTCGCCTCACGCTGGGGCCACGTCGAGCCGGGCGGCGTCCGCCTCACCCTGCCGCTCACCCATCAGCTGCTCGGGCGGCTGATCGGCGCCGAGCGCCCGTCGGTCTCGCACGCGCTCGCGCGCCTGGCCCGCTCGGGGCTGGTGACCGGCGCGGGCGACGAATGGCACCTCCATGCCCGCGTCGACGAGCGGTTCGATGCGATGCTGGAGGACGTGCCCGCTGGGGTGGCTCCGCTGCGCGCGTAGTGGGCGGGTGGGAGCCGGGGTACTCTCGAGGGGTCGATGCCCGTCCAGGTCGTCTTCCGTTGCGATATCTGCGGCGCGACGCCCGACCGCACGGTGCGGGGCGCGCTGGAGCGGTCGCTGCGCGAGCTGGGCTTCGGCGAGTACCTGGACATCGAGCCCGGGCGCTGGCTGTTGTGGCTCGGCGGCGGACCACTGGGGCGCCGCCGCTACGCGTGTCCCGAGCACCGCGGCGAGCTGACCGCGGACGTCCGGGAGCACTACGGGACGATCGCGGGACACCCGTGGAAGCGCCCGCCCTATCCGACGACGCTGCGCTCCGCCGATACCGAGCGGGCGATCCGCGCGGGCGGGCTGGCGGCGCGGTCGCGGTGGGCACTCGGCTGACCGAGCCATTGATCGGTCCTCGTTATGGATCCGATCGAATACTCGTCTTTGACTTCTAGGCTCGGGTTCCTATCATGAGCAGCGCAGTACCTCTCCTCCCTCGAGCGCGCCCCGAGTCCGGCCTCATATCCCGCCGGTACCGGGGCGCTCTCATTTAAGCCCTCGCCCTTCGTTTAATCACGCCGATGGTCGGACGCTTCGCGCCCTCCCCCACGGGTCCTCTCCATCTCGGCAGCCTGCGCACCGCGCTCGCCGCCTGGCTGTTCGCGCGGGCCGCCGGGTCGGGCTTCCTGGTCCGGATCGAGGATCTCGATCCGCAGCGCTCACGGCGCGAGTGGGAGCAGGAACAGCTCGACGATCTGCAAGCGCTCGGGATCGACTGGGACGGGGTGCCAGTTCGCCAGTCCGAGCGGTTCGGCCTCTATGAGGCAGCGCTTCAGGAGCTCTCGTCCGTCGGCCGGCTGTACCCGTGCTTCTGCACCCGCGCGGAGATCCGGGCAGCGGCCTCGGCGCCACATGGCGACCTGCCAGAGGGCGCGTACCCGGGCACCTGCCGCGCGATCGCGCCCGCCGAACGCGACGCGCGAGTCGCCGCCGGCGAGCGCCACGCGCTGCGCGTCGACTCGGGCGCGGTGAGAGTCTCCTACGAGGACGGGCTGCTCGGACCGCAGAGCCATGTGATCGACGACTTCGTCGTGCGGCGAGCGGACGGGGTTCCGGCGTACCAGCTCGCGGTCGTCGTCGACGACGCCGACCAGCACATCGAGCAGGTGGTGCGCGGCGCCGATCTCGCCGATTCGACGGCACGCCAGATCCTGCTCGCACGCTGGCTCGGACTGCCGGTGCCCGCCTACGCTCACGTCGGGCTGGTGCTCGGCGCCGACGGCGCCCGCCTCGCCAAGCGCCACGGAGCGGCGACGCTCGCCGACCGCGACGAGCCGCTCGAGGCGACGCTCGCGCTGCTGGCGCACTCGCTCGGCCTGGCGCGCGACCGGGACCGGGTCAGCTCGGCTCACCAGCTGCTCGAGGGGTTCGATCCCTCGGCGCTGCCGCGGGGCCCGGTCACGCTCGGAGCCCGGTAGCCTCCGGGCCGGGTGTGCCGGGAAGACTGGTCGGCGTGTGATCTCCCATGCGCGCACTCGTCTACCTCATCGCCGGCATCCTGCTCTCGCTGCTGTTGCGAGCCGTGGGGGCCGCACACCTCGATCCGCTGGGCGACCACTCCCTGCTGCGCGAGGCGTGCGACGTGGCGCTGATCGTGTCGGTGTTCGCCTCGGGGCTCGCCGTCGAACGTCGCGTCGCCCGCTCCTCGTGGGGGCTGATCGGGCTGCTGCTGGCTGTCGGGATTCCGGCCACCATCGCCGCGGTTGCCTGGTTCGCGAGCGCCGCGATGGGGCTCGGGCTCGGCGCCGCGGTGGTGCTCGGCGCGGTGCTCGCCCCGACGGACCCGGTGCTCGCCGGGGATCTCGGGCTCGGAGAGCCGGCGGAGGGGGTGGTGGGTGAGCCGCGGCTGTCGCTGCACACCGAGGCCGGCGCCAACGATGGGCTCGCCGCACCGTTCCTGGCGGGCGCGCTGCTGCTCGCCCGCCACGGCGGGATGGGGTGGGTCGGCCACTGGCTCGCGGTCGACGTGGCGCTCCATGTTGCGGAGTCGGTGGCACTCGGTGTTCTCGCCGGCCTGGCCACGATCGCCGTCGTGAGGACGTTGCGCGACCGGGGCGCGTTCGGGCCGGAGCGTCCCGACGGGGTGCCGCGCTGGCGCGCCGTCATCGATGGGCTGGTGCTCGCCGTGCCGTTCGGGATCTACGCCGCCTGCGAACCCCTGCACGGCTACGGGCTGGTCGCGGTGTTCGCCGCCGGCTTCGCGTTCCGGCGCGGCGAGCGCGACGAGCGGCTGCACGCGCATGTGCACTGGATCTGCGAGGAGTCAGGCCGGGTCACCGAGCTGGTCGCGGTCGTGCTGGTCGGGCTGGTGGTGGCGGGCAGCGGGGTGTCGCTGCCCGGGGTCGGGGGGTGGCTGCTCGCGCCCGTGGTGATCGTCCTGGTGCGGCCGCTGCTCGTGCTCGCGCTGGCGGCGGGGTCGCCGCTCTCGCTGCGGGAGCGGCTCTACCTCGGGTTCTTCGGCGTGCGCGGGGTGGCGGCCATCTACTACGCGGCGGTGATCGCCGGCAGCGGGGTGCTCGGCCGCCACGACACCGCCGTCGTCGTGTGGACGACGTGCGTGTGCGTCGCCGTCTCGATCGCGGTCCACGGGGTGACGGCCGCGCCGCTGCGGCGCCGCTGGCTCGGCGAGGAGTGAGCGCTGGGCATCTCCGGTCACTCTCGGTGACCGGAGATGTCCAGCCCTGCCGTGGCTCAGTTGGCGGGCTTCTCCGCGTGGCCGCCGAAGCCGTGGCGCATCGCCGACAGCAGCTGGCTGGCGAACTGGTCAAGCCCACGCGAGCTGAAGCGGGCGAACAGCGCCGCGGTGAGCACCGGCGCCGGCACGCCCTCCTCCACCGCCGCCTGCGCGGTCCATCGGCCCTCGCCGGAGTCCGACACGCGGCCGGAGAACCCCTCGAGCGACGGCGAGTCGTGCAGCGCCTGCGCGGTGAGGTCAAGCAGCCAGGACGCGACCACCGAGCCGCGGCGCCACACCTCGGAGACCTCGGCGACGTCGATGTCGTAGCGGTAGTACTCCGGGTTCTCCAGGGGGGCGGTCTCGGCGTCGGAGTCACGCTGCTCGTCACCGATGTCGGCCTTGTGCAGGATGTTCAGGCCCTCGGCGTAGGAGGCCATCATCCCGTACTCGATCCCGTTGTGGACCATCTTCACGAAGTGCCCGGCGCCCGCCTCGCCGCAGTACATGAAGCCGTTCTCGGCGTCGCTCGGATCGCCGGTGCGTCCCGGCGTGCGCTCGGCCGCCTTCACGCCCGGCGCGAGCGACGAGAAGATCGGCTTGAAGCGGTCGAACGACTCGCGCGTGCCGCCGACCATCAGGCAGTAGCCGCGCTCCAGGCCGTGGACGCCGCCGCTGGTCCCGCAGTCCAGGTATCCGAGGCCCTGCTCGGCGACCTTCCTGGAGCGACGGATGTCGTCGCGGTAGTAGGAGTTGCCGCCGTCGATGATCGTGTCGCCCTTCTCTAGCACCTCCGCCACGCCGTTGACCGACTTCTCGGTGATCTCGCCGGCCGGGACCATCAGCCACACCGCGCGCGGCGGGTTGAGCTTCTCGGCGAGCTCTTTCAGTGAGCTCGCCCCGGTGGCCCCCTCAGACTCCAGCTGCTTGACGGTGTCCTGATTGACGTCGTAGACGACGCATTCGTGCCCGTCCTTCATCAGGCGGCGCACGATGTTCGCGCCCATGCGGCCAAGGCCGACCATTCCAAGCTGCATACCGGGAAGCTCCTTCGGTCTCTTTTGCGTTCGTCGCGCGGGACACTACCCCGGGCGAGGGCTTCGCAATGTCGGCGTTGTGTTGCCGAGGGACCTCAGGCGGCCGAGACCGTGTACAGCTTGCGCAGCGTCTCGTGCACGCGCCAGACCGTGTTCTCGCCCCCGGCGAAGGAGCCGACCACGCCCGGGGAAAGCTCGAGTGTCGGGCCGTCCTGCACCTCGACGGTCGCTCGGCCGCGCACGACCAGGAACACCTCCGCGGCCTCAACGTCGGTGCTCACTCCGGCCGTGATCTCCCAGATGCCACTCTCGACGCTCCCGTCGGGCGAGGTCCAGAGCGCGCGCTCGGCGACGGTCGGCTCGCCCTCCAGGACCTGCGCGGCGGGCAGAGGCTCGGGGTCTGACAGCGTCAGCGCCGCCGCGTCCAGCGCAAACGGCGCCTGTGCGCGATCGCTCGCCGCGGTCACGCAGCGGCCGCGGTCGAGAGGCCCATGAACTCGCCGGACCGGACGAGCACCGTGCGCATCGCATCGACGATCTCGTCGAGCACCGCGTCGTCGGCGACCAGCGGCGGCGCGATCTGCAGCACCGCCTCGCCACGGTCGTCGGCGCGGGCGATCAGGCCCGCCTCGCGCAGCGCGCCGGGCAGGAAGCCGCGCAGCAGCGACTCGCGCTCCTCGGCGCCCAGCCGTCCGTCGCCGCGTCCGTTGACGAACTCGACCGCCCAGAAGAAGCCGCAGCCACGCACGTCGCCGACGATCGGCAGCTCGCGCAGGGCCTCCAGGCGGGCCTTGAGGCCTGCCTCGCGATTTCTCACGTTCTCCAGTACGCCCTCGCGCTGAAAGATCTCGAGGTTCTTGAGCGCGACCGCCGCGCAGGCCGGGTGGCCGGCGAACGTGATGCCGTGCAGCAGCGTGCGCTTGTCCTCATACAGCGGCGCCGCGACCTTCTCCGAACAGAACACCGCGCCCATCGGAAGGTACGCCGAGGTGATGCCCTTGGCCGTCGTGATCAGGTCGGGGACGACCCCGAACCGCGTGGAGCCGAACCATTCGCCGAGACGGCCGAAGCCGGTGATCACCTCGTCGGCGACGAGCAGGATGCCGTAGCGGTCCGCGATCTCCCGCAGGCCGGGCCAGTAGCCGTCGGGAGGTGTGAGACAACCGCCGGCGTTCTGGACGGGCTCGGCGATGATCATCGCGATCGTCTCCGGCCCCTCGGCCTGGATCGTCTCCTCGATCTCGGCCAGACGCGCGGCGCAGAGCTCCTGCTCGGAGAGGCCGCTGCGGAACGAGCCGGTGTGCTCGACGTGGCGGACGTCGATCGCGGGCGGGTCGAAGGTCTCCTTGAAGCGCGGGACACCGGTGAGCGAAAGCGCCCCCAGCGTGACGCCGTGGTACGCATTGCGCCGTGCGATCGCCTTGCGCCGCTGCGGCTCGCCGTTGGCGTCGTGGTACTGGCGCACGAGCTTCCAAGCCGACTCGACCGACTCGGAGCCGCCGTTGGTGAAGAACACGCGGTCGATTCCGGCGGGCGCGATGTCCGAGAGCTTCTCAGCGAGCTCGAGCGCCGCCGGATGGGCGCTGCCCCACAGCGTGGAGAACGCGAGCTTGGTCATCTGCCCGGCCACGGCGGCCGCCATCTCCTCGCCGTGCGAGTAGCCGATCTGGGCGCAGAACAGACTGGAGAGCCCGTCGACGTAGCGCCGGCCCTCGGTGTCGAAGACGTGCATGCCCTCGCCGCGCTCGATCACGGTCAGGTTGGCGCCGCCCTCGACGAAGTCGCCGTTGCGTGCGAAGTGCAGGAGCGTTGAACCCTGGTCGACCGGCATCAGTGTGAGGACCCCCTCATCGGACGTGTGCACGATCGATTCTGCGCGGTCTTCGGTGATCCCGGGTGGTCGCTGTGTCTGAAGCTTGCGGCGCGACTGTGGACGGGATGGATGAGGTCACGTTCACGGTGGCCCGCCTAAGCTTGCGCGCAATGGGATCCCCGCGCCGCGAGACAGCCGCCCGCCGCAACGGCGGCATCTCACACTGGTACGCCGAGATCGGGGTCCCGCCGACCGCACCGCCTGACCGCGCGCCGCTGGAGGGTGACCGCCGCGCCGACGTCGTCATCGCCGGCGGCGGCTTCACCGGGCTGTGGACCGCCTACTACATGTCGCGCGCGCGACCGGACGCCGAGATCGTGGTTCTGGAGCGAGAGTTCGCGGGCTTCGGCGCCTCGGGACGCAACGGCGGCTGGGTCTCCAGCCACTTCGCCGGCAACCGCGACCAGATGGCTCGCAGTCATGGCCGCGACTCGGTGATCGCGCTGCAGCGCGGGATGCAGCGCGCGATCGACGAGATCATCTCGGTCTGCCGAGACGAGGGGATCGAGGCCGACCTGGTCAAGGAGGGTCTGCTGATGGTCGCCCGCAGCCCCGCCCAGGAGGCGCGCATGCACGCCGCGCTGGCCGAGGAGCGCACGTGGGGCGAAGGACCCGAGGACATGACGGCCTTGAGCGCGAGCGAGCTGGAGGAGCGGCTGCGCATCTCCGGCGCCCGGGGCGCCCTGTTCTCGCCACACTGCGCCCGCACCCAGCCGGCCAAGCTCGTCACGGGTCTGGCGCGCGTGGTGCAGAACCGCGGGGTGCGGATCTGCGAGGACACGACAGTGGTCGCCCTGGAGCCGGGCCGCGCGGTGACCGATCGCGGCACGGTGAGCGCCCCAGTCGTGCTGCGCTGCCTGGAGGGCTTCACGCCCTCGGTGGCCGGTGCGGAGCGCGAGCTCTTGCCCTTGAACTCAGCGATCATCGTCACCGACCCGCTGGGCGACGAGCAGTGGTCGCGGATCGGTTGGGAGCGCGCCGAGCTGCTCGGCGACATGGCGCACGCGTACATGTATGCCCAGCGCACGGCGGACGGGCGGATCGCCCTCGGCGGCCGCGGCGTGCCCTACCGGTTCGGGTCGCGGACCGACCACTACGGCGAGACCCAGGCCGCCACCATCCGCCAGCTCACCACGATCCTGCACTCGATGTTCCCCGAGACGATCGATGTCGCGATCGACCACGCGTGGTGCGGCGTGCTGGGGGTGCGCCGCGACTGGACCCCGACCGTGCGATTCGACTCCGTCTCCGGGCTCGGCGACGCGGGCGGCTACGTCGGCAGCGGCGTGACCACGACGAACCTCGCCGCACGAACGCTCGTCGATCTGGTCACCGGTGAGAACAGCGAGCTCGTTCGCCTGCCATGGGTGCGTGACCGCGCCCGCCGCTGGGAGCCCGAGCCGCTGCGCTGGCTGGGCGCGCGGTTGGTCTACGGGCTCTACCGCGCCGCCGACCAGCGCGAGAGCGCGTCGGACAGCGCCTCGACGGACCCGCTGGCGCGGCTCGCCGGGCTGATCTCCGGCCGCTGACGCGGTCGCTCTGTCGGCCCGGCCCGGGCCGGATCGGCCGGGCCGGCCGGGCCGGGCCGCGGTCCAAGACGGTTGGCGCTTGACCGTTGACGCTTGCCCCCCTTGACGTGGCTGGTCGCACCAGCTACCTTGCGACGCATGGCACCGCGAGATTCGACGATCTCACAGCTCCGTCGTGGGGTGCTCGAGTTCTGCGTGCTCGCCCTGCTGCGCGAGGGCGAGCGCTACAGCTTCGATCTCGTCCGGGCGCTCGGCGACGTCGATGGCCTGGTCACGAGCGAGGGCACGCTCTACCCGCTGCTCGGCCGGCTGCGGCGCGAGGGCCTGGTCGAGTCGATGTGGCGCGAGTCCTCGGCCGGTCCCCCTCGGCGCTACTACACGATCACCTCTGACGGGGACGCGACGCTGCGGACGTTTGCCGCGCAGTGGAGCCGGTTCCGTGACTCCGTCGACAGCCTGCTGGAACAAGGAGCGACCGCGTGAGCACCACGGCCATGCACCCTCTCGCCGCCGACTATCTGCGCCGGCTGCGTGAGGCCGGGCGCGGGCTCCCCACCGGTCGATTGGACGACCTCTGCGCCGAGATCGAGAGCCACCTCGCCGAGGCGATCCCGCCGGGCACCTCCGATGCCGATGCGCTGTCGGTGATCGAGCGCCTCGGCCCGCCCGAGGAGATCGTGGAGGCCGAGCAGCCGGCGCCGGCCGACCCCGGCCGCGACCCCCGCACCTGGCGGGAGTGGGCGGCGGTCGTGCTGCTGCCGCTCGGCGGTTTCGTGTTCGGGATCGGCTGGATCGCGGGAGTGGTACTGCTGTGGAGCTCGCGGGCGTGGACGACACGCCAGAAGGTGCTCGGCACGCTGATCGTGCCCGGCGGCGTCGCCGCGTTCTTCCCGGTGCTGGTGCTCAGCGCGGTCGCCGCCAAGTCCCGGTGCGTGACCGTTGCGCGCCGCAACGGCAGTGCGTTCGGCGTCGGTTCCCGGCACTGCGTCTTGGTGGGCGGGCCGTCGTCACTTCACGTGCTGCTCGCGATCGTGCTGATCGCGTGTGTGGTGATCGGCCCGATCCTGGTCGCCGTCCACCTCGCGCGTAGCGCCGGGCGAGCCCCGGCGGTCTAGAGGCGCGGCGAGCGGATCACGAGCACCGCGTCCGCCCCGGCGCCACCCGCGTCTGCGTATGAGTGTGCGGCGTCGCTCAACCAGGTCGCCGACTCGCCGACAGCCAGTGTGACCTCCTCACCCACGCGCCCCACCCGGAGCGTGCCGGCGACCAGCAACAGGTGCTCGGTCACCCCTCGGCCGTGGGCGCCCGACTCGCGCCGTGCGCCCGGGTCGAGCCGCAGCCGGTAGACCTCGACCGTCTGCGCCTCGTCCTCGGTGACGTCGAGCAGCTCGGCGCGGACGCCTGCGGAGGCGACTTCGGCGCCGATCCGCTCGGCGAGCAGCGTCGCCAGCGGCACGCCGAGTGCTCCCGCCAGCGCGTAGAGCGTGGCGAGCGTGGGGTTGCGCGTTCCGTTCTCGATCTCCGACAGCGAGCCCTTGCCGACCCCGGCGGCCGAGGCGAGCGCGGCGAGCGAGAGCTCCCGCGCGCGCCTTGCCTCACGCAGGCGTTCTCCGACCAGACCGGCGATCGCGTCCATCGCCGTCGGACGATAGCGCCGGGGTTCCATAAACAGAACCCCCGCTGTACTGTTCTGTATATGGAACTCGGGCGGTACCGGCAGCAGATCTCGGCGGGGTTCGGAATCGCGATCGTCGGCTACACGAGCTCGTTCGCCGTCGTGCTGGCCGGGTTGCGCGCGGTCGGCGCGACCCGGGCCCAGGCGACCTCCGGACTGGTCGTCCTGTGCCTCGCGGTCGGGGTGGCGACCCTGCTGCTGAGCCGTCGGCACCGGATCCCCATCACGATCGCGTGGTCGACGCCGGGCGCCGCCGTGCTGGTCAGCGCGGGCGCGGGTCACGGCGGCTGGCCGGCCGCGGTCGGCGCCTTCCTGGTCGTCGGGCTCCTCGTCGTGCTGACCGGGCTGTGGCCCCGGCTCGGGGCGCTGATCACCGCGATTCCGGCCCCGATCGCGCAGGCGATGCTCGCCGGGGTCGTGCTTCAGATCTGCCTCACGCCCGTCCACGGGCTCGCCGCCCACCCCGCTCAGGTGCTGCCGATCCTGCTCGTGTGGCTCGCCCTGACCCGGGTCGCGCCGCGCTGGGCGGTGCCGGGGGCGTTCGTGGCGACGCTCGTGGTCGTGGCGATCCTCGCCGCCGATCACGGCGGCGCGCCCGGCCCCCTGCTCCCCCACCCGGTGCTCACCTCGCCCCGGATCTCGTGGCCCGCGCTGGTCGGGATCGCGCTGCCACTGTACGTGGTGACGATGGCGGCCCAGAACGTTCCGGGCGTGGCGATCATGAGCTCCTACGGCTACACGATCCCATGGCGTGAGGCGATGGCGGCGACCGGGCTCGGCTCCGTCCTCGCCGCCCCGTTCGGCGGCCACGCGATCAACCTGGCGGCGATCAGCGCATCGGTCCCCGCCTCCTCGCAGGCGCATCCAGACCCGGCACGCCGCTGGCCGGCCGCCACCACGTTCGGCGTCACCTACCTGTGCCTGACCGCGGTGACGACCGCGCTCACCACCCTGCTGGCGGTCGCGCCGGTCGACGTCGTCGGCACGGTCGCCGGGCTCGGCCTGCTGGGCACGCTCGGCTCCTCGCTGGGCGCGGCGATCGGGGATCCGCAACGGCGCACCGCGGCGGCGATCACGTTCGTCGTCGCCGCATCGGGCGTCACCATCGCCGGCGTCGCGTCGGCGACCTGGGCGCTGGTGGCGGGCCTGGTCGTCCAGCGCGCGCTCCTCCCGCGGACCCAGACCGCCGCCTGAGGCAGCTCAGGCCCCGGCCGACGCCCCGGTGCGCGACCCCGCGAACGCCACGAGCCATGGCGACGTCACACCGAGACCGCCGCCTGAAACCGCTCAGCGCCGGCCGCGCTCCGCCAGATAGGGCAGCGCGCGCAGTGCGACGTCGAGCGTTGTCAGCCGCGACGCGTCGGACAGGTCGACTCCGAGCAACGCCTCGATCCGGGCGATCCGGTGATAGAGGGCCTGCCGGTGCAGGTGCAGGTCGCGCGCCGCGCTCGCCTTGTGGCCTCCATGGGCACAGAGCGCCTGGAGCGTGCCGAGCAGCGCAAGCTTGTGGTCGCGATCGTGGTCGAGCAACGGCCCGAGGTTGCGCTCGACGAACTCGGCGAGCACCCGCTCGTCCCCGATGGCGGCCAGCAGGCGCTCGAGCTCGGTACCGCGCGCGTCGTACCAGGCTCGCTCGGGCAGGCGGCGAGCGGCCCCCGCGGTCTGGGCCGCCACCCGCAACGCGCGGCCGGCGCCCTCCCAGCCCGCCGGCCCATCGATCCCGACGATCGTGCGCGTGCCCGGTCGGCGACGGGCCCACACGCGCGCCACGACCTCGGCGACCCGCTCGGCCACGGCGGCGCGCTCGGCAGCCGTGCGCTCGGCCAGCGCGGCCCGATCGGATGCCGCACCGCCGCGCTCACCGGCGAGCGACCGTCCCGGGAGTGCCGCCAGCGCGAGCAGCGGCTCTTCGCCTGAGCGTCCACCACACAGGACGGGCGTGGCGCGACCTTCGAGCTCACGTTGCAGGTCGCCGAGCAGCGCCGCGCGGACCTGACCGGGACTTGGCGGCACCTCGACCACCGCGACCGCCAGCAGTTCGGATGACTGGGGGCGAAACCCCATCCGCTCGGCCTGGCGGGCGGCCTGGGCCCCACTGCTCACGCCATCGGCGAGCTCCGCCAGCAGGTTGCCGCGCTCACGCGCGAGCAGCTCGTCCTCCTCACGCGCCCGCAGCAGGGCGAGCGCGACGATGCCCGCCGCATGGCGGAGCGCGACCTGGTCAAGCTCGGTGGGCGCACGGCGCGTGGGGAGCACCACCAGGCGCCCCGGCTGCCCTCCCGGCCCCATCGGGACCGGCGCCTCGAGTCCTGCCTGCGCGCCGGCGCTCTCGAACGCGTCCAGGTCGTCGCCGCCTCCGGCGTGAAACAGCATGCGGCCGCGCCCCGACTGCAGGAAGACGGGGTTGCCGAGCAGCTCGGAGAGCGTCTGCAGCAACTCGGGCAGGCCGTCGCCGTCGAGCATCACCGCGATCAGCCGCTCCTTGATCTCCTCACCCTCCCGCAGCAGGCCGTACTGACGGTTGACGAGCTCGGTGTGAATGGCCTCGGTGACCCGCACGAACGGAACCTCACGATGGAGCGCCACCAGCGGCAGTCCGGTCCGGATCGCGGCCTCGCGCATCGGCTCGGGGATCGTCTTCAGGCTCGAGCCGAGCTCGATCACCAACGCCGCGACGCCGCGGTCGGCGAGCTCCGTGACGAAGGCCTGTTGCTCGGTGGCACGTGAGGCGAGCCCCATCCCGGTGGTCAGCAACAGCTCCCCGCCGACGAGCAACGTCGCGATACCCGGCACCTCGCCGGCATGGACCCAGCGGATCGGGCGGCCCAGCGCGGCCTTTCCCGAGAGCACCTCGGGCAGTCCGCGCCGCAACGCGGGCAGCGCGAGCGCCTCCTCGACGGTGATTGCGGTCGTACGGTCCGGCGTGAACTCCATCGAGCGGACATGATGACGGCTGGGCGCCGTCACAGTGTCGAGCAGGATTGGGTGGCGCGCGACAGGATGCTCACGGTCGCACCGGACGCGCTCCCTACGCTCTCGCGTCGATGGATGTCGCGGGAGGAGAACCAGACGACGGCTTCGCCGACAAGGGGCTGAAGCGCGGCGCCGTCGGGATGACGATGAGCGTCGCCGTGGGGGTCGCCTCCACGGCCCCGGCCTACAGCCTGGCAGCGACGCTCGGCTTCGTGGTGGCGGTCGTCGGGCTGCGCACGCCGCTGCTGGTCGTGATCGCGTTCGTCCCGATGCTGATGACGGCCTGGGCGATCAAGCAGATCAACAAGGCCGACCCCGACTGCGGGACGAGCTTCACCTGGGCCGCGCGCAACCTGGGACCACGGATCGGCTGGTTCGCGGGGGGCTGGGGCACGATCGCGTCGGACTTCCTGGCGATGGCCAGCTACGCCCAGGTCGCCGCGCAGTACCTGTTCCTGCTCATCGGCGCCCACTCGATCGGGGTCGACGCGACGAGCCCCTGGGTGCTGCTCCTGGGGATCGCCTGGATCGTCGGGCTCACCTGGCTGTGCTGGCGCGGGATCGAGATCTCCGCCAAATTGCAGATGTGGCTCGTGATCGTCGAGGTGATCGTGCTGTTCATCCTCGGGATCGTCGCCCTGGTCAAGCTGGGCGATGGCACGGCCCCCGCCGGTCACCTCACCCCGTCATGGAGCTGGTTCGATCCGACGAAGATGTCGTTCAACCAGTTCATGCTCGGGCTGCTGCTGATGATCTTCATCTACTGGGGCTGGGACACCACGACCTCGATCAACGAGGAGACCGAGGACGCCCGCCGGATCCCCGGCGTCGCCGGCGTGATCTCGACCTTCCTGCTGCTCGGCACCTACATGCTGCTGACGATCTCGGTGCAGGGATTCGCAGGCCTCGGTCACCACGGCATCGGCCTCAACAACGTCGCCAACCAGAATGACGTCCTCTCGCCGCTCGGCGCGGCGGTGTTCGGCACCTCGCTGCTCGGCAAGATCCTCACCAAGCTGCTGTTGTTCATGGTCCTCACCTCAGCGGCCGCGACCACCCAGACGACGATCCTGCCCAACGCACGCACCACGCTCTCGATGGCCTTCCACAAGGCGCTGCCCCCGATCTTCGGAGACATCCACCCGCGCTACAAGACGCCCTCGTTCTCCACGATCTCCTTCGGCGTGCTCTCGATCATCTACTACGCCGCGCTCAACTTCCTCTCCCACGGCAACGTCATCTCGGACGCCGTCACGGCGACGACGTTCTTCGCTGCGCTCTACCTCGCGATCAGCGCGCTCTCATGCGCCTGGCACTACCGGGAGGCGGTGCGGGTCTCGGCTCGGGCGGCGTTCAGCGACGTGGTCGTCCCGGGGATCGCGGCGTTCGTGCTGTTCGTCGTGATCGGCTGGTCGGTGAAGGTCTACCTCGACCCGAATCAGAGCTACATCGTGCTGAACCTGTTCGGCTGGCACGTCGGTGGCACGCTGTTCGTCGTGATCATCACGACGATCGTCGGTCTGGCCTGGATGTTCGCCCTGGAGCCGGGCCATCGCGAGTTCTTCTCGGGGGAGACGATGCGTGAGGGTCTGGTGCTCACCGACGACGACGAGATCGTCCACGTCGCGCCGGTGGACGCTGTGCTTGAGGCCGAGCCGACGTGACCTCCCCCTGGCCACAGCGTCCGCCGAGCCACGCCGAGCGGGCCGCCTACGCCGACGCGACTGTCCGCTCCTACTGGGTCGACTCGCTTCCGGCGCGCGGCGCCGAGCCGCGCCTTGATGGGCGCGTGGAGGCCGACCTGTGCATCATCGGCGGCGGCTACACGGGGCTGTGGGCGGCGCTGCACGCGGTCCGCGAGGATCCACAGCGGCGCGTCGTCGTCCTCGAGTCCGGCCGCTGCGGCGAGGGCGCGAGCGGGCGCAACGGCGGATTTGTCGACGCGTCGCTGACGCATGGGTTGGCCAACGGCCTGGCTCGCTTCCCGGAGGAGATGCACACGCTCGAGCGACTCGGGCAGCAGAACTTCGAGGGTCTGGCGGCCGACGTGCAGCGATTGTCGATCGACGCCGAGCTGGAGACGAACGGATATCTGGCCGTCGCGATGGAGCCGCACGAGCTTGCCGGTCTGCAGGAGGACGTGGAGATCACACGGGAGTACGGCGGCGAAGCGACGGTGCTCTCGACCGACGAGATCCGTGCCGAGGTCCACTCCCCGCTCTACCTGGGTGCGGTGTGGCACCGCGGCGGCGCGGGGCTCGTGCATCCCGCCAAGTTGGCCGATGGGCTGCGACGGGCCGCGGTCGCCGCCGGCGTGAGCATCTACGAGCACTCGCCGGTGCTGGGCGTCGCCGCTGAGGGAGCGGGTGTGCGCGTGACCGCGGCGGCCGGTGGGTCGGTGTCGTGCGCTCGGGTGCTCGTCGGCACCAGCGCCTACCCGGCCGTGCGCGGCGTCCGTGCGATCAACCGCTACATCGCGCCCGTCTACGACTACGCGCTGATGACAGAGCCACTCGGCGACCGCCTGGCCGAGATCGGCTGGCAGGGGCGCCAGGGCATCGGCGACGGCGGTAACCAGTTCCACTACTACCGGCTCTCCCAGGACGGCCGGATCCTGTTCGGCGGCTATGACGCCGTGTACCGGCATGGCGGTCCAGTTTTGGACCGCCTCGACGACCACGACGCGACGTTCGGCAAGTTGTCCCAGCACTTCTTCACCGTCTTCCCACAGCTGGCTGGGGTGCGCTTCACCCACCGCTGGGGCGGCGCGATCGACACCTGCAGCCGCTTCTCGGTGTGCTTCGGCTCCGAGCTCGGCGGTCGTGTGGTGTGGGCCGTCGGCTACACCGGGCTGGGCGTCGGCGCCACCCGCTGGGGGGCCCAGGTCGCGCTCGACCTCCTCGACGGCCGTGACACCGAGTCCACCCGGCTGCGCTTCGTGCGCACCCGCCCGATGCCGTTCCCTCCCGAGCCGTTGCGCTCGGCGGTGATTCAGCTCACCCGCAACCGCCTTGCCGCCGCCGACCGGCGGGAGGGCAAGCGCGGCCTGTGGCTGGGGACGCTCGACCGGCTCGGGCTCGGTTTCGACAGCTGACCTGGCGCCCGCGGGCTTATGGCCCTGCGTGAGGCTCAGATCGAGCGAGGACGCAACCGACATCGAGCACTCTGAGCGCCGCACCGGCGGATGCGCCCCCGGAGAGGCTCAGAGTGGCCGCGAAAACGTCGGGAGCATCTCCCCGCGGCGGACGGAACCGATCGATGCCGCTGTGAGCGGGGCTTTTGTCGGTTTGACCCGGCTGGCCGGCATAAACCCGACGTTTTCCCCCTCGGTGGGAGTGGGATGCGAGGCGCCACGGGGTCGCGAGGCGCCACGGTGACGCGGCAGGAGTGACGGTTGTGTCACACGGGGGTGGGAGCTGGGGCCGGACCTCAGCTCAGCGAACGCTCGTAGTGCACGAACGAGGTGAGCCCGGCGACCGTGTCGTAGAGCGAGCGGGCGCGGCCGTTGAACGCCTGGGTGTGCCAGTAGAGCAGCTCGGCACCCTGTGCGTGGGCGCGCTCGCCGGCGGTCTCGATCAGTGCC
>DATJTS010000011.1:0-24641 GCA_035503035.1 Solirubrobacteraceae bacterium
CCAGGAAGGAGAGACGAAATGGCTACTGCTGACGAGAACGCCCCGATGGCCCGCAACGTGCTCGGGCACTCGAGGATCTTCACCCCAGAGGTGATCGACGACATCCATGTCAAGTCAGAGCTCGGTCGCTACCGGATGCGCGGCTTCTCGATGTTCAAGAAGATCCCGCACTGGGACGAGCTGATGTTCATGCCGGGCACGCTGACCCGGTTCGTGATCGAGGGCTACCGGGAGAAGTGCGTGACCAGGACCGTGCTCGGCGCGCGCTTCGCCGCCAAGCCGATCGAGCTCGACATCCCGGTCTACATCACCGGGATGTCGTTCGGCGCGCTGTCGCTGGAGGCCAAGATGGCGCTCGCCAAGGGCGCCTCGATGGCCGGCACCGCCACCTGCTCGGGTGAGGGCGGGATGATCCCGCCCGAGCGCGACCTGTCGACCAAGTGGTACTACCAGGTCATCCAGAGCCGCTACGGCTTCAACCCCCACCACCTGATGCTCGCCGACGCGTGCGAGTTCTTCATCGGCCAAGGGTGCAAGGTCGGGCTCGGCGGTCACCTGATGGGCCAGAAGGTGACCGAGCAGGTCGCCGAGATGCGCTCGCTGCCGGTCGGGATCGATCAGCGCTCCCCCGCGCGCCACCCCGACTGGCTGGGGCCGGACGACCTGTCGCTGAAGATCCAGGAGGTCCGTGAGGCCACCAACTACCAGATCCCGATCCAGCTCAAGCTCGGTGCCGCGCGGGTCTACGACGACGTGCGCATGGCGGCGAAGTGCGGCCCGGACATCATCTACCTCGACGGTGCCGAGGGTGGCACCGGCGCGGGACCGCACATCGCGGCCGAGGAAACCGGGATCCCGCTGATGTCGGCGATTCCGGAGGCCCGGCGCGCGCTGGAGGACATTGGGCTGGCCGACGAGGTCGACCTGGTCGTCGCCGGCGGCATCCGCAACGGCGGCGACGTGGCCAAGTGCCTCGCGCTCGGCGCCAAGGCGGTGGCGATCGGCCACTCCTCGCTGATGGCGCTCAACTGCAACAAGGAGATCGAGGGCGTCACCGACTACGAGGGCACCGTCGGCGTCCCGGCGGGGCAGTGCTACCACTGCCACACCGGCCGTTGCCCGGTGGGCGTCGCCACGCAGGATCCGGAGCTCCGCAAGCGACTCGTCGTCGACGAGGCCGCCAACCGGGTCTACAACTTCCTGCACACGCTCACGCTCGAGACCCAGATGCTCGCTCGGGCCTGCGGCAAGACGAGCGTCCACAGCCTCGAGCCCGAGGATCTGTGTGCGCTGACGATGGAAGCCGCGGCGATGGCGCGGGTCCCGCTGGCGGGCACGCAGTACGTCCCCGGCGTCACCGAGGAGAATGCGCTACAGGAGATCAAGCGGATGCTGGAGCGCCACATCGAGAATCCGATCGACTTCGCTCCGGAGATGGAGCGAGCCGGAAAGGCCGAATAGATGAGCGATCACCGCAGCCTCCCCGCCGAGCCCGAGAAGATCGTCAGCATCGACGCGGAGTATCTGTCGGGCCGGCGGCTGCCCTATCAGGAGGAGATCTCGGAGATCGAGGGGATCGACCTGGAGGCCGCCACCCCCGGGGGAGACCTCAACTGGCTCGAGGACATCCACCTGCTTGAGGAGAACGGAACGCCGGCGGTGTTCGACCGGTACTCCAACTCGTTTCTGAAGATCTACTTCCCGATCCCCGAGGGTCGCGAGGACGAGATCGCGCGCAAGGTGCTGATGAAGCACCTGCAGTCGGGAAACTCCTACGGGATCGCGCTCAAGGAGCGCCACACAAAGTTCCCTCAGCCGGAACTCGGCCCGTGGGTCTCGGGCTCGAAGACGGTCGGCACCGACTATCACCCGTCGGTGCTCGAGGGGTGGGAGCCGCCGGCGCACTAGTGGGCGCCGGCGCGGTGACGACGATGGCGCAGCGGCCTCCGAGAGCGGTACGCCGGGGGCCGAAGATCACGGTGTCGTGCCCGTGCGGCGAGCACCGGTACCTGGCCTACGGCGAGCGGTGGGCGTGTGAGAACTGCGGTCGCCGCTGGGACACCAACCAGATCCCGGTCGAGCAGTACGCGGCGCTCCGCGCCACGCAGCTGCGCTACCGGCGCGTGCCGCTCGCGATCAGCCTGCTGGCGCTCGCGTGCATCGTCGCGGGGGTCGTGGTGGGCAAGGCGCTCGGCGGCGTGATCATCGTCGCGATCGCGGCGACCACCTGGTCGATGTTCTTCCGGCCGATCCACCGGCGCAAGTACCGCAGCGCGCTCGCCGACCTGCCGACCTGGTCGCTGAAGCCCGACCGCGACTGACTCACGCAGGAGAAGGACTGAGCGATCGCCGCGGTGGCTGGCGGTCGCTCAGCTCTTCGTTCTTCGGTCAGATCGTCACGGCCGGCGTGTGGTCGGCAGCGACCGCCGCCGGGGTGCCCATGAGCGCGCGCATCTCCTCCTCGTCGGGAAGGTCCGGCACGTCCTCGCGGAAGTGCACGCCCTCGCCGTCCTCGACCACGCGGCGGTAGATGAACAGCAGCAGCGAGCCGACCAGGATCCCGACGCCGATCCCGAAGTCGGTCCAGTCGCCGTAGCCGTTGAGCTTGGGCGAGATCGAGCCGATCACGAGGAACACCGCATTCAGCACGCACAGGAACAGCGCCACGGGCAGCCACCCGGAGGCGATCTTGATCGGTCTCGGCCAGTTGGGCCGGTCGCGGCGCAGCAACAGGAAGCCCGACAGGGCGAACACGTGCGCGAGCACGTAGCCGATGTTGCTCATGTAGAGGATCGCCAGGTTGGACTTGATGAACAGCACCAGGGCGATGTTGACCACCAGGTCCAAGGTCATCGCGCGCGCCGGGACGTGGAAGCTCGAGAGCTTGCCGAACGCCTTGATCGTCATCCCCGCCCGCGAGATCCCGTACAGCGCCCGGCCGGCGTCCGCGGTCGAGGAGGTCATCGAGAGCAGCAGCGAGGCGATGATGCAGATCGTGAAGAACGACGCGGCACCGTGGCCAACGAGCGTGGACATCGCGGTCGTGTAGAACTGGCCCTCAGCCCCGGTGGTGACCGCCTTGGAGACGCCCTGGACGCCGCCCAGCCCGAGCGGCACCAGCAGGCAGATGAGCAGCATGAACATCGCCGCGCTGCGCAGTGCCCGGTGCGTGTCCTGGATCGAGCGGTACTCGGGCGCGAAGGTCGCGCACGCCTCGGTGCCGTACGCCGACCAGGCGAGGATGAACATGTAGACGATCGCGAGCTTGACCCCTCCCCACGGGCCGGGGAACACGGTGTGGACGTTGGCGCTGTGCCACTTGCCGGTGAAGTACGGGACCACCAGGAAGAGCACGATCGGCACCATCAGCAGCGCCGCGCAGGCGTAGGTGAACCACACCGCGGCCTTCATGCCCAGGATGTTGAAGGCCCACACGAAGATGATGCAGCCGATCGCGATGAACGACGACAGCGTCAGCGTGTTGCCGGCGAACGCGATCGACAGCCCCGAGTTTGGCCACCACTGCGAGGTGGCCAGGTCGCCGATGATCTTGCCGAAGATCGACAGCACGACCGACCAACCGATCCAGTAGCCGAACGCCGACAGCGGCCCGACCAGCGTCGTGTACTTGCGCCAGCCCTCGTGCGCGTACAGGGCGATACCACCGGAGCGGTTTCCGAACATGGTGGCGGGCTCTGAGTAGATCCACGCCTGAAGCATCCCGATCGCGGCCGAGGCGCCCCACAGGATCATGGACCCGCCGACGCCGAACAGACCGAGCGTGTAGCCAAGGCTGCCGAGCAGGAAGCCCGGATTGCAGAGAGCAATGATGAAACCGTCCCACCATCGCAGCGTCTTGAGGAGCTGAACCTCCTCGACGGTGGCAGTCGCGACCTGCTCCACTCTTCCCTCCTCCTCGGATTGACGCGGAACGTCGTGAGCTCAGGTCCCGAGCTCGGGACACCACGCGTGGTGACAAACTTATACCAGTTGGTCTAATTCTGGTCAATCTGATGACCGGTTCTTTGGCCGCGTGGCGCGCCTTTGCGCTCGATCGTGGGCCACGCGGAGAAATGCTTCTCCGCGCACCGCGCGCCAGGTGATTTGATGCGCGAGAGGCGATCGCCGTGCCCGCCGTCGACAACCCCACACAGTCGCCACCGACCCCCGGAGCGGATGCGAACCCCACCCGGCCCGTGATGCTGGCGACCCTGTCCGCGCGGGTCGATCCGGCCGCCGAACGGGTGGCGATCGACGCGGCGCTGGAGACCCGCGCCAAGCTGCTGCTGGTCAACCTGATGTGGCTACCGCCACACCCGACAACGCTGACTCTCGCCCGTGAGTACGCCACGCTTCCTCACGAAGAGGATCTCGATGCGGTTCGGCAAACTGCTCAGAATGCGGCCAGCCAGGGGATCTCGACCGAGCTGTTGCGGGTCTCCAGCCGCCGGCCGCTGCAGGCGCTGCTCGAGCTCGTGCACGAGCGCGACGCCGGCCTGCTGGTGCTCGGGCCCGACCCGCGGCGGACGCCGCGTTGGTGGAGAACAGTGGCCGCACGGCGGATTCGCCGCCGGGCGGAGTGCCTGGTCTGGATCGCTCCGGATGGATGAGGTTGACTGGGAGCGTAGGGTGCGGTGGACTTCACGAGCAGCAGCCTGTAGAACACAATTCGACGGACCAATTTGTCCGATCAAAGGGCCTACGGAGGAGAGAGAATCGTGGCGCGCGATCCTAAGTACGACATCCTGTTCGAGCCGATCCAGCTTGGGCCCAAGACCCTGAAGAACCGCTTCTACCAGGTGCCTCACTGCATCGGCGCCGGTTCTGAGAAGCCGGGATTCCAGGCCTACCACCGCGGGATGAAGGCCGAGGGCGGCTGGGGAGCGTGCTGCACCGAGTACTGCTCGATCCACCCGGAGTCAGACGACACCTCGCGCGTTTCGGCGCGGATCTGGGACGAGGGCGACGTGCGCAACCTGGCCGCGATGTGCGACAAGTTGCACGAGCACGGCGCACTGGCCGGGATCGAGCTCTGGTACGGGGGGCCGCACGCTCCATGCATGGAGTCGCGCGCGACGCCGCGCGGGCCGTCGCAGATCGCGTCGGACTTCGAGCTGAACATCTTCCCGCGCTACATGGACCAGGACGACATCGACACCGTCCAGCAGATGTACGTCGACGCGGCGCTGCGCGCTCGCGACGCCGGCTTCGACATCGTCTACGTCTACGGCGCCCACGCCTACCTGCCCTTCCAGTTCCTCTCCCCGTTCTACAACCGGCGCACCGACAAGTACGGCGGCTCGTTTGAGAACCGCGCGCGGTTCTGGCGCGAGTCGCTGATCAAGGTCAGGGAAGCGGTCGGCGACGATTGCGCGATCGCCAGTCGCTTCGCCGTGGACCACCTGCTCGGCCCGACCTCGATCGAGGTCGGCGAGGACGGCATCCGCTTCGTCGAATACTGCGACGACGTCGTCGACCTGTGGGACTTCACGGTCGGCGACATCGCCGAGTGGGGCCAGAACGCCGGCCCGTCGCGATTCTTCGAGGAGAACCACGAGGCGCCCTACACGGGCCAGATCAAGGCCGGCGACCACACCAACAAGCCGGTCGTCGGCGTCGGGCGGATCACCAACCCCGACACGATGGTGGCGATCATCAAATCGGGCCAGTACGACATCATCGGCGCCGCGCGCCCCTCGATCTCGGACCCGTTCCTGCCCAACAAGATCGACGAGGGCCGGCTCGACGACATCCGCGAGTGCATCGGCTGCAACCAATGCATCTCGCGCTGGGAGATCGGCGGACCGCCGATGGTCTGCACCCAGAACGCGACCGCCGGCGAGGAGTACCGCCGCGGCTGGCATCCCGAGAAGTTCCACAAGGCCGACAACGCCGACAAGGGCGTGCTGATCGTCGGGGCCGGACCGGCCGGGATGGAGTGCGCGATGGTGCTCGGCAAGCGCGGGATGTCGGCCGTCCACCTGGTCGAGGCCGAGAAGGAGATCGGCGGCAGCGTCAACTGGATCTCGCAGCTCGGACACTCCGACGGCAAGGAGAACCTCTTCCGGGGGACCGCCCGCGGCCTGGGCGAGTGGAAGCGGATCGTCAACTATCGCCAGATCCAACTCGACAAGCTGCGCAACGTCGAGGTCCACACGAACTCGCGGCTGACCGCGCAGGACGTGCTCGAGTACGGCGCCGAGATCGTGGTGATCGCCACCGGCTGCCACTTCGCCACCGACGGCATGAACGCCGCCACGCACGAGCCGATCCCGGGCGCCGACACCTCCCTGGACTGGCAGCTCACGCCCGATCAGGTGGTCGCCGGATCGAAGAAGATCGGCAAGCGCGTGCTGGTGCTGGAGAACGAGGCGTACTACATGGGCGCGTCGGTCGCCCAGAAGCTGGCCGGCGAGGGTCACGAGGTCTCCCTGCTCACGCAGGCGGGCGACATCGCCAGCTACATGGAGTACACGCTCGAGGCGCCGATGCTGCACCGCGATCTGCACCGGCTCGGCGTGGGGATCCACCCGTACACGATGGTCGAGCGCCTGGAGCAGGGCGTCGCGCACGCGTACAACGTCTGGAACCCCGAGCACAAGGAGCAGTTCGAGATCGACTCGGTCGTGCTCTGCACCGCGCGGATCTCCAACGACGAGCTGTACCGCGAGCTGAAGTCCGACAAGGCGCGGCTGGAGCAGGAGGGGATCGAGGCCGTCTACGTGATCGGCGGCGCCGCGGCGCCGCGGATGATCGTCGACTCGATCTTCGACGGCCACCGGCTGGCGCGTGAGATCGACTCGCCGCATCCGGAGATGCCGCTGCCGTTCATTCGCGAGCGGCGACTGTGGGGCGAGACCTCCAACGACGACTATCTGCAGCAACTGCAGGCCGCCTCCGACGTGGCATCACCCGTCTGAGCTCGTGAAGATCGTCGTTTGCGTCAAGCAGGTGGCAGCGCTCGATGACGAATTCGAGCTGCGCGAGGATGGCCTCGGCGTCGATCCCGACTCCCTGGAGCGGGATCTGAACGAGTGGGACTCGTTCTCACTCGAGGCGGCGCTGCAGTTGCGCGAGCAGGTCGGGGGTGACGGCCACGAGGTGGTGGCCGTCACCGTCGGAGACGAGGAGGCCGAGGATGCGCTGCTCGGCTGCCTGGCGCGCGGTGCCGATCGGGCCGTGCGCGTGTGGGACGAGGACGTGCTGGCCCGGGGGGATGTGCTGGTGACGGCCCGTGCGCTCGCCGCCGCGGTCTCGCGGGAGGAGCCGGACCTGGTGCTGTGCGGGGTCCAGTCCTCCGATGCGGTCAACGGAGCGACCGGGACGGCGGTGGCCGGACTGCTCGGGCTCCCGCGGGTCGCGGTCGTCAAGCAGCTGGAGTTCGATTCGGCGGCGGGCACGGTGACCGTTGCGCGCGAGCTCGAGGGTGGGCTGGTCGAGCGGCTGCGGATCGCGTTGCCGGCCCTGCTCACGATCCAGACCGGGATCAACGAGCCGGGCTACGCGACGCTGCGCGCGATCAAGCAGGCGCGCGAGAAGCCGCTGGAGGCGCTTGAACCGAGCGATCTCGGCCTGGATCCCGGCGAGCTCGAGCGGGTCGCGGGCGCGCGCCTGGAGGCGATGGCGCCGCCGGAACGCGGCGCAGGCGCGGAGATGCTCGAGGGCTCACCCGCCGAGCAGGCGAATCGAATCCTCGAGCTGGTCAGAGAGCGGGTGACGTCATGAGCGCAGGTGTGCTGGTGGTGGCCGAGAGCCGCCAGGGCGAGCTGCGCGAGGTCTCGCGTGAGCTGCTCTCACTCGGCGCGGAGCTGGCGGGCGCGAGCGGCGGCGGGCTGTCGGTCGCCGTGATCGGCTCAGGCGCCGAGCGCTTCGCGGCGGAGCTGCAGGCGCCGGGCGTGACCGAGGTGCTCACCGTCTCGGCTCCGACCGAGCACTTCGAGGCGCACGTGTGGGAGCGCGCGGTGGAGGGTCTGATCGAGTCCGAGGACCCGGCGGTGATCCTGTGCGGTCACACGATCGACTCGCTCGGGTTCGCACCCGCGCTGGCCGCGCGGCTGGGGCTCGGGTTCGCCACCGACGTCACGTCGGTGTCGTGGAGCGAGGTCGGACCGCGCGTTCACCGCGGCGCGTATGGGGACAAGCTGAGCGCCCAGCTGGCGTTCGGCGGTAAGAAGCACACGCTCCTCACCGTGCGGCCGGGGATCTTCGCCCCCGCCGAGCCCGGCGACGGGAGCGCCGCGGTCCGGGCTGTCGAGGTCGACCTGTCCGGCACGGCTCGCACCGAGCACCTTGGCTTCGTCGAGGCGGCCGCGTCCGGCGTGGACATCACCAAGGCGGAGTTCCTGCTCTCGATCGGCCGGGGGATCGAGGACAAGGACAACATCCCGCGCTTCCAGGAGCTGGCCGACCGGCTCGGTGCCACGCTGTCGAGCAGTCGCCCGCTGGTCGACGCGGGCTGGATGGACTCCTCGCGGCAGGTCGGGCAGTCGGGCAAGACGGTCAAGCCGCGCCTGTACCTCGCGATGGGGATCTCCGGAGCGGTCCAGCACCTCGCGGGGATGCGGGGCGCGGACACGATCATCGCGGTCAACTCCGATCCGGAGGCGCCGATCTTCGGGGTCGCGCATTTCGGAGCCGTCGCCGACATGTTCGAGGTCGCCGACGAGCTCGAGGACGCCCTCGGGTAATCCGAGCTGGTGCACGCGGCGATCGGCACGCTGCTGGTCGCGTCTGTGAAGACGCGGCCAGTGTTCTGGGGGGTCACGGGAGCGCTGAAGGTGCTCTGGTACGTGCTCGCGGTCCTGTCGGTGTTCGTGTTCCTGTACGGGGTGGCCCGGCCGTTCGTCAAGTACCGCCACGGCCGCGGCGGAGGCTGGCCGCCGCCGCGGGAGCTCGCCCGCGGACTGGGACGGGCGACGAAGATGATGATCACGCACGTGACGCTTCGCCGGCGCGACAGCGTGGCCGGGATTGCGCACATGGGCATCTTCTACGGCTGGCTGGCGCTGTTCGCCGGCACGGTGATCCTGGGGTTCGATACCGACTTCCTGCACCCGATCTTCGGGATCAACTACTTCCACGGCGACTTCTACCTCGGGTACAAGGAAGTGCTCAACCTGCTGGGGACCGCGCTCGTGCTCGGGCTGTTGGTGATGATGTTCCGCCGGGCGGTGATCAAGCCCGCCAAGCTCAACTACACGCGACCGGACCGCGCTGCCGGCGAGCCCGGCGCCGACCGGCGGGGGTACGAGATCGGTGACTGGGTGTTCGTGGGGACGCTTTTGGTGATCGCGCTCACCGGCTTTCTGCTCGAGGGCATCCGGATCGCGATGAGCCACCCCGGCTACAGCGGCACCCAGTTCGGCGGGTGGGTGGTCGCGCAGGCGCTGTCGGGCGTCTCGCACTCGACGCTCGGGGATCTGCGCCACGCGATCTGGTGGTTCCACGGGCTGCTGGCGATCACGTTCGTGGCCAGCATTCCATACACGAAGGCGACGCACATGCTGCAGAGCTTCGTCTCGCTCGCGCTGCGCGATGAGCACGCCGGCCAGCGCCTCGCGCCGATCCCGGCCGACCGTGCCGAGCTGCCGGCCGGCTACGGAGCGCTGGCGGACTTCAGTCCCCGGCACCTGCTGCAGCTCGACGCGTGCACGAAGTGCGGGCGCTGTCACGAGGCCTGTCCGGCCAACGCCACCGGCCGGCCACTGTCGCCCCGTGATGTGATCCTCGAACTGCGCGAGCAGCAGAACCGGGCTTTGGAGTCCGAGGGCGTCGGCGGGGTGCTCGGGTCGCTGCTGGAGAGCGCACGGTCGGGAGCTTCCAACGGCAACGGCAACGGGAACGGCGAGGGTGGGTTCGCCGCGCCGGTGATCGGCCACGACGGCGTCCGCATCGAGACCGTGTGGTCGTGCATGCAGTGCAACGCGTGCGTGGCCGCCTGCCCGGTCGGCATCGAGCAGGCGCCGATCATCAATCAGCTTCGCCGCCGCGCGGTGGAGGACGGCGAGCTCGACTCCAACCTGCAGTCGGTGCTGACCGTCATCCACCGCTCGGGCAACTCGTTCGGCGAGAACAAGCGCCGGCGCGGGCGCTGGACGCGCGAGCTGGACTTCGAGGTCAAGGACGCCCGCAAGGAGTCCGTCGACGTGCTGTGGTTCGTCGGCGACTACGCCTCCTTCGACCCCCGCTCCCAGAAGGTCACCCAGACGCTCGCGCGGCTGTTGCAACGCGCCGGGGTCGACTTCGGGATCCTCTACGACTCCGAGCGCAACGCCGGCAACGACGTGCGACGCGTCGGCGAGGAGGGGCTGTTCGAGTCGCTGGCCGAGGAGAACATCGAGACGCTCGGCGAATGCGCCTTTGAGCGGATCATCACCACCGACCCGCACTCGCTCAATACGCTGCGCAACGAGTATCCCCGGCTCGGCGCCGAGGGCTGGAGGATCAGCCACCACACCGAGCTGCTCGTGGAGCTGATCACCGCCGGGAAGCTGGAGGTGGCCGAGCGGCTGTCCTACCGCGTCACCTACCACGACCCCTGCCACCTCGGGCGGCTCAACGGCGAGTACGACAACCCGCGGCGGATCCTCGAGCTGCTCGGCTGCACGTTGATCGAGATGCCCCGCAACCGTGAGCAGAGCTTCTGCTGCGGCGCGGGCGGGGGACGGATCTGGATCCCTGACACGCCGGGATGCGAGCGCCCCTCGGAGAACCGCATCGCCGAGGCGGTGTCGCTCGGCGAGCTGGACTACTTCGTCGTCGCCTGCCCCAAGGACGTGACGATGTACGAGGACGCGATCAAGACCTCCGGCAACGCCGACAAGATCGCGTTGCGCGAGCTCACCGAGCTCGTCGAGCAGGCCGTGGTCGGCTCCGAGGTTCTGGTGGGTGAGTCATGAGCGCCCCGTTGATCGGGGTCTCGCAGAGCTTTCACGACTTCGGCGACTACGGCGGGGTCGGCGTCCAGCGGCCGCTGATGATGTGCGGGGGGCTGCCGCTGACGCTGTCGCAGCTGCCCGAGGGGATCGAGCCGGCGCTCGACGCGATCGACGGGTTGATGCTCGCGCCCGGCCGCGACGTCGAGCCGGGGCGCTATGGCCAGGAGCCCGGCCCGCTGCTCTCCGCCACCGAGCCCCGGCGTGACGCGTTCGAGCTGGCGCTCGTGGAGGCGGCGCTGGAGCGCGGGCTGCCGGTGCTCGGCAGCTGCCGGGGCATGCAGCTGCTCAACGTCGCGCTCGGTGGGACACTGGCGCAGGACGTCGGCCTGGTCGAGCAGTGGCGCGAGCATCCCTCCGACCCCGGCTGGCACAACTGGAAGCTGATGGAGCGCTCGTCGCTGGACGACGGCGAGATCCCACCGCATCCCCGCCACCCGATCAGCATCGCCCCGGACAGCATCCTCTCAGGTGCGCTGGGGACACTCGAGAGCAGCGTCAACTCCTTTCACCATCAGGTCGTGGTCGACGTGGGCCGCGGCCTGAGAGCCACCGCCACTGCGCCCGATGGCGTGATCGAGGCGCTCGAGCTCGACGGTGCGCCGGTGCTGGCCGTGCAGTGGGAGCTCCAGGAGGAGTGGCGGATCGACCCGCGCTTCCTGGCCGTGTTCGAGTGGTTCGTCGACGCCGCCCGCCGGCGGCGGAGCATGACCCGAAAGGAGACAAGCAGTGTCTGATGAACTGAAGCGCAGCGCCTTCTACGACGCCCAGATCGAGGCGGGGGCCACCGACTCGGACTGGGAGGGCTGGTGGTGGGCCGGTGACTTCGGCGACGCCGTCGCCGAGCACAACGCCACCCGTACCGCGTGCAACATGTGGGACGAGTCACCGCTGCGCAAATGGGACCTGCGCGGTCCCGACGCGCTCGCGCTGGCCGATGCCGCGTTCACCAACGACATGTCCAAGCTGGAGGTCGGACAGGTCCGCTACGGCGCGCTGTGCGACGCCGAGGGCCAGATGGTGATGGACGGAACCGTGTTCAACCTCGGCGACGGCCACTGCCTGTCGATCACCAGCTACGACTCGGATCTGGAGTGGCTGCGCGGCGTGGCCAAGGATCGGGGCCTCGAGGTCGAGATCACCGACCGCACCGCCGAGATGCCCCACCTCCAGGTGCAGGGCCCGCTCGCGCGCGAGGTGCTGGGACCGATCACCGAGGGCGCCGACGTCAGCTCGCTGCGTTACTTCCGGTTCATCCACGAGGGCGTAAGCGTCGGTGGCGTCCCCGTGTGGCTGTCGCGAACCGGCTACTCGGGCGAGCTCGGGTTTGAGCTGTACTGCACGCCCGAGGATGCGGGCAGGCTGTGGAACGCCGTGATCGAGGCCGGGCGTCCGCACGGCCTGAAGCCGATCGGCCTGAACGCGATCGAGACGTTGCGCATCGAGTCGGGGCTGCTGTTCCCCGACATCGACTACTTCCCGCACAAGACCGATCCGTTCGAGGTCCGTCTCGACAACGTGGTCAAGCTCGACAAGGCCGGCGACTTCTCCGGCCGTGACGCGCTGCGCACGATCGCGGCCGAGGGCACGCCGCGGCTGCTGACCACGTTGCGGATCGAGGGTGACGAGGTTCCTGAGTATGGCGCCGCGGTGACCCGCGACGGTCAGGAGGTGGGGATCGTGCGCAGCCCCTGCCAGAGCCCGTCGTTCGACATGGCGGTGATAGCCACCGCGGCCGTCGACCGCGCGCTGGCGAGCGACGGCGAGCGCGTGGAGGTCGCGCTCGGAGACGGGACGGTCGGCGCGACGGTGGCGGCGATCCCGCTCTACGACACCGAGAAGAGGCGCCCGCGCAGCTGAGTCGGGCCGTCTGTGAACCATCCCGCGATCAGGTCGCTGATCGCGGGATGGCCGAGCAGATCGAAGTGGTGGGCGCCGGCGAGATGATGATGGTGGTGGGACCGGTCCACGCTCAGCCGCTCGGCACGCGTGTCCTGCGCCCAGGCGCTGGGCGTGCGCACCAGCAGGTCGCCCAGCACCCGCCCGGGCAGACCGTCCGGATCGCTGCCGACCGACGCCGCGAGGAAGTAGTGGTCGGCCGATTCGAGGAACGGCGTGCGCAGACCTCCGGCGAGCCCATGCACCGCGGCGCTCCGGGCGCGCAGCGGCGATGCGAACGGGCGCGTCTCGGGCAGTGAGGACAGCGCGTACTCGGCGGTGCGCGCCGCACGCGCCAGCGGCGCACCGGTGTGGGGCGAGCCGAGGGAGATCGTCCGCCGGACGCGGCCGCGCCAGCGCCCTTCACCGTCAGCGCGGCAGGCGGCGCGCGCGACCAGACCGCCCATCGAATGGCCGATCAGCGAGATCTCGACCTCTGAGGCCGGCCAGCCCTGCACGAGCTCGTCGAGCGCGACCGCGAGCTGCTCGCCCGAGACTGTGATCGGAAGCCCCGAGTTGTAGCGGACGTACACCGGGGTGACCCCGCACTCCACGGCCAGCCGGTCACCGTACGGGGTCACCCGCCGCTCGTGCAGCCGCCACGCCCGCTCTGTCTCGCCGAGGCCGTGGATGAAGACCGCCAGACGGTCGGTCACGCCCCGCGCGTCGTCGACGAACAGCTCCAGCGAGGTGTACAGCGGGGAGCCGCGGGCGGCGAGGCGATCGCCGAACGCACCACCGAGCACGCCCAGCACGACCCGGCCACGGCCGCCGGAACCGAGCGCCGGCGCGTCCGGCCGCCAGGCCCCCCACGCGGCGGCTCCGGCGAACGCGCCGCCACGCACGATCCCGCCGGTGAGCTCGCGGGCGGCGCCGCACGAGACCGCGGCGATCGCATCGTGCGCAGCCCTCACGGGCGCGACCGGCAGGCCCGCGCCGCGCAGCGCCCCGAAGACGCGGCCGGCGACTGCCTCGTGCACCCCGCGTGCCTGATCGGCGATGCCCGTCGCCGCCTCGCCCAGGAGATCTCCGAGCGCCCGGATCTCGTCAGGGCGCATCGGCGGCCGTTGATCTAGGCCGGCGTCGCCGCGCCGATCTCGGAGTAGGCGGCGGCCAGGCGCCGCACGCCCTCCTCGATCTGCTCAGGGGTGACCCCGGAGTATGCGAGGCGCAGCGAGGACTCAGAGCCCTCCAGTACGAAGTCCGAGCCCTTGACGAACTGCACCCCACGCGCCGCGGCAGCGTCGAACAGGGCGTTCACATCGGTGCCCTGCGGCATGTCGACCCACAGGAAGTAGCCGCCCTCGGGGGCGACGAAGCGGGCGTCCGGAATGTGCTCGGCAAGGGCGTTGCACAGCGTCTGCGAGCGCTCGCGCAGCGCGTCGCGGACCGTGGCGATCGAGGCATCGATCCGGCCGGAGCGGCAGAACTGGTTGACGATCCCCCCGGCGACCATGTTCGGGGAGATGTAGGTCGAGGTCGCGACCTTTGCGATCGTGGCGATCAGGTCGGTCGGGCCCACGAGATAGCCGGTGCGGATGCCCGGGCACACCGTCTTTGAGAAGGACGAGGCATAGACGGTCACCTCGGGCGCCATCGAGAGCATCGTCGGCAGCGGCTCGCCGGTGAACCGCAGCGTCACGTACGGGTCGTCCTCGAAGATCAGGAACCCATAGGTCCGCGCGAGCTCGATCAGCGCCTCGCGCTTGGCGAGCGACAGCGTGTACCCGGCCGGGTTCTGGAAGTTCGGGATGGTGTGGATGAGCTTGGGGCGGGGTGGGTGGGGAATCGATTTGAGCACCCGCTCCAGCGCGGACACGTCGATGCCGTCGGGCTCGAGCTCGACCATCCGCACGTCTGCCTGGCGTCCGCGCAGCACCAGCAGCGTGCGGTCGTAGGTCGGCAGCTCGGTGACGACGGTGTCGCCCTCCTTGACCAGGGTGTCGAACAGGAACGCGTCGGCCTGCATCGAGCCGTTGGTGACGAGCACCTGCTCGGGCGCGACCCCGTGATACTCCGCGATCCACTCGCGCAGCGGCAGATATCCGACCGAGGTTCCGTAGGCGGTCATGCGGGCGGCATCGGCGTCGAATGCCTCGACGGCGCACGCCTTCAGACCCTCGACATCGACGATGTCGAGGGACGGCGCGCCGCGGGCGAAGGAGATCGTGTCGGGCATCTCCTCAGAGACTACGGAATCCGCGGCCCGGGCGCGATCAGCGAGCCGTCAGCGGGCCGACCGCCCTGGACGGTCAGCCGGTGAGGCGGACGTCGATCTGCACGCGGTCGTCGCCGAGGTACTCACGCACGGTCACGGCGCTCACACCCGGCAGTGCGGCGAGCGCGCGCTCGAAGTCCCGCACGGTGCCGGCGGTCGAGAACGGACCGGCGGTGACCGACACCGTCGCGCTCTCCTCAGCACGTCGCTCGAGCACCTCGGCGTACTGGGACAGCAACTCGCGATGGAGCTCGAGCAGCCGCTCGTGCGCCTCGATCAGCTCGGCGAGCTGGCCCGCGCGCCGGGAGTCGCCCGGCTCCCCGGGCTCGACGAGGCGCAGCGGCTCGGGCTCGCGCTCAGGCACGGGTTGGGGCTCGGGCGCGGGTGTCTGATCGGCCGGCTCATCAGCGGACTCGGCATCCGGAACCGGCACCAGGCCGGACTGGATCGTGCGCAAGCGCCGGTCGATCTCGGCCAGGTGCTCGTCGAGAATCGAGGGCTCAGGCATCGCCGTCCAGCGTACCGGCGCCGACGGCGGCAGAGCGCTCGGGAAAGTCGCTCGTTGCGAAGAAACGGAGCGGCTCAGCCGCGCAGCAACGTGACCGCGGCCTCGGCGACCTGGGTCGGGGTACGCCCCACCCTCACGCCCTTGGCCTCGAGCGCCTCGGCCTTGGCCGCGGCGGTTCCGTGCGAGCCCGACACGATCGCGCCTGCATGCCCCATGGTCTTGCCCGGAGGCGCGGTGAACCCGGCGATGTAGCCGATCACCGGCTTGGTCACCTTGTCGGCGATGAACTCGGCGGCGCGCTCCTCGGCGTCGCCGCCGATCTCGCCGCACATCACGATCAGCTCGGTCTCGTCGTCATCCTGGAACATGCCGAGCACGTCGATGAAGTCGGTGCCGGGGACCGGGTCGCCGCCGATCCCGACGATGCTCGAGTTGCCGAAGCCTTCCTGGGCGAGCACGTTGCCGATCTGGTACGTGAGCGTGCCGGACCGCGAGACGACGCCGACGTTGCCCTGCTTGAAGAACGACGCCGGGATGATGCCGACGCTCGCCTTGCCCGGCGACAGGATCCCGGGGCAGTTGGGGCCGACCAGCCGTGAGCGTCCGTTCTTCTTCAGCGTGTTGTAGACGCGGAGCTCATCGTGGGCCGGAATGCCCTCGGTGATGCAGATGATCAGCTCGATGCCCGCGTCCTCGGCCTCGAGGATCGAGTCGGCGGCGAACCGCGGCGGCACGAAGATCATCGCGGTGTTCGCGCCTTCGCTTTCGACGGCGGCGTGGAAGGTGTTGAAGACCGGGATCCCGTCGACGTCCTGGCCGCCCTTGCCCGGCGTGACGCCGGCGACGACCTGGGTGCCGTACTCGCGGTTGCGCAGGGAGTGGAACGTGCCCTCACGGCCGGTGATGCCGGAGGTGCACAGACGGGTGCTCTGGTCGACGAGGATCGCCATGGCAGGTCAGGCTCCCTTCGCCAGTTCGACGACGCGCGCCGCGGCGCCGTCCATCGTCGCCTCGGAGTGGACGTTGGGCAGCTGCGCCTGCTCGAGCAGCGCGCGTCCCTCCTCGCCGTTGGTGCCGTCCAGGCGGACGACGAACGGGACGGTCGGCTCGATCTGCTTGAACGCCTCGATCAGTCCCTTGGCGACCTCGTCGCAGCGGGTGATCCCACCGAAGATGTTGAACAGGACCGCCTTGACCTTGGCGTCGGAGAGGATGACCTCGACGGCGGCGGTGATGGCGTCCGCGCGGGAGCCGCCGCCGGCGTCCAGGAAGTTGGCGGGGGTGCCGCCGGCCTCGGCGACCACGTCGAGCGTCGACATCGACAGACCGGCGCCGTTGGCCAGGATCCCGATGTCGCCGTCGAGCTTGACGTAGGTGAGGCCGCGCTCCTTCGCCATCACCTCCTGGGGGTCCTCTGCGGAGAGATCGCGCAGCTCGGCGTTGTCGCCGTGGCGATAGAGCGCGTTGCCGTCGAGGGTCACCTTCGCGTCCAGAGCCTTGACGTCGCGCTCGGGGGTGATGATCAGCGGGTTGACCTCGACCAGCGTGGCCTCCTCGCTGGTGAACACCTCATAGAGCTTGGCGAGCATCGCCCCGATCGGGCGCACGACGTCGGCGTCGACACCGGCCTCAAAGGCCAGGCGGCGGCCGTGGAAGTCCTGGAAGCCGAGCAGCGGGTCGACGTGCAGCGTGGCGATCGCGTCCGGGTCCTCATCGGCGACGGCCTCGATGTCCATGCCACCCTTGGTGGAGAGCATCACCAGCGGGGCCTTGGCGGAGCGATCGAAGACGACCGAGGCGTAGTACTCGGCGGCGATCTGCGAAGCGCCCTCTATCCACAGCTCGTGGACGGTGAGGCCGCGGATGTCCATGCCGAGGATCGCGCGCGAGTGCTCCTCAGCCTCAGCGCGATCGTTCGCGATCTTGATGCCACCGAGCTTGCCGCGCCCGCCGATCTGCACCTGGGCCTTGATCGCGCACGGGTAGCCGATCTCATCGGCGGCGGCGACCGCGACCTCGACCGTGCGTGCGGGCTTGCCCGCCGGCACCGGAACGCCGTGGCGGGCGAAGAGCTGCTTGCCCTGGTACTCCAGGAGGTCCATGCGGATCGTGACCCTAGCGCGGTTGCTGCCAGGACGCGGATTCCGCGAACGAAATGGCATCATCAGGACAACATGGCGATACCGAAAACAGTCAGTTTTGTGACCTTCGACGTCTACGGGACCCTGATCGACTGGGACACCGGGGCGTTCGAGGCGTTCAGCAAGGAAGCCGAGCGCGACGGATTCACCGTCGAACGAGACCAGGTGCTTCCCCTCTTCCACGAGATCTCCCAGGAGATCGAATCCGGGTCCTACGAGCTCTACGCCGAGGTTCTGCGGCGCACCGCCGTACGCATCGCGAAGGAGCTCGGCTGGCCGCTGGAGCCGTCCCGCTCGGGCTTTCTGCCCGACTCGGTCCAGCGCTGGAAGCCGTTCTCGGAGACCAATCCGACGCTCAAGAAAGTGGCCAAGGAGCACAAGATCGGGCTGATCTCCAACATCGACGACAAGCTGCTCGGCCAGACGCGCCGGCACATCCCGCTCGACTTCGATCTCGTCGTCACCGCGCAGCAGGTCCGCTCCTACAAGCCCGACCCGGCACACTTCACCGAGTGCGAGCGACGGATCGGCTCCAAGAAGGGCTGGGTCCACATCGCGGCCAGCTATTACCACGACGTCGAGCCATGTCTGAAGAAGAAAATCCCCGTGATCTGGGTCAATCGCACCAAGCAGCAGCTCGACGCCGGACAGAAGAAGCCCGACGCCGAGGTCTCCAACCTGCGTGAGGCCGTCAAGCTGCTCGGCATCGGCTGAAAGGTGAGGGCTCCGGGATGAGGGCAGTGGCGCTACACGAGGACGTGATCGTCTTCGTATCTGACATGTGGCAGACGACCTGCACCGCGCTGCGCGGCGACGACGAGGGCTTCGTGATCGACTCGCCGCTGTATCCCGAGGAGCTGCGCGCGCTGCCGGAGGTGCTGGAGCAGTCCAAGTTCCCGGTCTCGGGGCTGCTCGCCACCCATGGGGACTGGGATCACCTGCTCGGCCGCCTGGCCTTCCCCGATGCCGCGCTCGGAGGAGCGGAATCGACGGTCGCGCGCGTGAATGGCGAGCCCGGGGACGCCCAGCGGCGGCTGCGGACGTTCGACGAGCAGCACTACGTGCCCGATCGCGGGCCGCTCGGCCTCGGCGCCCTGCAGGGACTGCCGGTCCCTGGCCGCCTGGAGGTCGGGACCCGCGGGGGTCCGGCCGCGGCCGAACGTGAGCAGTCGGAGGGCGGAACCGGCGAGGCCGAGGCCGGGCGTGAGCTCGAGATGCTGCCCGCCGACGGCCACACCGGCGACGGCGCCGCGTACTGGCTGCCGTGGGTGCGCGTGCTGGTGTGCGGCGACTACCTGTCCCCGGTCGAGATCCCGATGATCTCGGCCGACTCGGGCGGGACCCTGGCCGCGTACCGCGCCACGCTCGCCCGGTTCTCGGGCTACGTCGAGCAGGCGGAGTGGGTCGTGCCCGGCCACGGTGCCCCGCTCAGTGGCACGCGGGCAGCGGAGATCCTGCGCGAGGACGACGAGTACCTCGCCGAACTGCAGCGCCAGCCGGCCAGCGCGCGCCCGCCCGCCTCCCGGGGCGGGACGGCGACCCAGCAGCGGATCCACGACGCCAACGTCGCGGCCGTCACCGGCGCAACCGCGTAGCCGTCCTCGCCCGGCGCCGGCCGGGCGATCAACCGGCTGGCGTCCGTGGGGCGCGGGGCGTGGGGAGTGGGGCGTGGGGCTGTGGGCGGGATTGGCCGATTTGCGCGCCCATCAAGCCCATAAGGGCCACTCAGCTGGGACCCGGCCGGCGCCGCGTTCGGCGCGTGCGACACAAGCGCACCACGAGGCCCAAAACGTCGCGCCACCCCCGAAACCCAACCCTCAGGTCGTCCCCCCTGAGGAGATCTTCGGTCCCTCGCTCGCCTGCCTCGAGAACAAAGTCGGTCTTCACGCGCCCGGAGCGGTTCGCGCGGCGGTCCGGGCTACGTGATGACGGCCAGCGTGGCGCCGCTGGAGACCGACTCTCCCGCCTCGATCGGCAGCTCGGAGACCGTGCCCGCCTTGTGAGCGGTGATCTCGTTCTCCATCTTCATCGCCTCGATCACGGCGATCAGCGAGCCGGCCTGCACCTCGTCGCCCTTGCTGACCGCGACGCGCAGGACGGTGCCCTGCAGCGGTGAGGCGAGCGTGTCTCCCCCACCTCCGGCGTGGGCGGAGCGCTCGGAGCGGCGGGGGGCCCGGCGGGCCGCGGGCGCGGCAGCGCCATTGCCCGGACCGCCGCCCAGACCGGGGCCGGCTGGAGAATACGCCCCCGCCCTCCCGATCACCTTGACGTCAAAGCGCTTGCCGGAGACCTCGACGGTGTAGCTCTGCTCGACCGTCTCCTCTGGCTCGCCATCGGTGGGCAGGGGCGCGCCGGCGTCCGGAGCGGTCGATTTCAGCCAGTCGCGGTCCTCGATCAGATCGCGGCAGGTCTCCGCGTTGGCCCACTGCTCGGTGGCCAGGATCGCCGCGTGGAACGGGATCAACGTGGTCAGCTCGGTTATCTCGTACTCACCCAGGGCACGGATCATCCGGGCGGTCGCCTGCTCGCGGTCCGCGTCCCAGACGATCAGCTTGGCCACCATCGGGTCATACATCGGGGAGATCTCGGAGCCCGGTCCGACCCCCGAGTCCACCCGGGTGCCCGGTCCGGTCGGCTCGCGGTAGTCGCCGATCCGGCCCGGTGCGGGCGCGAAGTTCTTGGCCGCGTTCTCGGCATTGATCCGGCACTCGATCGCGTGGCCGCGGAGGGCGACGTCGTCCTGGGCGATCGACAGCTCGGCGCCCGCGGCGACCCGAATGCCCTCCTTGACGATGTCGATCCCGGTCACCATCTCGGTCACGCAGTGCTCGACCTGCACGCGGGTGTTCATCTCCAGGAAGAAGTACTCGCCGTCCTGGAGCAGACCCTCGATCGTCCCCGCGCCGGTGTAGTTGACCGCCGCGGCGGCGTCGGTGGCGATCTTGCCGATCTTCTCCCGCAGGCCCGGCGTCGCCTCCACCGCCGGGGCGGGGGCCTCCTCGATCAGCTTCTGATGGCGGCGCTGCAGCGAGCAGTCACGCTCGCCGAGATGGATGACGTTGCCGTGCGAGTCGGCGAGCACCTGCACCTCGACGTGGCGCGGATCGGGCAGGTAGCGCTCCAGGTAGACCGTCGCGTCACCGAAGAACTTCTCGCCCTCGCGCGCTGCGCCCTCAAACGCCTCCTGGAGCTTTGATTCATCCAGCGCGACGCGGAACCCCTTGCCGCCACCGCCACCCGCGGCCTTGACCGCGACCGGGTAACCGATCGTCTCCTCGATCAGCTTGCGCGCGTCCTCGACGCTCGCCACCGGCTCGGTCGTGCCCGGCACGATCGGCACCCCGGCGGCCTGCATCAGCTCACGCGCCTTGGTCTTCGACCCCATCGCGTCGATCGCGGTGGACGGCGGGCCGATGAACGTGATCCCGGCCTCCTCAAGCGCCCGCGCGAACCCCGCGTTCTCGGCCAGGAAGCCGTAACCGGGATGCACCGCCTCCGCGCCCGATTCGCGGCACACCTCGATGATCCTCTCGATCTTCAGATAGCTCTCCGACGCCGGAGCCGGCCCCAGCAGGTAGGCCTCATCGGCGCGCTTCACGTGCAGCGCGTCACGATCGATCTCGGAATACACAGCCACGGTCGCGACCCCGAGCTCCTCGCACGCACGGATGATCCGCACGGCGATCTCGCCACGGTTGGCGATCAACACCTTGGAGAACATGCGGCGCGGCACTTTACCGGGAGGAGGTCCGTGCGAGTGTGCTGATCCTCCGTCAGCCTTTTGCAGAACGGCGGAACCGGTGTACGGTGCGGCGGTGACGGAACCTCTGACCGGGACGCCGCCAACCGCGGAGCTGCCGAGCGGCACGCTGCTGGAGCGCGGGCACGAGCTGGCGCGGTTGGGCGAGGCGCTGGACGCGGCACGGGCAGGTCGGGGCGGCGCGCTCGTCGTCGACGGCCCGGCGGGGATCGGCAAGACGGCGTTGCTCCTCCACACGCGCGCGCTCGCGCGCGACGCCGAGATGACGATCCTGTCGGGCAGGGGGCGCGAGCTCGAGCGCGACTTCCCGTTCGGCGTCGCCCGCCAGCTGTTCGAACCCGAGCTCCGGGCGGCCGAGCCGACCCGACGCGCCGCGCTGCTCGACGGCGCCGCCCATCTGGCGCGTCCGCTCGTCACCGGCGGAGTCGCGCCCGCAGTGGCGACGGGCGACGGCGACCCGGGATTCGGTCTGGTCCACGGGCTGTACTGGCTCGCCGCGAACCTCGCCGAGGAGCGCCCGGTGCTCGTGGTCGTCGACGATGCCCACTGGGTCGATGCGCAGACGCTCCGTCTCCTCGCCTACCTCGCCGGGCGCAGCGCCGAGCTGCCGGTCCTGTTGCTGGTCGCCGTGCGCACCGGAGAATCCGACGACCCGCGGCTTGCCGAGCTGGAGTCCGATCCGGCGACGACCACGCTCGCCCCCCACGCGCTCAGTCGTGCAGCGGTCACCGAGATCGTGAGCGCGGAGCTCGGTGACGATCAGGTCCCCCCGGATGCTGGCTTCTGCTCGGCATGCGCGGAGCTCACCGGCGGCAACCCATTCCTGCTGGGCGAGCTGCTCGCCGAGTTGCGCAGCGAGCAGGTGCGACCCGTCGACGGGGCGGTGGCGCACATCGAGCGGGTCCGCCCCGCGTCCGTGTCACGTGCGGTGGTGCTGCGACTGCTGCGTCTCGGCCACGACGCGCAGCGGCTCGCCCACGCGGTCGCGCTGCTGGAGAAGGCCGAGCTCCAGGATGCGGCCCTGCTGGCGGAGCTCGAGCCCGCCGAGGCACGCGGTGCTGCCGACCTGTTGTGCGCGACGCGGATCCTGGTGCCGCCTGAGGCGGACGGCGATCAGGACGGCGCCCGATCGCTCGGGTTCGTCCATCCGCTGCTGCGCCACGCCGTCTACGAGAGCATTCCGCCCGCCGCGCGCGCCGACGGCCACCGCCGGGCGGCGCTGCTGCTCGCGCGCCGGGGCTCGGGCGGTTCGGGGCTGGTCGCGCATCTGCTCCGCGGGGAGACCACCGGCGACCCGGAGATCGTCGAGCTGTGTCGTGCCGCCGCCGCCGAGGCGCTGGCCGGTGGGGAACCCGCCACCGCGGTGCGACTCTCCAGCCGTGCGCTCGCCGAGCCGGCCGCCGAGCAGCTGCGCCCGCTCGTCCTCGGTGAGCTCGGGGAGGCGGCGGCGCTCGCGCGCGACCCCGGAGCGGGCGAGCATCTGGCCGAAGCGCTGCGTGGAGAGCTGCCGCCCGGCCTGCGGGTGCGGCTGGTCACGACGCTCGTCCAATGGCTGGTGTGGGCGGGTCGCACATCGGAGGCGCACGATCTCGTCACGACCACGCTCGCTCGGTTCGGCGACGACGCGCCGCTGGCGATCCGGGCGGTGCTGGAGACGGTCCGCACCGGTGTGGGCTCGCTCAGCGTCGAGCACATCGGCGAGGTCGAGGCGCGCCTGGATGACATGCACGAGCTGGCGCTCGCTGCCGGCGATGCGGGGGCCGGGCTGCTGATCGCCGAGGGGTGCGTGCGCGCCCAGCGCGGCGACTGGAGCGGCGAGTGGCGGGCGCTCATCGAGCAGGGCCTCGGCGGCGGTCGCTTCATCGCGGCGTTCACCGGCTCCTCGCCGATCATCGACTACGCAGCCGTCTGCCTGGTGTTCGGCGACGTCCCGGATCGCGCCCGCGCGTTCCTCGCCGAGGTCGACGCCGACGCGATCGCCCGCGGCTCGATCCGGGCCCACCTCAACGTCGTCAACTGGACGAGCGTGCTGGCGGTGCGCCTCGGCGACCTCGCGCAGGCCGAGGAGGACGGACGGACTGCGCTCGAGCTTGCGGTCCGCCACGGGGTGCTGTGGACCGTCGTGTGGGCCAGCGCCTCGCTGGGCCGTGCGCTGCTGGCGGCGGGGCGCTACGACGAGGCCGAGCAGGTCCTCGATGCGGCTCCGCTCGAGGTCGCCCGGGGCAGTTCCCCGTGGCTGCACGCGATGCTGATCCGCGGGCGGCTACGGGTCGCCCAGGGCCGGACCGCCGAGGCGATCGCGGACATGCGCTCGGTGGGACAACTGACGATCATCGACAACCCGAGCTACGTCGCCTGGCGGTCGGTGTTGGCGCAGGCGCTCGGACCGGGCGAGGAGGCGGCTCGACTCGCCCAGGCGGAGCTCGACCGCGCCCGGCTGCTCGGGCAGCCCCGAGGCATCGGCGGAGCGCTCCGGGCGGTGGCGGCGGCCGGCGGGACGGCGGATCCGATCCCCGTCCTCCACGAGGCGGTGTCGGTCCTGCGCGCCTCGCCCGCGCGGATGGAGCTGGCCAACGCGCTGTCTGACCTCGGCGCCGCCCTGCGGCGAGCCGGGCAACGCGTGGCGGCACGCGAGCCGCTGCGCGAGGCGATGGAGATCGCGCGGGACTGCGGCGCGGTGCCGCTGATGACGCTCGCCCGTGACGAGCTTGAGGCCAGCGGAGCCCGGCCGCGCCGGGACCGATGGGCTGGGCCGGACGCGCTGACGCCGTCGGAGCGACGGGTGGCAGAGCTGGCGGCCGGCGGGAACACGAACCGCGAGATCGCCCAGGCGCTGTTCGTCACCACCAAGACCGTCGGCACCCACCTCGGCCACATCTACGCCAAGCTCGGGCTGCAGGGCGCCGAGGCGCGCGAGCGACTGGCGGGCGCGATGGCGGCGACTCAGGCGGCTCAGGCGGGTGGGGCTCAGGCGGCTCCGGCGGGTCGGGCTCCGGCGGCTCCGGCCGGCGAGGCGACGGACGCGACGGACGCGACGGACGCGACGGACGTGCCGGACGCGATGGATGCGCCGGACGCGATGGGCGATCTCGAACGGGAGTGACCCCACACTCCCGCCGAGATGGCCCCCCGTCGCTCGCCG
>DATJTS010000012.1:0-30671 GCA_035503035.1 Solirubrobacteraceae bacterium
CCGCGGTGCACGACCACGGCGCAGTTGAACAGGCCGCCCTCGGCCCGCAGCGGCGCGCCGACGACCAGCACCGGACGCAACGACTCCGACGCGGTGACCAGGTCGCGCAGCGCCGCCTCGCCCGCGTCGAGCACCGCCGCCTGGCGGAACAGGTCCTCGTTGGAGTAACCCGTGATCCCGAGCTCGGGGAAGACCACAAGCCCCGCGCCGGCCGCGTCGGCCTGCCGGGCGAGCGCGATCGTGCGCTCACCGTTGGCTCGCGGATCGCCGATCCGTACGTGCGGGATCGCGCTGGCGGCGCGGACGAACCCGTGGTCGTAGAGCGAGTCGGTGGGCATCCCCCACCATTGAAGCGGCTAGTAGTCGCTCGAGCGCTCGCCCTCGCCTCGAATCCCCGACGCCCGGTCCGAGTCGTCCTCGGGCGTCTCGGTCCGGTACGGATCGGAATCCGTGGTCGGATCGACATCGCCCACGTGCGTGTTCAGGCGGTGGTGCGGGTCCTCGTCGCTCGGATGGGGCGTGTCGGTTTCGTGCAGCGGCTCGGAGCTCGACCGCGGCTCCAGCGTCCGGTCGGCGGTGTCGGCCGGATCGGCGGCGTGTTCATGGACATGCGCACGCTCGTTGTGCCGGTTCGAGTTTTCGTGCTCGGTCATGGGGCCTCCTGACGCGCGGTCTTCCGGATGTCCTCGAGCGTACATGCGGATTGGCGACGGCTCACCCGGGGCAGCACTTGGGCAGCGGACAGGGAGGAGTCAGATGAGTTCAACAGTTCAGACCGGGACGATCCGTACCAAGATCCCGGCGCGGATGGATCGGCTGCCGTGGAGCCGCTTCCACTGGCAGATCATCATCGGACTGGGGACCGTCTGGATCCTTGACGGGCTCGAGGTGACGATCGTCGGTGCGATCGCGGGCGAGCTGTCGAAGCACGGTTCGGGTGTCGCGATCGCCTCACACGACGTCTCGGGCCTCGCGGGATCGCTCTACGTCGCCGGCGCATGCCTCGGCGCGCTGGTGTTCGGTCAGGCCACCGATCGCTTCGGACGCAAGAAGCTGTTCATGATCACGCTCGGCGTGTATCTACTGGGCACCGCACTCACGGCGGTCTCGTTCTCCGCGATCTGGTTCTACGGATGCCGCGCGCTCACCGGCTTCGGCATCGGCGGCGAGTACTCGGCGATCAACTCCGCGATCGATGAGCTGATCCCGGCCAAGCAGCGTGGCCGCGTCGACATCTCGATCAACGGCAGCTATTGGGCCGGCTCGGCCATCGGCGGTCTGCTGGCGCTCGTGGCGCTCAATGACCTCGCGGTGAACGTCGGCTGGCGGGTGTGCTTCGGTCTGGGTGCGGTGCTCGCGGTGCTGATCCTGCTCGTGCGCCGCAACGTGCCGGAGAGCCCACGGTGGCTGTTCATCCATGGCCACGAGAAGGAGGCCGAGGAGATCGTCGCCGGCATCGAGCAGCAGATCGAGCGGGAGAGGGGAGAGAAGCTGCCAGACGTCAGCGACACGATGACCGTGCGCCAGCGCACGACGATCCCGTTGCCGCTGATCATCCGCTCGATCGTCACGCTGTACCCGAAGCGAACCGTGCTCGGGCTGTGCCTGTTCGTCGGGCAGGCGTTCCTCTACAACGCGATGGTGTTCAACCTCGGCGGCCTGATGTCGACGTTCTTCCACGTCACCGCCGGCAACGTGCCGTACTTCAGCGTCTACTTCGCGATCGGCAACCTGGCCGGGCCGCTCCTGCTGGGGCCGCTGTTCGACACGGTCGGCCGCAAGATCATGATCGGCGGCTGCTACCTGGTCTCGGCGGTCCTGTGCGCGGTGGTCGCGTTGCTGTTCGCCGGGCACGACCTCACCGGCACGAGCTTCATCCTCCTGCTCGACGTCGCGTTCTTCTTCGCGTCGGCGGGCGCCAGCGGCGCCTACCTCACCGTCTCCGAGGTGTTCCCGATGGAGACCCGCGCGCTCTGCATCGCGGTCTTCTATGCGATCGGGACGGGCCTCGGAGGGATCATCGGGCCGCTGCTGTTCGCCTCGCTGATCAACTCGGGCAAGGTCTCACAGGTCGAGCTCGCCTTCCTGCTCGGCGCGGTGGTGATGGCGATCGGTGGCATCGCGGAGTTCACCCTCGGGATCGCTGCCGAGGGCCAGACGCTCGAGAACATCGCCAAGCCGCTCACTGCGGAGGACACGCCGGCGAGCAGTTCGGGCGGGACTCCGCTGGCCGCGACGACCTGAGAGCGGAGGACATTCTCTGGGCGCGGATACGCTCAGGCGGTGTCCGTCGCTCACGATGATCCGTTGACTGCCCGCCTCTGGGAGGACGCGCTCGCCGACGAGGTGATCGCCGGCCGCGCCGAGCACGGAATCAAATCGGACCCCGCCCACCCCATCGTCTGCGCGAGCGGCATCTCGCCGTCGGGGCCGATCCACCTCGGCAACCTGCGCGAGGTGTTCACCACCCACCTCGTCGTCGAGGCGCTCCGCCGACGCGGCGAGGACGTCGTGCACCTGCACTCATGGGACGACTACGACCGGTTCCGCAAGGTCCCGGCCGGCGTCGACCCGAGCTTCGAGCAATATGTCGGAAAGCCGCTGGCGAGCATCCCGGACCCCACGCGCGAGGACGGCGGCGGCTCCTACGCCGACCACTTCATGGACGAGCTGCGCCGCTCGCTCGACGTGCTCGGCGTCCGCATGACCGAGCGCAGGCAGTCCGAGCTGTACCCCGCGGGCACCTACAACGCGCGGATCCGCACCGCGATGGACCAGCGACTGCACGTGTTCGACGTGCTCGCCGGGCAGCAGACGGCCGGTCGCCACGAGCGCAGCGCGGAGGAGCGCCGCCGCGAGTACTACCCGTTCAAGCCGTTCTGCACCGAGTGCGGGCGCGACGACACGCGGGTGGTCGCCTATCGGGAGCAGACCGTCGTCTGGGAGTGCCGTCACGGGCACGCCGGCGAGATGTCGCTCGCCGACGGCGCCGAGATATCGGGCAAGCTCGTCTGGAAGGTCGACTGGCCGATGCGCTGGGCGCACGAGAACGTCGCCTTCGAGCCCGCCGGCGAGGACCACCACGCGCCGACGGCATCGTTCACCGTCGGCCGGGTGATCATCGCCGACCTGTACTCCGGGCGCGCACCGGACACGACCGTCTACTCGTTCGTCTCGCTCGCCGGCGTCGGCGGCAAGATGTCGGGCTCGGTGGGCGGCGCGCCGATCCCGGCGACCGCGCTTGACGTGCTCGAGCCGGCGATCCTGCGCTGGCTCTACGTCCGGCGGCTGCCGCGCCAGTCCTTCCAGATCGACCTCTCGCCGAAGGCGGTCCAGCGCCTGTACGACGAATGGGACCGCCTTGCCTCCTCGGTCGCCTCCGGCGAGGCGGCGGCCGACGAGGTCGCGATCTACCGCGAGTCGACCGAGTCCTCGGCGGGGGAGGTCGAGCGCACCTCACGACCGGTGTCCTTCCGGTTGCTCGCCTCCGTCGCGGACCTCACCCAGGGCGACCGTGCCCAGATCGCCCGCATCGTCGCCGCGCATCTCGGCCTCGACGGTGCGCAGGCCGAGCCGGAGGCGCTGCTGGCGAGTCTGCAGCCACGCCTGGACTGCGCGATCCACTACGCGACCCAGCTCGTGCCGGAGGATCAACGCACGCGCGTGCGTACGGCATTCGATCCCTCCGCGCTGGCGGCGCTCGAGCCGGAGATGCGCGACGCGGTCGCGCAGCTCGCCGAGGAGATGACCGCGGACTGGTCGATCGACGGGCTCACCACGCTCGTGTACGCGATTCCCAAGCGGATGGGCGGCCTGTCGCCGGACGATCCGCCCTCGCCGGAGGTCAAGCAGGCTCAGCGCGCGTTCTTCAAGGCGGTCTACAGCCTCGCGATCGGCGCCGACACCGGCCCGAGGCTGCCCACGCTGCTGCTCTCGATCGGCCCTGAGCGCGCCCGCGAGCTCCTTGTCGGTCCTCCGGGCTGAGCCGCGCAGCGGCGACCGCGCGCGCCGGCTGACGCTGGTCGCGATGTCGCTCGGCTTCGCCGTGGTCCAGCTCGACGTCTCGGTGCTCAACGTGGCGGTCCGGGCGATCGGCGCCTCGCTGGGCGGCGGGGTGAGCGAGATGCAGTGGGTGCTGAACGCCTACACGATCGGATTTGCCGCGTTCATCCTCACCGCCGGCGCGCTCGGCGACCGGATCGGCGCCCGGCGGGTGTTCATCGCCGGCTTCGCACTGTTCATGGGCACCTCGGCGATCTGCGGGCTGGCCCCCGGTATTGGAGTGCTGATCGCCGCCCGGGCGGTCCAGGGGATCGCCGCCGCGGTGCTCGTGCCCTCCTCACTGACGCTGCTCAACCACACCTATACGGAGCCCGCGGCACGCGCACGGGCCGTCGGGATGTGGCTGTTCGGCTCGAGTCTGGCGTTCGCCGCGGGACCGCTGGTCGGCGGACTGCTCATCGCGGGCTTCGGATGGCGGGCGATCTTCTTCATCAACGTTCCGCTCGCGCTGTGCGGGATGACGCTGGCGCGGCTGTATGCGACCGAGACCCATGGAGCGCGCGAGCGGCCGATCGACGGACCGGGCCAGGCGCTCGCCGTCGCTGCGCTCGCCGTGCTCGTCGGCGCGACGATCGAGGGCGGCGTGCGCGGCTTCGGCTCGGTGCCGGTGCTCGCCGGATTCGGGTTGGCGGCGGCGGCGCTGGCCGGGTTCGTGACCGTGGAGGCCAGGCGGCGGGACCCGATGCTGCCGCTCGCGCTGTTCTCGACGCGCGCGTTCAGCGTGTCGGCGGTGATCGGCCTGCTGGTCAACCTGCTCGTCTACGGGCTCATCTTCCTGTTCTCGCTCTACTTCCAGACGGTTCAGGGCCACTCCCCGCTTGCCACGGGTGTGTTGCTCGTGCCCTACGTGCTCGCGGCGGGGTTCGGCAACATCATCTCGGCGAGGATGGTGCGCCGCTGGGGACCGGTGCGCGCGCCGATGCTGTCGGCGGCCCTCCTGGTCGCCGCCTGCCTCGGGCTCGTCTGGATCGGGCGTGCGACGCCGTACCCGGCGATGGTCGTGCAGCTCATCTTCCTCGGCGCCGGGCTGGGCACCATCGTCCCGGTGATCACCTCGGAGCTGATGGGCTCGGTCGAGCGCAGCCGCTCCGGCGTGGCCGCGGGCACGCTCAACACGATGCGCCAGACCGGGTCGGCGATCGGCGTCGCGTGGTTCGGCTCGCTGCTCTCCGCGGGCGGCGGCTTCGTCTCCGGCCTGCACCTGGCGCTGCTCATCGGCGCCGGGATGGCGGTCGCGACCGCGGTGCTCTGCACCTGGATGGAGCGGTGAGGATGGCGGGGTGCGGTTAGGGTGGCGGGGGTGACGGGTCCCGACGAGCTCACCCCGCGCGCACGCAGCGCCGACCACGTCCAGTCGCTCGAGCGAGGGCTGGCGGTGATCCGCGCCTTCGATGCCGAGCATCGTGAGCTGGGTCTCTCCGATGTCGCGCGGATCACCGGGCTCTCGCGCGCGGCAGCGCGGCGATTCCTGCTCACGCTGGTCTCGCTGGGATACGTCCACCAGGTCGACGGGCGCTTCTCGCTCAGGCCGCGGGTGCTGGAGCTCGGCTACGCCTACCTGTCGGGGCTCTCGTTGCCCGAGGTCGCCCAGCCACACATGGAGGCGCTCGTCGCTGCGGTCAACGAGTCCTCGTCGGTCTCGGTGCTCGACGACCTCGAGATCGTCTACGTCGCGCGCGTCCCGACGCGGCGGATCATGTCGATCACGCTCGCCGTCGGCACGAGGTTGCCGGCGTTCGCGACCTCGATGGGCAGGGTGCTGCTGGCCGAGCTCGCGGAGGCGGAACTGGAGGAGCGGCTGGCCCGCATCGAGTTCCGGCCGCTGACCGCATACACGGTCAAGGACGCGGGGTCGCTGCGCGAGATCCTCGCGCGCGTGCGCGCGGACGGATACGCGGCGGTTGACCAGGAGCTCGAGGAGGGGCTGCGCTCGCTCGCGGTACCGATTCGCGATCCAAGCGGCGTCGCCGCGGCGGCGCTCAACGTGTCGGTTCACGCGACTCGCGGCACGATGGCGGGACTGCGGCGCGACGTGCTCCCACTCGCTCGCCGGGCCGCGCGGGCGATCGAGGACGACCTCGGATCGGGCCAGTCACGAGGGCCTCGCCTGAGAAACTGACTCAAGGTCCGCGCCCGGACAGCCGACGAGGCTGATATGAGCGTGCGATCGTGGTGGCCTGGTGGTGCCCGCGTGGCCGTGCCGTTCTCGGCGGCCACCATGCTCGCCTGGGTGCTGATGCCGATCGGAGACTCGATCATCTGGCCGCAGTACTGGGCGGCGACGGGGTTGCTGACCTGTTCCGGTCTGGTCATGGCGGTCGTCCGGTGGTTCCCGGGGCGCCAGGGAGTGGTGATCGAGGCCCTCGTGTTCCTCGCCGCGGTCGGCCTGCTGCGCAACGCGAGCGGGGGGATCCACTCCAGCGCCTCGGTGCTCGCCCTCATCCCGGTGCTCTACACGGCGCTGGGTAGCCGCTCGCGCCGGGACCTGGGGGTTGTGATCACGGCGGTTCTCGCCTTCTTCATCGTCCCGCGGCTGCTCGTCGGCGGGGTCGATTACCCCGCCAGTCAGTATCGCTCGGCAGTGCTCTTTGCGATCGTGTGCGGGACGACGGGCTTCGCCGTCCAGTCGCTGGTGGCGAGCGTCCAGGCCCAGGCCGCCAAGGCGTACACGCGCGGCCGGATGCTGGAGGAGGTCGCGGACACGGCCCGCATGCTGCTCGACAGCCCGCAGGTCCGTGCCGACCTCTGCGCCGCGGCCGAGCGGATCAGCGGTGGCTCGGTCGCCGCGCTCTATGAGCCCTTTGGCGGTGGCCTGCAATGCACCGCCCACACCTGCGTCGACGTTGGTGGCCGCCGTATCCAGGCCGGCAAGCACAGCCTGGTCCAGGAGGTCTTCCTGACCGGCCAGCCCCGCTACCTCGACAAGGACGTTCCGGCTCACGTGGGCAGCGTCGAGCTGTGGGAGGGCAGCGGCTCGCCGGAGTCGATCCTCTACGAGCCGCTCACCCACGGCGGCGAGGTGATCGGCGTGCTGCTGGTCGGTTGGCCGCAGCGGGTTGACGCCGACCCGTCGCGCCGCACCGTCGCCACCTTGATCGCGGGCCAGGCGGCGGGCGCGATCGCGCGCTCCGACGTCCTGGTCAGTCTCGCCGACGAGGCCCAGACGGACCCGCTCACCGGTCTTCCCAACCGCCGCGCCTGGGACAGCGCCCTCGCCCGCGCGTTCGCCGCCTCCTCCTCGATCATCCTCGCGATGCTCGACCTCGACAACTTCAAGGAGTTCAACGACACCTTCGGCCACCCCGCCGGCGACCAGCTGCTCCGCGACACGGCTGCCGCCTGGCGCGACCAGCTGCGCGGCGGCGACCTCCTCGCCCGCCTCGGCGGCGAGGAGTTCGGGCTGCTCATCTGCGACGTCTCGCCCGACACCGCCTACCAGGTCGTCGAGCGGCTGCGCCGCTGCATCCCGGAGGCGCGCACCGCCTCGGCGGGGGTGGCGGTGCGGGGCGACGGCGAGTCGGCGGAGTCGCTGCTGGAGCGGGCCGATGCGGCACTCTATGAGGCGAAGGCGCTAGGGCGGGACCGGACGCGGCTGAGCAGGGTCTGACTGTTGCGGTTCCTCGTGGGGTTCGCGGGTTAGCGCGCCCGGCGTCGGCCGTCAAGCAGCGAGGGTCGTTGTGGGTCGTCTGTGTGGGTTCGGTGGCGCTGCTGTGACTGCCGTCGCCGGGCGCGCTACCGGGCAATGAGGTCGAGCCCACTCCGTGTGCACGACCTCGTGCCATTGGGGGATCCTCGACGGGCGCGGGCGGGCCGGAACGCGACAGCGGGGTGCCCGGGGTCGGCGCGTGCGATGTTTTGGTCCTGGTGGTGCCAATTGGTCGCAACGCCGTCCCGGCAGGGCGCCCGGGGTCGGCGCGTGCGATGTTTTGGTCCTGGTGGTGCCAATTAGTCGCACCGCCGCCGCCGGGACGCCGGCCCGGAGCGAGGATCGTCCTCTTTGGGCTCAATAGGCGCCCAAATGCGCCAATCCCGCTCGCCGGACGGACCCCGGCGCCAGAACTGACCACGCGTCCCCGGCCGCCCGCTCCAGAGGGACGTGTCGGCGTCCCCGACGCCATTTCTGCCCAACGCGGCCCCGCAGCACGAACGCGTGGGCGTAATCGGCGCCCTGAACAGTGGTCCCCCGTTGGGGGGCACACGGAGTGGGCCCCCTTCACTGCGATAAGCGTGGCGGGGCGACGGCAGTCATAGCGGCGCCACCCACGCCCACGGCCGACACGAAACTGCGGGCGCCGCTTGACGGCCGGCGCCACGACGCGCTACATCGCGAACGCCACGAGCGATAACCGCAACGCCGTCAGCGATCAGTGAGCCGACGCCGCCCCCACTCGCCCCCGGGTGGCCACCCACACCACCAGCGCCGCCAACCCCGTCGCCCCTCCGATCGCGCACACCCCGCCCCATCCGGCCAACGAGTAGAGCGCGGAGGTGATCGCCGACAGGGTGGCCCCGCCCGCGAAGTAGGCGACCATGTAGGCGGTGGTGAGCCGGCTGCGGGCGTCGGGGGAGAGCTCGTAGATGGCGTGCTGGTTGGAGATGTGCACGCCCTGGACTGCGAGGTCGAGGACGATGATCGCGGCGATCAGGCCGATCGTCGAGTGGCGGAACAGGTAGAGCAGCCCGAAGGAGAGGGAGATCAGCAGCGTGGTGAGCGTGGTCGCGAGCGCGCCGTGACCCTGGTCGGCGAGGCGGCCGACCACGGTGGCGGCGCCCGCGCCGGCGACGCCGGCCAGGCCGAACAGCCCGATCACGGTGTTGCTGTCGTGGAAGGGCGCCGCGCTGAGCAGGAAGGACAGGGAGGTCCAGAGCACGGAGAAGCAGCCGAACGCGAGCGCGCCCAGCGCCATCCGCTGACGCAGCACCGGCTCGGTCGCGACCAGGCGCAGCACCGAGCGCAGCACCTCGCTGTAGCGGAGCGCCGCGGTGGCTGGCACGCGGGGCAGCGCACGGTTCAGCACGGCAGCGAGCACGAGCATCAGCCCGGCCGCGGCCAGGAACGGGACCCGCCAGCCGAGCGCGCCCGCCAGGATGCCGCTGAAGGTGCGGGCGAGGAGGATGCCGAGCAGCAGACCGCTCATCACCTGACCGACGACTCGGCCGCGCTCCTCGGGGCGCGCCATCGAGGAGCTCATCGGGACGATCACCTGCGCGGTGACGGCGCTGGTCCCGACGACGAGCGTCGCGATCCCGAACACGGGGAAGCTCGACGACAGGCCGCAGACGACCATCGCTGCGGCGGTGAGGACCATCGTCGCGGTGATCATCCGGCGCCGCTCCAGGAGGTCGCCGAGCGGCAGCACGAACGCCAGGCCGAGCACGTAGCCGATCTGGGAGATGGTGACGATCAGGCCGCTGGTCCCGGTCGAGACCGAGAAGGCCCGGCTCAACGTGTGCAACAGCGGCTGGGCGTAGTAGAGGTTGGCGGCGGCTGCGCCGGTACCGAGGGCGAGCAGCAGCACCAGGCGGTTGGAGATGCCCGCCCCCAGCTCGGCCTCCCGGCCGGCTCCGGGCGGCTTCTGCGTGGCCGAGGCGCTCACCCAGCCGACGTTAGTACGGAGCCGGTCAGTCGCCGGAGGGCGCGCTGACCCGGAATGTCCGCAGCACGAGGGCGAGCATCCGGTAGTAGCCGATCAGCACCACCAGCTCGACGCAGCCCGTCACCCCGAAACGCTCCTGGACCTCGGCGAAGCGCTCGTCAGAGAGGTCGCTGTCGAGGATCAGTTCGTGCGCGGCGCGGTAGATCAGCGCATCGTCGCCGTCCGGCTCGCGCCCGTCGGCAATGCGCGTGATCGTCTCCTCGCTCACGCCCGCGCCGCGCGCGAGCCGCTCGTGCGCGAACCACTCGAACTCGCTGTCCAGCGTCGCCGCGACGGTGAGGATCGCGACCTCGCGGGGCGCCGCCTCGAGGCTCGTGCGATAGCGGATCGCGGCGCCGAGGCCCTGCATGGGATCGCCCAGAGCGGGGTTGTAGAGCATCGCGTTGAACGGACCGAGCAGGTGCCCCTCTGCGTCGGTGATCGGGGATCGGCCGCGGTCGGCGGCTCGCGGCCCGCCGGTGATCGCGGCGTACAACTCCTCCTGCGGACGGTCAAGCTGCACCGGGGCAAGCGGGGGCAGGCGCGAAGGCAATCCCTCGGGCGTCATGCGCGCCACGGTAGCCGAGCGCCGCCCGGGACGCGACCGGCGCCCGCGCCCGGCGTGTCGTGCCATGCTCGAAACCGCGGACGGTTGTTTTAGGAACCTCTTACGGGCACTGGCACACGACCGCCGGACCGCTTACTCTGTCCGGTCTGGGAACCACGACCTCTTGGAGGAGGATCTGTGAAGAGATACGTCCGGCCACTGGCAGCCCTGCTGCTGATGGCCTTGGCTGCGCTGGTAGTCAGCGCGTGCGGGAGTTCGGGCTCTGGTAGCTCGGGCAACTCCGGCTCGGGCAACTCCGGCGGCAGCACCTCGACTTCGTCGGGCGGCGGAAAGTCCGCCGGCGGCACCGTCCAGATGGTGATGGGGGTTTTCCCCGACTCGCTTGACCCGCAGTTCGGTTATACGACCCAGTCCGCTGAGGCGACCTGGATCAGCTACACCGGCCTCACCACCTACCAACACGCCAACGGCACCGCTGGCGCGACGGTCATCCCCGGCCTCGCCACCGCGCTGCCGGTGGTCACCGATGGCGGCAAGACCTACACGGTCACGCTGCGCAAGGGCCTGAAGTACTCCAACGGCGCGCCGGTCAAGGCGAGCGACTTCACCTTCTCGTTCGAGCGGGCGGTCAAGCTGCCGTGGGGCGGCTCGGGCCAGTTCATGACCCCGGTCGTCGTCGGCGCAGCGGCGTACGCAAAGGGCAAGGCCAAGACGATCTCCGGCATCCAGGCGAACAACGCCACCGGCAAGATCGTCATCCACCTGACCGCGCCGTACGGCGCGTTCGACAACGTGCTGGCGGAGCCGGCGCTCGGTCTGATTCCGACGGGCTCGGCGCCGTTCAAGAACGATCCGCTGCACCCGCCGCCCGGCTGCGGTCCGTACATGATCAAGAACGTCGTCGCGAACAAGTCGTTCGACGTCGACAAGAACCCGTACTGGAAGCCTCTTCCGGGCATTCCGGCCGGCCACGACAACGTCGACGTGACGGTCAACTCGAACGTCTCCTCGAACGCGGAGCAGGTGCTGAACAACAGCGCCGACATCTTCGACTGGGCGGACTCGATCCCCGGCAGCCTGCTGCCGCAGATCCAGGCGAAGGCATCCAGCCGCTACAAGCTGATCAACCTCGGCGGCTCGACGTACTACTTCTTCATGAACTCTCAGGAGAAGCCGTTCAACAACCAGCTCGCTCGTGAGGCAGTCGTGACCGGCCTCAACGAGACGGCCTACAGCCGCCTCGGCGGCGGCACGCTCGCACCGGCGTGCTTCTTCCTGCCGCCCGCCATTCCGGGTCACCCGTCGGGCAGCTGCCCGTACGGCACTCCGGGCACGGGCAACCTGGCCAAGGCCAAGGCGCTGCTGAAGAAGTCCGGTGAGGAAGGCGCGAAGGTGACGGTCTGGACCGAGGAGCGCGTCCCACGCCTGCAGTGGGGCACGGCCTACACCCAGTACCTGAACCAGCTCGGCTTCAAGGCCCAACAGAAGGAGATCGCGGACGCGACCTACTTCCAGACGATCGGTGAGCTGAAGCTGCATCCGCAGACCGGCTTTGCCGATTGGAACCAGGACTTCCCCGACCCGGTGGACTTCTACGGGGTGCTCCTGGACGGCCACGCCATCCTGCAGACGAACAACGAGAACTTCGGCGAGGTCAACGACCCGAAGATCAACGCTGCCGTCTCCAAGCTCGGCCAGGTGCCGGTGACGCAGCTCCAGAAGGACTCGTCGCAGTGGCAGAAGATCGACGAGTACGTGGCCAAGAAGGCCTACGTCGCCGTCTTCGGCTATCAGAAGTTCCCCTTCTTCGCCTCGGATCGCATGAACTATCCGGCGCTGAAGGTCAACCCGCTGTACGGCTGGGACTTCACCTCGTTCGAGCTGAAGTAGCTGTGTGATTCGCGGCCGGGACGACCGGATAGTCTGTCCCGGCCGCATCACCACTCTCCATGTCAACTTCATCACCACGCGAGACAGCCGGAACCGAGCTCACGCTTGACCTCGAGTCAGGGGCGCTCGAGGAGGGGCTCGACCTCGGCCCCGGCGCGAGTCCCTGGCGACTGGCCTGGCGGCGCCTGCGTCGCAACCACACCGCGCTCTTCTTCGGGCTGGTGTTCCTGCTGATCGTGGTCCTGTGCCTGCTTGCGCCGGTCTACTCGCATGACATCGCCCACCGCAGCCCGGATGTCGGCAACATCACCGGCACGGTCAAGGTCGGCGGCAAGACCAAGGACATCGTCAGCGCCACCGGCATCCCGATCGGCCCGACCTGGGACTTCTCGAAGTTCTTCCTGGGCGCCGACTCCAACGGCCGTGACACCGCCGTGCGTCTGCTCTACGGCGGGCGCAACTCACTGCTGATCGGCGCCGAGGCCACCGTCCTGACGATGGTGATCGCCGTCGTGCTCGGTCTGATCGCCGGTTACTTCCGCGGGATGATCGACGGCGTCATCAGCCGTTGCATGGACATCCTGTGGGCGATCCCGGCCCTGCTGCTCGGAATCACGCTCGGCACGATGATCGCCGTCGGCGGCATCGGCCCGATCAAGGGTGATCATCTGTGGATTCCCTCGATCGTGATCGGGGTGGTCTACATCCCCTACGTCGCCAAGCCGATCCGCGGGCAGGTCCTGCAGTTACGCGAACGGGACTTCATCGACGCGGCACGCCAGCAGGGCCTCTCACACACCCGGATCATGTTCGGCGAGATCCTGCCCAACCTGAGCTCGACGATCGTCGTGTTCATCCCGCTGATCCTCGCCAACGCGATCCTGCTGGAGGCGGGCCTCTCCTACCTCGGCGTCGGCGTCCAGGCGCCCGCTCCCTCCTGGGGCAACATGATCTCCCAGGGCCTCCAGTTCATCCCCGCCGCATTCTCCGACGTGCTCTCCCCGGGCATCATGCTCGTGCTCGCGGTGCTTTCGATGAACCTCTTCGGCGACGGCGTCCGCGACGCGCTGGACCCGCGCTCGAAGATCCGAATCGATCACTGATGGCTCGTTTCATCGTCCGCCGCCTGATCTCGATGGCGATCGTGATGATCGTCATCTCGATCCTCACCTTCCTGCTGTTCGAGGCGATCCCCAACGGCAACCCGGCCTTCCGCCTGGCCGGCCGTAACGCGACCGCCGCCGAGATCCATCAGATCGAGGTCAAGTACGGCTTCAACAAGCCCATCTACGTGCAGTACGTGAAGACGATGGAGAACATCTTCACGGGCAAGGCGGTCTCCTACACCCAGGGCTACAACGTCGACTCCCAGCTGTGGCAGGACCTGCCGGTCACGCTCTGGCTGGCGTTCGGTGCCTCGTTCCTCTGGCTCGGCGCGGCGGTGGGGATCGGCGTGGTCGGCGCGGTGCGACAGGGAAAGTTCGCCGACCGGTTCCTCAACGTGCTGGCGATGATCGGCGTCTCCATGCCGCCCTACTTCCTGGGCGCGGTGCTGCTCTATTACCTGAGCTACAAGGCGGGGATCTTCCCGATCTCGAACTATGTGTCGCTGGGGCAGAACCCGGGCGAGTGGTTCCTGCATCTGTTCCTGCCCTGGATCACGCTGGCGATCCTGTACGTCGGCTTCTACTCGCGTGTGCTGCGCTCGAACATCCTCGACACGCTCAACGAGGACTACGTTCGAACGGCGCGGGCCAAGGGCCTCTCGCCGCGGCGGGTGCTCGTCCGGCACGTGCTGCGGAACTCGCTGATCCCGATCATCTCGTTGTGGGGCCTGGACTTCGCGGGGATCATCGGCGGCGGCGCGATCCTGATCGAGTCGCTGTTCGGCCTCAACGGCGTCGGTAACCTCACCTTCCAGTCGATCGGCCGCCTCGACGTCGTCGTCATCCTGGTGGTCGTGATCCTGACCTCGTTCGCGGTCGTCTTCCTCGCCGCCGTCATCGACGTGCTCTACGCCTACCTCGACCCCAGAATCCGCCTCTCGTGAGCGAAACCCTGCTCGAGGTCGACGACCTCCACGTCTCCTTCCGCACCGAGGAGGGCACGGTCAAGGCCGTCGACGGCGTGACCTTCTCGGTCGGGCGCGGCGAGGTCGTTGCGATCGTCGGTGAGTCCGGATCGGGCAAGTCGGTGACCGCGATGACGCTGATGGGACTGACGCGGGGGCCGAACGCCCGCTTCGAGGGCACCGCGACGTTCCAGGACACCGAGCTGGTGAAGGCCAGCGAGGAGCGGTTGCAGCGGATCCGCGGGGCGGGGATCGCGATGGTGTTCCAGGACCCGATGAGCTCGCTGAACCCCGTCCAGCGCATCGGCAACCAGATCGTGGAGCAGATCCGGACCCACGACCGCAAGGTCTCCAAGGCCGAGGCGATGGACCGCGCCGCGGCGACGATGGAGCGTGTCGGGATCCCGCGCGCCAAGGAGCGGCTGCGCTCCTACCCGCATGAGTTCTCAGGCGGCATGCGCCAGCGCGCGATGATCGCGATGGCGCTCTCCTGCTCGCCGTCCCTGCTGATAGCGGACGAGCCGACGACCGCCCTCGACGTGACGATCCAGGCGCAGATCCTCGACGAGCTGCGCACGCTGCGCTCAGAGACCAACGCCGGCGTGATCCTGGTCACCCACGACCTCGGGGTCGTCGCCGACATCGCCGACCGGGTGATCGTGATGTACGCGGGGCGGGTCGTCGAGCAGGGCACCCTCGACGAGATCTTCTACGACCCCCAGCATCCGTACACCTGGGGACTGCTCGGGTCGATCCCGCTGCTGGACTCCGACAAGGCCGACCGCCTGCCGGCGATCCCCGGCCAGCCGCCGTCGTTGATGAACCCGCCGGAGGGGTGCGCGTTTCGACCGCGCTGCCCGCACGTGTTCGAGAAGTGCAAGGAGATCCCGGCTCTGGAGAACCGCTCGCCGGAGAGCTCCGCTTCGAAGGATCGCTGCTTCCTGACCGCCGAGCAGAAGAAGCGGCTGCGCGTCGTCTCAGACCGGATTGGACTGGCGGCCCCGCAGGCGGAGGCGGTCCCGTGACCGAGCTGTCCGAGCCCACCAGCCAGGACGGCGGCGAGCCCGCACCGCACGGCAGCCGCCTGCTGGAGACCGATCACCTCAAGGTCCTGTTCCCGGTCAAGACCGGCGTGATCATCGATCGCACCGTCGCCCACGTTCACGCCGTCGACGATGTCTCGATGCATCTCGACGCAGGCGAGACGCTCGGCGTGGTCGGCGAATCCGGTTGTGGCAAGACCACTCTGATCCGCGTGATCGTGCGGCTGATCCAGTCGACCGGCGGCTCGATCCGCTTTCGTGGCAAGGACATCACCACCGGTGGCCGCAGCGTGATGGAGCCGATCCGCCGGGAGATGCAGATGGTCTTCCAGGACCCGCAGGCCTCGCTGAACCCGCGCAAGCGCGTCGGTCAGATCCTCGCCACGCCCCTGCGCCTGCGCGGCGTCGACCGCGACAAGGTCTCCGGTGAGGCGCGCTCGCTGCTGGAGCGTGTCGGCCTGCCTCGTGATGCGCTCGGCCGCTTCCCGCATGAGTTCTCCGGTGGCCAGCGCCAGCGCATCGGCATCGCCCGCGCGCTCGCGGTCAACCCGCAGGTGATCCTGCTCGACGAGCCGGTATCGGCCCTGGATGTGTCGATCCAGGCACAGGTGATCAACCTGCTGGAGGACCTCCAAAACGAGTTCTCGCTCTCCTACGTGTTCGTCGCGCACGACCTCTCGGTGGTCCGCCACGTGAGCGACCGGATCCTGGTCATGTACCTGGGCAAGGTGATGGAGGTCTCCCCCGCGGAGGAGCTCTACCGCAAGCCGATCCACCCCTACACCTCGGCGCTGATGGCGGCGATCCCGATCCCGGATCCGCATCGCAACCGCGCGCGCGAGCGGATGGTGGTCAGCGGCGAGCCGCCGAACCCGATCAACCCTCCGTCGGGCTGCCGCTTCCACACGCGCTGTTCTCGCGCGACCGACATCTGCCGGACGAGCGAGCCGCCCCTGACCGAGTACGCCGGCGGCCACATGGCGGCCTGTCACCACCCACAGAACGTCACTCAGGACGAGATCAGCGCGAGCACCCGGTCCGATGCCTCGCCGCTCTCGGCCGGCACCGACATTCCGGACCACACTCCGGCGTGACCGGCGCCCCGGGCGCGAGCTCGGCCGGCGGCCCTCCAACCGAGGACTCGCTCGCGCTGCTGCTCCTGCGCGGGCCGCTGGAGGGGTTCGAATTCGAGGAGCACGCCCGCTCGCTGCTGTCGATCCCGCGCGTGATCGCGCTCGAGGCCTCGCGGGCGCGCGCGCCGCGGGTCTTCCGCGAGGGAGCGGCGCTCCGCCAGGCCCGCAGGCTGCGATTTCCCGGTCGGGTGCGGCTGCTCGTTCTGTATCACCCGGCCCAGTACCCGCTCGCCCGGGCACTGCGCGACCGGCACGACGCCGAGCTCTGGTACGTCGAGGCTCACGCCGGCGATTCGTGGGTGGTCGGGGGGGACCGGGAACTGCACGAGTCCGATGCGCTCGCGCGCGAGCGCGCCGACGCGTTCCTCCTGCGGACCGACGTGACGAACATCGAGGACGAGGCGCTCCGGGCCCGACTGCGCGATCTCGACGTGATCAGCCCGTACGCGTTCGTGCCCGACGCTCAGCGCTGGCGCCGCCGCATGTGAGCGGCGTGGTCGGCCGGTTGGGACCCGATTAACGACGTCCGCCGCCCGCGCGCCGGCCAATACAGTCGGCAGCCGGTGGAGGACGTTGCGCTATGAGATCGCGAGGCGTGGTCATGCTCGCGCTGCTCGGCGGGCTCGCGCTCGCCGGTTGTGGCGGCGCGGCCTCGAGCTCCCGTCCGGCCTCATCGCGGAGCGGGCCGATCGGGATGGCACTCACCGGGATCGGCTCGCTCGACCCGGCGCGGGCAGATACGGCGCAGGACACCGAGCTCGACTGGGTGCTCTACACGGGCCTGGTCACCTACCGCCACGCGCGTGGCCAGGACGGCACCGAGCTCATCCCGGGGGTCGCCGCCGCGCTGCCCACGGTCACCGACGGCGGCCGGCTGTACTCGATGACGCTGCGACGGGGGCTGAGGTTCTCCGACGGCCGAGCCGTCCGGGCGTCCGACGTGGTCGCGACGTTCGAGCGCACGATCGCCACCAAGGACAGCCCGGTGCGGCCGCTGCTGTTGCCCGTGCTCGACGGCGCGGCGGCGTACGCGTCGGGCCGGGCGAGGTCGATCTCCGGGCTGACCGGGGACGACGCGACTGGGGAGGTCACGATCCGCCTGCGCCGGGCCGACCCGGGCTTCGAGGCGTTGCTGGCCGAGCCCGCGCTCGGGATCGTCCCTGCGGGCACGCCGGTGCGCGGGGCTCCGGGGCACCCGCCGGCGGGAGTGGGTCCGTACCGCCTGCGAGATGTCAAGCCTGGTCGATCGTTCACGCTGCAGCGCAACCCCTTCTGGGCCGCGGTGCCGGGCATCCCGGCAGGCCAGCTCGACATCGACGTGACCCTCTCACCGGACCGCGGTGCCAACGCTCTCGCGGTGCTCAACGACGTGCTCGACGTCGCGGATCCCGCGCAGGTGATCCCGGCGCGGACACTTGCGGAGATCCGGCGTCAGGGAGCCGGCCGCGTACGTCTCGTGCCCGACGGGCGCCCAGTCGCCTATCTGTTCCTCGACACGCACGGCGCACCGTTCGACGATCGATTGGCGCGCGAGGGTGTCCTCGAGGGGCTGGGCGCGCTGACGCCCGCGCGCGCCGGTGCGCGCACGCTCTCCGCCGCGTGCGAGGTGGTGCCGATGGTCTCCGGTGCGCGGACGCCCGACGGGTGCCCGGACCCGGTCACAGTCGGTGGGGCGCTCTCGTCTGCCCGGTCGCTCATCCGGCGCTCGGGGACCGCCGGCGCGTCGGTCGTCGTCTTCTCGCCGCGGACAGGCGCGCAACGCACGTGGCTGGGCGACGAGGCTGCCGTCCTGCGTTCGATCGGCTACCAGGCCGAGGTCGTGACCATGCCCGACGACACCTATCGCAGTCAGATCACCGCGCTCGTGCCCCATCCGCTGGTCCAGAAGACGACGGGTCGCTCCTCGAGCGTGGGACCGTTGAAGGCGCACCACACGAACAAGGACTCCGACGGGCCGGCGCTGGCCACCGCGTCGGCGGTCGTCGGCGGTCGGCTCGCCGCGAACATCCGAGTGCCGGTGGACAACGCGCTCCCGGTCGCGGTCAGCTCCGACGTGGCGCTGTCTCGAGCCACGCACGACCACATCGCCACGTTCGCCGAGCAGGCGGTGCCGGAGCTGATGTCCTGGCGGATGAACGAGTCCGACGCGGTGATCGATCCCGTCGACGGAATCGACCTCACGTCATTGCGGCTGCGTTAGCGCCGAGTGCGACTGGCGGCGGGCGCCGCGCCGCAGCGCGACGCCCGGAGAGAGGAACAGCTACTTCAGCTCGAACGAGGTGAAGTCCAGGCCGTAGACGGGGTTGAGCACCATCGCCTTGAAGTTGATCCGATCCGAGGTGAACTCGGGGAACGTCGGGTAGCCGTAGGGCACCACGTAGGCCTTCTTGGCGACGTACTCGTCCAGCTTCTGCCACTGCGGCACGACGGTCGACAGCTGCGTTGCCGGGATCGCTCCCAGGCGGGCGTCCTCGGAGTTGACGCGCGGGTCGTTGACCTGGCCGAAGTTGAGGTTGTTCGTGTGCAGGATCGCGTGCCCGTCGAGGAGCACGCCGTAGTAGTCGACCGGGTTGGGGAAGTCCTCGATCCACTCGTACTCGCCGGTCTGCGGATGCAGCCGTAGCTCCCCGATCGTCTGCGCGTAGACCGAGTTGTCGATCACCTTGATCGTCGCCTTGAAGCCGATCTGATTGAGGAACTGGACGTAGTACGTCATCCACCCCAGCGTCGGAGTGCCGCTCTGCGCCCACACGGTGACGGGCTGGCCGGCCATTCCCGATTGCTTGACGAGCGCCTTGGCCTTGGCCACGTTCCCGGTCTGGGAGGAGCCGAACGGGCACGGCGCCGTCGGATGGCCGGGGACCGCGGGCGGCAACAGATAGCACGCCGGAGCCAGCGTCCCCGATGCGACCCGGTTCATCGCGGCGCGGCTGAGGCCGGTCGCGACCGCCTCACGCGCGAGCTGGCTGGAGAACGGCTTCTCGGTCGTGTTCAGGAACACGTACCAGGTGGAGATGCCGATGTTCGCCTCCTTGAAGCGGTCGGCCGCCTTGGCGTGGATCTGCGGCAGCAGGCTGCCCGGCACGGTGTCGTCGTAGTCGAAGATGTCGGCGTTGTTGTTCAGGACCGACTCGGCGTTGGACGCGACGTTGGAGTTGATCGTGACGACGATCTTGCTCGCATGGCCGTTGGGGATCCCGGGGACGTGCGACGCCGCCCAATAGGGGTTCTTGACCAGCGTGTAGGACCGGTTGATCTGGATGTTCTTGACCATGTAGGGCCCGATGCCGGGCGGGGGGTCGTTCGCCTCGTTGTGCATCGGCGTGCCGGCCGGGACCAGGCCGAGGGCCGGAAGCCCGAGCACGTTCTCAAACGCTCCGTAGGGATGGGTCAGGTGGATCACGATCTTGCCGGTGGCGTCGTCGGTCCTGATCCCCGAGATCGTCTTGGCCTTGCCGGCCGCGTACGCGGCCGCGCCCACGACGCGCGGCGTCATGAACTGTCCGGACCCGCCCCAGGGGATCTTCACCGAGCGCTCGAATGCGTAGGTGAAGTCCGACGCGACGGCGGGCTTGCCGTTGGAGAACTTCAGGCCCTTGCGCAGGGTCATCGTGTACGTCTTGCCGCCGTCAGTGATCTTGGGCAACGCCGTCGCCAGCCCGGGCATCAGCTTGGTTCCGGCGACGCCGTCGGCACGGTGGTAGGTGAGCAGACCCGTATAGACGACCGAGTTCACCTCGAACCCTTGGCCTGAGTAGTCAAAACCCGGATCCAGCGACTGGGGCGGCTGCCCCTCGACCATCGTGATCGTGCCGCCCTGCTGGCCGCCGCCGGCATTGGAGGCGTTCGTCGAGGTGCCCGTCGATGAGCCGCCACCGCCACCGCCGCAGCCGACCACCGCCAGCGCTGTGCATACGGCCGCGGTCGACCCGATCAACCTGCTGCTGTTTCTCCTCACCAACCACTCCTCCTCAGGCTTCTTGCCGGTCAACTGGGCGAACGATAACGTTCTTGAGCGACGGGGACTATACGCTCTGGGTGAAGGTTTGTGAACGTTCACATTTGGGCGACTAAGGGGTCTGGGTCCGCCCGCTAAGGGGTCGGAACCGCAGACCGGCTCCATTTGCCCGATGTACGAAGGGGGGTCGCAGTCCAAGCTGGACGCACGTTGTCACCAGATCCAAGGAGAACAACATGCATCCCCAGCTCAGCGAATACATCGCCAACGACCACATCGACACCCTCCGGCGCGACCGGGGACGCCGCATCCGGGACACGCCCTCCCAGACGACCCGTCTATGGCGATACTTGCGAGATGCGCGTGAGGTTGAGCAGTCGTCGGTTCATCGGACGGGACGGCGAGCTGGCTGAACTGGAAATGGCGGCCCGCGAGGCCGCCTCCGGTCGGCCGGGGCTGGTCCTGCTCGGCGGAGACTCCGGCGTCGGCAAGACGCGTCTGATCGCCGAGCTCGAGCGCCGGCTGCTGCCAGAGCCTGAGAACTCAGTGCCGCGCGCGCTCGCCGGCGCCGAGGCCGAATTGCCGCTGATCCTGCGCGGGGATGCGGTGCAGGCCTCCGATGGGGAGCTGCCCTATGCGGCGTTGCTCGGGGCTCTGCGACCGCTCGTCCGCGCACACGATCCCGCGTTCGCGCTGCTCCCCGACGCGACCCGCGCGCAGCTCGCCGCTCTGTTGCCGGGACTGCAGGACACGCCCGTCCGTGTGGCTCCCGGCGAGGGCGATGGCAGCGCTCGCCTGGTGCTGTTCGAGGCGCTGCTCGCGCTGCTTGACCGCCTCAGCGAGCGCGCGCCGCTCATTCTGATCCTCGAGGACATGCATTGGGCCGACCGCTCGACGCTCGCGTTCGTCGCCTTCCTGATCCGCAGTCTGCGCGACGAGCGCGTCCTCGTCGTGCTCAGCTACCGCTCCGACGAACTCTCCCGCCGCCACCCGCTTCGCTCGCTGCTCTCAGAGCTCGGGCGCGGCGAGGGGGCGCGACGCATCATGCTCGAGCCGTTCGATCGCGAAGAGCTCTCCGAGGCGCTTGCGGACATCCTCGGTGCCCCGCCCAAGCCGGCCCTGCTGCAGCGGCTGCTCGAGCGCGGCGAGGGCAATGCGCTCTACACCGAGGAGCTGCTCGCCGCCGGCCTCGACGGCCGGGGCGCCCCGCCGCGCTCGCTCAGCGACGCGTTCCTCGGCCGCATCGAGCGCCTCTCGCCCGACGCCCAACGGGTGGCGCGGGCCCTCTCGCTGGGGCGGGCGCTCGACGAGTCCGCACTCGCGGAGATCACCGGTCTCGACGACGGAGCTCTGCGCGAAGCGTTGCGCGAAGCGGTCGCCGAGCAGGTGCTCGTCCCGGTCGCCGGCGAGACCTTCGGTTTCCGCCACGCGTTGCTGCGCGAGGTGCTCTACGACGATCTGCTTCCCGGCGAGCGCGGCGCGCTGCATGCCGCGCTCGCGCGGCGCCTCGAGGAAGAGGCGGAGCAGAGCGCCGAGGACGACGACGAGCGGCTCGCTCGCATCGTCTCGATCGCCTCCCATTACTTCGCTGCCGGCGACCAGCCGGCCGCGCTGCGAACGAGCGTCGTCGCGGCGGACGCCGCCACCTGCGGGCGCGCGTTCGAGCAGGCGGCGGATCTCTACGAGCGCGCGCTCGCACTGTGGCCGCGCGTCCCGGACCCCGAGGCGCTGGTGGGTATCGACCATGCCGCTCTGCTGTGGCGAGCCGCGGTGACGCTGTCGACCCTCGATTCCCGTTCGCGTGCGGAGACGCTCCTGCGCGAGGCGCTGGTCGAGCTGGACGCCGACGGCGACCCGGTTCGCTACTCCAAGTACCTGATGCGGCTCAGTTCGATGCTCTGGTCGCTGAACCGGGGTGACGACGCGATCGCCGCGGGGCGGCAGTCACTCGAGCTGCTTCCCGACGGTCATCCCGAGCGCCCGCACGTCCGCGGCTGGATGGCGCGGCTCCAGCTCCTCCGGGGACGCTTCCGGGAGGCGAGCGTCGAGGCCGAGGCGGCGCTCACCGACGCGCGCGCGGTCGGCAACGAACACGCCGTCGCCGAGCTACTCGACACGCGCGGTATGGCGCTCACCGCGCTCGGCCGGATCGATGAGGGGATCGCGTCGCTGCGGGAGTCGATCGACCTCGCCCGGCGCAACGATGAGCTCGAGCGGCTGGCCACCTCGTACGCCAACCTCGCCGACATGCTCCTGTTCGCCGGGCGCGCTCCCGAGGCGATGCAGGTGGCGCAGGAGGGTCTTGAGCTGACTCCCCCCGAGCATGTGCGCGCCCACGGGTGGCTGACCCTGGTGCTCTCCGAGGCCGCGTTTGCGTGCGGCGACTGGACGCTGGCCCGCAGCAGCCTCTCCCCGATGCCCAAAGCGCTGAGCGGGATCTTCTACATCTTCCGCATGCTCCGCGTCGCCGAACTGGCGATGGGGGTCGGCGACGAGGAGCGGGCCGCGCGTGCCCTGGAGCAGATCGCCGACCCTGTCTGTGCGTCGACCGAGCCGCAGTGGATCGGGGTCTACGGCGCGCTTGCCGCCGACCTCGCCGCCCGCCGGGGGGATCTGCCTGGCGCCCAGCTCGCCGTGGCGGAGGCGCTGGACCGGATGGAGGTCTGCACCGAGGACATCGCGCGGATCTCACGGGTCAGCCTGAGCGGAATCGCCGTCGAGGCCGATCGGGCTCAGCGCGCCCGCGACCTCGGTGACACGGCGGCGCGCCGGGATGCGCTCGCCCGGGCGCGACTTCACCTCGGGCGGCTTGAGGCGTGTGCCGAGGACGGCGGCCCGCCCGAGGCGGCGCGCGCCGCTCACGGTCGTGCGGAGATGGCCCGCGCGCGGGGCCGCGGCGCGGCGAACGCTTACGCACGCGCGGCGCGGGCCTGGCGGGCGATCCACATTCCCTATCCGGCGGCAATCGCCACCTGGCGCCAGGCGGAGTGCCTGGCCGAGGGCGGCGACCGCGACGGCGCGGCATCTGCTGCGCGCGAGGCGCTCGAGGCGGCGCGAACCCTGGGATCGGTCTGGTTGGAGCAGGAGATCCGAGGCCTCGGGGAGCGCGCGCGGCTCGGACTCGCCGGCGCCGCCGCGGGAGACACTGCCGGGGCCGGGGGCGAGCCTCGGGCCGACGGGCCGGTTGCGGGCGCGGTCGAGGATCCGTTCGGACTCACCGACCGCGAGCGCCAGGTCCTCTCCCTGCTCGCCGAAGGGGCCACCAACCGCCAGATCGGAGCGGCGCTCTTCATGGCCGAGAAGACCGCGAGCGTCCATGTCTCCCGGATCCTCGCCAAGCTCGACGTGCGCGGCCGGACCGAGGCCGCCGCGGTCGCGCATCGCCTGCACCTCGCCGCTCCTCCCGGGACCGCCGCGCGCGGTTAGGGTCGGCTTTTCGCCACGGTGTCCATGCCGGGGCGCGCCGTTCGTTCAGCGGGTGAAGCCGGCATCCGGCCGGCGTGACCAAAGGAGCAGGAGATGCCTCAGTACGCAGCGCTCATCTACGAGCCGGGCGATCCCGATTGGAGCGCGGTCGACACCCCGGAGAAGCAGCAGATGCTGGCGGACTACGGCGCCTTCGGCGCGACCGCGGCGGCGGTGCTGCGGGGCGGCGCAGCGCTGTATCCGACGACGACCGCGACGACGGTCCGGGTCAACGGCGGCAAGGGCGGCGACGTCGTCACCAGCGACGGCCCGTTCGCCGAGACCAAGGAGGTCCTGACCGGCTTCTACCTGATGGAGTGCGCCGATCTCGACGAGGCCGTGCGCTGGGCGGCGCAGATCCCCGCCGCCTGGTACTCCGGGATCGAGGTCCGGCCGGTCATCGACTTCGGTGGCTCGGAGTCCTGACCACACCGACGAGCGCGCCGCCCTCGTCCGGCTGGTCAGGGACGAGGGCGCGCGCGTGCTGGCCACGCTCGTGCGCACGACGGGCTCGTGGCAGCTCGCCGAGGACGCGGTCCAGGACGCCGTCATGCGAGCGCTCGACCGCTGGCCCCGCGACGGGATCCCGCCGGAGCCGCGGGCCTGGCTGACGGTCACCGCGCGCCGGCGTGCCATCGATCTCATCCGGCGCGAGGCGATGCGGGACTCGAAGGAGCTCGCCGCCCTGGAGCTGCGGGTGGCCGACGCAGAGCCGCCCGACCACGGGGTGGTGCGAGACGACCTGCTGCGGCTGCTGTTCGTCTGCTGCCACCCCGCGCTGTCGGTCGAGGCTCAGACCGCGCTCGCGCTGCGCACCCTCGGCGGTCTGAGCACCGAGGAGGTCGCGAGCTCGCTGCTCGTCAGCCCGGCGACGATGGCCAAGCGCCTCACGCGCGCCAAGCGCAAGATCCAGGTGGCGCGGATCCCCTACGAGGCGCCTTCACCCGAGGATCTCCCGGAGCGGTTGCAGGGCGTGCTCACCGTCATCTACCTGATGTTCACCGAGGGCTATCACGCCAGCGGCGGCGACGGCCCGCTCCGCCGCGGGCTGACCAGCGAGGCGATCCGCCTGGCCACGTTGCTGCGTGAGCTGTTGCCCGGACAGGTGTCCGTGCTCGGGCTGGCGGCGCTGCTCGCGCTTCACGACGCGCGCACGCCCGCGCGCCTGGACCACGACGGCGAGCCCGTGCGGCTCGCCGAGCAGGACCGCTCGCGGTGGGACCGCGACGCGATCGAGCGTGGGCTTGCCCTGCTCGGGCTCGCGCTGCGGGGATCGGTTGCCCGCCCTGATCCGTTCGTCGTGCAGGCGGCGATCGCCGCCTGCCACGACCTCGCCCCCACCTGGGAGGCGACCAACTGGCCGGCGATCGTCAGCTGGTACGACGTCCTGCTCACCGTGGGCGACACGCCCGTGGTGCGACTCGGGCGGGCGGTCGCCATCGGCGAGCTTCACGGGCCGGACGCGGGGCTGACCGCGCTGGAGACGGTCGAGGGCCTGGAGGGCCATCTGCCCTTCGTCGCGGGCCGCGCCGAGTTGCTCGCGCGGTCCGGACGCGTGGCGGAGGCCCGTGACGCCTACCGCGCGGCGCTCGAGCTGCCGACCAATGCGGCGACCCGGCGCACGCTCGCGGCGCGCCTGGACGAGCTGGGCTAGCGGGCCTCCCGGGAAGGAGACCCACTAGGCTGCCGCACCGTGAGGGGCCAGTGATGCGGACGCCCGCCGAATGGGAGCGCCACGAGCGCACGATCATGGGCTGGCCGTGCCGGACCGAGCTCTGGGGCGAGACGCTTGATCAGGCACGGTCCGACTACGCCGCGGTGGCCAACGCGGTCGGCGCGTTCGAGCCGGTGACGATGATCGCCAACCCCGGCGAGCAGGCCGCCCAAGCCCGCGCGGCGTGCAGTGACGCGGTCGACGTGGTGGAGCTGGCGCTCGACGACTCGTGGCTGCGCGACTGCGGTCCGATCTACACGATCGGTGACGACGGCTCGCGAGTGGCCGTCCACTTCCGCTTCAACTCCTGGGGTGAGAAGTTCGCACCATGGGACAGGGACGCGGCGGTCGGCGCGCAGATCGCCGAGCTGCTCGGCGACTCCGTCCGCGAGGCCGACCAGGTGCTGGAGGGCGGCTCGATCCTCACCGACGGCCAGGGGACGCTGCTCACCACCGAGCAGTGCCTGCTGAATCCCAACCGAAACCCGTCGATGAGCCGTGAGCAGATCGAGGCAGGGCTGCGCGAGCATCTCGGCGTCGAGCGGGTCGTGTGGCTGCGCGACGGGCTCGTGGAGGACCGAGACACCGACGGGCACGTCGATCTGGTCGCCGCCTTCACCGCGCCCGGTCACGTGCTGCTGCAGACGGTCGACGCGGCCAACCCCAACCACGCCGGCTGCGTGGAGAACGCCCGACGGCTGCATGACGCCGGGATCGCGGTCACCGAGCTGCCGCTGCTCGGCTACGGCGAGGTCGCCGGGGAGACCGTCGCGGCCAGCTACATGAACTTCTACATCTGCAACGGCGCGGTGGTGGTCCCCGTCGCCGGCCTCGACCCCGACATGGACGAGCAGGCGCTCGCCATGATCGCGGCCGCCTACCCGGGCCGTGAGGTCGTCGAGGTCCCGGGGCTCGTGCTCGCCTACGGCGGCGGCGGACCGCACTGCATCACCCAGCAGGTTCCGGCCGTCGCGTGATGCCTCGCTCGCTCCTCACGCGATGCGGGGAACCTTGTTGAAGCCGAGCCCGAAGAACCTTCCCCGCGTCTCCGGAGGAACCCGATGACCCCGCAGCTGATCGTCAACACCGAGATCCCGCCGTCGCCGGCACGGACCCGGCCGGCGGAGCGTCCGCCGCTGCGGCTCGGGGTGGTCCAGGAGAGCTGGCATCCCGATCCCGAGGTGCACCGCGACGCGCTCGCCACCGGCGTCCGGATGGCCGCCGGCGAGGGGGCGCGGATCGTCTGCCTGCAGGAGCTCACGCTCTCCCGGTACTTCGCGACCACGCCCGAGGGACCGCGTCCGGGCGGCGCCGAGCCCGAGGATCTCGCCTCCGGGCCGACCGTGTCGTTCGCCGCCGAGATGGCGATCGAGACCGGCGCCTACGTTCATGCCTCGCTGTTCGAGCGCGCCGACGACGGTGACGGCCTGGGGTACAACACCGCGGTGATCGTCGCTCCCGACGGCCGCCTGGTGCAGCGCACGCGCAAGCTGCACATCCCGATCACCGCGGGCTACTACGAGGACAAATACTTCCGGCAGGGCCCGGCGTCCTCGCCCGACGATGCGTTCCCACTGATCGCGCTGCCGCTCGGCGAGAGCGCCGGCGCCCCGAGTGCCCAGCTGGGCGCGCCGACCTGCTGGGACCAGTGGTTCCCCGAGCTCGCCCGCGCCTATTCGCTGGCCGGCGGCGAGGTCCTCATCTACCCGACCGCGATCGGCTCCGAGCCCGACCACCCGGACTTCGACACCCAGCCGCTCTGGCAGCAGGTGATCGTCGGCAACGGCGTGGCCAACGGCACGTTCATGGTCGCGATCAACCGCACCGGCGTCGAGGAGCCGCTGACCTTCTACGGCTCGAGCTTCGTCTCGGACCCCTACGGGCGGATCCTCGTCCAGGCGCCCCGCTCGGAGCCCGCCGTGCTCGTCGCCGACCTTGACCTCGATCAGCGCCGGGACTGGCTCGAGCTGTTCCCGTTCCTGACCACTCGGCGGCCCGACACCTACGGGTCGCTGGTGCGCTGACGCCGGTCACGATTCTGTGCCGAGGGGGTGCGCGAGCGCCCCCCATAGCCTCATAGGAACATGGACTCGTTGACCACCGCCGCCCTGGAGCGCCTGCGCGCGCTCACCGATGACCCCGCGGCCGAGTTCCGCGACGACCAGCTCGAGGCGATCACCGACCTGGTTGCCGACCGCGACCGGGTGCTCTGCGTGCAGCGCACCGGATGGGGCAAGTCGGCGGTCTACTTCGTCGCGACCTCGCTGCTGCGCGACCCGCCCGCCGGCGCGGACCGCGCGGCGTCGGGCCCCACGCTCATCATCTCGCCGCTGCTCGCGTTGATGCGCAACCAGCTCGCCGCCGCCGGGCGGCTGGGGTTGGCGGCGCACACGGTCAACTCGACCAACCGCGAGGAGTGGGACGAGGTCCGTGACCGGCTCGCCGGCGACGATCTCGACCTGCTGCTGATCAGCCCCGAGCGGTTGAACAACCCTCGCTTCCGGGACGAGATGCTGCCGCTGTTCGCCGCTTCGCTGGGGCTGCTGGTGATCGACGAGGCGCACTGCATCTCGGACTGGGGGCATGACTTCCGACCGGACTACCGCCGGGTCGGGGAGATGCTGGCGGCGCTCGGCGCGCGCGACCGGATTCCCGTGCTCGCGACGACCGCCACCGCCAACGACCGGGTCGTCGCCGACGTCACCGAGCAGCTCTCCGCCAGCGATCCATCCCGCGGCTCCTCGCTGCGCAGCTACCGCGGGCCGCTCGCCCGCGCGAGCCTGCGCCTGGAGGTCGTCGAGCTGAGCCGACCCGCCGAGCGACTGGCCTGGCTCGTGGAGCACCTGCCCTCGCTGGACGGCTCGGGCATCGTCTACACGCTCACCAAGCGCGACGCCGACCAGGTGGCCGAGTTCCTGAACGTGAACGGCATCACCGCGCTCGCTTACAGCGGCGATCAGGACAGTGACGCGCGTGTGTCGACCGAGCAGCGGCTGCTCGGAAACGAGGTCAAGGCGGTGGTGGCCACGAGCGCGCTCGGCATGGGCTACGACAAACCCGACCTGGGGTTCGTCGTGCACTACCAGGCGCCCGGGTCGGTGGTCGCCTACTACCAGCAGGTGGGGCGGGCGGGTCGCGGTGTCGAGCACGCCGACGTCGTGCTGCTGCGCGGCCAGGAGGACCGCCGGATCCAGGATTTCTTCATCGAGCAGTCGTTCCCCTCGCGCGAGCGAGTGCAGGCGGTGCTCGCCGAGCTTCGCTCCGCGGCCCCCCAGGGCAGGACGACCCGCGAGCTGATGGCGGTCGTGAACCTCGGCATGGCGCGTCTGGAGGCGATGCTGAAGATCCTCGACGTCGAGGGGGCGGTCGCCCGCGATGGGACACGTTGGACGCTCGCTCCGTCCGCCGATGAGTGGGAGTACGACGCCGAGCGCTACGCCCATGTGACCGCGCTGCGGCGCGCCGAGCAGGAGGCGATGGCGCGTTACGGCGCCGACGGCCGCTGCCTGATGCGAGTGCTGCAGGAACAGCTCGATGATCCTGATCCCGCCGACTGCGGGCGCTGCGCGGTGTGCACCGGCGCCCGCTTCGCCGATCCGCCGGCGGCGCGGTTGGTGGAGCTCGCCGGGCGACACCTGCGCTCGCGCCCGATCGAGCTCGAGGTCAAGAAGATGGCCCCGGACGCTCACGGGGCGATGCGCAAGATCCCCGAGGACGCGCGGACTGAGCCCGGCTGGGCGCTCGCTCGCTTCGGGGACGGCGGTTGGTGGCCGGCGATCGCGCGGGGCCTGAGCGAGGGCGCGTTCGACGAGGAGGTCGTGCAGGGGCTCGCGGACGTCGTCCGCGCGCAGGCGCCCGCTGCGCGGTGGATGTGCGCGGTCCCCAGCGCGCGTCTGGGCGACACGCTCGAGGTGCTCGCGGGGCGAGTCGCCGGCGCGCTCGGGCTCCCGTGTCCGACGCTCGTGGCGCGCACCGGCCCTCGTCCGCCCCAGCGCGAGATGGAGAACGCGGTCAGCCAGGCGGCGAATGTGCGGGGTGCGTTCCGGGTCGTGGCGACCCCGCCGCGCGGGACCGGGGTGCTGCTCGACGACCGCCGCAGCTCGGGCTGGACCCTGGCGATGGTCGGCGGTCAGCTGCGCCGCGCGGGTGCCGAGCGGGTCGTGCCGCTTGCGCTCGGCACGTTGCTCTGAGCCTGCTGAACGGTCTTAACCCCCCGTGCATTGACAGCGGTGGCCCGCTGCGGTGAAGTGCGCGCGTGCTCGTGAACGGACGCCGGCGGCGGGGAGTCGTGTTGTTGGTGGCCGTGATGTGTGCCTGCCTACCCGCCGCGCTGTCGCCGGGCGCCGGCGCGAGGGCGGTCAGCGCGCGTGCGGCATCATGCGGCAGCGACAGTTCGTCGTTCTCGCTCGTTTCCAGCGGCAGTCGCCTCGTCTCCGAGATCGACCTGCCGGTGTGCGTCACCGGCGGGGTGACGGTCACCTTCGCTGGCGACCCTGCCGCCGGCTGTGCCGTGGGCGGCCTCTGTGGCTACTCGGGGACTGAGACCTTTGCGCCCGACAGCCGGGACAGCGGGGACCTCAACATCACGACGGTCGAGCAGCATGGACAGCGCTCGACGAGCGCGACCCTGTCCATTGGCGGCCCGGGGTCGCCGGTGACGAGCGCGGTCCAGCGCACGCTGAGCACCGGCTCAGGGACACAGACGACATCGTGCAGCGATGACGTCGGCACCAGCCAGGACTTCGGCGGCGCGTTCTACAACCTGCCCGTGACAGGGGGTCAGGTGGCGATCGACCTCTCTCACACGACGACGCCCCCGCTGGGCAGCCGCTGCGCCGGCCCGCTCGAGGTCGACGTCGCTTCCGCGATGCCCACCCGCACCGTCGCGCTGCGCACGCTCGAGCAGGGTGAGACCGCGATCGACCTCTCGGGCGGCGGGCAGTTCACCGCCCATGGCCTCTCCGGAACGGTTTCCTCGACCCTTGTCCTCACCCTCGGGCGCCCGCAACGCGAGCGGCAGACGCCCGTGCCGACGAGCGCGGGCCACACCCACCTCACGCACTCCGCAACCGTGGCCTACCGCGTCACGCACGTCGCCGGAAGCGCCGTGGCAACTGTCCAGAGCTCCACC
>DATJTS010000013.1:0-10901 GCA_035503035.1 Solirubrobacteraceae bacterium
TGGTCCTCACCAACAGCGGCACGATCCGCACCGACAAGGGCACCAACGAGTCCGCCAGCGCACAGCTCGACGGCGCCTACGTCAACACCGGCACGATCGCCATTAACGCGGTCAGCCTGCTCGGCAGCAACCTGTCGAACAGCAGCCTGGACAACAAGGGCACCCTGAGCCTCGCGACCGGCGACTCACTGACCACCTCCAACGGCGCGTCGCTCATCGACGACACCGGCGGACTGATCAGCAACGGCACCGGCACGGGCGAGTTGGTGATGAACGGCGGTACATACAGCCAGGGCGCCGGCAAGATCAGCCAGACCACTCCGGTGCCCGCCAACCCGGCGGTGATCCTCAACTCGACGACGCTGAAGTACGCCGGTAAGGGCAAGGGGACGATCATCGCCCGCGGGTCCTTCTCGGAGACCGGCAACCTGGCAGCGGGCCAAGATCTCGCCGTGCAGGGGACGGACTTCTGCAGCGGCGCGATCAACGGCGACATGACACCGACCAAGTCGGTCAGCAACGCCGGAGTCATCACGTTCACCCACGCGGGCGGCTGCTCGAGCGACTCCGTGCTGATCACACTCGGCTCGGGGATCAAGCTCACCAACAAGGGCACGCTCTCCGGCGCCACCTCGCGCCCTGAGGAGATCACCGGCGGCACGTTGACGAGCACGGGAACGGTCACGGTCGCGACGGGTGACAAGCTCGAGCTGACCGGCGCGCTCAGCAACGTGAGCGCGGCCGGCGTGCTCAAGGGCGGCGTCTACACCCTCGCCGGCACGTTCCAGTACGTCAACAGTACGTTCGACACCACCGGGATCACGAACAACGGCGCGACGATCACGCTGAGCGGATCTGGTGAGTTCACCGATGGCAACAACGCCAATGCACTGCGCAATCTGGCGACCAACGCGAAGAAGCTCACGCTGAACGGTGGCGATGGCCTGTCCACTTCCGGTGGGCTGACCAATTCCGGGACGATCTCGCTGGGCGGCGGAAGCACCCTCACCGTCGGCGGTGCATTTAGCCAGAGCGGCACCAAGAGCGCGGTGACGATCACACTCGCGTCGGCGAGCAGCTACGGGCAGATCGCCGCCACCGGGGCGAGCACGCTGACGGGGACGCTCACCATTGACCAGACCTACAAGGCCCTCGCGTCCACGACCGAGACGGTCCTGAGCTCGAGCGCGCGGACGGGCACGTTCACGAAGGTCGTGGTCAAGAACACCGGGGGGAAGGGCTCGGCGACGCCGGCGGCGTCCTACACGACGACGGGGGTCACCGTCACGGGCTGAGCTCAGGGGGTCGGACCGGGGGTTCCGGGGGCGGGGAGGCGGTCAGAGGGGACCGCCGCCCCGCCCCCTTCCGCCCACCCAGAGATCAGTCGCGCGCCACCGCGACGCAGGCGAAGGTGCGCATCTGCAGGCGGAACGAGCCGCCATGGTCCTCGACGGTGCGCTCGAGCGCGGTCAGGAACCGCTCGCGGGTGCCGTGGTCGAGCAGTCGCGTCTCGGAGTGCGTGGCGACCAGGCCCGCGTACTGGGATGCGGTGTAGTCGATCGACCACTCGTACTCACGCACCTCCGGGTCGCCGAGGCCGTCGACCTCGGCGATCTGCTGAGGCCACTGCCCGTACTCACTCGAGGCCTCGGTGACCGACGGGTGATACGGGCCGCGACCGAGGCCCGAAGGGAGGTGCGCCGCGTAGACGTCGTCGAGCGCCGCCCGCAGCTCCGAGCGCCCCCAGGCGGGCCGGTTCCAGAACGGCACGAGCCGGCCTCCGCCGACCAGCGCGGCGCGCGCGAGCTCGAACCCGCGGGGCACGGTCACCCAGTGCCATGCCTGTCCGGCGTAGACCAGCGGGAACCGACGGCCGCCGAGGTCGGCGTGCTCGAAATCGGATTCGATCGGATCGACGGCGCCGTCGGTCTCCCGCGCCAGACGGCGCGCCACCGCCGCCATCTCGGCGCTCGGCTCGATGGCGGTCACCGCCACGCCGCGCGCCGCCATGAGTCGCGTCGCCTTGCCAGTGCCCGCACCGATCTCGAGCGCCGCCGGCCGATCGACCCCGTGCGAGGCCCAGGCGACGAGATCATCGACCAGCGCCTGCGGATAGGTCGGGCGGCGTGCCTCGTAGAGCTCGGCGATCTCTCCGAAGACCAGCCGCCGAGGTCGCTCACTCATACCCCACAGTCAACCATCTACCCTGCCTGACTCGATGACACGGCGCAGATCGATCGGCCGCGCCGCGCGGGGCGCCGTGCGCGCGGCCGTCATGGCGAGCGCCCTCTCGGCGGCCGTTGCTCCGATCGCGAGCGCGTCCGTGCGGCGGATCCACCTGACGGTGACCCTGCGTCCACGCGACCCGGCGGCACTCGCCCGCGAGGTGCGAGCCGTCTCGACGCCCGGCACGCCGGAGTACCACCGATACCTACGTCCACGGGCGTTCGGAGCCCGCTACGGGGCGAACCCTGAGACGATCGCAGCCGTCACCCGCGCGCTGCACGCCCACGGCCTGGATCCCGGCGCGCCGAGCACCGGGCGCCTTTCGATCCCTCTCGCCGTCCGAGCCTCCAGGCTGCCACGCGGTCACACCGCCGACGCCGCCGCCGGCGCCGCCCGCTCACTCGTGACGGGCGCGCTGCCGCGGAGTGCCCGCGCGTCCGTGGAGGCGGTGATCGCGTTCGCACATTCCTCGGCGGCCCGCCCCCTGGCGCTGCGCGATCCGCTCCATCGCTGGGCGCCGCTGAGCGGCACCCTCTCCTCGGGCCTGGCGAGCGGGCGCACGGCGGCGACGACCACCGGCCCGCAGCCCTGCGCTGCGGCCGCTGCCGCCGCCGCGACCGTCCACGCGAACACCGAGCCGACGATCGCGGGCGCATACGGATTCGATTCTCTCTACGCCGCCGGGGACGAAGGGCAGGGCGTCACCGTCGCGATCTACGAGCTCGAGCCCGACGACCCCTCCGACATCGCCGCGTTTCAGTCCTGCTACGGGACCCACGCACAGATCTCCTATGTCCGCGTCGACGGCGGCCCCGGATCCGGGGCGGGCAGCGACGAGGCGGCGCTCGACATCGAGAACCTGATCGGGTTCGCGCCACGCGCGCACGTGCTCGTCTACCAGGGGCCCAACGCTCCCACCGGAGTTCCCGGCTCCGGTCCCTATGACGTGTTCAACGCGATCATCAACCAGGACCGTGCCCGTGTCGTCTCGATCTCATGGGGCCAGTGCGAGCAGCAGCTGGGCGGAGTCGCCGAGCAGGCCGAGAGCGTGCTGTTCGAGCAGGCCGCCGTGCAGGGCCAGACGCTCGTCGCCGCCGCCGGTGACAACGGGGCGCAGGACTGCGACACCGGCGGGGCCCACTCCAGCACCGGGCTTGCCGTCGACGATCCCGCGAGCCAGCCCGACGTGGTCGGGGTCGGTGGCACGACTCTGCAGGCCGCAGGCCCGCCGCCGACTGAGACGGTGTGGAACAGCGGCAGCGGTGGCCCCGGCGCCGGTGGCGGCGGCGTTTCAGGCCGCTGGCCGATGGCCCCCGACCAGCTCGACACGCCCGGGTTCCTGCACGTCCGCACTGCGGCGGCCCGCGGCCCCGCGTGCGGGCTGCCCCGCGACCGCTACTGCCGCGAGGTGCCGGACGTCAGCGCCGACGCCGACCCGGCGACCGGATACGAGGTCTACTGGAACGGCGCCGACACGGTGCCCGAGCCATCGGGGTGGCAGGCGCTCGGCGGGACGAGCGCGGCCGCACCGGTGTGGGCCGCCCTGTTCGCACTCGCGGACGCGTCACCGGCGTGCGCCGGCTCTCCGCTCGGGTTCGCGGGCCCCGCGCTGTACCGTGCCGCGGCCGGCAATTACCGAGGCGACTTCCACGATGTCACCAGCGGCAACAACGACTGGGCGGGCCTGAGCGGCGACCGCTGGTCAGCCGGCCGTGACTACGACCTCGCATCGGGCCTCGGCACGCCCGACGCGGGGCCACTCGCCGCCGCGTTGTGCGCGGACTCGATCCGCCTGGCGAGCGTGGGCGGGCAGAGCTCGGCGGTCGGCGCCGCGGTCGCGGTGGCGGTGCGCGCCATCGACGTGCACAGCGCCCGGCTGCGTTTCAGCGCCTCGGGCCTTCCGCGCGGGGTCAGGATGGGCGCCCGTAGCGGGAAGCTCACGGGCCGGCCACGTAAGCCGGGGCGCTACCACGTCCGCGTCGCCGTCCGTGACGGACGCGGCGCGCGCGCCGGACGGACGTTCACCTGGTCGGTCGGCGGACTGCCTCGGATCACCGCCGCGAGGGTGACCGGTGCGGGCACCGCGCGCCGGCTCGCGGTGGCCGTCTCGAGTGGCCGGCACGCACCCTGGCTGCGTCGGGTGCGCGTGCATCTGCCCGCCGGGCTGAGTGCGCGCGCGAACCCGCGAGTGGTCGTCCACGCGCGTCACCGGGCAGATGTTCGGGTAGCGGGGTCGGTGGTGACGATCACGCTGGCAGACCCCTCCCCCTCGATCCGCCTCTCGCTGGCGGTGCTCGGCGGCGAGGTGGCACCCGATCTGCGGCTGTCGGTCGGCGTGCGGGCGGGCTCGACCGGCACGAGCGTCCTCACCGCACCCGTGATGAGCGGAGCCGGCACGTGAGCCTGATCAGCGGCGAGAGCTCCGGCGAGGTCCCGGCGCCGATCGCGCGCTGCTGGTCGGTCATCGAGGACCTCTCGCGTGCGCCTGAGTGGCAGCAGGGGCTGTCCTCGGTGACGGTCCTGGAGCGGGACTCCGAGGGCCGCCCGCTGGTCTGCGACACCGTGATCGACGCGAAGTTCCGCGAGGTCCGCTGTCAGGTGCGGTGCAGCTTCGAGCCGCCGCGACGGATGACGTTCGAACGAATCTCGGGCGACGTGCCCGAGCTGCGCGGCTCATGGCAGCTCGAGTCGCTCGGGCCCGAACGCACCCGCGCCGTCTACGCGCTCGCAGTCGACCCCGGCAAGGTCGGCCTGCTCGCCCGGCCGCTCGAGAAAGCGCTGCGGCCGATCGTGGTGGGCGCGCGCCCATCCGAGCTCGCCCGCGAGGTCGCCCGGCGCGGCTGAGCACGGTCAGGACCGGCGGCCGGCGACCTCGACGAGCTCGCGGATCATCGATCGCGCGGGCGGGCTGACGGCGACCCCGGCCGGAGTGGCGACGACGATGCGCCGCATCGGTGGTGCCGGTGCGAGCGGGCGCACGACGATCCCGGGGTGCGAGGCCCCGACCCCGAGCCCTCGCCCGAGCGCCAACCGCGGGACGAGTGCGACACCGACCCCTGCGGCGACGAGTCCCTGGACCGTGTCGAAGTCGTCGGACTCGAACGACACCTCTGGCTCGAACCCGGCCTCGCGGCAGCAGCGCACGACGTGGCGGGCGCAGGGACTGGCCGCGCTCGTCTGGACCCACGGCTCCCCGCTGAGATCGACCAGTCGCAGTGTGTCCCGCTCGGACAGCTGGTGCGCGACCGGCAGGACGAGCTCCATGGGGTCCTCGAGCAGCGTCACGATCCGCAGACCGCCGCTCGTCTCCGCGCCCGCGCGGCGCGAGCGCCGGCCCCGGCCGGACCCGGTCCCGGGAAACTCGAACAGCAGTGCCAGGTCGAGCTCCCCCGCGCGCAGCCGAGGCGCGATCTCGCTCGGCTCCCCCTCGGCGAGGGTCAGCGAGACGTCGGGGTGCGCCCGGCGAAAGCGCGCCACTGCGAGCGGCATCAGCGCCGCGCCGCCCGATGGGAACGTCGCCACCCGCAAGCGGCGCAGCTGGGTATCGCTCACCTGCGCGAGCGCATCCTCCGCATCGGCGATGGCGCCGAAGATCCGATCGGCGTGTTCGACCAGCGTGAGCCCGGCTGAGGTCGGGGTCACCCCGCGCCGCTCGCGGACGAGCAGTTGCGCGCCGGTCTCCGCCTCCAGCCGCGCAATCGCCTGCGACACCGCCGACTGCGTGTACGACAGCGATTCCGCGGCCGCCGAGAACGACCCGCGCTCAACGACCGCCCGTAGGACCTCGAGCCGCCCGACGTTCAGCATTAGCAGAGCTTATATCAAGCGGACCAAACGTTATTGGAACTGATGGCAGTCCCCTGGAATCCTCGCCGCCATGGCACCCCACGTCATCGTCTCCTACGACGACACAGAGAACGACCAGGACGCGCTGATGCTCGGGCGACTGTTCCACGACATCGGCGCGGCGCTGACGCTCGCCTATGTCCGGCATGCCCCGCAGGCGAACCTGGAGCGCGAACTGCTGGCGGCGCACGAGGCCGAGCAGCGACTCGAGCGCGGGACTGCGCTGCTCGGCGACCCCTACGTCGAGCGCCACGTCGTGATGTGCCCGTCGACGAGCGAGGGGCTGGCGCGGCTCGCCGACGAGGTGGCGGCCGACGTGATCACGTTCGGGCCGGAGTACCGCACGCCGAAGGGCCGCGTCGCGGCCGGCCGCTCCGCCCAGGCGCTGCTTGAGAACGGACCCGCGGCGGTGGCGCTCGCCCCGGCGGGATACGCCGCGTCTGCGGGCGCGCGTGACCTCGACACGATCGGCGTCCTGCCCGGCACCGCCGACGAGGCCGCGATCGAGACCGCGTTCTCGCTCGCCGCACGCCACGAGGCCAGGGTCACTCAGGCTGTGGCCGGCGTCGACCTGCTCGTCGTCGGTTCACGCCCGCAGGCGCGACCGGGGCGGGTGATGATCTCCTCGAGCGCCGCACAGGCGATCGAGCAGGCGACCGTCCCGGTGATCGCGGTGGCCCGGGACGCCGCGCTGCGGTTCGAGACGCTCGTCTCCGCCTGACTCGGTCGGTGAGAGTCGCCTGGCCCGGCCGCCGCACCCGGGCCCGCGCCGCTGTCTATCGTGCCCCCCGTGCGGACGCTGCTCGTCTCCGACCTGCACCTGGGTCAGCGTCCGGGTCATGACGTGCTGCGCCGGCCGGCGGCGCTCGAGCGGCTGCTCGCCGCCCTCGACGGCGTCGACCGGCTGGTCCTGCTCGGTGACGTCGTCGAGCTGGCGTTGCGTCGCCACCGCCGGGATCCTCTCAACGCAGCTGCACCAGTGTTGCGAGCGATCGGCGAGCGGATGGGCCCCTCGCGGGAGATCGTCCTGGTCCCTGGCAATCACGACTGGGTCATGGTCCGGCACTGGGCGCTGGAGCGCGGCGCTCAACTCGGCCTCTCCGATGCGGTCCCGCGTGACGCCACCGAGTCGCTGACGGCCGTCACCGCGGAGCTGAGGCCGGCGGTGGTTCGCGTCAGCTACCCGGGCTTCTGGGTCCGCGACGACGTGTGGGCGACTCACGGTCACTACCTGGATCGCCACCTGATTCCCGAGTCGACGTTCGGATTGCCGCGCGGCCGTCTCGCGCGGGGGCGGGCGGGGGATGCCGGGAGTGCGCGGGTGATCGACTACGAGCTGCCCCGGCGCGGGCGCGGGACGTCGTCAGAGGGATTGTTCGGCGAGTTGCTCGAGCGGCCGCTCGCGGTCGTGCTGGAGCACCTCGCGGAGCTCACCCGCTATGGCTCGCGGTTGCTGCGGCACGTCAACCTGACGTCGGTCACCGCCCGGGCACTCGATTTCCAGGTCCGGCGCGCCGCGGTGCCGGCGATGGTGGAGACCACGACGCGGCTCGGCATCGACGCCCGCTCGGTCGTCTTCGGACACGTTCACCGGCTCGGCCCCCGCGACGAGCGTTCCGGCGCGCTGCGGCGGGCCGACTGGGCGCCCGCCTCCGGCGGCCCGCGCGTCTACAACACGGGCAGCTGGGTGTACGAGCCGATGCTGCTGGACGGGGTCGACCCGCCCCATCCCTACTGGCCCGGTGGCGCGGTCCTCGTGGATGACGACGCCGAGCCTCGCGCGCTCGCGCTGCTCGACGACCTCTCCGGTGACGAGCTGCGCGGGTCCACTCCTGGGACGCGACGATAGGCTCGCTCAGATGCCCCGGCTGTGGTTCTGGACCCAGGTGTTGATCTTCGTGTTCGTGATCGCGGGGATCGTGATCGCGATCACCCACCTGGCCTGAGGGCGCCCGCGCGCGGTCAGCGACCGCGGCTGGCGACCGCCGGCGGCGTCGTGGCGGCGCCCGCGTTCAGCAGTCCGTACCCGTAGGTCGAGTTGCGCCCGTGCGAGCCCACGGGGAGCGGAGTCGCGGTCTGCTCCAGGCGGGCCAGTACCTGGTTGGGCGTTGGATGCGCGCCGATCACGTGGCTGGCGATCACGAGCGCGGCGGCCGCGGCGACGAGCGGAGCGGACATCGAGGTCCCGATGTAGGAGCCCGGGTAGCCGAAGCGCGACCAGTGCGGCGGGTCGTCGAGCGTCATCTGGTAGATCGGCGGCAGCATCCTCGCGGGGTGACACGCCGGATCGTGAGGCAGGATCGCGTCCGGGCCGCCACCGGGCGCGACCAGCGCGACGCTCGGTCCGGAGTTGGAGTAGTTGGCCAGGCAGCCGTCGCGCGTGGTGGCGCCCACAGCGACCACCCCCGGGACGCGCGCCGGGTAGGAGACCTCGCGCAGCTGGTCGTTGCCGGCGGCGGCGATCACCATCACACCGTGCGCCCGGGCGTAGCGAATCGCCGAGACGACCTCCGGGATCTGACGGCCCGACCGCACCTGGTTGGGCAGGAACTCGAAGCTCATGTTGATGATGTCCGCGCCGTGCCTGACCGCGTACCGGATCGCCTGGGCGATCGTCGACGCCTCGCCGTCGCCCTGCGAGTCCAGCACGCGCAGCGGCATGATCCTCGCGCCGTAGGCGAGCCCGGTGAGACCGACCTGGTTGTTGGTCGATTCGGCGATCACGCTCGCGACGAGCGTGCCGTGACCGTCCCGATCGAGCGGGTAGCGGTCGTGGGCGACGAAGTCGTAGGGCGCCACGAAGTGCGTCAGCCGCAGGTCCGGTGAGGCCTTGAACTGTCCCCAGTTGCGGTAGGCGACCCCTGTATCAAGCACCGCCACCGTCACCCCGCTGCCACCGCTGCGATGCGCGGCGAGCAGGTTCGCCCACGCCAGCGGCGCGTCGACTCCTGTCCCGGGCAGCATGTCCCACTGCTGGCGCTCCCAGCCGTGGTCGACCCCCGCGGACCCACGGTCGTCGGGATAGAACATGCCGGCCTCGTGGACGGTGTAGTCGGGCTCGGCGTAGGCGACGTCGCGCCGGCGTCGCAGCCGCGCCAGCGCGTGCGCCATCGACTCGCCCGGCCTCAGGCGTACGACGCGCGTGTGGACCGCCGCGCGCCGCCCCTGCGGGACAGTGGCCGTCGACGGAGCCCCCGCGAGCCGCGGCGCCCAGGCGCCGGACATGGCAGGCGTCCAGGACGGGGTGCGGTAGCCGATGACCACGCGGCGGGCCGGCACCGTGGCAGCGCGTGAGGAACCGGCAGTGGAGAATGTCGTGCCCAGCACGACGAGCGCCGCCATCATGGCGCGCGGTCCCACCGGACGGTACGGAGTTCGTGTCCTCGACATTCCGATCGGATCACCACAAAGGGCGATCACGTTTGATCAAAGCATGTTGCCGATACACGAAGTTGCCCATCCCGCACGGTACCGAACCACGGACCGCGCGGCGCCGCGAGGCGTAGGCCGGCCCGCGACCCCGTGAACGACGACGTCCAGTTCATGCGCGAGGCGCTCGCCGAGGCCGCCCGGGCGGACGCGCACGGGGACACGCCCGTGGGCGCGGTACTCGTCCACGACGGGACGGTGATCGGCCGCGGCCATAACGAGCGCGAGCTGCGCGAGGACCCGACCGCCCACGCCGAGATGCTCGCCCTGCGCCAGGCAGCCGCGGTACTCGGCAGCTGGCGCGTGCTCGACAGCACGCTCTACGTGACGCTCGAACCATGCGCGATGTGTGCGGGCGCGATCGTGCTGGCGCGCGTTCCGCGGCTCGTGTACGGCGCGGCCGATCCCAAGGCCGGCGCCGCGGGTAGCGCGCTCGACATCCTCGGCGTCCATGAGCGCGGCCCGCTCAACCATCGCCCCGAGGTGGTCGGCGGCGTGCTGGCGTCGGAGTGCGGAGAGCTGCTCCGCACGTTCTTCCGTGCGCGGCGGCCGGCGGCGGGCGGGTGAGTGTGCGGAGTGGCCGGCGGCGGGCCGTCGTCCCTCTGCGGCGGCACTCGAGGCCCCGCTCAGCACGGACGGGGCCTCGTCGCTGCCGGCGGTCGGACGCTACTGCTTGAGACTCACCGCAGCGTGAGCGTCGTCGCTCACGCCGGAAGTCGTCTGGGCGAGCAGGATGGTGACCGACGCGGCCCCGTTGTTCACGTCGGTCTGGTCCACGGCGCAGAGGCCGATGTAGTAGGTACCTTTCGCCAGGCCGCCCACCACCCCGGACACCGTCTGCGCGAAGTACGAGTCCTCGGCCGCGACGAACTCGGGGACGACCTCTGAGACCTCGGTTACGGTCGAGCCACCCACCGGCTCATAGCAGATCCCGATGGCCTCGTCGATCCCATTGCCGTCCGCGGAGGCCTCGTCGACGGTGGCGGTGACATCGGCGGCGGTCTTGGCGTTGCTGAAGCTCTCCTTGGGCGGCGAGCCGAGGAACGCGAAGCTGCTGCCCGTCACCGCGGCGGCTCCGCCCGGGGCGTACTGCGTCATCGAGACGACCGCCCCCGCCTTCGCTGCCGTCATCGGATGGACGGCGTGCGGTGTAGCGGCCAGCGCCACGCCGGTCCCTGCGAGGACGAGCGCGACGCCGGCCGCGATGACCGCCGCCGTCCGGGACATGCGAAGCCGAATGAATCCAAACAAAGTTCTGCCCTCTCTCGTGTGCAGAGGCACAGCCCGGCAAGGCATCGTCGGACGCATCAGCGTCCGTGCCGCGCACGGGACAGCCCCTCAGTCAGGTTTCCTTATTCGCGCCGTCGAGCCCCGGAGTGGCGACGCGCGCAGTTAACTCC
>DATJTS010000014.1:0-13827 GCA_035503035.1 Solirubrobacteraceae bacterium
CGGCCCGGCGCCTACGGGATGCTCGCCTATCTGCGCCGGGTTCTGCCCGGCCGCGTCGCTCGCATTCTCGACGCCGGCGAGGCGGATGCGATCATGGCCCACTGGGGCGTGGTCACCGAACGTCTCGTATCCACCGTCACCGGCCGCGGCGCGGAGCTCTTCGTCTGGACCGTCGACGACGCCCGCCGCCTGGAGCGCATGCGCACGCTCGGGGTGACCGGCGTGATCACCAACGAGCGCGACCTGTTCGAGCGCGACTGACGCGTCGACGCCTGTCAGCGCTCAGCCGGACTTTCTCGGCTCAGATCGATCCGCGCGGGGCGAGCCAGACGCTGCGAAAGCGCAGATCGGTCTTCCCCAAGACGATCTCGTAGTCGTTGTCGTAGTGCAAGATCCCGAGCCGGTGCGTGTCGGCCAGCGCGGCGATGATGAGATCGACCGGCGGCAGCCGATGGTGCCCGGCCCGGGCGAGCTGGCCCTGAGCTTCGATCGCCCGCGCCTCCACTCGCTCATCGATCGCGAGATTGGGCAACGACATCAGGTCCGCCAGCAGCTCATCGTGGTCACGCGCGCTGCGCGCGGAGTAGCCGGCCTCGAGAAGAAACGGCAGGCAGCTGGCGATACGGCCCTGCTCGAACCAGTCGGCGATCTCGTCGGCGCGTTCCTGCGGCAGTCTCGTCTGATCGAGCCGCGCCCACGCTGAGTTGTCGATGAGCAGCTCCGCCGTCAATTTCGGGCCCAGCCGCTGAAGCGGACCTCGTCCGCGGCGCTGACCTCGGTGCCGGTTCTTCGTGAACGTACGCGGTCGGCGAGAATGCGTCGCCTGAGGGCATCATCCGCCCGTTCAGAGCGGATCGCTTCGAGCTTGACCCCGGCGCCGAGCACCACCAGCTCGCCCAGCTCGATCCGATCGTCTCCGAGCTCCTGACGGAGTTCATCGAGCGCCGACTGAACCGAGGGGGTCTCTGTAATGGCGTGTCTACGTCGCTTGGTGGGCACAACGAGAGTGTATCACCGGTGTTACACTCGAGCCTACCGTCGAACGGCGGTCGGCGCCGCATGGATCTCGGGCGCCGTCACCTCATGCCCCGCCGCGCAACGCAACTCGGCGCGGACCGGCTCGCCGCACCCGAGATGGGTCAGCTCGACCGGAGCTCCACTCTCTGCCGGGGCCCAACGGTCGCCCCAGCGCATCAGCCCGACGATCACCGGCAACAGGTCGGCCCCCTTCTCGGTGAGCCGGTATGCGTGCCGGGTGCGCTGGCCGGGCTCGCGGTAGGGCTCGCGCTCGAGCAGCCCTGCGGCCACGAGCTCCTTTAGCCGGGCGGCGGCCACCGGCTCGGAGATCCCGACCCGCGCGGTGAGCTCATCGAAGCGGGTCACGCCGTAAAAGACCTCGCGCATGAGCAGCATCGCGGACCGCGTGGAGACGACCTGCAGCGCGCGATCGATGGAACACGCGGGCGCTGCGCTGCTGCGTCGCCGGAGTGCAGGATCGACATCGAGAGAGGCGGTACTCATGGCGGAGAGCATAGCTGACTTAGCATCGCCGCAGTCAGCGTGCTAGGGTGCCTGACTGCTGCTTGCCTCAGTCAGCCCCCTTCCCCTCTCGGAGACCCCATGAACCGCTTGCTGCACCGCAGGGCCGATGCGTCACCGGCGCTGGTGCTCGCGATCGTCTGCGCGGGCGTCGTGCTCGCGAGCCTCGACCTGTTCATCGTCAACGTCGCCCTGCCCGACATGGGTCGCGACCTCCACACCGCCAGCCTCGCCGACCTGTCCTGGGTGCTCAACGGCTACGCGATCGTCTACGCCGCGCTGCTCGTGCTGTTCGGGCGGCTCGCGGAGAGCCACCGCCGAGAGCACGCGTTCCTGCTCGGCGTCGTCGTCTTCACGCTCGCCTCGGCTGCCTGCGGCGTCGCCGACAGCCTTCCCATGCTCGTCGTCTTCCGGGTCGTGCAGGCCGCGGGCGCGGCGCTGCTCACGCCGGCGTCACTGTCGCTCGTGCTCGCCACCACGGCACCCGAGCGCCGCCACGGCGCGGTGCGGGCGTGGACGGCGGTGGGCGGCCTCGCGGCCGCGCTCGGCCCGGTCGTCGGCGGGCTGCTGGTCGCACTGAGCTGGCGCTGGGTGTTTCTGGTCAACGTTCCCGTCGGCGCCCTTGCGCTGGTGGCGGGCTGGCGCCGCCTGCCGCGCGTCGAGGGCCACCCGGTCGGGCCGGCCGACCCGCTCGCCGCGGCGCTCGTGACCGCCGGGGTGACCGCGCTGACGCTCGCCCTGGTCAAGGGCGGCGACTGGGGCTGGGGCTCGGTCCCGACGCTCGGCTCGCTCGCCGCGGCGGTCGTGCTGCTCGGCGCCTTCGCGCATCACTGCGTCCACGCCCGCAACCCGCTGATCGACGCTGCCCTGTTCCGCGTCCGCTCGTTCACCGGCTCCTCGATCATCTCGCTCGTCTTCTCGATCGCCTTCGGCGCGATGCTGCTCTCCCGCGTCCTGTTCTCGCAGGAGGTGTGGCACTGGTCGGCGCTTCAGACCGGCCTGTCGATCGCCCCAGGCCCGGTGATGGTCCCGCTCGTCGCCTTCCTGCTCGGCGGCCGGCTGATCGCCCGCTTCGGGCCGGGACGGGTGATCGCGGCCGGCTCGGTCGTGTTCACCGCGGGCGCGATCTGGTGGACACTGGCGGCGAGCATCCGCCCCGACTACGTCGGCGGCATGCTCGGAGGCATCATGCTCACCGGGATCGGCGTCGGGCTGACCATGCCGACGTTCATCGCCACCGGCGCGGCCGCACTCCCTCCGGCGTCGTTCGCGACCGGCTCCGCCGTCGTCAACATGCTCCGCCAGCTCGGCCTGGCGATCGGCGTCGCGGTGCTCGTGGCCGTCCTCGGAACGCCCCACGGCTCCGCTGCGACGCTCTCGGCCTATCGCCACGGGTGGGAGCTGATCGCGCTCGCCGCGGCGCTCTCGGCTATCTGCGGGCTGACGCTGCTGGCGCGGCCGGCGGCCGCGGCGACGCCGGTGGCAAGCGCCTCGCCGGCAGCCCCCTGACCGACGCGGGTGCGCCGCCTGGAATTACCCTCGATCTCAGCTTGAGCCACCCGTTTTCGTGGCGGCTGGCCACCTGAGATGGTGGTGAATCCCATCTCAGAGGGCGGACCCTGACCACCTGCCGGTGTGGCTCACTGGGAACCCGGGCGTACCAGCCACCCGCCGGGTAGGCAGGGCCCATCTGAAAGGGTGGTCAGACTCCACCCGAACCGGCGGCCAACTCAAGGTCGGTTGAGGGGTTGACAGCGGCCCAGAGGCGTGTGCATACTGCATGGCCGAAGCAGATTTTCGAAAATCGAATCTCGAAGGATGTGCCGTCTGGCCACCGCGCCGGGCGCTCGCCATCCGACCCGCCCGCCGCCCGACCAGGAGAGACCGCCGCCATGGCCACGACCACGTCCGCCCCGCCCGCCCTGAACCCTCGCGACTACCTCGGCCTCGATCGCCAGCTGTCGGATGAGGAGCGCGACATCCGGGACACGGTCCGGGCATTCGTCGCCGACAAGGTGACGCCGTACGTGGGCGATTGGTTCGAGCAGGGCACGATCCCGCTGGAGCTCGCCAAGGAGCTCGGTCAGATCGGCGTGCTCGGCATGCACCTGGAGGGCTACGGCTGCGCCGGCACCTCGGCCACCGCCTACGGCCTGGCGTGCATGGAGCTCGAGGCGGGCGACTCGGGCATCCGCAGCCTGGTCTCGGTCCAGGGCTCGCTCGCGATGTTCGCGATCTGGCGCTGGGGCTCGGAGGAGCAGAAGAACGAGTGGCTGCCGCAGATGGCCGCCGGTGACGCGATCGGCTGCTTCGGGCTGACCGAGCCCGATGCGGGCTCGGATCCCGCCTCGATGCGCACCCGCGCGCGCCGCGACGGATCGGACTGGATCCTCAACGGCACGAAGATGTGGATCACCAACGGCTCGGCCTCCCAGGTCGCGGTCGTCTGGGCCCAGACCGACGAGGGGATCCGCGGCTTCATCGTCCCCAGGGGCACCCCCGGCTTCACCACCCAGGACATCCACAAGAAGCTCTCGCTGCGTGCCTCGATCACCTCCGAGCTGATCCTCGACGACGTGCGCCTGCCCGACTCCGCGCGGCTACCGGAGGCCACCAGCCTGCGCGGCCCGCTCTCCTGCCTGAACGAGGCGCGCTACGGGATCGTGTGGGGCGCCGCCGGCGCCGCCCGCGCCTGCCTTGAGGCCGCTCTGGAGTACGCCAAGGAGCGCATGGTGTTCGGCAAGCCGATCGCGGCCACCCAGATCCAGCAGCAGAAGCTCGCCAACATGGCGCTGCAGGTCAACCGCTCCTCGCTCATGGCGCTGCACCTCGGCCGCCTCAAGGACGCCGGTGAGCTGCGCCCCGAGCACGTCTCGATGGGCAAGCTCGGCAACGTCAACGACGCGCTCGACGTCGCCCGCACCGCACGGCAGGTACTCGGGGCCAACGGGATCACGCTCGAGTACCCGGTCATCCGCCACATGAACAACCTCGAATCGGTCGTCACCTACGAGGGCACCGCCGACGTGCACTCGCTCGTCGTCGGCGGCGCGCTCACCGGCGTCTCGGCGTTCCGTTCCTGAGCGGCCGGGAGCACTTCCCAGTGAGCTCACTCGCCGGCGGCGGTCCTGGCACGACCGCCCAGCACGCGCTCGCGCACCTGCGCGACGCGATCGTCTCCGGGGCGCTCGTGCCGGGCGAGCGCATCGGACAGGAGAGCGTCGCCGGACAGCTCGGCATCTCCCTGGCCCCCGTGCGCGAGGCGCTTCGCATCCTCGAGCGCGAGGGCCAGGTGACCTACCGCCCGCGCCGCGGCTACATCGTCACCGAGCTGAACATCGACGATCTCGAGGAGATCTACGCCCTGCGCGCCCTGCTCGAGCGCGAGGCCGCGTTCGCCGCCCTGCCCGCCCTCTCCGAGGACGACCTGGCCGCGATCGAGCAAGCGGCGGCTGACTGTGCCGCCGCGGTGCAGGCCGACGACGTCGTCTCCGAGCTCGCCGCCAACCGCCGCTTCCACCACGCGATCCTGGCGCCCGCCGGACGCCCCCACACCCAGCGCATGATCGACCTGCTCTGGGACCAGACCGAGGCCTACCGGGCGCTCTACTACAACTCGGCCGCCGAGCGCCACGAGTCGCTCCGCGCTCACGACCGCATCCTCGGGGCCGTGGTCGCCGGGGACCCGGAGCGGCTGGCGGCCGAGCTGGACGCGCACCGGGAGCGAGCGTTGGTGGTGCTGCGGGGGATCATCGCGGCGCCTGCCGCGGCCTAGAAATCTGAGGCGTTCGCGAGGTAGCGCGCAAGTGCGCCCCGCACTTGGACCGGTGGTGGGTCGTCCGTCGTCCGGGGGGGCACTGTGAGCGGGTTATGGGCGTATCGCCCCTGGGGCGCTCAGAGTGGACCCGCCCGGGGCGGCCGTGCGAGAAAAGTGCACCGCCAGGACCACGACATCGCGACCCCGCTCCCCACGCGTACCCTCGCCGTCAAGAGTCCCAGTTTGGCCCGTCCTCGGGCACACGGAGTGGGCCCGAGATCATTGCCAATCGCATGTCGGGGCGACGGCAGTCAAGCAGCGCCACAAACCCCACACGGACGCCAAGAAGGCTGCGGGCGCTGCTTGACGGCCGGCGTCACGGCGTGGCACCAGCCACGCCTCAGCAACGCCCCAGCGCCCCCGTCACCGCTCGAGCAGCAGCGTCACCGGCCCATCATTGACCAGCGACACCTGCATGTCCGCCCCGAACACTCCACGCTCCGCCCCCAGCAGCGAGCACACCAGCTCGTAGAGCGGCTCCGCCACCGGCCCCGGCGCCGCGGCCACGTAGCTCGGCCGGTTCCCGCGACGCGCGTCCCCGTACAGCGTGAACTGGCTGATGCACAGCACCGACCGGTCCCCGAGCGGCTCGTTCATCCGCCCCTCCGGATCGGGGAAGATGCGCAGGCCGCGGATCTTTGCGGCAAGCCACTCGGCCGCGTCCTCACCGTCGGTGTGGGTCACCCCGAGGAGCACCAGCAGCCCGGGGCCGATCGACCCGACCACGGCGCCGTCGACCTCGACCGAGGCGCGGCTCACGCGCTGAACGAGGGCGCGCATCAGTCGCCGCGGAGCTCGGCCGCCGCGGCCTCGGGCAGGACCGGATTGAGATCGATCCCCGTGCCGAGTTCGACTGAGCTGATGCCGAACAGGCGAGGGAGGATGTCGATGCGCCAGCACCAGTGCTCGGCTCCGCGGGGCGCGGTGCGGACCCACAGGTTGACCGCCGGCATCACGCCGAACACGGCGCGCAACCGCCCGAGGGCGTCGCGCAGGAGGGCCGCGCCGGTGGGCCCGTCGTCCTCGAACCGCATCCGCCCCGCCCGCGGCGCGAGCGTCATCTGGTACGGCACGCGGGCCGCGTAGCTGGCCATGAGCACCGCCTCGGAGTCGATCGCAACGATCCGCTCGCGGCGGCGCACCTCCTGCTGGACGAGGTCGGAGAGCAGGTTGCCGCCCATCGTGCGGGTCGCGTAGGCGCCGAAGCGCTCGCGCTCGCGGGCGATGTCGGCGGGCACGAAATCGAACGCGAGCAGCTGGGCATGGGTGTGGGGCTGGGTGGCGCCGGATCCCTCGTTGACGAACAGGTGCAGGCAGGAGGCGTCCGCGTGCGCCCGCATCCGCTCGCGCCAGACGCCCACCGCGTCGGCGAGCTGCGTGAGCTCGAGGTCGGCGAGGCTGGTCACCGGATCCGGCGCGTTGACGATCACCTCGTGCGCGCCGCGGGCGGGCCCGGACCAGAACAGGTCGCGCTGGGCGTCGGGCTCTGGGTCGGGCGACTCAGTGGTGAGAGCGGGATAGAGGTTCGGGACGACCCGCACCGTCCAGCCGGGTGTGTCCGGCGCCGAACCGTCGGGGCGGATGGCGAACACCTCGGGAGCGGTCTGCGCTTCGTGTCCGGGAGCGAACGGGTCGGTCTCCGGATCGACCGGGGTCACCGGAGCGGCGCTCAGCCCCGCGCCTGGCCGCCCAGCGCGACCCGGCGCGAGGATCACGCGGCGGCCGGAAAACGGGTCGACGCGGATCTCGTGCATGCGGAACGTCACGGTAGTACGCGGCCGCAGGCGGTATACACGGGCCATGACCGGCCCCGAGCCGCGACCAGTGCTCTGGCAGCTCGAGCTCTCGCATTACAACGAGAAGGTGCGCTGGGCGCTTGATTTCAAGCGAGTCGACCACGTGCGACGGCCGCTGCTTCCGGGCGCGCACCTGCTGATCGCGCGCCGGCTCACGAACGGAGCCTGCGAGACGACGCCGGTGCTGACGCTGCAGGACACATCGATCGGGGAGTCCTCGCAGATCATCGCGGCGCTCGAACGCCGCTGGCCGGAACCGGCCCTCTATCCGGCCGACGAGGGCGAGCGCACCCGAGCGCTCGAGCTCGAGGCACTCTGCGACATCGAGGTCGGCGAGCACCTCCGCCGCGCCGCCTATGAGCACCTTCTGGTCCGCCCCGACCTGCTGCTGCCGTCGTTCGTCCACAACCAGCCTCCGCTGGCGCGGGCGCTGCTGCGCGGCATCTTCCCGGCTCTGCGGGCCGGTATGCGTCGGCGCTTCCGCATCACGCCCGAGAACGCCGCCGAGAGCCGCGCCCGCGTCCTGGCCGTTGTCGACCTGCTCGAGCGTGAGCTGGCCGACGGCGGAGGCGAGTATCTGGTCGGCGACCGGTTCTCCGTCGCGGACCTCACCGCCGCCGCGCTGCTCTACCCGATCGCCCGCCCCACCGCCTTCCCCTATCCGATCCCCGAGGTGCCCGCGGCGGCCCAGGAGTTCATGGACTCGCTCGCGAACCGCCCAATCGGCGCCTGGGTCACCAGCATGTACGAGCGCCATCGCGCCGCGCCCGGCGTGCGGCGCACGCTCTCGGTGGGCGGACGCTGAAACCCGCCCGTGGACGCGCCGCGGGGCGGCCGCGTGGCACGGCCACCCCGGGACGCTCCGACCCCGCTAGCTGGGAGCCACGGCGGGAATCAGTGGCACGAAACCTGGCGGTCGGCAAGCGCTCGCCGCATCGCACAGGAGAACCCCGGCGACAGCTGATGCTGGACGAGCGGTGAGCCGTACTCGAACGTCCTCGCGGACGTTGACCCGACCGCGAACGGACTGGCGGTGGTCGCGAGGACGGCTGCCCCCGCGAGGATCGCTGCTCGTCTGCGCAGCGGGACCGAAGCAAACCGTGCTCCAACGGAAATGATGCTCATGACGTCCTCCTCGCTGTGCCGATCGCCCAGCGCGATCGGCTGTGGCGGCAGCATGCGCCCGGGCGGTTGAGAGACGGAAAACACCGGTAGACGTTCGGTGAACGACCCCGCCTTGAGCCCGCGCACGACTGGGGATAGCTTTCGCTCGGGACTGAGAGACAGTGGTCGAGTTTCACCTTCTTGGGTCGCTCGAGGCCATCGACGGTGGCGAGCCGATCGGGCTGGGCGCGCCGCGCCAGAAGGCGCTGCTGGCGCTTCTGCTGATCCATCGCGGGCGGACGGTCTCCGCGGACGCCATCATCGACGCGCTCTGGGGCGAGCGCCCGCCCGCGAGCGCCACGAAGATCGTGCAGGGCTACGTGTCGAGCCTGCGTCGGGGGCTCGGAGCCGCAACCCTCAGAACGGACGGGCACGGCTACCGGCTGTGCGTGGAGGCCGACTCGACCGATGCCGATCGCTTCGAGCGCCTGCTCGGCGAGGGACGGCTCGCGCTCGACGCTGGGGACGCGCGCCTCGCGCGCACGACGCTCCGCGAGGCGCTCGCCTTGTGGCGCGGACCGGCACTCGCCGAGTTCGCGGACGAGCCGTTCGCCAGGTCCGAGGCCGGACGCCTGGAGGAGCTGCGTCTCGATGCAGTGGCCCAGCGGATCGATGCCGACCTGGCGCTCGGCGAGCACCTGCAGGTCACCGGCGAGCTGCAGGCGCTGCTGCGCGAGCATCCGCTTCGCGAGGCGTTCGCGTCCCAGCTGATGCTGGCGCTGTACCGCGCGGGACGGCAGGCCGACGCGTTGGAGTGCTACCGCGCCGTCCGCGCGCGCCTGGTGGACGAACTCGGACTCGAGCCGGGACCGGCACTGCGAGAGCGCGAGCGGGCGATCCTCGCCCACGACCCTTCGCTGGATCTGGTGCGCGCGGCCACGTCAGACGCCGCACCAGGGGGACGGCCACGGCCGAGGCGCCGGGCAGTCGCGTTCGCCCTGGTGCTGTTCGTGACGGCGGTCGCCGGCGGGCTCGCGCTCGCCGCCAGCGTGCGTGGCGGGCATCGTCGCGGCACCCTGCTCGGTCGGCCGAATTCGATCGTGGCGATCGACCCGAGCGTGGACCGGGCCACCGCGGTGGTCTCGGTCGGAGCGCGCCCCGGCGCGGTCGACGCCGGCGACGGCTCGCTCTGGGTCGCCAACCGCGACGATCAGACCATCTCCCAGGTCGACCCGCGGACCCAGGCGACCGTGAGGACGATCACGCTCGATGATCCGCCGAACTCGATCGTCACCGCCGGGGGTCGGGTCTGGGCCGCGGGAGCCAGCCCGTCGGCGCCGTTCATCGCGGTCGACGCGATCGACCCGCAGTTCGGCGTGGTCGATGCGGCGATCCGGATCCCCAGCGTCTATCCCGGGAGCGTCGGCTCGCTGGCCAGACGGGGGTCGGATCTGTGGGTCGCCGCCGATTCCGGTGAGCTGACGCGCATCGACGCGCGGACCGCCCGGGTCATCCGGCGCATCGACCCCAACGGCGGGCCGACCGCGATCGCGACGGGCGCCGACGGCACCGTCTGGATGACCGACGAGGAGGCCGACGACGTGATCGAGATCGATGGCGAGGGGACGATCACCACGATTCCGGTCGGGCACGAGCCGGCCTCGATCGCGGTCGGCGACGGCGCCGTCTGGGTGACCGACAGCTACGACGATGCGGTCGTCCGGATCGACCCCACGACCCATGCGGTGACGAACACGATTCAGGTCGGCGAGGCACCGCTCGGCATCGCCGTGGGCCGGGGATCGGTCTGGGTCGCGAACAGCGGCGACGGGACCGTGAGCCGGATCGACCCGGGGTCCGGCCGAGCCGTCTCGGCCATCCACGTCGGGGGCAGCCCCCAGGACCTCGCGGTCAGCGGTGGCCGCGTCTGGGTCACGGTCGACGCGCCGGAGGTCTCGGACGGCGCTCGGGCCGGTCATGCCGGAACGCTGCGCGTGGTGGCCCCGATCGACGTGGATTCGATGGATCCCGCCCTCGCATACAGCGGCCTCGCCGACCAACTGCTCGACGCCACCTGTGCGAAGCTCGTCAACTATCCCGATCGCAGCGGCGCGGCGAGCTCCGAGCTGGTCCCCGAAGTCGCGCAGTCGCTCCCTGTCGCCTCGGCCGGCGGACGGACCTACACGTTCACGGTCCGGCGCGGCTTTCGCTTCTCGCCACCGTCGGACGCTCCCGTCACCGCTGAGACCTTCAAGGACACGATCGATCGCGTGCTCGACCCGCGGATGCACAGCCCGGTGGCGTGGGAGTACCTCGACATCGTCGGCGGGCGGGCCTTCCACGCGGGAAAGACGCCGCGGCTGACGGGGGTCATCGCGCGGGGCGACCGGCTCATCATCCACCTGACCGCGCCGGCGCCGGATCTCTTGGCGAGAATGGCCGAGCCGGCCATGTGCGCGGTGCCGACCGATACGCCGATCACCGCTCGAGGAGTGCCGGTGATCCCGTCCGCCGGCCCGTACTACGTCACCTCCTATGCGCCCGGTCAGGGCGTCGTCCTGAGCGAGAACCCCAACTATCACGGCGATCGCCCGCACCACGCCTCGCGGATCGTGGTCCAGGTCGACACCCCCGCAGGTCGCGCGATCGCCGAGATCGAGCATGGACAGGCGGACGTCACCCGGGGAGTGGACTTCACCGCGGCGCAGACAGCATCGCTGACGCGTCGCTACGGGCCGGGAAGCACCGCGGCCCGGGCCGGAGGTCAGCCGTCCCTGGAGACCCGGCCCGGAGGTGGACTCGACTTCCTCGCGCTCAACACCCACCGCCCGTTGTTCTCGCATCTTCGCCTCCGCCAGGCGGTCAACGACGCCATCGACCGAGCGGCGCTCGCCCGCCTCGGGAACGCCTACGTGCCTCTCTCCGAGAAACCGACGAGCACGTACCTGCCGCCAGGGGTTCCCGGCTACCGCAACGTCGCGGTCTACTCGAGCCGCCCTAATCTGGCGCGAGCTCGCGCACTCGCCAAGGGCTTCGCCGGCTCGACGGTCGTGCTCGCCACCTGCGACGTGTCGCCGTGCGGAGACCAGGCTCGAATCGTCGCGCACGATCTCGCCGCTATCGGGCTGCACGTCCGCGTCCGTGCGATGCCTGTCCAGACCATGAACGCCGAGCAGGAATCGCCGCACGCGCGTTTCGATATGACGTGGCAGGATTGGGCCCCCGACTTTCTTGACCCGGACGCGATGCTCAATGTCCTGCTCGAGACCAGCACGGTGGTTCCGTCGTTCGTCTCACCTCAGTGGCACGCCAGGCTGTCGGCGGCGGCACGGTTGTCGGGCGCGCGTCGTGATCTCGCCTATGCGCGACTCGATCTGCAGATCGCGCGTGACGCCGCGCCGCTGGCCGCCTACGGCAACCCGGCGATCCCGAACTTCTTCTCGGCTCGGGTCGGCTGCAAGACCTTCAACCCCTACGGCGTGGACCTCGCCGCCCTCTGCCTCAAGCGCTAGAGCAGCTTTTCCATCGCCACGTGCTCGATGCCCGCCTCCATGAACACCCGCCCGCGCGGCTCGTAGCCGGCCGCGTCATACAGGGACCGGGCGTAGGTCTGGGCGTGGAGCACGAGCCGCCGCGCACCGCCGGCGCGGGTCTCGTCGTCGGCCAGCGCGAGCAGCCGAGTGGCGATCCGGCGACGCCGGGCATCGCGAGCGACCGCGAGGCGACTGAACTGGACGGTGGCGCCGACGAACAGCAGGCGGCAGGTGGCCAGCACGCGACCGCCCTCGACCGCGACCAGATGAACCGCCTCGCCGTCACGGCCGTCGAGCTCCTCGCGCTCGGGAACGCCCTGCTCCGCGCAGAAGACCTCGTGGCGAAGACGCAGCAACTGCGCCATCTCCTCCTCGCCCTGGTGGCGGCGGATCTCGATCTTCTCAGTGACCTCGGTCATCGCACTCCAAGGTAGGTGTGGATGTCGCGCTCAAGCGAGCGAACGGACGTGTACGGGCCACCATGGTCGTACTGCTCGCGCCCCTGTGCATTGAAGAAGAAGGTCTGGGGCGTTCCCTCGATGGTGCGCAGCGAGGTCTCGATCGCTCGGCTGGGGTCGAAGTAGCTCGGATAGGTCACGGGATAGCGCTTCAGCCACGCCGACGCGTCGCCCTTGGTGTCGTGAACGTCAAGGCCGAGGAACGCGACCTGGCGGCCGTAGCGGACGGCGACCTTCTGATAGATCGGGAACTCGGTCTGGCAGGGCACGCACCACGACGCCCACAGGTTGACGACGAGCGGATGCCCGCGGAGAGCCTGCATGCGTGCGCGGAAGGCGGAGACGCCCCCGCCGAGCAGCTGATCTGCCTGCGCGTGAAGCGCGACGAGCGGCGCCGGCGAGCCGTGGAACGCCGCCTCGATCGCCCGTCGGCTCGGCCCGGCACTCCGGGGCAGCGAGCTGCCACAACCGGCGACGGCGAGGGCGACCGGGATCACGACCACCGTCAGCCAGCGCAAAACTCGCACCTTCACAGCTTGCCACACAGGGATCGCGGACGGATCTGCTTAAATACGCGGTGAGATCCCGGGGAGCTGGGATCGCTTCTGAGGTATTTCGACGTCCGCCCGCTTCGGCGGGCCCCTTCGAGCCGCTCGACGTTCTGCCGCGGCTTGCCTATTTCTCCAGCCGACCTGACAAGCCAGATGGGTGTCATCACCCCTTTACCGAGTCCTGACGCAATTGCGCGCGCCGAACTGCTGACGCGCGAACGCTTCGTCTACGAGGGAGAGACCCTCGAGGAGGCGCTGGCCGCCGGCACCCCGCGGCGCCGCGCGCTTGACGCTGCGCTCGCCGAGGTCGCAGACGGCCGCAAGACGCCGTCGACCGCCTGGCGGCGCGAATTCGGGCTGCTGCTGGGGCTGGAGCGACTGCTCTCCGAGGAGGAACCCCACCTCGTCGACGGAACCGTCCTCTCCGCCCACCAGGTCGACGCGCTCTCCGGCACGCTCACGGCACTGCTCGCCGAAGCCCAGCGCCAGGCCAACGGCAACGGCAACGGCAACGGCGCGAGCGCACCCGAGCTCGACGAGGACGAACCCGACGAGCCGGACGGCGCAGACGACTCGGTCCTTGAAGAGGACGACGACGCAGCGCTCGAGGACGACGAGGACGACGGCGGCGACGACGAAGAGCCGCAGGACTGGCAGGACGACGCCGCCGACGACGATCGCCAGCTCGCCGAGCAGCCCGAGGATCCCAACGCGGCCAAGCGGTTCTGGTTCGAGCATGCGACCGGAGCCGGCAAGACGGTGGCGGCGCTCGGGTTCGTCGAGGCGAGCCGCAGCGGCGGCGTGCTGATCCTCACCCACCGCCGCAATCTCGTCGACCAGTTCAACGGCGAGCTGCGCGACCGCGGCTACCGCGACCGCATCTGCGCCCCGCTGCTCGACGGCCAGGACGCCGCCAACGGACCGGTGACCGTCGAGACCTACCAGTGGTTCGTGCGCAACGCCGGCCGGATCTCCGACGCCTACGCGGTCGTCATCTGCGACGAGGCACACACCGCGCTGGGTGAGAAG
>DATJTS010000015.1:0-5992 GCA_035503035.1 Solirubrobacteraceae bacterium
TCGGCGTGGTCACCGCTCAGGTCACCGTTTTTCGTCGCGGTATGCCCCGCAGCGTCTCGTCGTGTCGCGGTTCGGCTCGCATGCAAGACCGGAGGTCGTCGCCGCTTGCGCCCGAATAGCGGGGATTTGGCGCAGACTGTCGCGGTCTGGCGCGCAGGGGCTAACGGGAGCGACGGGACTCGAACCCGCGACCTCCGGCGTGACAGGCCGGCGCTCTAACCAACTGAGCTACGCCCCCGAGGGGAACGTTCAGTATGCCAAGCCCGCGCGGCAACGTCTGTCTGGCGACGGACAGGGCTTTGGCGGCGGGGGATCGGGCAGTCATCGAAGTTTTTTCCGGCCGGCGCAACTTCGGATTCGGCGGTGGGTTCTGGAGGGCGTAGACGGGCATCGCGGACGCGTCCCTACCCGGCCGTGGATGTGATCGTGATGGCCGGCGGCGAGGGCCCACCCGGGTCCTCGTCGCGGTTAAGGGGTCAGGCGCGACCCGCCAGCCGGCCGACGATCGCGAGCACGAACGCCTCGTAGCGCTGCGGCGAGAAGCGCCGCGGGTCCGTGAGCGCGCGCCGTCCGGCTTCCTCGGCGAGCGCCAGGATCGAGCCGGCGGCGAGCTCGACATCGAGCTCGGACGCCTTGTCCCCGGTCCCCCAGACGACGAGCTGCTTGAGCCGCTCGAGGATGCGAGAACGGTTCGTTTCGACGTGTTCGCGCACGATCGCGGGAGTCCCGTCGAGTGGCAGCAGGATGATGCGCCAGGTGGGTGGACGGCTGGTGACGGCCTCCAGGAAGCGGCGCACGCCTGAACCAAGCAACGCCACCGGGTCCGCGGAGGCCGCGAGCTCAGGGCCGGGGATGACCTCCGCGAGCTGGCCGAGCGCGATCCGCTCCTCGCGTTCGATCAGCGCCTGCAACAGCGCGCCGAGGTTCGGGAAGTGGTCGTAGATCACCGGCCGAGTCACGCCCGCGGTCCGCGCGATCGCCTCGATCGACACCCCGGCGTAGCCCTGCTCGACGATCACTTGGAGCGCCGCGTCGATCACCTGCTCGCGGCGCTCGGACGGAGCCATCCGCGGCGCGTAGCGGCGGCGCGGCCTGGTCCTGGGCGATCCATCAGAGCGTCGAGGCGGCATGCGTAGCCCGGCAGCGTACCGGTTTGCCGACGCGGGCTACGCCGCTGTAGCTTCACGCTGCCAGCCGCAGCGTTAGGGTGCACGGCGATGACGATCCCCTCGCTCGACGGTCACAACGACGCGCTCACCGCCGAGTGGCACGACGCGCTCACGGTGCGTCGCGACACCGGCCACATCGACCTGCCGCGGATGCGTGAGGGAGGCGTCCGTGCCGCGTTCTTCGCGGTCTGGGCCTCACCCGAAGAGTGGCCCGAACCGGGCCCGGCCGGGTATCCGCCGCAGCCGGACGCTCACGGCGGAGAGCGCACCGACCTGGTGCCGCCGATCTCGTTCGAGCTCGCGGCTGCGGATGCGAGCCGCGCGGCCGGCAGGCTGTTCGCACTCGAGCGGGCTGCGGAGCTGCGGGTGGCGCGCTCGATCGCGGAGCTCGACGCCGCGCACGACGACGACGGCCCGCCGGTGGCCATCCTGCATATCGAGGGCGCCGAGCCGATCGATCCGGGGTTGGAGGCGCTCGAGCTCTGGTACGCCGCGGGCCTGCGCTCGCTCGGACCGGTGTGGAGCCGCCCCAACGCATTCGGCCACGGCGTGCCGTTCACCGCGCCGGCGACCCCCGACACCGGTCCGGGGCTCACCGATCCAGGATTCGCGCTCGTACGTCGCTGCGCCGAGCTGGGGATCATGGTCGACCTCGCGCATCTCAACGAAGCCGGGTTCTGGGATGTCGCGCGCGCCGAAGTTGGCCCGCTCGTCTCGAGCCACACGGCGGTCCACGCGATCACCCCGTCTCCACGCAATCTCACGGATGCCCAGATCGACGCCGTCGGCGAGTCGGGTGGGCTGATCGGCATCGTCTATGGGACCCGGTTCCTACGCCCGGACCTCGAAGAGGACGAGGACACCCCGCTCGAGCTGATCGCTCGTCACGCCACGCACGTCGCTGAGCGGATCGGCGTGCAGCACGTTGGGCTCGGCTCAGACTTCGACGGGACGACGGTGCCGGGCGGTCTCGATGTCGCCGGTGTCCCGCGGGTGCTCGAGGCGCTGCGCGACGCGGGGTTCAGCGAGCAGGACGTTTCAGCGATCGCCTGGGAGAACTGGCGTCGCGTGCTCGACGCCTGGTGGCGCTGACGCGGGCTCGAGCGCGTCCCGGCCGCCCTCCGGTCCGCAGCAGACGCAGCGGTTCCAGTCGAATGGCGTGGGGAGCGCACTGAGCCGCCGGTCGTTCTCTCCCCAGTCGCGGTTGAGGTGACGGCCGATGACGACGACGGCGACCGGCCCTGCTCCCGCCTTCTTGAGCGTCGCCGCCGCGCTCTGCGCGTTCGCCCCGGTGGTCCACGTGTCATCGATGAGCAGCACCGGCTCGCCGTGCAGTTCGCTCGTGGCGGCGAACCGGTCGGCACTGAAGCTGTGCATGGGGACCGGATGCGCGGTTCGCCGCAGTAGCTGGACGTGGCGAACACGTGTCGGCTCGATGAGCGTCCCGACGATCTCCTCGAGCGGATGTGGCGGGTTCCGGCTCGCGGTCCCCGACGGCACGGTCGCGACTTGGGTGAAGCGCGCGACCCCGGCAGCCTCGGCGATGCACGCCTCGTGCAGCGCGAGATGGCGCCAGAGGACCGCCGCGAGCTGCCGCGTCAGCGTCCGCATCCAATCCATCGAACCGCGCTTGTACCCGGCGAGGGCGTGGTGGAGTTGCTCGCCGGCGACGCTGTAGGAGATCGGGGCGATCACGTCGATGCTGTCGCCGCCGTGCTCACAGGCGAAGCACAGGTCGTATCCGTCCGTGAGGTTGAAGCATCTCTGGCAGACCCCGAGACCCGGGCGAGGGGCGAGCAGGAAGTTCGCATACGGGTCGGAGAGCGTGGTGACCGTGGCCATCGCTCAGCTCGTCCGCTCGGTCGGTGGCGCGACGTCGGTGAGTCGCCCGGCGTCGAGCGTGCGCTCGATGATGCTCGTGACGTCCGCCGCGGTGTCGACGACGTGGACGCCCGGTCTCTGCGCAAGGTTCGCGGCCCAGCTCTGGGTGAGCAGCGACCGGCGCAGGAAGACCGGCCGCCCGTGGGCGAGCGCATGGCGCGCCTGCACCCGCGTTCCGCTGCGGATCGAGGCCTCGACGATGACGGTTCCGAGGCCGAGTCCGGACATCACGGCATTGCGCCGGCGGAATCGCTCGGGCGAGGGCTCGTCCTCCGGCCAGAAAGCAGAGACGACGGCGTGGCCGCGTGCAAGCTCGGCCTGTAGCGCGGCATTCTCCGGCGGGTAGGCGTGGTCGAGGCCTGTCCCGACCACCGCGATCGTCCGCCCGCCTGCTCTGAGCGCCGCACGGTGGGCGACGGCGTCGATCCCCGCCGCCAGGCCCGACAGCACGGTGAACCCGGCGCTGACGAGGTCGGCGGCGAACGCCGCGGCGTGCTCGCAGCCCTCGTCGCTCGGTCGTCGGGTGCCGACGACCGCGACCCCATTCGTCCGCAGGAGTGCCGGATCTCCCGCGACCCAGAGCAGCGCGGGACGATCGTGGACCATCTGGAGTGCGCCCGGGTATGCGTCGTCGCGGACGGTGATGAGACGGACGCCGCTCCGCTTCCAGGCCGCGATCTCGTTCCGCGCCGCCTCGATCCGTGGCTCGGGATCCTCCGGGATCAGCGAGCTGTGTGCGCCGAGCTCAGCGGCGAGTGTCGTTCGCGGGTCGCCGGTTTGCAGACGGTCGGCGAGGCCGGGTGAATCGAGGCCGAGCGCGCGGGCCAGCGCGATCGCCGCAGCGCGCACGTCGTCCCGATCGTTGGTGAGGGTCACGGCCGGGGCCGCGTGAGCGGACGCGGTGCCCGCGGCGCCCGGATCAGCTGCTCTGGTCGGAGTGCGACTCTGGCGAGTCGCCGCCGTTCTCGGAGGCCCGGCGGGAGAGCGCGTGCTCGTAGAACGAGAGATTGCTCGCGGGCGCCTCGTCGGTGAGCGGTGAGCCGGAGGCGCCTCCAGTGTCCACGTCGTCGTCTGTCGCGGCTTCGGCCGGCTCCGCGTCCGTGACCACCGCAGTCGCCGGCTCGGCGCTCGCGGCCTCCACTGGTTCGTCGAACGACATCGGGCCGACGGCCTCCTCCGGCCAGCTGATGTCGTTCTCCGCGGCGACCTCGGGCTGATGGCGCAGCTCGGTGGCAGCGACCTGCTCGGACTCCTCGCGCCGCGGAGGATCGGGCGTCTCGCCGCTGAGCGCCTGGCGGAAGTCGCGGATCCCCGACCCGAGCGTCCGGCCCACCTCGGGCAGCCGCTTCGGGCCGAGCACGAGAAGTGCGACCACGAGAACGAACAGCAGGTGGGTGGGCTGGAAAATATCGCCGACCATCTCTCCGCAAGGGTACCGAGTCCTGGCGTGAGGTCGAGCAGGTTCCTGGCTGGGGGAGGGATCCGCATCTCGCTCTGTTCTTAAGAGCGTCTGGCGGCCCGGATTTCACCCCCCCCGGGCAGGTACGGCTCTGGCCCGCTCAGTGGTGTCGACGGTGGTGGCGGGACGCCGACGGATGACCGCCGACGAGGACCGAGACCGTGTTGCTGGCGGCGGTGTGGAAGGGGTAGTTGCCGCCGGGCAAGGTCGCGAACTGGAAGTGGAAGCGGACATGGTCGCGCGGATCGCCCGGTCCGAACGTGAACGTGGTCCGGAACCGGCCCCGCGGGCCCACGTGGGTCTTGACCCCGTAGGTGATGCTCTGGTGGCGGTAGCCGTACCGCAGCCGGATGTTGATCCCGCCCCGAGGCACATAGCCGCCGTAGACCCGACCGCGGAACGTCACGGTGTGGTTCCACGCGACGCGTGGGGTGTGGCTCAGGATCCGCAGCTTGGCCGGGACGATCGTTCGCACCAGCGTCGAGCTCGCGGCCGCGGTCGTCGCGGTCCCGCCGTAGGCAGCCTCGATCAGGCGCGACGGGCCGGCCGGAAGCTTTGCCACCCAGAACCCATCCGCGTCGGTCGTCGCGGACGAGATCGGGGCGAAGGCGTGCGCCGCGTTGTTGGCTGCGCCCAGGATCGTCACCGTCTGTCCTGCGATCGGAGTTCCGTCGGACAGGAGGAGCAGGCCCGAGACCGTTGTTCCGCGTCCATGGCGCACGTGCCGGAGCGTGCGATGGATGCGGTGCGGGAGGAGCACCACCCGCTCGGTCCGGCGGACGCGCACGACCTTCCCGTTTCTGCGGACAACCTTGCCATGGCGCTTGAGCTCCACGAACACCCGTCGCTTCACCGTCCGCGCCTTGCAACGACGCACGTGCCTCCTGACGGTGCGATACCTGCGCACCTGGACCCTGTGTCCATGCAGCCGGATCGTGCGCGGCTTCCCGAGCACCCTGACCCGCTTGACCACGGTCCGGCACTTCAGCGCGTCCGCGAGCTTGGAGAACGTGATCGCCTCCACCACCGGCTGCTGGATGTCGACGGTGAAGCTCTCAGGAGCCGAGCTGGCGCGCGTCCCGTCCGGGGTCACCGCATTGTTCAGCCCGATGCAGGTCACCGTGTGCGCGCCGATGCCGCTGACGGGCACCTGCGAGCTCGCCCCTGGGTAGAAGGTCTGGGCGCCGCCGTCGACCGAGCAGTCGGCTCCGTACGCGCCGCTCGGTCCGGTGGCGACGTTGACGTTCACGTTCTGGGTGCCCGCGGTCGAGAGCGCCGTCGCCGGTCCGCCGAGCGAGACCGTGGGCGCCTGGTTGTCGACCTTCAGGCCCTTGGTCGAGCTCGCGGACAGGCCGGCCGCATCGGTGTCGGAGATGCTGAGCGTGTCCGTCCCGTCGGCGGCAAGCGCCGTGTTCAGCGACCCCGCCATGCTCCCGTTGCACTGGTGCCAGACGGTCTGGTTCGGAGCCATCGCCCCGTTCGC
>DATJTS010000016.1:0-12271 GCA_035503035.1 Solirubrobacteraceae bacterium
GGTCCAGGGCCTGCCGCTGACCGCGGCGGAGATCCACAAGCAAATCGAGGAGCGGGCATGAGTGCGGTCACTCCCCACGGCGCCGAGGGGTCGAGCGGGCTCGATCTCACCAAGGCCGACTTCCAGTCCGACCAGGAGACGCGTTGGTGTCCGGGCTGCGGCGACTATGCGATCCTCGCTTCGGTCCAGCAGCTCATGCCGGAGCTCGGCATCCCGCCGGAGAAGATCGTCTTCATCACCGGCATCGGCTGCGCAGGGCGTTTTGCCTATTACATGAACACGTACGGGATGCACAGCATTCACGGGCGCGCACCGGCCATTGCCACCGGGCTCGCGACCGCACGTGACGACCTGTCGATCTGGATCGTCACGGGCGACGGCGATTCACTCTCGATCGGCGGGAACCACCTCATACACGCACTGCGGCGCAATATCCCGGTCAACATCCTGCTCTTCAACAACCAGATCTACGGGTTGACCAAGGGGCAGGCCTCGCCGACCTCGGAGGTCGGCAAGATCACGAAGTCCACGCCGTTCGGCGTCGCCGACCACCCGTTCAATCCGCTCGCCCTGGCGATCGGAGCCGAGGCCACATTCGTCGCCCGCACGCTGGACCGAGACCGCCGGCACATGACCGAGGTGCTGCGTGCCGCAGCGCTCCACCAGGGGGCCTCGCTTGTCGAGATCTATCAGAACTGCCCGGTGTTCAATGACGGCACCTTCTTCGCGCTCACCGAGAAGGAGACCAAGGACGCTCATCAGATTCGACTGGTCGCCGGGGAGCCGATCCGTTTCGGGGTCGATCACGAGCGGGGCGTGGCGATGCGCTCCGACGGCGCGCTGGAGATCGTCGATGTCGCAGAGCGGGGCGAAGAGGCCCTGCTCGTCCACGATCCGAACCGCAACGACCCCGGGCTCGCGTTCGCGCTGGCCAAGCTCTCCAGCGATCCCACCGGCCCGACGCCGATCGGTGTCTTCCGTGACGTGCAGCGTCCGGTCTACGGTCGAACGGCGACCACGCCGGACGCCGCCTCAGACGATGAGCTCTCCGCGCTGCTGCATTCCAGTGACACCTGGACCGTGGGCGGCTGAGCACCGAACGCGCCGGCCGCACGCACCGTCGCGCACACGGCCGGCGTCACCCGTTCGAGGGTGACTGTCAGCCCGCGAGCGAGTGGAACGCACCCAGCAGTGTCAGAGGTGTTGCGATCCGGTGGGCGCGCAGCCTGACACGTGTGACCGCGCGGCCGGCTGGCTCTCAGCTCACGGGCTCGATCCCGACGCGCTCGAGCGGCGGCGGGACGGGGTGCCCCCCGGACCGGAGGAGCAGCGGCGCCGGGTGAGGCGGCGCGTCGGTGTCCCGGTCCCGTCCGGCGATGCGGTCGACGGTCGCCCAGGCAGCAAACATGAGCGAGCCGACGATGCCGGTGAGCGTGACCAGCACGCCGGCGGCGGCCGCCGCCGCGAGACCGTGAGCGCCGAGGATGAGGACGGTGGCGGCTGGGCCGGTGCTCGGGCCGATCGGTAACTGGCCGACCGTGAACATCACGATCAGCAGCGCCATCGAGTCAAAGATGGAGACGTGCACGCCGACTGCGCGGAGCATCAGCCAGTTGCGCAGCACCTGGGCGCAGACCGCCACCAGCGCGAAGCCGATCAGCCGGCCGCGGCTCTGCATCCGGAGCACGGCAAGTCCGGCGCCGGGCCCGGTCCGGTGACGCTCGGACACCCGCCGCAGCCCGGCGGCGAGCGCCGCCATCGCCACGATGATGACCGCGGGCACCCACAGCGGGATCCCGAGCGGCGCGACGAGGGTGAACGAGAACACCGCCACCAGTGCCAGTTCAACGGTGATGATCGGCACCTCGGCCGCCACCAGCGCCGCCGCGCGCGGGGTGTGCTGCGGGGCGGCCCGGCGGACCGAGGCGATCCGCACCGCCATGCCGACCGAGCCGTTGACGATGCTCGCGACACAGCCGAACGCGGCCGAGCCGAACAGCACCCGGCGCCCGACCGTGGCCCCGGCGGCTCTCACGCAGACCGTCCACGCTTCGGTCCGCGTGACCAGCGCGACCAGCTGGAGCAGCACCGAGAGCGCCACCAGCGAGATCGGCGCGGTTCGCAGCGCTGCGCTGAACTGCGCGCCCCGACCGGCCAGCACGTAGCCCAGCACGGCCGCGACCGCGACCGTGCCGCCGATGCTGAGCGCCGCCCTGCGCCACAGCGAGGACTTGCGCGAGCCGCACGCGGCTGCGTCATCGGAGCTGGGGTCCGGCGAGTTCACGACCTTCAAGACGAGCGACCTTCGTGGTAGGGATCTGGGGAAATGCGGGCATGCCGCGGCGCCGCATGACGCCGCTGGCCCTGAGATCGGCCGGCCGAGCGATCTCTGTAGCCGCCGCCGAGATCTGCTCGGATGAGCCTCAGCGGAGAGGGGTCGTCGGGCGCCCGGCCGGGGTCACCACGACCTCCAGCTGCGCGGCCGCGCTGAGCAGCTGGATCGTCTGGCGCTGCGGCCTGGTCTGGTGGATGAACACGTCGAGCGGATACCAGGCTCCCACCCAGGCCATGACGACGAACAGGCCGTCCCCGAAGAGCGTCCGGATCGCGTGCGGCAGGCCGCTGGCCAGCACCGCGCCCGACAGCGCCAGCCCGGCCACGAGCACGATCATGCCGATCGCCAGCGCCCGGCGCGTGTCCCGGAGCGTCGCCCGCAACTCGTTCTGGCTCTCTCGAAGTCGCAGTCGGCAGTAGCGACCGACCGCCTCGGTCAGGCGTCGCTCGGCGTCGGGGCCGATCCGATCGCGCGGGAGCACGATCGCGACGGTGCCCACCGCCTGGGGTCCGGCACCCGCGAGCTCGTTGAGCAGCTCCTCCATTCCGCAGCGCAGCCGGCCTCCGCCGCGCAGCAGCTCGGTGGCCGGCGGCGGGTTGAACAACTCCTCCTCGTCACCGAGTTCGATCCGGATCGCATCGCCACCGTGATCCTCCACAGTGCCGAGTGATCTTGACCGATCCCGGTCGGAGCGACAAGGCGCCATCCAGGGCGGAAGGCTGATGTACGATTTCGTCCCACCAGCCTCGCAAGCCGAACCGGAAAGGACTTGTGATGACCCCGTTGCTCAGACGCCGGTGGGCGCTTGTCGCCAGCGTTGTGTTGGTGCTCGTCACCGGAGGGGTCGCGCTCGCCGCCTCCGCACCGCTGCCGTTGAGGAACAAGGTGTACAACCGGGCCGCCACGGCGGGAAGCAAGCAGCTCGGACTCACCCTGATCGTCAGCCGGACGCGCGCAACGCGGCTCGTCGCCGGACCGCTCTCGCCGCCGCTGGGGTCCCAGTACGCGTTGAGTACCGGCGCGCTGCCGTGCCCGAGCGCGACCCACAACCCGGGCCTGGCCAAGGGCGAGACTCCGTTTGCGCTGTTCGGTTTCCCGGGGGCCACGCTCCGGCTCAGGGACGGGAAGTACCAGTTCTCGGTCAAGCGGACCAAGACCGGCCAGGCCATCCTGGGCAGCCCCGCCAAGCCGTTCAGGCTCACCGTCAGGCTGACCGGCACCGTGATCAACCCAAGGACGATCGAGGGCACACTCAGCGCCGTCGGCGGGCCCTGCACCACCCGTAAGCCGCTGCAATGGAAGGTCACGCTCAACCGCAAGCTCAAGCCGCCGCCCATGACGTAGCCCGTTCGGACGGACTGGCCGCCCGCCCTCCGACGCGGAGATCTGACAGCGTACGTGGCGGGTGTCGGGAGAATCGCGTCTGCTCATCGTGCGGCTCGCGCTGCGCGCGATCCGCTGGCGGGCCGCCGCGTCCGCCGCGGTGTTCGCGGTCGCGGTCCTCGCCATTCTTGCCGCGACAGTCGGGCCGATCTATCTCCATGCGGTCGATCAGCGGGTTCTCGCCAGACATCTGAGGGAGGCAAGCCAGTCCCAGCGTGACGTCCTGGTCTCGCGTCAGAGCCAGATCGGCTTCCCGGGCGTCAACTGGGACGCGCAGGTGCGGCACCTCGCCGGACAGCTCGCCCCAACGCACCTGTTCGCGCGGCCGTTGTCCGAGCGCGAGATCGGGGTCGTCTTCGGCTTCCGCGAGACGTTCAAGAGCGAGCTGGCGTACGTCGAGGATCTCTGCGCTCACGTGCGCATCGTTCGCGGCCGCTGTGTGTCGGGCAACTCCACCGATCAGACCATGATCAGCGCCCACACCGCCGCGGCTGAGCACCTGACGGTCGGAGGCACGCTGGTGGCGACCGCGGCGACGGGGACCACGATCCCACTGCATATCGCGGGTGTGTACCGCCCGATCGCGCCCAACGGTGGCTTCTGGGAGCCGTGGGGTCTGTTCCTGTACGGGACTCCCGGGTCGCCGAACGAGCCGCCGCCCGGCGACGCGTTGTTCGTGACGTCGAACGCGCTCACCTCGCACCTGCGTCGGGTCTCTGTGACCTTCTCGGCGAATGCGGCGCTGCTGCCAGGGCGCGTGGGCTATGACGATGTCGGCGAACTGCGCAGGACGATCACGCACCTGCATGCAACGGTGACACGTCTCACCAACCGGGCCTCGACGCTGGGTACACCGGTCTCCAGCGTGAATACCAGCCTGCCGACTGTCCTTGACCAGGCGGCGAGCGAGATCTCGCTCGCACGCACGTTGGTGACCGTGGCGACGGCGCAGCTTGCTCTGCTGGCGATCTTCCTGCTCTATGCGGTGGTCGCCAACACGACCGCGACCCAAGGGCCCGAGGTGGCGCTGGCGAAGTTGCGCGGGCGCCGCGCCGGAGGCGTTCTCCTGCAGAGCGTCGCTCAGCCGGTGGCGCTTGTGGTGGCGGCGGCGCCGGTGGGGGCGCTGCTCGCCTGGGTCATCGTGCGCCTGCTCGCCGCGCGCCTGCTCGGGCATCGGGTGGACGTCGTTTTCCCGCCCGCGGCCTACGGCGTCGCGGCGCTCGGCGTGTTGGCCGGCGTCCTGGCGGCGGTCGTCGCCGCCTACCGGATCATCGTGACCCCGGTCGGGACGCTGATGCGGCGCGGTGCGGCGACGCCTGGCTCGTCGCTCGGGCTGCTGGTCGCCGACGCCGCCGCCGTGACGATCGCGGTCGCGGGGCTGGTCGAGCTGGAGGCCGGGGGCGTACTGAACTCAGGCAAGCCGAACCCGCTCTCGGTGCTGGCTCCGACGCTGCTCGCCGTCGCCGCGGCCGTGGTGGCGCTGCGGCTGCTGCCGTTGCTCGCCCGCTTGCTCGCGCGGTGGACACGCGACTCGCGGCGGGTCGCGACGTTCCTGGCCGTCCGCCAGCTGCTGCGCCGCCCGGCCGAGGCGCGCGCGGTGTTGCTGGTGGCCGTGGCGGTGTCGATCGCTGCGTTCGCGCTCGCGATCTGGACCTCCTCCCACCACAACCGCTCGTTGCGCGCACTCAATGCGGCCGGTGCCCACACCGTCCTGATGGTGCGACTGGGCGCCCGGGTCCACGATCTGCGTGCGGCGGTTGATCGCGCCGACCCGAGTGGCCAGGCGATGGCGGTCGCGTACACGAAGGTCAGCACCCTGCCACCGCTGATCGCCGTCGACACCGCGCGCTTCGCGTCGGTCGGAGCATGGGTGGCCGCCAACTCCTCGGCCTCGTTGCGGGCGGTGCTCGATCGCATCACTCCCCGTGCGGCGCCGGTCACCGTCACCGGGACCCAGCTGCGATTGCACGTCGACCTGATCAGACATCCCCGCCAGCCGGTGCACCTCGCGCTGACATTCACCAAGCCGAGCCACCACCGGGCGGCGCGGACCATCGCGCCGGTCACGCCGGGCACCAGGTCGTATCACCTCTCGTTACCCGCCGTCTGCGCGAACGGCTGCCCGATCGATGCGCTGCACCTGACGACCAACGCGCCTGGCAACGGCACGACGGTGAGCGAGATCGACGCGACCATCAGCGCGTCAGTCCGCGCGGGCGGCGACTGGCGCCCAATCAGAGGGTTCACCGATCACGCGCGATGGCAGGGAGGTGGCAACGGCCAGGCCTCGATCGGCACCGCCGACGGGTCGCTGTCGCTCGACGTCAGGCAGGGCGCGACGCCGTGGCCCGCCATCGTCTCGGCTGCCAACCCCGCCACCCTTCCCGCGGTGATCGCCTCGACACAGGCATCGCGCTACGAGGGCAACCAGATCGACAACGTCGAGGCGGTCGGACTGGACGGGGATGCGATCTTCGTCAACGGCGTCGACCGCACGGTCACTCTTCCGCGCGTCGACCGCAACGGCATCATGGTCGACTTCGGAGCCGCGCAGGCCGCGATGGTCAAGCCGGCGGCGCGAACGACGCATTACCAGGTGTGGATGTCGGCGCGCGCGCCCTCGGACATGGACGCACGGCTGGCGCGCCAGGACGTCCGCGTCACCCGCACCATTCACTCCTCACGCTACCTCCCGGACCTCGACCACAGTGGACCGGCGTTCGCCGACTCCCTGTTCCTCCTCTCCGCGATTGCCGCGGCCGTTCTCGCCATCGGCGCGACCGCGGTCGGACGGGTGCTGTCCGTTCGCCGCCGCAGCTACGAGTTGGCCGCACTGGAGGCGGTCGGGCTCTCCCCGCGCACGCTGCGACGGGCGACCGCAGCCGAGCAGGGCAGCGTCTTCGCCATCGGTCTGGCCATCGGGCTGGCCGCGGGCCTGGTCGGCTCATGGCTCGCGCTGCCCAGCACTCCCGTGTTCGTCGACACGTCGACGGGGCCGCCGCTGGTGCTGGGATTGCCCTGGGCGCTGCTGGCGGTGCTCACGCTGGCGATGGTCGTCGTCTTCGTGCTCGTCAGCGTCGGCGTTGCCAGGTTGGTCGAACGGGCCGCCACCCCGGGCCAGTTGCGAGGGGCGCAGCAGTGAGCGAGTCGCCCGGCGTCGGTGTGCGCTGTGAAGGCGTGGTCCACATCTATCCGGCGTCGGGCGAGGGCCTTGACGACGTGGTCGCGCTGCGTGGCATCGATCTCGACGTCGATCCGGGCGAGTTCGTCTCGTTGCTCGGTCCGTCCGGGTCGGGAAAGTCGACCGTGCTCGGCCTGTTGGCCGGAGTGCTGCGCCCGTCGGCGGGACGGGTGCTGATCGGCGCGCACGACGTCGGGCGTATGTCGCCGCGCGCCCTCGGTCGGCTGCGGGGCTCGGTCGTGGGACTCGTGCTGCAGAACCCGTCACGCAACCTGCTGGCGTACGCGACCGTGCGCCAGAACGTGGCCTTCGCCGCCGGCCGGTCGGGCATGTCATCGAGCGAGCTCGTCTCCACGCTCGGGCTCACCGATCTCGCCGACCAAGTGGCCGGGCGGCTGTCGGGAGGTGAGCAGCAGCGCGTGGCGATCGCAGCCGCGCTGGCCTCCGGCGCTCAACTGGTTCTCGCCGATGAGCCGACCAGCCAGCTGGACGCGGTCGGCCGTGAGCATGTCATGGACCTGATCGCACAGGTGCACGCCGAGTTCGGCCGCACGGTGGTGCTGGTCACGCACGATCCGTCGGTGGCCGCCCGCTCGCCGCGGACGGTCACGATCCGCGACGGACGCGTCGGGAGCGAGGGCGTGCATGGACGGGAGTACGCCGTCGTCGGCCGGGACGGGTCGCTGCAGCTGCCGCCGGACCTGTTCGAGGAGTACCCGGCGGGCACGTTGCTCGAGGTCCGGCGCGACGGGGACCGGATCACCCTCTCGCCACGCTCCGAGGAGCCGTCGTGAGCGCTGTTCTCGCGGGCATCGATCTGGGCTACGCCGTCGGCGAGCAGACGATCCTCTCCGGAATCTCGGTGCAGGCGAGCTCAGGGCGCGTGCTCGCGGTGCGCGGCCCGTCCGGATCGGGGAAGTCGTCGCTCCTGACGATGCTCGGCGGCCTGATCGCGCCCACCGGCGGCACGGTCACGCTCGACGGGACACCGGTGACTCCGCGCAGCGACCTTTCCCTGCGCCGTCGGTTCGGGTTCGTCCTGCAGGGCTACGGCCTGGTGGCCGCGCTGACCGCGCGTGAGAACATCGCGATCGTGCTGCAGGAGGCCCAGGTGCCCCGGTCCGAGGTGCGCTCGCGTGTGCAGGCGGTGCTCGAGCGCGTCAGCCTCGCGTCCGTCGCCGACCATCTCATCGAGGATCTCTCCGGAGGTCAGCAGCAGCGCGTCGCGGTCGCCCGGGCGCTGGTCACCGACGCCGACGTGTTCCTCGCCGACGAGCCGACCGCGGAGCTCGACGCCGAGAACCGCGGGCTGATCATCTCGCTGCTCACCGAGCGCGCGAGCGCCGGAGCAGTGGTGGTGATCGCCTCACACGATCCGGACGTCGTCGCCGCCTGTGACGACGTCCTCGACCTGTGAGGTCAGGACGGCGGTCCCGCCTCGATCACGGCGCGCGCCCGGTCCAGCGGTCTGAACCAGTTCAACAGACGCAGCCACCAGGTCGCGCCCACCTGCTCCCACTCCGCCGAATTGTCGGTGCCGAGGGCGACCAGCTCGTAGCCGTCCATCGGCTTGGTGCGGTGGCGCGTGATCTCGGCCATGAGCTCCGGACCCTGCGACGGGGCCAGCCCCACCGGAAACACGCCGTCGCAGGCCGCCGCTCGCCGTACCGGACGGCCGCGCGCGCGCTCGGTGGCCACCCAGATCGGTACCTGCGGCTGTGCCGGGGTCGGCAGGAAGGTCACGGCGTCGAGGTGATGGTGGGGACCGGTGTGGGTGACGGGCTCCCCGGTCCACGCCGCGCGCACGATCTCCAGCCCCTCGTCGAGCAGATCCCCGCGAACCCGCGGATCGGACTCCTCCCCGAAGTCCTGGAACTCTGGTCCCACCGAGATGCCCAAGCCCACGCCGAACACCATCCGCCCACCGCTCAGATGGTCAAGGGTCACCACCTCTCGGGCGACGTTCCACGGCCGGCGACGAGCCAGCGGCGTGACCAGCGCGCCGATCCGCACCGTTGAGGTGGCGACCGCGATCGCGGTCAGCATGATCCAGGGGTCCGCCATCGGGAGGATCCCCTCAGGCCGGGCGTTGTGGTCGCACAGGAAGACGCCGTCCCAGCCGGAGCGTTCGGCCAGGGCCGCGAGCTCGGCGGACGCCGCGACATCCGCGTACGACCCGAAGTTCGGAAGGTACACGCCGTATTTCATGGGAAGCAGCCCCCGCCTGCGTCATGCATTGACGACATGTTCCCAGGTCCGGGCGACGCGGGTCCGCCCGCCCGCTCCGCCGACCTCAGAGGTGCTTGCGGACGACCAGCATCTCGGCACCCGCGTGGAGGATGCGGTCGTTGCTGACCATCACCAGACCGCCGCACGCGTCGCGAAGCTGCCGATCAAGGCTGAACGGGGTATCGCGGCGATACCCGGCGATTCCACAGATCTCCAGCGCAGCCCGGGCGATGCTCACCCCGCCCTCGGAGCTGCCGACCTTCAGGTTGCGCAGCGCCGCGAGCAGCTCCGGGTCCTCCAGCGTCCCCTCGGCGTCGGCCAGTTCCACTCGCCGGGCGGCCGTGCTGAGCAGGCCGCGGATCTGATCCAGGTTCACGCTCAGCTCGGCAAGGCGCAGGGCGGACTTCGGGGTGCTGCCAATCGACCGGCGGGCGGCCGCCCGCACGTACGCGTGTGCCTTTGCGGCGGCTGCCTCAGCCAGTCCGACCCACACCGAGCTCAACAGGACCAGCGTCGTCTGGATCCCTCCGTTGCTGGCGATCTCCGGGAACGGGACCGGGTAGATCCAGTTCGGATCGATCTCGGCGACGATGCGGAAGCTGCGACTGCAGGTCCCTCGCAGGCCGATCGCATCCCACTCGGACAGCGGCTCGAGCTGCGAGCCGCGGCGGAAGATCGCCTGCACCTGGTCGGTGGGCTCACTGTCGGGCGAGCGCCGCGCACAGGCGAAGATCAGGTCGGCGTACTCGCCGTAGGAGATCGCGAGCGCCTCCTTGGTCAGCGTGCAGCGTCCGTCAGACGATTCCACCGCGCAGAGGCTGCGCCCGACGTCTCCACCGAGGCCGACCTCACTGTTGGCGTTCGCGCACAGCAGTTGTGCCGACGCGATCTCTCGCAGCAGATCCTGCAGCGAGTCGGTCGAGCCGTAGCGCACCAGATTCGCGACGTCGATGGTGTGCATGGCGAGGACGAGCGCGCTGGCCGAACAGTGGGCGGCAATCGTCCGAACCGCATCGGACATCTGCGCAACCGTGACTCCCATGCCGCCGAGCTCGCGCGGCAGCACCGCCGACAGCAGCCGCCGCTCCCTGAATGCCTGCGCGGCTTCGTGGGGAAAACGGCTCTGGCGGTCGACGTCGTCGGCGGCCGAGTCCGCAACCTCAGCGGCGTACCGCACCGCGGCGTCGAACGTCTGAGTCAGATCCTCCGACTCGGTGAGGGTCTCGTCTGGTCGCATGCCCTGGGTCATCGTCAGGGTCTGAGGAGACCTTGAGCGTCGTTCGATGGCTGTGCCGGCCCCGCCACCCATACAATCGCGGCCGCACGGTGAGCCACCCGAAGGAGAGGGAGATGGGCGAGGCGCAGGTCAAGTTCACGCTCGGCGAGCGAGACATCCCGACGCACTGGGTCAACCTGATGGCGGATCTTCCCGGCGACGCCCCGCCACCGCTCCATCCGGGAACCAAGCAACCCGCCGGGCCGGACGACCTGTCGCCCATCTTCCCGATGGCGCTGATCCTGCAGGAGGTCTCCGGCGAGCCGGAGGTGGAGATCCCCGAACCGGTGCGTGACGCCTACAAGCTGTGGCGACCGACGCCGTTGTATCGGGCGCACCGGCTCGAGCGCGAGCTCGATACCCCCGCCCACATCTACTACAAGTACGAGGGCGTCTCTCCTGCGGGCTCGCACAAGCCCAACACCGCGGTGGCGCAGGCGTACGAGAACGCGGCGGCCGGCATCAAGAAGCTCACCACCGAGACCGGCGCCGGGCAGTGGGGCTCCTCGTTGGCCTTCGCCTGTCGCCTGTTCGGGCTCGACTGCGAGGTTTGGATGGTCGGGTCGAGCTATGACCAGAAACCCTACCGGCGTTCGATGATGCAGGCGTGGGGGGCGACCGTTCACCGCTCGCCCTCGGACCTCACGCAGTCGGGAATCGCCAACGCCGAGCACTCCACCGGTTCGCTCGGGATCGCGATCTCCGAGGCGGTCGAGGTGGCTGCGCAGAGACCGGACACCAACTACTCGCTCGGCTCGGTGCTCAACCACGTGCTGCTGCACCAGACGGTGATCGGCCAGGAGGCGCTGGCGCAGATGGAGATGGCCGGCGAATACCCGGACACCGTGGTCGCCTGCGTCGGGGGCGGGTCCAACTTCGGGGGGCTCACCTTCCCGTTCCTGCGCCGCAACATCCGAGACGGGGCCGGGACCACGTTCATCGCCGCTGAGCCGGCCGCCTGCCCCACGCTCACCCGCGGCGTCTACGCCTACGACTTCGGCGACACCGCGGGTCTGACCCCGCTGATGCCGATGTACACGCTCGGCCACGACTTCGTGCCGCCGCCCGTCCACGCCGGCGGCCTGCGCTACCACGGTGACTCGCCGCTGGTCTGCGCCCTGGTCAAGGCGGGCATGGTGCAGCCGCGCGCCTACCGCCAGAACGAGACCTTCGAGGCCGCCGTCCGCTTCGCCCGCACCGAGGGCATCATCCCCGCGCCGGAGCCCGCGCACGCCATCCGCGCCGTGATCGAAGAGGCCGAGGCCGCCCGCGAGGCCGGCGAGGAGCGCGTGATCCTGTTCGGCCTCTGCGGCCACGGTCACTTCGACCTCAGCGCATATGACGCCTACCTCGCCGGCCAGCTGGAGGACCCCGAGTTCTCCGAGGCAGACCGGGACACGGCCCTGGCTGCGCTCCCGGAGGCCCCGGCGCTCACGTAGATGTAGCGAGGCGCCGGCGCCGGTCCGCCCGCAGTGATGCGGTGAGGCGCCGGCGCGGGTCAACCCGCGGGCGTTCGGCTCAGTTGCTGTCGGCTCGTCGATTGCGCGTGTCCGCTCCGGTCGCCGGCACCAGGCGTCTGAACGCGGGGTGTGTGGTCGTTTTCCAGACGTGGTGTCGGAGCATCGCCCCACCGTTGCGAGGAGGTCTCCGAGTCGGCGCCGAGAGCGAGCGTCCCGCGGCAGGCCGAGGTCAATTTCCAGACGGCAGCTCTGACTACCGCCCACCGCCCACATCGGGGTGACGCTCGGCGTTCAACGGCGCCCGCCGGATGGAGCAGAGGCGCGGGGTGTGGTCACTTTCATTGTGGAGCTCAATGAGATCGACCACAACGGCGCCGTGGGTGAGCAGCCTGACGACTGCTTGGCTC
>DATJTS010000017.1:0-7283 GCA_035503035.1 Solirubrobacteraceae bacterium
CACAGCCGCGTCTTCAAGGCCTACCACCTGCTTCCGGGCATCCTCGGGGAGCAGACCACCTTCGCCCGGATCTTCACCTTCCAGACCGGCGGCGAGGCGCGCATCGTCAAGGGCCTCGAGCTCGGTGGCGAGGTGCACGTCACCTACACCGAGGCGCCGAACGGTCGCATGACCGCGGTGTCGGTCAACTAGCCAGCCGCTCGCGAGACGAAGAAGCCCCGCCATCGTTGACCGGCCTCCAGAGAGACGGGTCTCGGAGCGCTGAGAACTCAGCTGGGCGGCCCCACGAAATCGTCAGGTGTCCGGCGCACCCAGCTGTCAATCCTGCACGCACGAAGTTGTCGAGCATGCGCTCCAGCCGTGCTGGCCTGTCCAGGCGTGCTCAGGCTGGCCCGGTCGGTTCGACGAGGGATTCGATCCAGCGCTCCAGGCGACGTGCCTGGCGGGTCATCAGCTCGGGGTCGCGAAATGTGTTGGTCAGCAGCGCGATTCCCTGGTAGGAGGCCAGCAAAGCGACGGCCAGCTCGGGGGCGTCGCGGCGGCCCATGAGTCGGAACTGCTCCTCGGCCCACTCAATCGGCAACCCGAGGAGCTGCGCGCAGGTGCGGTCCAGGCCGTCGACGCGCTTGTCCAGTTCCGAGCAGAGGCTCCCGAGCGGGCAGCCGTACCGGGCCGCCAACTCGCGCTGGTCGGTCAAAGCGGCGACCAGCGCCTTGAGCTTCGTCTGAGGCGTGCGGTGACGCTCGTCAAGTGATGCCAGCAGCGCGCGCACATCGTCGGCGTGGCTCTCGATCGCTGCGTCGACGATCTCGTCCTTGGTCTTGAAGTAGTAGTAGACGTTGCCGACGGGGACGTCGGCGGCCTTCGCCACGTCGGCGATCGTGGTCTTCTCCACGCCCTGGTGGTGGATCACCTCGCGCGCGCCAGCAACCAGCCGGTCGCGCTTGTCGTGCCCCCGTTTACTGGATAAGTCGGTCATCTCACTCAGAGGGTATCGTGTCTGGTAGGGTGTCAGTTAGTCAACTAACTGAGGAGTCGTGATGGCTACCGGTCTCGTTCCTGGCAGCCCCGATCGCCGGTCGCATCTGCGCACGCGTGTTGGGGCGTTGACGCTGCTGTTGCTATGTGGCGTTCAGTTCCTGGACGTCGTGGATTCCTCCATCACCAATGTCGCGCTCCCGTCGATCCAGCGCGCGCTGCATTTCTCTCAGCAGGATCTGCAATGGGTCGCGAGTGGCTATCTGCTGACTTACGGCGGGCTGTTGCTTCTGGGCGGGAGACTGGCGGATCTGCTGGGGCGGCGCCGGATCCTGCTCGCCGGCCTGGTCGTGTTCGGAATCTGCTCGCTGGTGGCCGGGCTGTCGCGCAGCGAGGAGATGCTCGTGTGCGCTCGTCTGGCCCAAGGGGTGGGAGCCGCGATGATGGCGCCCGCGGCCCTGTCCATTCTGACGGTCACATTCCGGGACGGTGCCGACCGCAATACTGCGCTCGGCGTGTGGGGTGCGATCAGCGGTCTGGCCGCGGCCGCGGGTGTCTTCTTGGGCGGCGTGCTATCGGAGGGGCCAGGGTGGCGTTGGGTGTTCTACGTCAACATCCCGGTTTGCCTTCTGGCGCTCTTGGCAGCATCGCGCCTGCTGACCGGTGGTCGCGCACGGGCGCGACTCGCCACGTTCGATACCCAGGGTGCGCTGCTGGCCACTGGCGGGATGCTGCTCCTCGTATACGGGTTGATCAGGGCACCCGAGATCGGGTGGGGCAAGGCGCAGACGATCGCGCTGCTCGCCGGCGCGGGCGTGATCCTTACCGCCTTCGTGCTCAACGAGCACAACAGCCGCAATCCGCTCATGCCGCTGTCGATCTTTCGCATCACAGGGCTCGCGGCCGCGGACGCGACCTGGCTGATCGGGATGGCCGGGTTCTTCGCGATGTTCTTCTTTCTCACCCTCTACCTGCAGGAGGTCCTGCGGTTCTCGCCGATCCAGGCCGGAGCGGCGCTGCTTCCGGTGACCGCGTGCCTCGCGGTCGCTTCAGGCGTCGCGTCGCAGCTGTTCACGCGGGTCGGGACTCGGCCGGTGATCGTCGCCGGAGCCCTACTGAGCGCGGCCGGCATCTTTCTCCTCTCCAAGATCCCCGTGCACGGAGCCTATGTCTCCGACGTGCTCCCCGGATTGGTCCTGATGGCGGTTGGGTTTGGCGCTGTATTCGTCGGGGTCACCACCGCCGCCAACGCCGGGGTTCCAGGAGACCGGGCCGGACTCGCTGCCGGGCTGCTCAGCGCCTCACAACAAGTCGGTATGACACTTGGTTTAGCCCTTCTGTCCGCAGTCGCCACCGCCCGTACCCACCACCTCATCGCGGCTCACGCAGCACGCCCGCAGGCGCTCACCTCCGGCTACCAGCAAGCGCTGCTCGTATGCAGCGCCCTGGTCGCGATCGCGGCACTGATCGCCACCCGGATCCCCAACAAGCGCGTGGCGGCCCAGCCGCTCGTCGTCCCCACCGACCCCGCCGCCGAGCCAGTCACTCCCTAACCCCTCGCTCCACACAACCGAGGTCTACATCAGATGAAATACATGCTCCAGGTTCGCTTCAACGGCGCCGACGACGTGATCGGCGCGCTCTCGACGGCCGAACAGCGGGCAGTCACCGCCGAGTTCCAGGCGCTTCAAACCCTCCCGGGCATCCTCGACGCGAACCAACTCCAACCCGCTGACACCGCGACCACCGTCCGCATCGTCGGGGGCGAGACCCACACCACTCCGGAGCTCACCGTCGCACGAGACGCCGCTCTCGACGGCTACTACCTCTACGACGCAGCCGACCTCGCAACGGCGATCCACCTCGCATCACGCATCCCAGCGACCCGATTCGGTGCCACCATCGAGATCCGCCCGACTGTGGAACGCGTGTCCCCGAGCCCATCCGAGTTCGCGCCCGAAGACGCGAAAGGCCCCAACAAGCGGGGCCTTTCGGCATGACAACTTCGTGGGCTGGGACCTGAGAACTTATTCAGTTAGACCCTGACACGAGGTGGAGATCCGCCTGACAGGCTGATGGGTATGTGCATACATCAGCATCAGCCGCAGCCAGTGTTGAACCCGCAGCTCGAGCACGTGTAGCAGCTGCCTGTCCGCTGCATCATGCCGCCGCACTGCTGGCAGGCGGGTCCGAGGTCGAGTCCCTTGCGCAGGGCGGGAATGACCGGCGGCTCGTCGGTCAACGCCGCTGCCGCCGGCAGTGCTTGACCCTTGGCGTTACCGCCGTTCCCGCCGTTGCCGTTGCCGTCCGGCTTGCGTTCGGCCGGCTGGACCGGTGCCGCCACGTCGCCGAGGTGGGAGCTCGCCGCCTCCTGCGCGGCCTGACGCGCCCGCACCGCCGGCGTCAGGATGCCCAGCTCCTCCTGGAGGTCGACGTCCAGGAAGCGCGAAGCGAGCCAGCGCATGATGTAGTCCGGCATCGACTTAGCGAACGGGATCTCCGGGTTCGACGTCATGCCCTCGGGCTCGAAGCGCATGTAGCTGAACTTGCGCACGAGCGTCTCGAGCGGCACCCCGTACTGGAGCGCGATCGAGATCGCTGTCGCGAACGAGTTCATCATGCCGCGCAGGGTCGAGCCTTCCTTGCCGATATCGGTGAGGAAGATCTCCCCGACGGATCCGTCCTCGTACATGCCTGCGGTGATGTATCCCTCGTGCCCGCCGATCGAGAACTTGTGCGTGATCGACTGGCGCTCGCGCGGCATCCGCTTGCGCTTGGGCGGCGCCTTGGCAAGGGCTTCGGCGATCGCGTTTTCTAGGCCCGCCTCGGATGGGACCGGCTTGCGCTTCTGCGCATCGGTTCGAAGCGCCTGCGCGGTCTTGGAGCCATCGCGGTAGATGGCCAGGGCCTTGATCCCGAGATGCCAGGCCTGGAGGTAGGCATCGGCGATGTCCTCGACCGTGGCGGTCTCAGGCATATTCACGGTGTTGTGATTCACGATGCCATTCGCTACGAACGCGTGCGGCCCTGGGACTGATACGTCGAAGACTTCCTGGACGTCGGCATCGTGCACCGACACGACCGGACTGAAGTAAAGGTTGTCTTCAAGGACTTGATCGAGCCACGTTGGAAGCTCCACCTTCTCCATCATCGCCACTCGCTCGACCGATGTCCGGCTCACCTCGTGCGTCCGCGAGTCCTTTAGGTACGAGAACTCCCGGCTCCGTCCAGTCCCGGCACCATTTCGACCTGACCGTCCATCTGGGATCAGGTCATACAGCTCGCGTCCGGTGATGCCAGGCACAACGTCGGACGTACTTTGTCGATGGTTGTCAGCAACAATGTCTGCTGCCCTGACAGCTTTGTGTCGCTCGATGAAGTGAAGTTGTCGGAGTAGACGCTGAGCATGCCGCCCCGTGACGTATACCTCGCCGAAACTCCGGTCGTATTCGGCGTTGCGCTTCTCGATCCGGCCGTGAACGATTCCGAGATTTGTCAGGATGGCCTGGAGATCGTCCAGGAGGCCTTGTGAGGAGAGGCAGATTGCCCACTTCGGCAAGGATGACGTGAGGTAGGAGTCGAGTGTTAGCCCTTCGAGGAAGGCAAGGACCATCTCCCTCGGCGACCTCAGAATCGCGTCCGGGATCCGCTTGTGCGCCGCACCGTTGCCCGTTCCGAGGTAATCGAAGAACTCCACCAACGTTTTCGATGAGAGCTCAACTGCCGGGCACTTCCCAGGATCGCGCGCAACCCGGGGCCGGAATCCGAACAGCCGCTCGGCGTCCCCGGTTAGGCGAGCGAGCACGTTCTCATCTGCATTGGAAATCTTGATCGTCCAACTGCTGCGCGCAATGTGCCCTTCGGCGGCGTACGCACCGAGCAGGAACGCGAGATCCTTCGTCATCACCGTCGGAACCGTCACGGTCTTCTGACAGCCGTATCGCTTGGTCGCGACGAAGCTGTCGAATCGTGGAGCGACATCGGACCAGAGTTCGTCGCCATATTTAGTCGCGACTCGGTCACCTGGCTCAAGTTCATCAAGCCTCCGCCACTCCAAACCATTGCCGCCCGCGACCAGGAGTCGGTGATTTGGCGTACCGCAGATCCGGTGGCCTGAGCGGAGGCGCGCCTCCATGACTGGTCGCTCACCGCCGTAGTAGAAGGCATCAGTTGTCCGTGATCCACCAATCGACGCCACTTCGAGCGCGAGGTCGGAGAACGTATCTGCGACCTCGTCGCGCTTGAGACTGCCAATGCGCACTAGGCCATGTTCAGTTGTGAGGAGGGTGCTCCCGACGACACACTTGGAGATCGCCCCACTGATGAACGGCTGCACCGCGCCCATCATCTTCAGGTGCCCCATGTGCGAGATCGCCCGCTCGCCCACCGCCACGTCGAACACCGGCAGATGCTCGTCGGCCAGATCGGGCGCGCCGATGATCGTCCCGTGCTCGTTGATGTAGGCGATGATCTGCTCGATCTGCTCGTCGCTGTAGTCGAGCGTCTGGAGCGCCAGCGGCACCGTCCGGTTGACGATCGTCATCTGGCCGCCGCCGACCAGCTCCTTGAACTTGACCAGCGAGAAGTCGGGCTCGACGCCGGTGGTATCAGCGTCGAGAAGGAAGCTGATGGTCCCGGTAGGTGCTAGGACCGTCGCCTGCGCATTTCGATAACCGTGTGTCTCTCCGGTCGCGACGGCTTCGTCCCAGGTTGCCCGCGCGGTGTGTAACAGCGCTTCGTCCGCACACGCTGAGTCCGGGATTACGAACGCGGCGTCGCGATGCATCCGCATCACGGCGTTGTGCGCGTCGCGATTCTCGCTGTAGCGCTCGTACGGCCCCGTTGCCGCTGCGATTCGGGCCGACCCTAGATAGGCCCGTCCTGTCATCAGGGCCGTGATCGCCGCCGCCGTGCCTCGGCCCGGGTCGGAGTCGTATGGCATGCCGTTTGCCATGAGATATGCACCGAGATTCGTGTATCCAAGCCCGAGCTGCCGGAAGGCCCGGGCATTCGCGCCGATCCGCTCGGTCGGATAGCTCGACGGCGAGACGATGATCTCCTGGGCGAGGAGCACGATGTCGACCGCGTGCTCGAATGACTCGACGTTGAACGTGCCGTCAGGGCGCCGGAACTTCATGAGGTTCAGTGACGCGAGATTGCAGGCCGAGTCATCGACGTGCATGTACTCACTGCACGGGTTAGACGCGTTGATCCGGCCCGAGTTCGGGGACGTGTGCCATTGGTTGATCGTCGTGTCGTACTGAACGCCCGGGTCGGCGCAGCGCCACGCCGCCTCGGCGATCTCGCGCATCAGCTCACGCGCGGGGATCGGATCGCCGATCGGCGCCCCGGTCACCCGACCGACCAGCTGCCAGTCCTCGTCGTTCTCGACCGCGCGCATGAAGCGGTCGGTCACGCGCACCGAGTTATTGGCGTTCTGGTACTGGATCGAGAAGAAGCCTTCGCCGTCGATCGACATGTCGAAGCCGGCATCACGCAGCGCGGCGGCCTTGTCCTCTTCCTTCGCCTTGCACCAGATGAACTGGCGGATATCTGGGTGGTCGACGTCGAGCACGACCATTTTGGCCGCTCGGCGCGTGCCGCCGCCTGATTTGATCGAGCCTGCCCAAGAGTCGGCCCCCCGCATGAATGACACCGGCCCCGAGGCGGTACCACCTCGGCTGAGCGCCTCCATCGAGCCCCTGATCTTCGACAGGTTGATCCCGGAGCCTGAACCGCCCCTGAAGATGATCCCCTCCTTGGTGTTCCACTCGAGGATCGATTCCATGTTGTCCTCGACGCTGAGGATGAAGCACGCACTCGCCTGCATCTTGGGGTCGCCGACCTCGTGCCAGCCGACGTTAAACCAGACCGGCGAGTTGAACGCCGCCATCTGGTGCAGCAGGATGTGGGTGAGCTCCGCCTCGAACGTCTCGGTGTCCTCGCCGGTGCCGAAGTAGCCGCGCTCGCGTCCCCAGTCGGCGATCGTGCCGGCCACCCGGCCGATCATCTGCATCACCGAGCGCTCGCGCTCGGGCGAGCCGAGCTGGCCGCGGAAGTACTTCTGGGCCACGATGTTGGTCGCGTTCTGAGACCAGGACTTGGGGAACTCGACGTCGGGCTGCTCGAAGGAAACCTTGTCGCCGTGGCCGATCCTGGCGTCACGGCGCTCCCACTCGACCAGGTCGAACGGGTGCGCGCCCGGGGTCGTGAAGAAGCGCCTGACCGAGAGCCCCTCGCCCGTCCGTACCTCGGCATCAAATTGGCTCTGGGGGATCTGGTCCATTCCGTACTGCTCCTCTCGT
>DATJTS010000018.1:0-5912 GCA_035503035.1 Solirubrobacteraceae bacterium
TTGCCGGGCTACCTGCCAGCGAGATGTAGCCAAGGTTGAAGACCCCGGCGATCATGATGTCGACCTGCGAAGGGTGCTCGCCGTCAAACGGGATTGGCACCGTGTTATGAGGAATCAGGACGAGCCTATGCTCAAGCGCCAACTGCTCGAGGCGGTTCAACGACCCGAATACTTGTATGTCCGGATCGAGGTACGTGATGGCCTGTGAGCCGCGGTCCAGCAGATGCCTGAGCAGCCATGGCTTGACCGCCGTAGAGAGCTCGAGCACGTCATACCGGGCCGCCATGTGACCGAACTCGTCGCAGCCGAGATCCGCCGGCGTCATGATCTCGAAGGGCTCCTTCCCGGGCTCCAGGTAACCGTTGGCGTCGTCGATGACCAGCACGAAGAACCGGCCGCCCGGGTGATGCTCTGCGAACGAGCGGGCCAGAACGCGCGCGTGTGCGGCGTAATTCTTCGCGATGATCGTGCAGACGTCCATTCGCCTCCGCCCCAATCCGGGTTGGCCAGGAGCCGAGATTATCGGAGGAAGCGGCTCCGACCACGGACGTTGGCGCTCCAGGCGGCGCCCGGGTAGCGATCCGGCATAATCGCGCCCCTCGATGCGGATTCTGATCACGGGCGGCGCCGGGTTCATCGGCGCGAACGTTGCGATCGGGCTCGCCGGTCGGCACCGAGACTGGGAGATCTGGGCGCTCGACAACCTCCGCCGCCGGGGCTCCGAGCTTAACCTCGCCCGCTTGCGCGAGATCGGGGTCACGTTCATGCACGGCGATGTGAGGGAGCTCGACGATCTTTTGTCGATCGGTGATGTGGACGCACTCGTCGAATGCTCGGCGGAGCCATCTGCCCTCGCAGGGTTTGACGGCAGTCCAGACTATGTCGTGAAGTCGAACCTGCTCGGGGCCTACAACTGCCTTGAGCTGGCACGCCGCCGTCGGGCCTACGTGTTGTTCTTATCGACGAGCCGGGTGTACCCGGTCGGCGCTCTCCGGAGGTTGGCATTCGAGGAGCAGGAAAGCCGCTTCGAGCTTATGACCGAACAGCCCTTCGCCGGCGCCGGCCCCGCGGGGATCTCAGAGGAGTTGCCGCTCGACGGTGCCAGGACACTCTACGGATCGACGAAGCTCGCCGCCGAGCTGCTAATCGCGGAGTATCGGGACGCCTACGGACTTCAGGCCGTCGTCGACCGATGCGGGGTGGTCGCAGGCCCTTGGCAGATGGGCAGGGTCGACCAGGGCGTGTTCACGTACTGGATGCTCGCCCACCACTTTCGCCGCCCGCTGCGATACATCGGGTTTGGCGGTACTGGCAAACAGGTCCGCGACCTGCTGCATGTCGAGGATCTCCTCGAGTTACTCGACGAGCAGATCCAGTTTCCGGAGCGTTGGGACGGCGCCAAGCTCAACGTCGGGGGCGGTCGCGAATGCAGCCTCTCGCTGTTGGAGACCACCGCGCTCTGCGCGCAGATCACCGGTAACGAGATTGAGGTGGGCAGGGTCCCCGAGACCCGCCCCGGCGACGTTCCGATTTACGTTTCGGACTGCCGACAGCTGTTCGAACGTACCGCTTGGCGGCCGCGACGCACTGCACGCGACGTGCTCGCGGACATCGAGACCTGGATCGCAGCCAACGAGGACGCGGTTCGAAGCGCCCTATGAGATCGGACGTCGTCCCACGACCAGGAACTGTTTCCCCAGCAGCCGCCAGGCCAACGGCATCCGCAGGTATTGGCGGATGAGACTGGAGGACGGAGGCAGTCGCCCCGTGAACGAATAGGGTAGGAACCGCGCATGCGCGCGCTCGGGGTCGAATCCAGCCGCATAGAGATGCTCCTGGATCGCTTGGTGCGTAAAGATCAGCGTGTGATCCGCCATATCGAAATACTGCGCGGCGCAGTAGCGGAAATTCGGCCCCATGATCGCGATCCGGCCACCGGGCTTGGTCGCCGCAAACATGCGTTCGAGGAAGGTTGCCACCGCCTCCTGAGTCGTTAGATGCTCCAGGAAGTTCGAGACAAAGATCCCTTCGAAATGGGCTGGAGGAAGTTCCGCCTCGACTGCGTCCGCGATGAGGACGCGGACGTCTGAGGCATACGTCCCCTCGGCATAGGCAACCCTATCCATGGCCCAGCGCTCCGGCGCCGGGACCGCGTTGATGAACTCGCCCCGGCCCGCCGCGGGGTCCAGCACGACCTCGGGACGCCCGAGTCGCCCGTGAATATAGAGTGCAATCTCCCGCCAGACCGCCGCGCGGGCGCCCTGGTCGACGTTGCGGAAGCGATACTCGTAGAGGCGCTGGTAGTCCATCGTGGCCTGAAGCCGACTGGGGCCCATCAGCGTCGGCACCATAGCGGCTTCGTCCACGGCTTGCGCCCGCCGCGGCGGGCGCGATGCGCCTCACCTTGTGGTTGACTACGGATCATGCCGACGGCGATAGTCACAGGATCTGGTGGTCTGATTGGTTCCGAGTCGACGCAGCATTTCGTCGATGCCGGCTATGAGGTGGTGGGCTTGGAGAACGACATGCGCGCGCAGTTCTTCGGACCCTCTGCCTCCACCGCCCACACGACCCAGCGGCTCTGCGAGACGCTCGGTAGCTCGTTCCGCTCCGTCGAGGTCGACATCCGCGATGTCGACGCTGTCAGTCGGGTGTTTGCCGAGCACGCCCCCTCGCTCGAGCTTGTGATCCACACCGCCGCACAGCCATCGCACGACTGGGCTGCCTCGGACCCACACACCGATTTCACGGTCAACGCCAACGGCACGCTGAACCTCCTCGAGGCCACCCGGAGCCACGCGCCGGACGCCACATTCATCTTCTGCTCCACCAACAAGGTCTACGGGGACCTGCCCAACCATCTCCCCTTGCTCGACGTCGGGCGCCGTCTCGAGCTCCCCGAAGATCATCGGTACGCGCAGGGAATCGATACATCGATGTCGATCGACGCCTCGACTCACTCGTTGTTCGGTGTGTCGAAGGCGTCCGCAGACCTTCTCGTCCAGGAGTACGGACGCTACTTCGCCATGCCCACAGTGTGTTTCCGCGGTGGTTGCCTGACTGGCCCTAACCATGCCGGGGCAAAGCTCCACGGCTTTCTCTCTTACCTAATGCGCTGCACCATGACCGGCGACCCGTACACGATCTTCGGCTACGAAGGCAAGCAGGTGCGAGACAACATCCACTCCGCCGACCTGGTCGAGGCGTTCCATGCCTTCCACCGGTCTCCGCGTACAGCTTCTGTATACAACATCGGCGGCGGTCGTAACAGCAATTGCTCGATGCTCGAAGCAATTGAGTTGTGTGAGCAGATCGCAAGCCGCGAGCTCAATTGGGAGCTTTCTGATGTCAACCGCATCGGCGACCACCGCTGGTGGATCTCGGATCTCGAGCCGTTCCGGCTCGATTACCCCGCCTGGAACATTACCCACGACGTCGAGACGGTCCTGCGTGAGATATACGAGCACAACGCCGAGCTCTGGCTCGCGGCGCGATGAAGCTCTCGGTCGTCATTCCGGCGCACAATGAAGTGGAGTCGATCGGCGAGACCGTCGATCGGACGGCCAGGGAGCTGAGACGAGCCGGCATAGACCACGAGATTCTGGTCATCGACGATGCAAGCGGCGATGGGACCGGCGATGCGGTCGCGACAATTGCTCAGGAGAATCCAAACGTCAGGTGTGTTCGGTCACACCTGCCGCCGGGATTTGGACAGGCGGTCCGTGCGGGACTTGAGCTCTACACGGGCGATGCGGTGGCAATCATGATGGCGGATCTGTCCGACTCCCCTCAGGATCTGGTCCTCTACTACCGCATCCTTGAACATGGCTATGACTGCGCCTTCGGAACGCGCTTTGGGCATGGTGGCTCGACGCATGACTATCCCCGCGTGAAGCTGATCGTCAATCGGATCGCTAACTTCTGCATCCGGGTGCTGTTCCAGCACGGATACAATGACACAACCAACGCGTTCAAGGCCTACCGTCGGTACGTGATCGACCAGCTCGAGCCCCTCCTTTCGAATCACTTCAACCTAACCGTGGAATTGCCGCTCAAGGCTGTCGTACGTGGATACAGTTATGCCGTCGTGCCCGTGTCCTGGACCAACCGTCAGCACGGCGCCTCGAAGCTGCGGCTGCAAGAGATGGGCAGCCGCTACGTGTTCATAATTCTCTACGTGTGGCTCGAACATCACCTCAGCCGTGGTGACTACCGACGCAAGGACATCCCCGAGCCAGCGGCGAGAAAGCCACGCGAGCGCGTGCTGGTCGATAACGGGAAGCATTTCGCTCGTTGAGAACTGGCTGCGTCGGCGACCTGACGCGACGGCGGGGCACTGGCCAGTCGGAACATGAGTGAACCGACGCCCGTCAACCGCGAATGGGCCACGATGTTGGGGCTTTGGGAACTCGCCGCCCTGGGGTGCTTCCTGGGCGTCGCCTTCAAGCCCTCCGCGAGCGTCCACGTGGGAACCGGGTTACAGATCCTTGATCTCGTGCGGGTCTTCGCCACGACCGCGCTGGCAATCGTCCTGGTCCTAGGTCCGGGTCTCGCGCTGCGGACCCACCTTCGCCGACACATCGAGATTGGGTTCGTGCCGCTTCCCGGGCTGGCGCTCCTGGTTCTCACCGGCAGCGTCGCTTGGGGAGTCGGCCGTGCCGGATGGGTCCACCCTCGGGCGGTCTGCCTGATGATCATCGTTCCCGTCCTTGCCTGGCTCCTGCTCAGCTTGGTGCGCGCCGGCCGCGGCGCGCTGCTCAGACCCGGGGAGGGCCGCGTCCTGTTGCTGATCGCCGCGGCGCTCGGTATTGCCATCGCCCGCTCGCTCTGGTCGCTCGGCCCCCCCGGCGAGCTTTACGGCGGCACTACCAATCGCACTCTCGAGGTCGGGAACCTCTCTGACAGCCGTATCCCCTGGCAGGTCGTCAACCTAGTGGCAAACGGTATCTCCCCCTTCAGCGCCCTTGCCAGCACACATTTCTTCCCGTATACGTTCTCCGACCGTGGGCCGTTGGCCGGGCTGGCCAGCGTTCCGGTAGTCATGCTCACCGGCGGACACCCCCCCGCCATCGTCGACAACCCGCCGTGGACGCCGTTCGACGCCGAGGGCTTCATGGCCTATCGATTGGCCATGATGGTGTTCGCCGCCACATCGTTTTTGTCCCTCTGGACGCTGACTCGTCGTCTCGGCGGTGAGAAGGCGGCTCGACTCGCCCTGCTGCTGGCCCTAACGACACCATTCCTGGTCCACGAGATCTGGTTCACGTGGCCCAAGATGCTGGCCGCCTCTTTGGTGCTCCTGTCCGTGGTGGCCCTCTTGGATGGCCGTCCACTCATCGCCGGACTGCTGGTCGGAGCCGGTTATCTGGCTCATCCGCTCGCCTTGCTCGCGCTGCCGGCCCTGGGGCTGATCGCGCTCTGGCCCCTCACTGGGGCCGAGCTCCGCCGTCCCCGAGTGCGTCAGCTGCTGTTCCTGGTCGCCGGTGTCGCGGTCTTCGCCGTCGGATGGCGACTATTCAACGGGTCCCACTACACCCAGTCCACGTTTCTAAGTTATCTGACCCAAGCCGACCAACCACCCGGAGTGGCAGTGACGGTCTCGAAGTGGATCGCCGATCGCCTGATCTCACTCGGGAACACCGTGATCCCGCTTCGCCTGTTTTTCTTCTCCTCGCATGACCCCTACGTGAACTCCATTTACGGCCCGTCTCCGCCGATCGTGCACTTCTTCTTCCAGTACTGGTACACGCTGCCGTTCGGCGTGGGCATTCTCTTCTATCCGCTTCTTCTGGAAAGCGTGGGACAAGCGTTGAGAAGATGGCCTTGGCCGGTCACCGCTACCGTTCTGGCGCCATTCGCAGTGTTCGTGATCTGGTGGGGCGCCGAGTCCGTCGGCCTGCTCCCGGCCGGCC
>DATJTS010000019.1:0-10453 GCA_035503035.1 Solirubrobacteraceae bacterium
GACCTCGAGGTCAAGGGCGCGGACGGCCTCGATGTCGCCGAACCGCTTGGTGACGGCGTCGAGGCGAACCGCCGGACTGTCGTCGGTCATCCCTGATAGAGCCCCAGCAGTCGACTACGACGCCTCGACCGGCCCTCGCGCCCGAGCCGTCCGGCGCCGGCGAACACAACGACCGCGCCGCTCATCAGCGCGACGGTCAGGAACATCACGAACACGCCGACGGCGTTGATCTCAGGCGTGATCCGGAAGCGGATCATGCCGAGCAGGACGATCGGCAAGGGTGACTGTGCGGTTCCCTGCAGGAAGTACGAGGTGACGACATCGTCAAGCGAGAAGGTGAACGCGAGCAGGCCGGCCGCAATGATCGCCGGCATCAGCGTGGCAAGTGTCACCCGGCGAAAGACGCGCCACGGAGTCGCACCGAGATCGGCCGCCGCCTCCTCAAGGGCCGGGTCGGTGCCGAGGAGCCGCGCCTGGATGATCAGGGTCGAGTAGGCCGAGTTGAGGACGGCGTGGCCGACGATGATGGCCGGAATCCCGAGCGCGAAGTGGACCTTCAGGAACAGGAAGAACAGCGCCGTGGCGAACACAACCTCCGGGACGACGATCCGCGCGTAGACGAGCGCGTCATAGATCGCCCGTGCGCGGCGGGGCGCGCGGCGCCACCACAGTGCTCCCGAGAGGGCGACGCACAGCGAGAGCAGCATCGAGCACACCGCGATGATGAGCGTCGTCTCGAAGCCCGCCCGCACGTTCGGGTCGTGGACCGCCTGGTCATACCAGTGGCCGGTGGCGCCGGTGAACGTGGTCAGCAGCCCGTTGGCGTCGAACGAGCCGATGATCACGACCACGAGCGGCAGCCACAGAAACGCGATCACGAGCGCGCTCAGTCCGGCGCTCACCGGGTGGCGACGGAGGTTCACGTGACCTCTGCTGACATCTGGAATCGCCGCATGAAGAACAGCACGATCATCAACGCGACGATCAGGACGACGGCGAGCGCGGATCCCAGCGGATAGTTGCCGGTCTCCTGGAACTGGTTGGCGATGATGTTGCCGACCATCAGCGTCTTGCCCCCGCCGAGGATCTCTGGGATGACGTACTCACCCATCGCGGGAACGCCGACGATGATGCTGCCCGCGATCAGCCCGGGCCGCGCGAGCGGCAGCACGAGGCGCCGGAACTGTCTCCAGGGGGTCGCTCCGAGGTCGGCGCCCGCGTTGTAGATCGCCGGATCGATCCGCTCGAGCGAGACGTAGATCGGCAGGATCATGAGCGGCAGGTAGGAGTACACGATCCCGAGCCCGATCGAGAACGGGGTGTAGAGCAGGTCGAGATGGGATCGCGGGCCGAGCAGACCGAGGGTGTGCGCGAGGTTGTCGAGCGGGCCGTCGTTCTGGAGGATGTCGACCCACGAGTAGGTGCGTACGATGAAGCTCGTCCAGAACGGGATGATGACCGCGGCGAGCAGGAGTCGCTGAACGCGTGGTCCCTGGCGGGAGATGAAGTAGGCGAGCGCCAGCCCGAGTACCCCGCACGCGGCGGTCGTTCCGAGCGACAGGACGACACTGCGCAGCAGCGTGTCGAGATACAGGGTCTGGGCGAACGCGGTGTAATTCGAGGTCGTCCAACCGAAGTCGACGTTGAGCGTGACGAGGTTGTCGGTTCCGAACGAGTAGACGAAGATGAGCGCCAGCGGCGCGAGGAAGCAGACCGCCGTCACCAGCACCGTGGGCAGCGCCAGGCCGTGGTGCGCGATGCGCCGGATCAACGCGACTCTAGGCCGCCTTGACTTCCTGCCAGACGTTCGCCCACAGGACAACGCCCTTGGCCCCGAGATAGCGGTCGAACTCGACCTTGCGCAGCACCGCCTCGTCCGGCTCGAGGATCGAGTTGTGCGAGATCGATCGCTTGATCAACGGCGATGCCGATGGCACCACGTAGGCAGTCCCGGTCGAGTTGACGAAGTCGGCGTACTCCTTGGGCTCGAGCATGAAGTTCATGAACTCCTCGACCAGGTCAAGGTGCTTGGTCGACTTGGCGGCCGAGAACCCCTCCAGGTAGGCGTGCATCCCCTCCTCGGGAGCGACCCACTCGATCTTGGGGTTGGATCGCTGGTTGACCGCGACGTCGTAGTCCCAGTCCATCGCGATCGCCGTGGAGCCGTCGACGAGTCCCTGACCGACGTTCGTATTGAGGAACGCCTTGAGGTGGGGCTTGATCTGGATCAGTGCCTCCTTGCACTTGTTCAGCGCGGTGGGGCTCGTCGTGTTGGAGGAGTACCCGAGGTATTTCAGCGTCGAGCCCATCGTGTCGCGCTCGAGGTCGATGAACACGATCTGGCCCGAGAGCTTCGGCGCCAGGCGCCACACGTCGTGCCAGCTCGTGATCTCCTCCCCGACGATGTCGGGCCGGTAGCCGATGCCGACCTTCCCGTAGTCGGTGGGGATGCCATGCGAATACGCCTCGCGGAAGTGCTTCTCGACCTTCGAGATGTTGGGGATCCTCGAGAAGTCGACCGGCTGCAGGACCCCCGCCGCGAGCGCCTGGCCGACGTCACTGGTGTCGGAGAGCAACAGGTCGTACTGCCCGCTCTTGAAGTTGAGGACGACCTGCGCCGAAGAGCTCGTCGCGTTGGTCACCTGCTTGACGGTCACCCCGGAGTGCAGGTGCTCGAAGGCCGGGATCTCCTTCGGCCCGATCCAGTCGGGATAGTTGTCGAGCACGATCGTGCCCGTCATCGGCCCTCCGGCGTGTGCGGATGAGCCGCCGGACGACGAGGAACCGCCGCCTCCGCAGGCGGCCAGCAACGACCCCGTCACCGGCACCGCCACGCCCAGCTCGGCGGCTCGACGGAGCAACGCGCGACGCGACAGCGTCACACCACGCTCCGTGTCAGGACCCCGTAGCTCCATGACGCGGGCAACGTATCAAACCGCCCGACGCCGCGGACCGACCTTCATCAGAATGATGCAGATGCGATCGCGCGCGTCCTCCTGCTCGCGGCTCAGGCGCCCGCGCCGAGCGTCATGACCGCGACCGTCCAGCGGCTACCGCGGGAGACCGAGGTTCGTGAAGATTGGATCGAGCTCAGCGACGGTTGCCGGCTCTACGCCCGCACCGTTCTGCCCCGCGACGCAGCCACAGACCCGGTCCCCGCGGTCCTCGAGTATCTCCCGTACCGCCTCAGCGACGGCACTGCGCACCGCGATGCCACGCAGCACCCCTACTTCGCCGGTCACGGCTACGCGGGCGTACGCGTCGACATCCGGGGGACCGGCAACTCGGACGGGATCCTCCTCGACGAGTATCTCGCCTCCGAACAGGATGACGCGTGTGAGGTGATCGCCTGGCTGGCGGAGCAGCCATGGTGCAGTGGGCGGGTGGGGATGTACGGGAAATCCTGGGGCGGGTTCAACGGCCTGCAGGTCGCCGCCCGGCGCCCTCCGGCCCTGCATGCGGTGATCAGTGCTTACTTCACCGATGACCGCTACGCCGACGACGTCCACTACATGGGCGGTTGCGTACTCGGGGTGGAGGGAATCAGCTGGGCGAGTTACATGCTCGGACTCAACGCCCTGCCACCGGATCCCGAGATCGTCGGCGAGCGGTGGCGCGAGCTCTGGCTCGAGCGTCTGGAGCGCACGCCGTTCTTCCAGGAGGCATGGCTCACCCACCAACGACGCGACGACTTCTGGCGGCAGGGCTCGATCTGCGAGGACTTCGCCGCCGTGCGGGCCCCGGTGTTGCTCATCGGCGGCTGGGCCGACGGCTACACCAATCCGGTCGACCGCACGCTCGCGGGATTGACCGGAGCCGGCGTGCCGTGCCGCGCGCTGCTCGGCCCGTGGAGCCACGCCTGGCCGGAGGTCTCCGATCCCGGTCCGAGGATCGGCTTCCTACAGGAGTGCCTGCGCTGGTGGGACCACTGGCTGCGAGACGTTCGGAACGGCGCAATGGACGGTCCGCTCCTGCGAGCCTGGATGCAGGAGTACGACCCACCCAGGGCGCACATGACAGACCGGCGCGGCCGCTGGGTCTCCGAGGGCCGGTGGCCGCGCGAGGAGGTCCCCGTTCAGGTGATGTACGCCCGCGGCGACGGAACGCTCAGTGAGGAGAGGGGGCCCGCTCGCGAGGTCGAGCATGTCGGATCCGAGCTGGCCGGAGCCGACGCCGGCGCCTGGTGCCCGTACGGAGAACCGGTCGATTTCCCGCCCGATCAGCGCGCCGAGGATGGTCTGGCGGTGAGCTTCACCTCAGGGCCGCTGGCCGAGCGCACCGAGATCCTCGGACGCCCGATCGTCCGGTTGCAGCTGAGCGTGGACCGCCCTCAGGCGCTCGTCGCGCTGCGTTTGTGCGACGTGGCGCCCGACGGCAGCTCGTTGCTCATCGCCCGCGCGCTGCTCAACCTCACCCACCGGGACTCCCACACCGAGCCGACGCCGGTGCCTGTCGGCGCGCCGCTGTCGGTGGAGGTGCCGCTTGACTTCGCCGGGCACGCGTTCGCACCCGGCCACCGCATCCGGCTGGCCGTTTCAGGAACCTATTGGCCGTACGCGTGGCCCTCCCCGCAGCCCGTCCGTCTGCGGATTGCGACAGGGGGCGCAACCCGGCTCACGCTGCCGGCACGGGAGCCCGACGGCGACGGCGAGGCCATCGACGTCGACTTCGGGCCGCCCGAAGAGACGCCCGCGGCGTCCGGCTTTGTCCGCGGCCGCACGTGGCGAACGCTGCGCCGGGACCTTGCGCCACAGACCCAGACGCTCGAGGTCGGTGCATGCGAGCGCAACCGGCTCGATCGGACCGAGTTGGAGTTCGGTGAGCATCGGCGGCGCCGCTACTTCATCACGGAGGGCGACCCGCTCTCGGCCCGGGTCGAGTGCGACGGCGAGCATTTCCTGACCCGCGGCGACTGGCATATCCGGATCGCGCTTCGCACCTCGATGACATCAACCGCGGATTCGTTCACCGTCACCCACGACCTCGACGCCTACGAGGGCGACACCCGGGTGCACGCCACTCGCAGGAGTGTGGAGATTCCCCGCGATCAGGTCTGAGCGCCATCCGGTCGGCTGCGCGCTCGTCACCCTGGCGTCGGGCAACGACCCCCGGCTGATGTCAGGCCATTGGCTTGGCGCTGTGATGCGGAGGTTCGCCGCTCAAGTTCGACGGCGATCGGCCGAGCACCCGGCTGGGTGACGAACGCCACAATGTCCGGGTACCGAAATGTCCTCCTGAAGTGGAAGTTCTGCGCGCTCGCCGCGGGGTCGGCGAGCGTGATCGGCGTGCAGGCGGCGCTGGCGGCAGCCGGTGTCTGGAGCACGTCGTTGTCGCTGGCCATCGCCGCCGGCGGCGTCCTGTTCTGTGTCGGGCTGACGCTCGCCACCGTCCCCGCGTTGCATCGCGACGCAAAGCTCGCCCACCAGCATATGACCGGTGCCGCGCGGGCGGTCAGGCTCCAGCTGATGGGCGGCCTGCAGGCCCTCGCTGACGGGGACCTGACCATGGAGCTGCGTCCCGGCAGCGGTGGAACCGGCGCGCCGCCCCGGGGGGCCGACGATGAGATCGGTCGGATGCTCAACCTGACCGGAGATCTGCGCGAGACGATGATCTCGGCCTACGACGCCTACAACCAGGCGACCGCCCAGCTGCGCGAGCTCGTCGAACAGGTCGGACTGGCGGCGAACGGCGTTCAGCAGGCCTCGACGCAGATGAACGCCTCCTCCGTCGACTCGAGCCGCAGTTCAGGCGGGATCGCTGCGGCCGCCGAGGAGGTGGCTCAGGGCGCCCAGCTCCAGTTGCACCGAGTAGAGGCCGCCAAGGCCGACGCCGCCCGCGTCAAGGATGTCGCCGGTGGCACGCACACTCGCCTGCAGCAGACGGTCGCGATGGCCGCCGAGACTCAGTCGCTCGCTCGAGAGGGCGTCCGGGCCGCCGAGCGCGCGACCCACGGAATGCACTCGGTCCGCGACTCCTCGGAGGCCGTCACCGACGCCATTCAGCAGCTGGCCGCCGACTCCGAGCGGATCGGCGTGATCCTGAGCACGATCGCCGGCATCGCTGAGCAGACCAACCTGCTGGCCCTCAATGCGGCCATCGAGGCCGCTCGCGCCGGGGAACAGGGACGCGGCTTCGCCGTCGTCGCCGAGGAAGTGCGAAAGCTCGCCGAGGAGTCGCAGGACGCGACCGCCGAGATCTCCGGTCTGCTCGGCGCGATCCAGAGCAAGACCGGACAGGTCGTGGAGGCGGTGCAGGAGAGCGTACAGCGCACAGGCGCCGCCGGCACGGTGGTCGAGGAGACGCGCGACTCGTTCTTGGACATCGATAGCGCCATCGGTCAGATCGCCGAGGAGATCGGCCGCCTGGCCGAGGGAACCGGTCAGATGGCCGACGGCGTCAACACCGTCCTGTGCAACATCGACGAGGTCGCCGCGGTCGCTGATCAGTCGTCGGCGACGACCCAGGAGCTGTCGGCCTCGAGCCAGGAGACGGCCGCCTCTGCGCAGCAGATCGCATCCTCCTCCGAGGAGCTGGCCGCCAAGGCGACCCAGCTCGCCGCCCTGGTCGACAGATTCAAGACCGCCGGCGACGCGGCCGCTGAGGCCGTCTCGTAGCCTCCTCTCGCGTTCACACGTCCGCCGGGCTCGGCTCGGTCGCCCCGGAGCCGTCGGCGCCGCGCGGCCGGGACCGCAGCCCGAGCCCGCCACCGATCCCGGCGATCACCAGCAGCCCGGACCCGATCCCTGAGGCGATGTGGAACGCGCGCTCGGAGGCATGCCGCGCGGCATGCACCGCCACCGCGCGATCCCGGGCCGGTACTGCCCGCAGGTCGATGGCTGCGAAGGTCCTGCGCTCGGCGGCGACCACCGCCGCGTGGCTGGAGCGCGGCAGCCGGTTCCCGATGCCGGCGCGCAGGCTCGCCGCGTACTGAGCGGCCACGACCGCGCCGACGGCCGCGATCGCGATCAGCCCCGCGGTCCGTGCGATCGCGTTGTTCACCGCCGAGGCGATCCCGGCGCTCGAGTCCGGCACCTCGCCGAGCACCGTCGCGGTGAGCGGTGAGACGGTGAGTGACAGCCCGAGGCCGAACACGAGCATTGCCGGGAGGACGTCCGACGGCAGCGAGACGGATGCCCCGTAACGCAGCATCAGTGCGAAGCCGACCGCGATCACCAGCGGACCGGCGGTGAGGAACGGCCGCGGCCCGAGTCGGTCCGCCAGTCGGCCCACCCGCGAGGAGAGCAGGAACATCACCCCGGTCGGGACCAGGGTCGTCGACCCGGCCTTCAGCGCGCTCCAGCCGGCGACCTGCTGGAGGTAGATCGACTGGAAGAACGTGAGCAGGCTGAGCCCTCCGTACATCGCGAATGTCTGCGCGTTGGCGACGGAGAAGCCGCGATGGCCGAACAGCGCGAGCGGCAGCATCGGGTGGCGTGCGTGAGACTCGAAGGCGACGAACGTGCCGAACAGCAGGACGCCGGCCGCCAACGCGCCCCAGATCCCGGGGCTGCTCCAGCCGAGCACCGGCTGCTCGATCAGAGCGAACGAGATCCCGGCGAGCCCGGCGGCGGCGAGGACGGCGCCCGGCCAGTCGATCCGGGTGTCCCCACTTCCACCTGCGCGGGCGAGGCCCGCGGGCACCGCGACCCGGCCGAGCACGAGCGCGACGATCACCAGCGGCGGATTGATCGCGAAGATCCATCGCCACGAGGCGACGTCGACGATCTGGCCCGCGAGCAGCGGCCCGATCAGAATCCCGACGCCGCTCCAGGCCGTCCAGCGCCCGATCGCGCCGCCGCGGACGTCGGGCGGGAAGACCGCGACGATGATCGCCAGCGCGGCGGGCGTGAGCAGCGCCCCGGCGATCCCCTGCAGCGCTCGCGCCGCGATCAGCACCCCGATCGAGGGCGCCGCCGCGCACACCAGCGAGATGATCCCGAAGCCGGCGACCCCGAGCGTGAACACCCGCCGCTCGCCGAGCCGGTCGGTGAGCGAGCCGGCGAGCAGGATGAGCGCGCCGAGGGTGAGCAGGTAGCCGTTGCCCACCCATTGCTGGGCGGCGAACCCGCCACCGAGGTCGCGCCGGATCGCGGGGAGCGCGACGTTCACCGCGAACGCGTCGATGGTGACGATCGTCGAGGCGAGGATCGCGCCGACGAGCGCGAGCCTCTGCTCTCGCGTCACCGCGCGCCGGCCAGCGGGAACCGCGCGCGGAAGATCGTGCCCGTCGGATGCTCGGTGCGCGACTCGACGGTGAGGCTGCCGTGGTGGCGGTCGACGATGATCCGCCGCGCGGCGTCGAGTCCCAGGCCCGTCCCCTTGCCGACGTCCTTGGTGGTGAAGAACGGGTCGAACACCCGCTGGCGCACCGCATCCGGGATGCCCGGGCCGTCGTCACCGATGTCCACCTCGGCACATTCGCCGTCCAGCCGGGTGGTGATCGTGATCGTGCCGCTGTCGCCGAGCGCGTCGATCGCGTTGTCGAGCAGGTTCGTCCAGACCTGGTTGAGCTCGGAACTGAACACGCGCGCGGGCGGAAGTGCCTCGTCGTAGTCGCGGACGACCTCGATCGTGGTGTGCTTGAGCTTGTGCTTGAGCAGCGTGAGCGTGGTCTCGAGGCCCTCGCGGAGATCGACCTCGGCGAGCTCTCCCGGACGGGCGTAGGCGTAGCGCTTGATCGCGATCACCAGATCGCTCATCCGCTTGGTCGAGTCGGCCAGCTCGGCGGCGAGCTGGTTGGCGGCCAGCGTGGCGCCGATCCAGCGCACGACCGGCACCGTGTGCGGCCCGGCGACCTCGCCGACCTCGCGCAGGTAGTCGGGCTCGATTCCGCTCGCGGCGAACGTCCCGGCGAGATCCCACGGTTCCGGGGCGCCGAACTCGGCCAGGACGTCGCCGAGCTCGTCCTCACGGTCGGCGGTTTCCAGGCTCGAGAGGATGTCCCGCGCCCGGCAGCGCTCGACTGCGCCCTGCTGCAGCGCGACGAGCCGGCCCGCCTCCTCGCGCTCGACGCCTGACTCGACGAACACTCCGACCGTTTGGGAGATCACCATCAGCGCCTCGGCGAGCTCGCCCGCGGCGCGCTGGGCGGCCGACGCCGGATTGTTGAGCTCGTGCGCCAGGCCCGCGGCCATCGTGCCCAGCGACTCGAGGCGATCGTGCTGCTGCTGGCGCTGGCTGACCCGGGCGAGCATCGGCTTCATCTGGCCGATCACCCGCAGGAACACCGTGCGCTCGACGCGGACCAGGTCCAGGAACGGTTCGGGGGCCATGCTCGCGTAGCGCACGTCGGTCGCCGCCCGGAGCGTGATCGGCGCCGGCTGTCCGAGCATCGTCGGAACCGCGCCGATCCAGGTGGGCGCGTACTGGCTGCCCTGGATCGCCTCGATCTCGCCGTCCAGCCCCAACATCTCCAGGCGTCCATCGAGCAGGAAAACGACCCCGTCGTGGCTCGTGCGCTCGCGGATCCGCTCACCGCGGTTGCAGTCGTGGATCGTCGCCTCGGCGGCCCACCGGCCGAGCGTCGCGTCGTCGATGTCGTCGAACAGGTCGATCGGCCGCAGGTCCTCCGCGGTCGCGGCAATGGTGTCGGTCGATGTGCTCATCTCATCCGTCGGCCAGGTACTGGTGGATCAACGAGACTGCCATCGAGCCCTCCCCGACGGCGCTCGCCACGCGTTTGATCGAGCGGGCGCGCACGTCGCCGGCGACGAACACGCCGGGGACGCTCGTCTCCAGGGTGTGCGGTGGGCGGCTGAGCGGCCAGCCGTGCTCGCGCGCGTCGGGCCCGGCGAGGATGAAGCCCTTCTCGTCGCGGGCGATGACGCCGTCGAGCCAGTCGGTCCGCGGCGCGGCACCGATGAACACGAAGCAGGCGTCGACCTGCTCGGTCGTCTCGGTCCCGTCCGAGCCGCGGATCACGAGCCGCGCGAGGTGGCCGTCCTCGCCCTCGGCGGCGATCGCCTCCGAGCGTGTGCGGACCTCGATGTTGGGGGTCTTCTCAATCTGCTCGATCAGGTAGTGCGACATCGACTTGGCCAGCGAATCGGCCCGCACGAGCATCGACACTCGATGCGCGAAGTTCGCGAAGTACATCGCGGCCTGCCCGGCGGAGTTGGCGCCGCCGATCACGACCACATGCTGGTCGGCGCACGCACGCGCCTCGGTCATCGCCGCGCCGTAATAGACGCCCGCACCGGTGAGCTCGGCGAATCCCGGCGCCTGCATCATCCGGTAGGAGACCCCGGAGGAGATGATCACGCTGTTGGCCGACAGCTGGGCGCCGCCGGTGAGCTCGACGATCCGTCCCGCACCCTCGACGCGGAGCGCGGTCGCCTTGGAGACGGTGAGGAGCTCGGCCCCGAGCCGTCGCGCCTGGGTGGTGGCGCGCCGCGCGAGGTCCGACCCCGACAGGCCCGATGGGAACCCGAGGTAGTTCTCGATGCGGCTCGAT
>DATJTS010000020.1:0-65641 GCA_035503035.1 Solirubrobacteraceae bacterium
ATCGCCCATCGCGGCGCGTGGGATCCCGCGCCGCAGAACTCGATCGCTGCGTTCGAGCGGGCGTTCGAGCTCGGCGCCGACGGCGTGGAGCTCGATGTGCGGCGCACCGCCGACGGCCGGCTGGTGGTCGTCCACGATCAGCGGATCGGCGTCACACCGGTCGGGCGGCTCACCGGCGAGCAATTGCGCGAGCGGCTCGCGCCCGGACAGGCCCCCGAGCTCGACGCGGTGCTGGCGACGCTCGCGTCGCGCCGCGGACTGGTCGACATCGAGCTCAAGGAGGACGGATACGTCGGCGACGCGATGGCGGCCGTCGCGCGTCATCTGACAGCAGAGCGCTACGTGGTCACGTCGTTCCTGGACGCGGTCCTCCCCCAGGTCCGCGACGCCGTGCCCGAGGCGAGGACCGGGCTTTTGCTGGCGGCGCGACGGCCGGCGCGGACGCTCGAGCGCCGGGTCGAGCAGGTCGCGCCAGACTTCCTCGCGCTCCACACGACACTTGCACGGACCGGGCTGCTGGAGTTCGCCGCACGCCGTGGCCTGCCGGCCTGGGTGTGGACGGTCAACGAACCGCGGTTGCTGCGCGCGCTGCTCGCCGATCCACGGGTGCAGGCGGTCATCACCGACCGCACCCGCGAGGCGGTCGCGTTGGCGCGCCCCTGACGGCGCCGCCCGGGCCGCCGGCGAGCCAGCGCAGCTCAGTCGGCAGCCTGATCGGGGCCGCCGGCGACCCGGTCCGGGCGCACCGTGACCGCTGACTGCAGCACCTCGATCTCGAACCCGCCGGGGAGGATGACGTCCCACGACCAGAGCAGTGGCTCGCGCCGTTCGCTGCAGGCGAGCTCCTCGAGCGCAAGGCACGCCGTGGGCGCCTGGAGCTGGAGCCGCTGGCCGAGCTCGTCGTGCGGGGTGAGCAGCAGAGATGTGATGCGCGTGCTGGAGATCGCCGGGGGCGTCGAGGTGGTCGACAGCACGTCCCACGAGGTCATCGGCTTCATCAGCATCTCGCGCAGCTCGGGCACCTCGGGAAGCAACACCGAGGGGTGGTACACGTCCGCGGCCAGCGCAGTCACCTTGCCCCCGGTGGCAACCGTGCGCCGCAGATGGGTCGTCGGCTGACCCGCGTCGATCTCCAGCGCGCGCGACGCCTGTTCGCTGGGCTCGCGCAGCTCGACCGCCAGCTCGCGTACCGAATAGCCCCCGGACGCGCCGAACCAGTAGGAGTCCACGCGCAGCGCTCCGGACACGACGCCGCGCGGCGGTCCCATCGAGCCGACGAACGTGCCGCTGCCCTGACGCCGCACGATCTCCCCGGCGTCCTCCAGACGGCGCAGGGCACTGCGCAGCGTCCCGCGCGAGACACCGAGCATGCCCGCGAGCTCCTGCTCGGGAGGCAGACGGTCCCCCGGACGGAAACGACCAGGGGTCAGCCAGCGTCGAACCGCCCGCTCGGCACCGTCGACGAGCGAGATCCGAGACTCGGGCGCATACGCATTGGCTGCGTCGCCCATCGTCATTCCCCCGGTCTCGACATCCGTATACACGACATCTCCACCAGCAGTTCTACCCGTTTCGGGCCGGTTTAAAGGGGACCGAGTCCCGCTCCGCACCCGGTCCGGGGGAATTCTGACCCCATGTCAGAATTCACACGCCGCATGGACGGCGCCTGGATCAAGCGTGCGAACGAGTCGCAGGCGTCCGAATGAACTACGCCTGAGCGGCGGCGCGGGCCGCCTGCAGGGTGTTGCGCATGAGCATCGCGATCGTCATCGGGCCCACGCCGCCGGGCACCGGCGTGATCAGCCCGGCGACCGCGGCCGCGGACGCGAAATCGACGTCGCCGACCAGACCATCCTCGGTGCGGTTGATACCGACGTCGATCACCGTCGCGCCCGGCTTGACCCAGTCACCCTGGACCATCTGCGGACGCCCCACCGCGGCGATCAGCACGTCGGCCCGCCGGCAGACCTCGGCGAGGTCCCGCGTGCGGGAATGGCAGATCGTGACGGTGGCGTTCTCGGCGAGGAGCAGCGCGGCGACGGGCTTGCCGACGAGATCCGAGCGCCCGACGACCACCGCCTCGGCACCCTCCAGGGTCACGTCGTGGCGACGCAGCAGCTCGATCACCCCGGCGGGGGTGCAGGGCCGCAGCCCCGGCAGTCCCTTCGCGAGCAGTCCCGTCGAGACCGGGGTCAGCCCGTCGACGTCCTTGCCGGCCGGGATCAGCGTCGTCAGCCGCGGACCGTCAATGTGGTCCGGCGTCGGCAGCTGGAGCAGGATCCCGGAGACGGCTGGATCGGCGGCGAGCTCGCCGAGCAGATCGACCACCTGCTGCTCGGGGACGTCGGCGGCCAGCTCGTGTGAGAACCCCTCGATGCCCACCTCCGCGCACGCGCGCTGCTTGCCCGCGACGTAGACCGCCGACGCGGGGTCGTCGCCGACCAGGACCGTGGCCAGACCCGGCCGGCGGCCACCGCCCGAGACCCAGGCCTCGATCTCCTCGCGCACCTCGCCCCGGACCGCCTGAGCGATCGCCTTGCCGTCGATGATCGTCGCTGACATGCGCGGATTCATATCAGTGGCGCGCGACCGGTGCTCCTGATCTGCGACCGGCGCTCCTAATCTGCGACGGGTGCTGATCCGCGACGCCGACCCATCGATTGACGCGGCCAGCTGTGCGGCCATCTACGCCCCCGCGGTCCGCGACACCGTCAGCTCGTTCGAGGACGTCGCCCCCGACGCGGACGAGATGGCGGCACGGATCACGGCCACGAGCGCGACCCGGCCGTGGCTGGTGGCCGAACAGGACGGGACGATCGCCGGGTACGCATACGCCTCGCGCCACCGTGAGCGCGCCGCCTACCGGTGGGCAAGCGACGTTTCGGTGTACGTGTCGGCCGACCATCGCCGCCTCGGCGTCGCGCGGTCCCTCTACGCCGAGCTCCTGGACCGGCTCGCCGGGCAGGGCTTCCGCACCGTATGCGCCGGGATCGCGCTGCCGAACCCGCCGAGCGTCGCGCTGCACGAGTCCTTCGGCTTCGCGCTGCTCGGCGTCTACCGGGACATCGGCTTCAAGCTGGGTCGCTGGTGGGATGTCGGCTGGTGGCAGCTGTCGCTCGGCCCCGGGGAACCGGACGACGGCGCGCCGGCCGAGCCGCGGCCCCCCTCGCGCTGAGCGCGCGACTGCGGGTTCTCCGGAGCCGATCCGTTCAGACCACTGAATCGCTCGGCGGATCTTCCGCAAAACCTCCAATCCCTACTAAAATCGCCTCCTGCTCTGACACGGAGGTTTGACCAGGTGCTGTTGGACGAAGGGGCCCAGCCGACCCGGGCCTCCCGGGTGTTGTTGGTCGGGGAGGATCCCCGGTCGGCGACGAAGATCGTGGAGATGTTGCGGGCGGTGTGGCCACAGGGCCTGCTGATCACGCAGGCCCCGTGTATCCCGGACGCCGTGCAGGAGCTCTCCGACCACTCCGAGACCTGCGTCCTGCTCACGCTCCCGGCGGACGATGACCCGCTCGGGCCGCTGCGCGAGCTGGCCACGGCCGCTCCCTCGTCGCCGATCCTCGTGCTCTCCGACCGGGAGGACGCCTCGGTCGGCGTCGCCGCGGTGCAGGCGGGCGCGCAGGACCACCTGTCCGCATCCGAGCTGCACCCGGCGCTGCTCGCCCGCTGCGTGCGATACGCGATCGAGCGCAAGCGCGCCGAGGTCCGGCTCACCCGCCGCGCGCTCCAGGACCCGTTGACCGGGCTGCCGAACCGGCTCCTGTTCCGTGATCGCGTGAGCGTCGCGCTCGACCGCTCGCAACGGACCGGACTCGCGCCGGCGGTGATGTTCCTCGACCTCGACTCGTTCAAGGAGGTCAATGACACGCTCGGCCATTCGACCGGCGACCGGGTGCTGCACGAGCTCTCCGAGCGCTTCACCGCACTGCTGCGGCCGATGGACACCGTCGCGCGCATCGGCGGCGACGAGTTCACGTTCCTGTTCGAAGGACTGACCGGCGAGGCCGAGGCGATGGCGATCGCTCGCCGCATCGGCGAGGCCGCCGCCGAGCCGATCCACCTCGGCGACCCGGGGCACGAGGTCTCGATCGCGGTGTCGATCGGGATCACGATGCTCGACGACCCGGCGATCTCTCTCGACGAGGCATTGCGGGAGGCCGACGGCGCGATGTATCGCGCCAAGCGGCTCGGTGGCGGACGCGCGGAGCTCTCCAGCGAACAGCCCGACCCCGGCGAGCGAAACTGGCCGCGGCCCGCCGCCAACGGAGGTACCGAGCGCGAGAGTGCGCGGCCCCGGCAGGAGGGCACGGCCGAACCGCGGCGTGACGACCTCAGCCAGCACCCTCATCCCGGCTCCGCAGCGCCCGGCGGCGTGATGCTGGCCGACGAGGAACCGGAGGAGGAGCACGCCGGGGAGGTCCTGGCCGGTGAGGAGGCGGCAGGCCCGATCGTCGCCGACTTCGACCGGTTCCCGGTCACCCGCGGCAACCCGCCGGCCCGAGGCAATCCGTCGGTCCAGGGGACATCCGCGAGCGGCGCAGCCGAGCCGACCCCGGACGATGCCGAGGCGGAGCTGCGCACCGCGCTTGACCGCGGCCAGCTCCGGGTCCACTACCAGCCGCGGGTCACGATCAGCGGGCAGACCGGTCTGATCGGCTTCGAGGCGCTCGTCCGCTGGCATCACCCGCGGCTCGGTCTGCTGGGCCCCGCCGACTTCCTCGAGCTCGCCGAGGAGAGCGGGCTGATCGTCGCGATCGGCGACTGGGTGATCGAGCAGGCGCTGGACCAGATCCGTTACTGGCGTCAGGCGCGGCCGGGCGTCTCGATCTCGGTCAACGTCGCCACGCTCCAGCTGGCCGATCCGGGCTTCCCGGCCCGCCTGGCGTGGGCGATCGAGCGCTCCGGCGGCGACCCGAGCGTGCTGTGGCTGGAGATCTCGGCCGACGCGCTCCTCGATGAGGGGATCGACGCCGGCGTCGTCGCGGAGCTCGCCGACCTCGGCGTGAACATCGCGATCGACGGGGTCGGGCTCGGGCGCTCCTCGCTGAGGGATCTCCGCGAGTTCCCGGTCGACATGCTGAAGATCGACCGCCGTTTCCTCACCGCGCTCGGTGACGGTCAGGAGGGCGCCGCGTTCATCGGCGCCGTCGTCGAGCTCGGGCACACGCTCGGGTTGAGCGTCGTCGCCGAAGGCGTCGAGACCGACCATCAGCTGGCCCGGGTGCGCGACCTCGGGTGCGACGGTGCCCAGGGTTTCCTGTTCAGCCAGCCGGTTCCCGAGGAGTCGGTCGGCGCGATGCTCGGCATCAGCTGAGCCCGCGCCGCACACGCGGTCGCCGTCAGCCGTTGACGTCGCGCCGCATGAACACGATGAACGCGGCGCCGAGCGACAGCGCCGCGTAGATCGCACACACCCACGCGGCGCGCACGATCGGTTGGGAGTCGATCGGGGTGCGCAGCAGCCCCTGCCAGGCGTTGAACTGTGTCGAGAGCAGGTAGGGCTGGAGCGAGGACAACCCCGGAAGGATCCCGATCAACTGGAAGATGATCGACAGCATCAGCGTGCCGACCACCGCTGCCGCGCTGTTGCGCGTGATGGTGGAGAGCATCAGCCCGATGCAGACCACCGCGGCGATCGGGATGAGGTACACCGCGAGGCTCACGTAGACGAGCAGCAGCGCCCGCGGTGCGGACACGATCGTCCCGGACAGGCTCTGAAGCGGGTTGAATCCGGACTGCAGCGAGCCGGCCACCACCCCCACCGTCCCGCACAGGAACGTCGCCACGCACGCGTAGCTGAGCGCGATCAGCCCCTTGCCGCAGAACACCTGCCAGCGCTCCAGCGAGCGAGTCAGGATCGTCTTCAGCGTCCCGCCCTGGTCCTCGGCGGCGACGATGTCCCCGGCGACGAGCGCGGCGATCAGCGGAAACAGCCAGATCGCTCCGAACAGCAGCACGACGAGCGGGATCGCGAGCCCACTGCGATCGACGTAGTCCGAGAACGCGAATCCGCCACCGCGCTCGTGATGGCGGCGCAGGTGGACGGCGAGGACGAACAGGAGCGGGACCAGCACCGCCATCGCCAGACCCAGGTAGGTCCGCTTCTGGTAGCGGAGCTTGGCCAGCTCCCAGCGGTAGACGGTGGCGATTCCGGACATCACTGCACCGCCGCCGGCGCTGCGTCCTGACCTTCGGTGAGCGAGAAGAAGACGTCTTCGAGCGTCGCCGACTGAGGCGTGAGCTCGTGGATGAGCGCCCCGGCGTCGATGAGCGACTGCGACAGCGCCCCGACGGCATCCTCGGAGGCGGTCAGCTCGAGGTGGTCACGGACGCGCCGCACCCCCGTCACGCCCGGCTGGGCCTCGCAGACGGCCAGCGCGATCGTGTCGTCGCTGGTGCGCAGGCGCAGCACCGCGCCCGCGCGGGTGAGGGCGGCGATCTCGCCTTCGTAGACGACCCGGCCGCGCCGGACGATCGCCACGCGGTTGCACACCTCCTCGACCTCGCCGAGCAGATGGCTCGAGAGCAGCACCGTCATTCCCTCGTCGGCGAGACGTCGCACGAGCCGGCGCATGTCCCGCATCCCGCCCGGATCGAGGCCGGTGGCGGGCTCGTCGAGCAGCAGCAGGCGCGGGTTGCGCAGCAGCGAGGCGGCAATGCCCAATCGCTGGCGCATCCCGTGCGAGTAGCCACCGACGCGGTCGCGCTGGCGACCGGTGAGCTCGACGATCTCGAGCGCTGCGTCGATGCGGCTCCGCGCGTCGCCGCCGTCGTAGGCCGCGAGCAGCTCGAGATTGCGCCGGGCGCTGAGGTAGGAATAGAACGTGGGCGCCTCGACGAAGCCCGCGACGCCCTCCAGCGCCGACACCGACGTGATCGGATCGCGCCCGAACAGCCGGACCGAGCCGGCGGTCGGGGTGATCAGCCCGAGCATCATGCGCAACGAGGTCGTCTTGCCTGCCCCGTTGGGGCCGAGATAGCCGTAGACGTCGCCCGCGTTGACGGTGAGATCGACTCCCGCGACCGCCTCCAGCGTGCCGTACCGCTTGACCAGACCGCGCACCTCGATCGGTGGCGCAGCCTGGTCGGTCATCCGCCGCCCGCGAGCGCTCCGGCGGCCGCTTCGGCGGCGGAGGCGGTGACCGAGCCGACCACGGTGTAGCCGACGCCGGCCCTGGTGAACCGGAGCACGGTCCCCAGCGGCGTGGAGAGGACGGTCGCGGTCGCCCCGTCGACGTTGTGGGTCGGCAGCGACAGTCCGTCGAGTGAGGAGGGCTGCGACGCGGCCCCCGATGCCCGGGACTCAATCACTGCGATCGTCCCGAGCCCGTGGCCGTAGAGCAGCAGCGCCGAGTCCGTTCCATCGAGCTTGACCTTGCGCAGGGCGAGGCCGTTGACGCTCGCCGGCGCGTGCAGCCGGAAGCTCAGATGCGAGGCGACGCGCCCTCGGCCGGTGATTGCCGGACCGTGGTGGGCGGGCGCGTCCAACGCGCCCCCGCCGGAGCCCCCGACGTGGACGACGCGTGCGCCTGCGGGCGGGGAGATCTCGAAGACCGACGCGGGCACGGCGCCGTAGGAGACGGACGTCGCCTGCAGGCCGAGCACCGGGGTGGTGCCGCCCCGCGCGTACACGTTGAACTGGAGCGGGATACCGCGGGTGGCGTCCCAGGCGAGCTGGATCGATCCGAGCAGCCCGGCGGAGGTCTTCGGTGAGACGGTCACGCTGTAGGCCGGCCGGCCGGCGACATCGGTCGCCGTCGGGCCCGTGATGTCAAAGCGCTGCATCAGGCGGGCGAGCTCCGCCTGGATCGAGGCGATCGTCGGAAGGCCCTGCCCCGAGCGGTGAGCGCCTGAGGAGCTCGCCGAGCCCGCGCGCCGTCCCATCGTCCCCTCGAAGACGACGTTCTGCGCCGGGTCGGAGACCCACCAGGAGCCGTGGTCGACCACGATCTGCGCGTCCCCGTCGTCGGACTGGAGCTCGAGCCGGAACCGTCCGCCGGCGGTCCACCACAGCCGCCCGCTCGCACCCTGCAGCAGCGGATCGACCGTGCGGCCGGTGAGATCGGTGGAGTCGATCAGGTTGTCGGTGAACGTGATGTCGGCGCTGACGCCGGTGACGGGATGCTGCTTGCCGGCACTGAGCGCGGCATGGATTCCGTTGGCGAGGGTCGTGGGCCGCGGGACCGGTCCGACTCCGGTGGCGGCGACGGCGATTGCGGCGCATGCCGCCGCGGCCGCGAGCGCTCCGAAGATCGTGGCCAGCAGCCGCCGCGTGGAGGCGGTGCGCAGAAACCGCATATCCACAGGGTGCCACAGCTCCGAGCCGCTGGGGCCCGGTTCCGTCGATTCTGAGCCGACGTCCTATTGAGGATTGACCGCCCCAGACCGGGTAGCGTGACGGGCATGTGTCGGCTGTTCGGCATGCACGGGGGCGACGAGCCAGTCGAGGCGACGTTCTGGCTGCTCCAGGCGCCCGACTCGCTCTCGGAACAGAGCCGGCGCGAGCCCGACGGGACCGGGCTGGGCTGGTTTGACTCCGACGGCCGCCCGCATCTCTCCAAGCAGGCGCTCGCCGCCCACGACGACCGCACATTCGCGCGGGAGGCACAGCACGTTCGCTCCCGCACGTTCGTCGCCCACGTCCGCTACGCGACGACGGGCGCGCTGGAGAAGAAGAACACCCATCCGTTCGAGCAGGACGGCCGCCTGCTCGCGCACAACGGAATGGTCTCGGACCTCGACCTGCTCGAGCAGCAGCTCGGCCCCGATCTGGACCGCGTACACGGGGACACCGACTCCGAGCGCGTGTTCGCGCTCATCACCCGGGAGATCGACCGGCTCGGGGACGTCGGGGACGGGATCACCTCGGCGGCGCGGTGGATCGCCGCCAACCTGCAGATGCTCGCGCTCAACCTCATCCTGATCGATGCGACCGACCTGTGGGCGCTGCGTTACCCGGATGTCCACGATCTGTTCGTGCTCGAGCGTTCCGCCGGCGAAAGGCTCGACCACGCCCGCGGCGGCCGTATCCGCGCCACCTCCGAGAAGCTCGCCGAGCATCCCGCGGTGATCCTCGCCACCGAGCGGATGGACGACGACCCGGGCTGGGGGCCGCTCGCCTCGGGTGAGCTGCTCCACGTCGACAGCGCGCTGACGGTGACCCGCAGGCGGGCGATCGAGGTTCCCCCGACGCGCCCGCTCACGCTGGCGGATCTCGAGGGCCGTGCCGCCGCCGCACAGCGCGGCTGAGCCGCCTCGGCCGACCACCCTCTAAGCTGGCGAATCCATGCCCGACGCGCTGATCTGCGAGCCGCTGCGCACTCCTGTCGGCCGCTTCGGCGGCATGTTCCGCGACGTGTCGGTCACCGACCTCGCGACGGTCGTGATCAAGACCGTGATGGAGCGCGCGCAGGTCCCGGCAGGGGCCGTCGACGACGTGATCCTCGGCCAGGGATACGCCAACGGCGAGGCGCCGGCGCTGGGCCGGGTCGCCGGCCTCGACGCCGGACTGCCGGTCGAGGTTCCCGGCTATCAGCTCGACCGCCGCTGCGGCTCGGGTCTGCAGGCGATCTGCGAGGCGGCGATGCAGATCCAGACCGGGGTCGCCGACCTGATCATCGCGGGCGGCGCCGAGTCGATGAGTCAGACAGAGCTGTACTCGACCGAGCTGCGCTGGGGTGCGCGCTCGGGCGGGGCGATGCTGGAGGACCGGCTCGTGCGCGGGCGCGTGACCGCCGGCGGCGCCAACCATCCGGTGCCGGGCGGGATGATCGAGACCGCCGAGAACCTGCGCCGCGAGTACGCCATCCCGCGCGAGGAGCAGGACGAGCTCGCGCTGCGCTCGCACCAGCTCGCGGTCGCAGCACAGCAGAACGGCACATTCGCGGAGGAGATCGTGCCCGTCGAGGTCAGGGACCGCAAGAACGGCACTCGGCTGATCGATCGCGACGAGCACCCGCGGGCGGACGCGACGCTTGAGAGCCTCGGCGCGCTGCGGCCGGTGATGGGCCGCAAGGACCCTGAGGCAACCGTGACCGCCGGCAACGCCTCCGGGCAGAACGACGGCGCCGCCGTGTGCATCGTCACCAACGAGGCGAAGGCCTCAGAGCTCGGACTGCGGCCGTTCGCCCGGCTGGTCGGCTGGGCGTGCGCCGGCGTGCCGCCGCGGACGATGGGGATCGGTCCGGTTCCCGCCGTGGCCAAGCTGATGGCGCGCGCCGGACTCTCGCTCGACGACATGTCGCTGATCGAGCTCAACGAGGCGTTCGCGGCGCAGGTGCTCGCGGTGCTGCGCAACTGGGAGCTCGCCGACGGCCTCGAGCGCGTGAACGTCAACGGTTCCGGGATCTCCCTCGGGCATCCGATCGGGGCCACCGGCGGGCGGATCCTGGTCACGCTCCTGCGGGAGCTGCGCCGGCGCGGTGGCCGGTACGGGCTGGAGACGATGTGCATCGGCGGCGGCCAGGGATTGGCGGCGGTGTTCGAGAACCTGCAGGTGAGCTGAGTGGCACCCGGCGTCACAGCCGGGGCCGCGCCCGTGCTTGCCGAGGTCGTTGAGGAGCTCGCGGGCTTCCAGCGCCGTGCCGGTTCGGAGGGAGAGCACCGCGCGGCCGAATGGATCGCGCGCCGGCTGCGCGCCGGCGGCTGCGAAGCCGAGGTGGAGAACGCCGACTTCAAGGCCGGGTACGCCGGTCTGATGCGCGGCCTCTCGCTCGCGGGCACGGCGGCCGGGATCGCAACGCTCGCGGCCCGCACGCTGCGCCCGCCCGCGGCCGCCGTGGCGGCGCTCGCCGGGGCGGCAATGATCGACGACATCTCCAACGGCCCGCGGCTGGCCCGCGGCCTGATCCAGCGCCGCGAGCCGACCTGGAACGTCGTCGGCACCGCGGGCGACCCGGAGGCGGCCCGCACGCTCGTGCTGCTCGCCCATCACGATGCGGCGCCGACCGGCCTGATCTTCAACGACGCCGTCCAGGCCTGGGTGGGCGAGCGCTTCCCCGGGCTGATCGAGCGCACCAACACCGCGGTGCCGATGTGGTGGGGCCCGCTCGCCTCCCACGGCCTGATCGCCGCCGGAGCGGTCACCCAGCGCCGCTGGCTGGCCGGGCTCGGGCTGTTCGGCACCGTGCTCTCCGTCGCCGCCTTTCACGACATCGCGCGCAGCCCGGTCACGCCGGGTGCCAACGACAACCTGAGCGGCGTCGCGGTGCTCGTCGGTCTCGCCGAGCGGCTGCGCGCCGAGCCCGTCGAGGGGCTGCGCGTGCTGCTCGTCTCCTGCGGGGCCGAGGAGGTCATTCAGGGCGGGATCCACTCCTTCGCCCGTGCCTGGTTCCCCCGCCTGGCCACCGACCGCACGTGGTTCCTCAACCTGGAGACCGTCGGCTCACCGCAGCTGATCATGCTCGAGGGCGAGGGTCCGGTCGTGATGGAGGACTACCACGACAGCGGGTTCCGCGACCTTGTGGTGCGCTGCGCCGAGCGCGCCGGCGCGTCGCTGAAGCGCGGCTTCCGGGCGCGCAGCTCGACCGACGCGGTGATCCCGAGCCGGTACGGCTACCCGACGGCGACGCTCTCCTCGGTCAACCGCCACAAGGCACTGTCCAACTACCACCTGATGAGCGACACGCCCGAGAACCTCGACTACGGGACGATCACCGAGGCGCTCGACGTCGCCGAGGCACTCGTCCGCAACCTCGCCGCGGGCTGAGAGAGGTTCAGCCCTGCGGAGCGCGCTGCCCGCGCGCGACCTGGAACTCCCCGGTCGCGGGGAGCGGCTCGATCGTCCCGGTCGGCGGCTCCGGAGCGACCTCGGCCTGGTTTCCGCGCCGCCGGCCGGCGCCGATCCACGGCTGGCCCTTCGCGGGGATTCCCGAGGCCGCCGCGGCGATCAGCATGGCGGCCAGGCCGAACACGAACGCGGAGCCGAGCGCGTGCGAGAACGGGCCTGAGATCACCTGCGGGAAGAACGCCTTGCTCGTCAGCACATGCTGCTGGTGGGCGGAGAGATGGTGCAGCGATGGGCCGAGCAGCGTCTTGACCGGGTTGTAGCCGAGGAACGCGGCGAACAGAGTCGCCACTGGCGGCAGGCTCGCCGCGCGCGCGGCATCGGGATGCGGGACCCCGTGACCCTGCAGGTTCGTCAGCAGCGAGTCGTGCAGCGTCCCCGAGAGCCCGATGATCATCAGGCTGAAGAAGATGCCGATCGAGAGCACCATCCCGGAGTTCATGAAGGTGGCGACCATGCCCCCGCCGGCACCGCGCTGATCGGGCGGCAGCGAGTTCATGATCGAGGCGCGGTTGGGCGAGAAGAAGATCCCCATGCCCAGGCCGTTGAGCACGATCGCCGCGGCGAAGACCGGATAGGAGAAGTTGACCGGCAGCGCCCACAGGAACACGAAGGAGCCCGCCGCCAGGAGCATTCCGAAGACCGCGAACGGACGCGGGCCCATCCGGTCAGACAGCGCGCCGGCGACCGGTCCGGCGACGAGCATCCCGGCGACGAGTGGCAGCAGGAAGATGCCCGCCCACAGCGGCGTCGAGGAGAAGCTGTAGCCGTGTCGCGGCAGGTAGATGCCCTGCAGCCAGATGATGAGCACGAACTGCAGTCCTCCGCGCCCGATCGCCGACAGCAGCGAGGCGAGGTTACCCGCGGCGAACGCCCGGACCTTGAACAGGTCGAGGTGGAACATCGGCGCCTCGGCGCGCGTCTCGATGAAGCAGAACCCGATCAACACGACGATCCCGCCACCGATCTCGGCGAGCACCCGCGGGCTGGTCCAGCCCATCACGTGGTGGCCGTAGGGCTGGATCCCGTAGGTGATCCCCACCATGATCGCCACGAGCCCGACCGCGAACGTGACGTTGCCCCACCAGTCCATCTTCGCGTGCTTGCGCTCGGACAGATCCCGCAGCTTGGCGAAGCCCCATACGGTGCCGAACACGCCGAACGGGACGGAGACGAGGAACACCGCGCGCCACGCGATCGGTGCGAGCACGCCGCCGAGGACCAGCCCGATCGACGATCCGGCGACCGCGGCCACGCCGTTGATCCCGAGCGCGAGTCCGCGCTGGTTGGCCGGGAACGCGTCGGTGATGATCGCCGAGGAGTTGGCGAACAGCATCGCCCCGCCCACGCCCTGCAGCGCGCGCATGATGATCAGCCACAGAGCGCCGTCGGAGCCCTTCATCCAGGTGACCGACAGGAGCACCGAGAAGACGGTGAACACGGCGAAACCGAGGTTGAACGTCCGTGCGCGGCCGTAGATGTCGCCGAGCCGCCCCAGCGAGACCACGAGCACCGCGGTCACCACCAGGAACCCGAGGATCAGCCACAACAGGTAATTCGTGTTGCTGGGCAGCAACGGGTTGATGTGGATGCCCTTGAAGATGTCGGGCAGCGAGATCAGCAGGATCGATGCGTTGATCGTCGCGATCAGGACGCCGAGCGTCGTGTTCGAGAGCGCGATCCACTTGTAGTGATCCGGGACCGGCCGGCCGTGATGGTCGAGCCGAGTCTCGGGGGTCGTACGTGGGCTCGTGCTCATCCTCGTCGCAGCCTAGCAGTGGTTTCTTACGTCAACGTCAGGTTTCGTGCAGGTGAACGTGCTCACGCGGCGTGCCACAGCGCGTCGTCTCCGAGCGACGTCCGCGTCGCCCGGCCGTCGGCGACGAGCTCGATCAACGCCGCCTCCGCCGCGCGGCGGTCGACCGCGTCGTTGGAGACGGTCATGCACGCCGCGACCTCCTGGGTGGTGAGGCCTGACGGGAACGCCGACAGCAGCGCCTCGGGCGTCTCGGGCGCGGACCGGCGCTCGAGCGTCGGGTCGAGGTTGGCGACGACGACGTCGTAGGCCTCGACGGTCTGGAACCCGCCGGCCTCCAGACGCAGCCCGCCGAACTGGAAGACGACCGACGGCGCGGTGTAGCGAACGGCGCCGTCGGTATTGCCGGCCTTGCCCTGCATCTCGGTGGGCGAACCCGCCGCGGTCCGGCTGGCGGCCTTGTCGGCCTCGTAGGCGGCGGTCACCTCCTCGGAGTCCATCGCGGCGCGGACCGCGTCGGCATCGACGCCCTCCACCCCGCGGAGCACCTCGTGGATCTGGTCATCGTCGTCGAGCAACAGGGTCGTGGTGAAGTTCGCCAGCTGCAGTGCGCGGTACACCGACCAGTCGCTGCCCGGCCTCTGCAGGCGCGCGGCGACGATCGCCCGGCAGCCACGCGCGGTGCCGCTCAGCCGCGCCTTCACGTCGGTCGCGATCGGCATCCCGAAGCGGCGGAAGGAGAGCTTGCCGCGCGCCTGGCGCGTCGGCGTGTACCCGCGCGACGCGTACTGGTCGGCGTGCTCGGTCAGGCCGATCACCACGAGCTTCCATTCGATCTGGTCGCCGTAGCGCCATTCGAGCACCCGCAGCGCGGGGCTCGCGGAATACGCCCACGGGCAGGCGGGGTCGCTGAACAGCGTGGCGGTGATCATCTGGCGGCCTCTCTTGAGGGTTGGAGGGTGTCGGCCAAGCGATCGACGAACGCCGCCTGTGCCGGGTTGAGCTTCTGCTTGGCGAGATCGAATCCGCACCACTGCGCCCGGTCGACCTCGGGGAACGTCTGCATCGCGCCCGAGCGCGGCGGCCAGGCCATCTCGAACGTGCTCGAGACGATCGCAGCGGTGTCGAGGTCGCCGGCGAGCGCCCACGCCACGACGCGCTTGCCCGACTTCAGGCGCACCTCGCCGAGCGCGGCCGGCTCACCAGCGGGCGCCGGGCTGCCGAGCTCCTCGGCGAACTCGCGCAGGGCGGCGGCAAGCGGCTCCTCACCGCGCTCGACCTCGCCCTTGGGGATCGACCATGCACCGAGGTCGCGCCGCGCCCATATCGGACCGCCGGGATGGACGAGCAGGACCTCGGTCTCGGACGGATCGGTCGGCCCTTCGCGATACAGCAGGATCCCGGCGCTGGTGGCCATGACATCTGTCATAGCGGATCGGGGCCGGACGACACCCTAAAAAAGCGCGTCGGCGGCCTAAGCTCTGGGTCAATCCGGAACCGCAGGTCCGGATCCGGCCCGCCCCGCTCGCCCTCCTGGAGGTGCCCGTCACCGTGCGCTCGCTTGCCCGCTGGTGCTTTCGCCATACCGGTCTGACCCTGCTCGGCTGGGTCGCTCTGATCGTCGCCCTGGTCGCGATCCACTCCGCGGTCGGCAGCGCCTACACCGACAAGTTCACTCTGCCCAGCACGCAGAGCTTCAACGCCCTGCACCTGCTCCAGAAGGCGAACCCGAAGACCTCCGGCGAGACCGACCAGCTGGTGATCGGCGCCCGCGGCGGACGCAAGGTCACCGACCCGGAGATCCGGGCGGATGCCGAGCGGCTGTTCTCCCAGGTGGGAAGGCTCAAGTACGTCGGTTCGGTCATCTCCCCCTACACCGCCGCCACCGCCAAGCAGATCGCTCCCGCCGGGACCGTCGCCTATGCCGACGTGAACTGGGGCAAAGCGGCGACCGACCAGAAGGTGAGCACCGCCGAGGCGACCCACTTCGACTCGATGATCAAGGGCGCGTCCAACGACAGGGTCACGTTCGCGGTCGAGGGCAACCTGCCCGAGCAGGGCAACCCCCAGGGATCGGACAAGTCGATCACCATCGGCTTCGTGGCCGCGGCGATCGTGCTGTTCCTCGCGTTCGGCTCGTTCGTGGCGATGCTGTTGCCGCTGGTCACGGCCGGCTTCGGGCTCGGCGCCGGGATCTCGGTCGTCGGCCTGCTCACCCACGTGCTGAACACCGCGTCGTTCACCAACGAGCTCGCGCTGCTGATCGGGCTCGGCGTCGGCGTCGACTACGCGCTGTTCATCGTCACCCGCTACCGACAGGCGCTGCTGCGCGGCGCCAGCCGTGAGGACGCCGTGGTGGAGGCGATCGACACCTCCGGCCGCGCCGTGCTGTTCGCGGGGATCACCGTCTGCATCGCGATGCTCGGCATGTTCGCCCTGGGCATCAGCTTCTTCTACGGGATCGCGGTGGCCGCGGCGGTCACGGTCGCGTTCACCGTCGCCTCGGCGCTCACCGTGCTGCCCGCGCTGCTCAACGTCAGGCTGCCGAAGTTCCTCGGCGGCCGGCTGGGCGCGATCGTGCCCCGGCGGCGTGAGCGGCGGGCGATCCGCGAGGGCCAGTGGGCCGCCAGCGACGAGTCCCCGGTCTGGGCGCGCTGGTCGCGGTTGCTCGGCCGCCGGCCGATCGTGTTCGCCGTGGCCGCCGCGGTCGTGATGATCGTGATCATGGCGCCGTTCTTCCACATGCGCCTGGGCTCCGCGGACGCCGGCACAGACCCGACGAACACGACGACCCGGACCGCCTACGACCTGCTCGCCAAGGGCTATGGCCCCGGGCGCAATGGTCCCCTGGAGCTCGTGGCCAAGATCGACAACGCAGGACAGCTGACCGCGTTCAAGCGCGCTCAGGCGGCGGTGGCCAAGGACCCCGACGTCGTCGCCACCACGCCGGTGCTGTTCGCCAAGGGCACCGGCGGCCGGCCGTCGGTGGCGACCGCCGACGTGATCCCGAAGGGCTCGCCCCAGGCAGCCTCGACGGCGAATCTGCTCAAACGGATCCGCTCGACGACGATCCCCCAGGCGACGCGCGGCTCGAACGTCAAGGTCCTGGTCGGTGGCACGACCGCCATCTTCGTGGACTTCAGCCACGTGCTCGCCGCCAAGCTTCCGCTGTTCATCGGGATCGTGGTCGCGCTGTCATTCCTGCTGTTGATGGCCGTGTTCCGCTCGCTGCTGATCCCGTTGACCGCCGCGGTGATGAACCTGCTGTCCGCCGGGGCGGCGTTCGGCGTGCTCACCGCGGTCTTCCAGAACGGCTGGGGCAACCACCTGATCGGCCTGGACACGACCGGCCCGATCGAGGCGTTCGTCCCGGAGCTCCTGTTCCCGATCCTGTTCGGGCTCTCGATGGACTACGAGGTGTTCCTGATCAGCCGGATCTATGAGGAGTGGCACCGCCGCGGCGACACGCGCGAGGCGGTCACCCACGGGCTGGCCGCGACCGCGCGGACGATCACCGCCGCGGCGGCGATCATGTTCCTGGTCTTCGCCTCGTTCACGCTCGGCGGAGAGTGGGTGATCGACATGTTCGGGATCGGTCTGGCGGCCGCCGTGTTCCTCGACGCGCTGATCGTCCGCTCGGTGCTCGTGCCGGCGTTGACGATGGTGCTCGGCGAGCGGACCTGGTGGATACCCGACTGGCTCGGGCGGCTACTGCCACACCTCAACGTCGAGGGTCAGGGCGCATCGGCGGAGAAGAAGGCGGCGAGGGCCTCGGCGGTCCCCGTCGGCTGATCCTCCGGGATGAAGTGGGAGGCGTCGAGCGCCTGCCCGCTCAGCTGCGCGGGGTCGCGGACCCAGTCGCTCCACACGGCGAGCACGTCGTCGTAGAACAGCGGCAGGGCGCCCTTGGCCCCCCACAGCACGAGCAGCGGGCACTCGATCCGCCGGCCCGCTGCTCGATCGGCCGCATCGTGCTCGCGGTCGATCGACGCGCCCGCCCGGTAGTCCTCACACATCGACCGCACCGCGGCGGGATTGTCGATCCGGTCCAGGTAGTCGTCGACGATCTCGATCGGGTAGCCGGGGTGGCCGGCCCGCACCTGCTCGAAGTGGTACGCGAAGAAGGTCTCGGGCGGCGCGGCGAGCAGCATCTCCTCCGCCTGCGGCGCCGGCCGCGCGAGGAACGGCCAGTGCCAGTAGAAGAGCGCGAAGCGGTCGTTGGCGCGCTCCCACACCTCGATCGTGGGCACGATGTCGAGCACCGCCAGCCGGGTGAGGCGCTCCGGGTGGTCGAGCGCCATCCGGTAGCCGACCCGCCCGCCACGGTCGTGCCCGGCGAGGCCGAACCGCTCGTGGCCGAGTGAGGCCATCACCTGGATGAGATCGCGCGCGAGCGTGCGCTTGGCGTGTGGGGCGTGGTCCTCGGCGGGCTCGGGGTACTGCGAGTCGCCGTAGCCGGGCAGGTCACAGACGACGACGCTGAATCGGTCGGCGAGCAGCGGGGCCGTCGCGTGCCACATCAGGTGGGTCTCCGGGAAGCCGTGGAGCAGCAGCAGCGGCGGCCCCTCCCCGGCGGTGACCGTGTGCACGGTCCCGCGATCGGTCATCACGTTGTGGTGCTCGAAGCCCTCGTACATGGTCGCGGCGCAACGGTACCCCCTGGGCGCCGAGGTGGTCGATTTCCGGACCGGACGTCCGGCGACTGCCCATCGGTACATCAGTACCATTTACATCGGTACGTTTGTACCATTAGTCCGGACAGCCATGACGAACTCGACCACCACAGCCCGCCGCCCGACCCGTTCGCGGCGCCCCTCCCACGCCCGCCCGCGCGGCGTGGCGCGGCGCATCGCGCTGCTCGAGGCGACGCTCGAGCTGCTCGGCGAGATCGGCGCCGACGCGCTGACCCATCGCCGGGTCGCCGAGCACGCCGGGCTGCCGCTCGCCTCCACGACCTACTGGTTCGAGTCCAAGGAGCACCTGCTCACCGAGGCCCTGCGCTACGCGGCGGAACGGGACACCGGCCGGTTGCACGCCGCCGCCGACACCCTGATCGCCCGCTGCGACCAGGTCGATCGTGCGCCCAGCGCGGCGGAGATCGTCGCGGTCGTGCTCGACCCCTGCGCCGGCGACTCGCCCGACGCGCCCGCGGCCGAGCGGGCCGCGCTGCTGGCCGCCTACGCGCTGATGCTGGAGGCCGCCCGCCGGCCCGCGCTGCAGGCGCTCTCGCTGCAGTGGAGCGACGCCTACCGCGACACGGCCGGCGCGCTGCTGCGCCGGGCCGGCTCCCACCGCCCCGCTGACGACGCCCGGATCCTGATGGCCGCCACCGACGGCCTGCTCGTCGACCGCCTGGCCACCGGGGCAGACGGCGACTTCGAGCCGCGCACCGAGCTCGAGCACCTCGTCGGAGCCCTGATCGCCGCGGGAGGGCCACGATGATCCGCCTGCGCCGGCGCGCCCCCATCGATCGCCTGACCGCCCTCATCCGGACGGTCCGCGTCCTGCTGCTCTTCGAAGCCGCCATGTACTCGGCGCTGACCCCGGTGCTGCCGCACTATGCGCGGGTGCTCCACGCCGGCAAGCCCGCGCTCGGCCTGCTCGTCGCCAGCTACCCGGCCGGACTGATCCCCGGAGCGCTGGTCGGCGGCTGGCTCGCTGCCCGGCAGGGCGTGCGCCGCACCACGATCGCCGGGCTCGTCGGCTTCGGCGTCGCGATCGCGGGCTTCGGCCTGTCCTCACAGATCGTTCCGCTCGACCTGCTGCGGGTCGCACAGGGAGTCTTCTGCGGTCTGATCTGGGGCGGCGGTCTGACCTGGCTGATCGCCGCTGCGCCGCTCGCGCAGCGTGGCGCCGCCATCGGCGGCGCGGTCGCCGCGGCGACGCTCGGCACGTTGATCGGACCGCTGCTCGGGACGCTCGCCGAGACGGTCGGACCCGGACGCGTGTTCTGCGCCACCGGCGGCGTCGCCCTCGTGCTCGCCGCGTGGGCGGCGACGCACCCTGAGCCGGCACCGACCGGCCCGGCGCCGTCCGACGCACCCGAGCGCTCGATCGCCGCGCAGCTGGGCGCGGCGTTCGCCGCGGGAGGGTTCGGGATCGGCACCTGGCTGATCACGCTCGAGGCTGCGTTCTTCGGCGCGGCCGGCGTGCTGCTGCCGCTGCGCATGGCCCATCTCGGCGTCCCCGGCTGGGCGATCGGCGCGACGTTCGTGGCCGCGTCCGCGCTGTCGGCGGCGCTGTCACCGTTCGTCGGCCGTGCGGTCGACCGGCGCGGCGCGCGCAGGACGATGCTGAACGGGCTGCTCGCCAGCGTCCCACTGGTGGCCGTGATGATGATCCCGCACAGCCCGGTGCTGCTGGTGGGGCTCTCGATCGTCGCGCTCGGAGCCCCGCTGACCGCCGCCACCATCCCCGCGGTGTCGCTCATGACCGACGCGACCGAGCGTGCCGCGGTCACCCTGATCCTCGCCACGACCGCAGTCAACCTGGCGTACGCGGTCGGCGAGACGATCGGCTCGCCGGTCGCCGCCGGGCTGTCGACGGTCGCCGGCGACCTGCTGCCGCTGTTCCTGATCGCCGCACTGATGGCCGCCTCCTACGTCATCGCCCGACGCGGCGGCGGATCGGGGACATCGCCCGCCCAGGCCCCCGGTCTGGACGGCGCCTGCACGCAGGACGGGACGCGCCGCCGGACTCGCGCGAGCGGCGAGCACGAGCTCACCCGCCGCTGACCCGGTCCGCGCTCGGACACTCCCGCCGCCACACGACCGTCCAGATTCCTGGGCGATCGCTCACCAAAGACCGGCGAGCGCCGATACACGGCGCTATGACCACCGTTGCGCCGCGCATCACGCCGGACGCCGCCGGTGACCGGTCGACCGCTCACCGTGAGGCTCGCGCGCGCGTCTTCCACCTGCTGCGGACGCTGCAGGCGGAGAACGGGCCGCCGCGGGACCTGATCGATGGGATCGTCGACGAGGGCGTGGTCAACGACTGGCCCGACGTGGTCAAGCTCGGGATGCTGCTGCAGGTCCTGTACGCCAGGGACATCGAGCGCGTCTCCCCGGCCGAGTGCGTGGCGGAGCTGATCGAGCGCACCGAGGTCGAGGGAGACACGGTGATGACGGCGTTCGCCCTGGCGGTCCGCGCCCAGGACCGCCTGCACGGAGGCGACCGTGCCCCGGTCGACGCCGACCGCGACCTCGCCCGCGCCACGGTGCTGCTCGAGGCGTTCACGGGCCAGATGACCGAGGCGGTGAGCGCCCATATCGAGTGCGCGGTCGCCTGCGAGGGACGTGAGCTGTGGGAGTTGCAGCTGGCGCACTACGAGGCCGCCGAGAGGTGCATCGATCCGCATGAGGCCTCCGAGAACCGGCGCGCGGTCCTGCTCTACAACCTCGCCGAGGTCCAGCTCAACTGGGTGGCCGCGCTGCGCGAGCGGCATGCCGAGGGCGAGATGCGCGAACGGGCCGCGCTCGCCCGTCGTGCCCTGCAGGCCGCCGATGTGCCGATCATGCCCGAGGCGTGGCGCGAGGAGCTCGCCATCTTCCGCGAGCTGCTCGATGCGATGTCACCGGCTGCAGGCGCGGCGCAGCCGCCGACCCGTGAGCCGCGCGGCGATTACGCCGGATACGTCCACCTGACGCGGGCCCTGACGCTGCAGTCGGTCGCCGAAGCACGGCTGGAGTGCGACCGGGCGATCGAGCGGATCGACCCCCACTTCTCCAACCGCATGCACCTGTTCGCACTCGCGCTCGCGGTCGAGCTCGAGGCCGCCCACGCCGGACATGAGACCGCCGGCCTGCGCTGGGGCCGGGAGCTTGTCGAACGCCGCTGGGAGCGGCGGCTCGCCGCCCTGGCCTCGATGGAGTCTCTGATCGACGTCGAGCGCCTGTCCGCCGAGCACGCCGAGCTCCAGCAGCACGCGTTCCTCGACGATCTCACCGGACTCGCCAACCGCCGCGCGCTGGCTCGCTTCACCGAGACCCTGGTCGCCCGCGGGGTGCAGACCGCCGCCGTCGCGCTCGTCGACCTCGATCGCTTCAAGCTCGTCAACGACGGCTACGGCCACGCGGTCGGTGATGCCGTCCTGCAGCGGATGGCGGGCCTGCTGCGGGCCGGGGTCCGTGATCAGGACCTGGTGGTGCGCCTCGGCGGAGACGAGTTCCTGATGCTGCTGACGATGCCGGACCTCGGCGCCGCGCGGCGCCGCTGCGAGGCGATCGTGGAGTCGATCGTCGGCTGCCGGTGGCAGGAGATTTCAGCCGGACTCTGCGTCACCGCGAGCGTCGGCGTCGCCGTGGGCTCGCTCGAGCGGTTCGACGAGGTGTGCGCCACCGCCGACGCTGCGCTGTATCGCGCCAAGAAAGCCGGTCGCGCCCGCATTGCCGTCTGACTCCGGCTCGTCGGTCACGTCACGCGCGACCAGCGATGCGTAGTGCCCGCCGCGTCCCATCAACTCCTCGTGGGTGCCCCGCTCGACGATCCGCCCCTTGTCGAGCACGACGATCTGATCCGCGTCGCGCACCGTCGACAGGCGATGGGCGATCGTGATCGTCGTGCGGCCCTGCGCGAGGCGCTCCAACTCGGCCTGGATCGCGTACTCGGTCTGGGTGTCGAGCGCGCTGGTGGCCTCGTCGAGCACGAGCACCGGCGGGTTGCGCAGCACGGTGCGGGCGATCGCCATCCGCTGACGCTCCCCGCCGCTGAAGCGGTAACCGCGCTCGCCGACGACCGTGTCATAGCCGTCGGGCAGCGACTCGATCAGATCGTGGATGCGCGCGGTCCGCGCCGCCGCCTCGATCTCACCGTCGCTCGCCTCCGGCCGCGCGAAGCGCAGGTTCTCCCGCACGGAGGCGTGGAACAGGTACGTCTCTTGTGAGACGACGCCGACAGTCGCCGCCAGCGACTGCAGCGAGACCTCGCGGATGTCGACGCCGTCGATCGAGACGGCGCCCTCCTGCGGGTCATAGAGGCGCGCCACCAGATAGCCGAGCGTCGTCTTGCCCGAACCGGTCTCGCCGACGACGGCGGTCCGTGTCCCCGCGGGGATGTCCAGCACGATGTCGCGCAGCGTCCATGGCGCCTCCTGCTCGCCTTCCGGCAGCACGATCGCCGTGTACCGGAACGAGACGCCGCTCAGGCGCACCTCGCCGAGCACCTCCTCCGCGCGCAGCGTCACCGGATGGGCGGCCTCGACGATGTCGATCGGAAGATCGAGGTATTCGAAGATCCGGTCGAACAGGGCCAGCGAGGCTTCGACGTCGGCCTGCACGCCGAGCAGGGAGTTGATGGGGAACAACAGGCGCGTCTGCAGGGTCGTGAACGCGACCACGGTGCCGATCTCGACGTGTCCGATGAAGCTCTGCCCCGCGAGCCAGTAGATGACGGCGGGCTGGACGGCGAAGATGAACTGGATCGTGCCCATCATCCAGCGGCCGGTCATGCGGCTGCGCACCTCGGTCTCGGCGATCGTGCGTGATTCGCCGGTAAAGCGCTCGGCGAGATCATCGCCCCGCCCCATCGTCTTGCCCAGCAGGATCCCCGACACCGACAACGACTCCGAGACGAGCGCCGACAGATCCGCGAGCTGCTTCTGCTGGGTGAGCGTGATCGACCGGCGCAGCTTGCCGATCCGGCGCGTGCCCCACACCGACGGCGGCACGAAGATGAGAGAGAACAGCGCGAGCCGGAAGTCGAGCAGGCACATCGCCACCAGCGCGGCGATCACCGTCGTCGCATTGGAGGCGATCGTCGTCGCGGTCGTGGTCACCACCGCGTCCAGCCCGCCGATGTCGTTGGCGATGCGCGACTGGACCTCGCCGGTGCGCGTGCGGGTGAAGAACGCGAGCGACATCTTCTGCAGATGCCGGTACACCGCCGCGCGCAGGTCGTGCATCACCCGCTGGCCGACGACGTTTGACAGGTAGGTCTGCCAGACGCTCGTCGCGTTGGAGAACAGCGCGACCGCGATCATCCCCAGCGTTGCCCACCCGAGCACCGTGTCGTCATGGCCGATCAGACCGCGGTCGACGACGTCGCGTAGCAGGAAGGGGTTGAGCATCGACACGCCCGCGGACACCACGATCATCACCAGCACGACCGTGAGCCGGACGCGATACGGCATGAACAGGGAGAGGATCCGGTGCCTGTCGCGCTTGCGGGTGGGGTCCATCAGCTCCGGAGGTTTCTTGGCACCGCCGCGCATCGCGCGGACGGCGCCGGTGCCCGGTGTCCCCGCTCCTGCTGCGATGCCCCCGTGAGATCCGCCGCTGCTCATCACCCTGATGATGGCGCACGCGCGGAGGTGCCCTCTTCGGCCGCCAGTCCGAGCCGTCCGGCCAGCCACTCGACCGTCGTCCCCTGAACGACCGTCGAGACGAGCACCGCGAAGAACACCAGGTCGAAGAAGCCGACGCTCCCGTGCACGCCGTCGAGTACCGGCAGCGTCGCCAGCACGACCGGCACCCCGCCCCGCAGGCCCGCCCAGGCGACGAGCGAACGCTCGCGCGTGGACAGGCGACCGCGCACGGTCGCCGCCCAGGCACCGAGCGGGCGCGCGGCGAACACGACGAGCAGCGCGAGCACCGTGCCGCGCAGCGCGACACCGCCGAGCCGGCTCGGGAACACGAGCAGTCCGAGCGTGAGGAACATCCCGAGCTCCGCAACCGACGCCAGGCCGCCGTGAAAGGCGACGACGGATTCTCGCTCGGGGAGCGGGGCGTCACCGAGCCCCAGCCCCGCGACGTAGACCGCAAGGAAGCCGGAGCCCTCGAGCGAACCGGCGGCCCCAAACGCGATCGCCGCCACCGCGAACGTCGCCACCAGTTCGACACCCGGCGCGCCACCGGCGATCCGTCGCAGCGCGCGCGGCGCGAGCCGACCCACCACCCAGCCGACGAGCAGTCCGACCCCGAGCTCGCGCACGAGGAACCAGACCGCCGCGAGCGGCTCGTACCCGGGCCGGTGGACGACCTCGATCATGACCAGCACGAGCACGACCGCCACCGGATCGTTGAACCCCGCCTCGCCCTCCAGCACCAGCTGCAGGCGGCGCGGCAGCGCGACCCCGCGCATCAGTGCGAACACGGCCGCCCCGTCGGTGGGGCTCAGGATCGCGCCCAGCAGCAACCCTTCGGAGACCGACAGGCCGATCAGCCAATGCGCGCACAGGCCGGCGATCACAGCGGTCAGGGCCGTCCCCACGGTGGCGAGCGAGACCGCCGTGCCGAGCACCGGGCGCAGCACCCGCAGCCCGGTGGAGAGCCCGCCCTCGAACAGGATCACCAGCAGCGCAACCGTGCCGACGAAGCGCGCCAGCCCGTAGTCGTCGAAGTAGATCCAGCCCAGCCCGTCGGAGCCGATCGCCATCCCCACCCCGAGGAAGAGCACGAGCGCCGGCAGCCTCAGGCGCGAGGCGAGCAGCGCCGCGGCCACGCCCGCGGCGAGCAGCGCGCCGGCGATCAGGATCAGGTGGGCATCGGTGCTCATCGGTCACCAGGACCTTCGCAGGCGCGCGTGGTTTACCCTCGCTGGCCATGAAAGACGACTGGCGCGTGCGCGTCGACCTGCACGATGATGGCTTCGCCCACCGGCTCGGAGAGTCGCTGCAGGCGGAGGAGCTGGAGAGTGACCTGCGGCACTCGTTCGCCGACCGGGTCGTGATCTCCGTCGACGGCCACGAGATGTTCCTGTACACCGCCGACCGCGCGCAGGCCGAGGCCGCGCAGCAGGTTGTGACGCGGATCGCCTCCGAGCACGGCTGGAAGCTCGACACCGAGTTGCGCCACTGGCACCCGATCGCCGAGATCTGGGAGGACCCGGACAACCCCGAGCCCCGGACCGCCGACGAGCAGCACACCGAAGATGAGATCCGCAACGCGGGCGAGCGCCGCGACTCGGCCGAGGACGGCTATCCCGCGATCGAGGTGCGAGTCACCTGCGGCTCACGGCATGAGGCGGTCGAGCTCTCCGAGCGCCTTGACCACGAGGGCATCGCCAACGTCCACCGCTGGAGCTGGGTGCTGATCGGCGCGCGCGACGAGGACGACGGCAACGCGATCGCCGAGCGCCTGCGCGGCGAGCTGCCGAGCGCCGAGGTGACCGTCGAATCGAATCTGCGCGCTGTCTGGGACAGCCGGCCCGGCAACCCGTTCGCCTGGCTCGGCGGTCTGGCCGGCTGAGAGCGCCCCTTCAACGCTTGCCTTTGGTGGACGCTTCGTGATACTGCGGCGCCGTGCGTGACGAAACGACATCCAGCCCCGCAAGCGAGAACGGGACCGTCGATGACGGCGCAGCGCCCGCGGCGCCGGTGCTCGTCCCCCTGCCCCGGCCCGAGCCCGCGGCGCGGCTGAGCCATCAGAGCTTCTTCCCCCCGATCGCGGAGTACGCGTTCCTGTCGGACTGCGAGACTGTCGCGCTGGTCGCGCCGAGCGGCGCGGTGGAATGGATGTGCCTGCCACGCGTCGATTCCCCGTCGGTGTTCGGCGCGATGCTCGACCGCGACGCCGGCCACTTCCGGCTCTCGCCGGACGGCATGCAGGTTCCGACCGCCCGTCGCTACCTGCCCGGCACGATGGTCCTGGAGACCAGCTGGGGCACCGGCAAGGGCTGGATCGTCGTGCGCGACGTGTTGCTGATCGGCAACTGGCATCACCAGAGCGACCGTTCGCACACCCATCGCCGCGCCCCGACCGACTATGACGCCGACCACGTGCTGCTGCGCACGGTGCGCTGCGTCAACGGCGAGGTCCAGCTGCTGCTCGACTGCGAGCCGAAGTTCAACTATGGCCGGGAGCCGGCCCGCTGGCGCTACTCCGGCGAGGACTACCACCAGGGCGCCGCGACCTGCGCGGACGGCTCGGTCGAGCTGACGCTCACCACCGACCTGATGCTCGGCTTCGAGGGATCGCGGGCGACCGCTCGTCACCTCATGAAGGAGGGCGAGATCGTCTACTGCGCGCTCTCGTGGTCCGAGCACGCGCCGCCCCGCGACGTCGACGAGGCATACGACCGGCTGGTGTGGACCGCTCACCACTGGCAGCACTGGCTCGACCGCGGCGGCTTCCCTGACCATCCCTGGCGCCAGTTCCTGCAGCGCTCGGCACTGACGCTCAAGGGGCTGACCTATGCGCCGAGCGGAGCGCTGCTCGCCGCCGCGACGACCTCCCTGCCCGAGACGCCCCAGGGCGAGCGCAACTGGGATTACCGCTACAGCTGGATCCGGGACTCGACGTTCATGCTGTGGGCGCTGCTCTCGCTCGGCTTCGAGTGGGAGGCCAACGACTTCTTCTACTTCATCGCGGACGTCGCCTCCGGCGAGGAGAAATTGCAGGTGATGTACGGCATCGGCGGCGAGCGCAAGCTCGACGAGTACGAACTCGACCACCTCGACGGCTACGAGCGCGCCAAGCCGGTGCGCGTCGGCAACGCCGCCTACGAGCAGGTGCAGCACGACGTCTGGGGGGCGCTGCTCGACTCGGTCTACCTGCACACCCGCTCGCGGGACTCGCTCGACGACAGCGTCTGGAAGATCCTCTCCCGTCAGGTCGAGGAGGCGATCGCACACTGGCGTGAGCCCGACCGCGGGGTCTGGGAGGTGCGGGGAGAGCCCAAGCACTTCACCTCCTCGAAGATCTTCTGCTGGGTCGCCTGCGACCGTGGGGCCCGGCTGGCGATGCTGCGCGAGGACGAGGAACGTGCCAAGCGCTGGCGCGCGGCCGCCGACGAGATCCACGCGGACGTCTGCGAGCACGGCGTCGACGAGCGCGGCGTGTTCGTCCAGCGCTACGACTCGGACGCGCTTGACGCCTCCCTGCTGCTGATCCCGCTGATGCGCTTCCTGCCCCCCGACGACCCGCGGGTGCGAGCGACCGTGTTCGCGATCGCCGACGAGCTCACCGATCAGGGGCTGGTCCTGCGCTACCGCACCGACGAGACCGACGACGGGCTGCAGGGCAGGGAGGGCACGTTCCTGATCTGCTCGTTCTGGCTGGTCTCGGCGCTGTGCGAGATCGGCGAGCTCGAGCGCGCCCGGCTGCTGTGCGAGCGGCTGCTCGGCTATGCGAGCCCACTCGGCCTCTATGCCGAGGAGGTCGATCCCGAGACGGGCCGCCACCTGGGCAACTTCCCGCAGGCGTTCACGCATCTGGCCCTGATCAACGCGATCATGCATGTGATCCGCGCCGACGAGCGGCTCACCGAGGAGGCCCGGTCGCGCTGGAGCGTCTGGAACTTCGAGGACTGATGCCGCTCAGAAGCTGAGCGGCACGCCGCGCTCCGGCATCCGCAGCCGCTCGGTCAGCCCGTAGCCGGCGAAGCTGGCCCGCAGCTGGTCGGGCCCTTGAGTGAAGTGCGTCCAACCCTCGAAGTGCAACGGGATGACGGTTGGCGAGCCGAGGCTCTCCGCGACCTGCGCGGCCCGGTCACTGGACAGCGTGAGGTACGCCCCGCCGAGGATCTCGGGGATCTGCACGGCGCCCGCGAACAGGAACGCCACGTCGATAGGCCCGGCGCGCTCGCCGACCTCCTGCGCGACCGGAACCGAGGCGTTGTCGCCTGAGACGTAGACGCGCGTGGCGCCGTCGCTGAGCACGAAGCCGATCACCTCGCCGACCATGGGCTCCGAGCCGGGCGGTCCGTGCTGCGCCGGCACGGCGGTGACGTGCACGGAGCCGACCTCGGCCTCCGCCCACGGCTCCATGCCGGTCAGGTGAGCGGCGGCGGTCTGCTCGTCCGCGGCGAGCCGCTCGGCGCCGCCGGCCGTGGTCAGCACGCTTCCGGCGAGGGGCAGGAACGCGCGGCCCGCCGGGTCGAGGTTGTCGCTGTGCTCGTCGTGTGAGAGCAGCACCACATCGATCGCGCCCAGGGCGTCGGCCTCCAGCGCCGGCCCGGTCGTCTTGGTGAGCTCGTCGACCTGGTCCCCGGGCGGCGACAGCGTCGGATCGGTCAGCCAGCGCAGTCCGCCGTACTCGATGAGGGCGGTCGGCCCGCCGATGAGGGTCAGTTCAGCCATGGCGGCGCCATCATATGGATTGCGGCGCGTTCCGCGCGGTCGGCTTATGCCGCGCGGCGTGGTCCGAGCGTCACCGGCAGCGACTTCATCTGGTTCAGGAACGCGCTCAGCACCCAGCTCTCCGGACCGGCCTGCGCCATCTCCGGATACCGCGCGAGCGTCTCCTCGAGCATGATCGTGAGCTCGAGCCGCGCGAGTGCCGCGCCGAGGCAGAAATGCCGGCCGCCGGCGCCGAACGCCTGATGCTCGGGGTGGCGATGGACGTCGAAGTGGTCGGGATCGGGGTAGCGGTCGGGATCGCGACCCGAGGCCACGTACCACATCACGACCTTGTCCCCCTCACGGATCGGCTGTCCTGCGAGCTCGGTGTCGCACGTCGCAGTGCGGCGGAAATGGGCGAACGCGGGGAACATCCGCAGCGCCTCCTCGACCGCCCCCGGGATCAGCGACGGATCCTGGAGCAGGGCGGCGCGCTGGTTCCCATCTGCCATCAGCGCGCGCATCGCACTGCAGTAGGTCGCCTTCGTCGAGTCGTTGCCGGCCGCCATCAGCAGGAAGAAGCCCATGACGATCTCGGGCTCCGTGAGCTGCTCCCCGTCGATCTCCGCGTGCACCAGCACGCTGGTGAGGTCCTCGGTCGGGTGCTCCCGTCGCGCGGCGATCAGCTCCTGGCAGCGGCGGAAGATCTCCGGCAGCGTCTCCTTCAGCAGCGTCTCGGAGCCCTCGGGGCTGAGGTCCGGGTCGGCGATCGACAGCGCCGCGTTCATCAGCCGCGCCCATTCGGCGTCCTCGTCCGGCGGAACGCCCATGAACGACCCAATCACCCGGGAGACGACCGGCTGGGCGACCTCGGTGACCAGATCCGCGGTGCTGCGGTCTCCGAGCGCGTCCAGCACGTCGACCGCGATCCGGCGGATCGCGGGTTCATGGGCGGCGATCCGGCGCGGGGTGAAGCCTGCCTGGAAGAGATTCTTCAGGCGGTCGTGGCGCGGCGGGTCCATCCCGATGAACATCGCCTGCATCAGCTCCAGCGGGAACACGTCGGTCATCAGCGTCACGCCGCCCCGCTCCGAGGAGTAGGTGCGCCAGTCCCGGCTCACCGCCTGGATGTCGTCGGGACGCAGCACCGACCAGTATCCGCTCTCCTCCGGCTCCTGCTCGATCCGCGAGGTCCAGTGCACCGGGCACTGCCCGCGCAACTGCGCGAACAGCGCATGCGGAGGCCCGTCGACCCAGTGGTCCTCGTCGGTGACCAGCACGTCCTCCGGTGGCCCGAAGGGCTGCTCGTTGCGCGGCTCGTCGCTGATCGCCATCTCTCCTCCGGGGTCGCACGCGATCTGACTCAGTGGTACTGGATCGTACCTCTGCTGTCCAGGCGCTTTGCTGGCCGCTTTGACCTGCGGCGTGGGTGGTAGCACGTCGGTTCGCACAGGGTGCGCCCCGCACGTGGGCTGGTGTGGGTCGTCCGTGGGTCGGGGTGGGTACGTTCGGGGCGCTCATTGAGCCAAAAAGGGACCCGCAGCGTCGTCCGGGGAGCGATCCGGGGCGACGTGCGAGAAATGCGCACCACCAAGCCCACGATCTCGCGCGAGCCGACGATCCGCTCTACCCGAGAAGCGATACGCCGGCGGCGCGCGACAAATGTGCATCACCAGGGCCATGATCTCGCGCGCCGCCCCCGTGGCCGTCAAGAGTCCCCCGTTGCCCGTCCTCGGCACACGGAGTGGGCCCGAGATCAGTGCGAATCGCATGACGGGGCGACGGCTGTCACAGCAGCGCCACAACCGCCCAAAGCCCACCACGGCTGCGGGCGCTGCTGGACAGCCGGCGTCCCGTCATGCCACCACACACGCACCGTCCCCCAGCAACGCATCACCGCCCAACCAACCCCCCGGCCAACCCGAGGCAGCAGCGAGAGCGGTTAGTGCGCCACGGTCCGCCGCCGCGCCCGCCCCGGACGCCGCCCCTCCGGAGCACCACGCTTCGCCTCGCCGACAGCCTCAGCCCCAACCCCCGTCCCATCAGCGGCGTAGACGGCGACAGGCGCGCCCGGCGAAGGATCGAGATCAGCCGGCCGTCCACCCCGCGACCACGACGCGGCGGCCGCCACCAGGCAGGCGACGATCGCGAACAGGAACGCCTCGTGCAGCCCCGTGCGGAAGGGCGCCGAGATGAGGTGCGGGAAGAAGGAGCGGCCGACCAGGGCGTGCTGCTGGCCGGCGCTCAGCTTGTGGAGCACGTGCGCGGGGACGAACGCCTTGATCGGGTTGTAGCCGAGGAAGGCCGCGAACAGGATCGAGACCGGCGGCAACTGAGCCGCGCGGGCGGCGTCGCCGTGCGGCACGCCGTGAGCCTGCAGGCCGGTGAGCAGGGTGTGCGGCAGCGTGGTGGAGAGTCCGAGGATCATCAGCGTGAAGAAGATCCCGACCGACAGCACCTGGGCGGAGTTCTGGAAGGTCTGGTTCATGCCGCCGCCGGCGCCGCGATCGGTCGGCGGAAGCGAGTTCATGACCGCGGCCCGGTTGGGCGAGGCGAACAGGCCCATCGACACCCCGCACAGCGCGAGCGCGCCGGCGAACGCCGGATAGGGGAAGTTCACGGGCAGCAGCAGCAACAGCACGAAGCTGAGCGCGGTGCCGAGCATTCCCCCGGTCGCAAACCCCCGGGCGCCGAAGCGGTCCGACAGGTAGCCGGAGGTCGGTCCGGCCAGGAGCATGCCGAAGGTCAGCGGCAGGATGTAGATCCCGGCCCACAGCGGCGTGTCGACGAAGCTGTAGCCGTGCTGGGGCAGCCAGATCCCCTGCAGCCAGATGACGAGCATGAACATGAGGCCGCCACGAGCGACCGCCGACAGGAACGTGGAGAGCGTTCCGAAGGTGAAGGCGCGGATCTTGAACAGCGGCAGGCGGAACATCGGATCGTGGGCGCGGCGCTCGGCGATCACGAACCCGATCAGGCAGGCGACACCGGCCGCGAGCAGCCCGAGCGTGCGTGGGGCTCCCCAGCCGACCTGTGAGCCGTCCGCCGGCCGGATGCCGTAGGTGACGGCGATCATGATCAGGATCAGGCCGAGCGCGAACGTGACGTTCCCCGGCCAATCGATCCGCGAGCGCCGCGGAGTGGAGAGCTCACGGAGCTTCAGGTACGCCCACACGGTGCCGAACACCCCCACCGGCACCGAGATCAGGAACACCAGACGCCAGCTCACCGGCGCGAGCAGGCCGCCGAGCACGAGACCGATGAACGTGCCACTCACCCCGACGATGTTGTTGATCCCGAGCGCCATCCCGCGTTGATTGGCGGGGAACGCGTCGGTGATGATCGCGGCGGAGTTGGCGAGCAGGCAGGCAGCGCCGATCCCCTGCACGACCCGGAAGACGATCAGGAACATCGCGCCGCTCGTGCCGGTCAGCCAGTCGATCGTCAGCAGCAGCGAGGCGACGGTGTAGATGACGAACCCCAGGTTGTAGATCTTCACCCGCCCGTACATGTCGCCGAGGCGCCCGAGCGAGACGATCAGCACGCTGGAGACGACCAGGAAGCCGAGGATCATCCACAGCAGGTAGAAGCTGTTGGACGGGACGAGCGGGTTGAGGTCGATGCCCTTGAAGATGTCGGGCATCGCGATCAGCGTGATCGATCCGTCGAGCGTCGCCAGCAGGATCCCGAGGGTGCAGTTCGACAGGGCGATCCACTTGTAGCCGTCGCCGCGCGGATCCGGGCCGGATGCCGGTGCGGACACGGCGGGCGATCCGTTCGCCCGGTTGTGCTCCGTCACGACATCCTTTTTCGGCACGTGCGGGTACTCTAGCGGAATGCCCGTTCCGCAGACGACGGGCGGGGTCGCCGCGGCGGCTCCGCCGGCCTGGACCGCACTCGCGCCTGAGGTCAAGCGCGAGCGGATCATCACGGCCGCGATCGCCGTCTTCTCCCGCCAGGGACTGGAGGCGCCGATGCACGAGGTTGCCGCCGCAGCGGGCGCCGGCGTGGCCTCGATCTACCGGATCTTCCCCTCCAAGCACGAGCTCTGGGCGGCGATCGTGATCCGCCGCGTCGAGGAGATGGCGGCCGCGTTCGACCAGGCGTACGAGCGGCCCGGCACGCGCTGGGACGCGCTCGTCGAGGTCGTCTCCCGGCATGTCGCCCAGCAGTCGCCCGAGCCGTTCTTCATGGAGGCGCGGGCGGTCGTCGAAGACCGCCCCGAGGTGGCGGCCGCGATCGCGCGGGCGGTCACCGCCCAGGGCCGCCTGCTCGACGCCGCCCGGGCCGAGGGACGGCTGCGCCCTGACGCCACCCCGGAGGATCTGCGCCTGCTGTTTGCTGCCGCCCGCGCGGCACGCCGCGTCGACCCGGATGCCGTCCCGCGCATGCTCGAGCTGGTGTTCGACGCGTTGGACACCCGCCGCGGCGCCGCGGACGGGTAGGGTTCGCGCGGTCAGCCAGCCGCGAACGGAGAGGACCGCCGCCGTGAAGATCAGAGCCGCCGTGCTTGAGGAGTTCGGCAAGCCACTCAACGTCACCGAGCTCGACCTCGCCGAGCCCCGCGCGGGCGAGGTGCTGGTGCGGCTGGCGGCCTGCGGCGTGTGCCACACCGACATGTACACCGCCTCGGGCGTCGATCCGTCCGGCTACGCACCGACCGTCCTCGGGCATGAGGGCGCCGGATTCGTCGAGAAGGTCGGCGAGGGCGTCACCTCGGTCGTGCCGGGAGATCTCGTCGTCACTCTGTTCTCGCCGCAGTGCCGCGAGTGCATCCACTGCCTCTCCCCCGACACGAATCTCTGCCTGGCGATCCGCGAGCAACAGGGCAAGGGCTACCTGCCCGACGGCACGACGCGGCTCTCGCGCGACGGCGAGCCGATCCGTCACTTCATGGGAACGAGCACGTTCGCGGAGTACACGGTGATGCCCGAGATCGCGCTCGCCAAGGTCTCCCCCGACGCCGCGCCCGACCACGCCTGCCTGTTCGCCTGCGGGCTCTCGACCGGTCTCGGCGCCGCGATGTTCACCGCCAAGGTGAAGCCCGGCTCGACCTGCGTCGTGTTCGGCGCCGGCATGGTCGGCCTCGGCGCGGTCGCGGGGGCGCGGCTGCAGGGGGCCGAGCGGATCATCTGCGTCGACATGTCCGACCAGCGCCTGGAGCTCGCCCGCGGGCAGGGCGCGACCGACACCTGGCTCGGAGGGCCCGATGTCGTCGAGCGCGTGCTCGAGCAGACCGGCGGCTTCGGCGCCGACTACACGTTCGAGGCGACCGGGCTGGTCGCAGTCATGCGCCAGGCGGTCGAGGCCGCGCGGATGGGCTGGGGGCTGTGCACGGTCGCCGGCGTCGCCGGCAAGGGCGAGACGCTCGATGTGATCCCGCGCCTGCTGATCACCGGCCGGCGGATCTGCGGTTCCTCGTTCGGCGGCGTGAAGGGCCGCGACCAGGTTCCGGAGCTGGTCAAGCTCTCGCTCGACGGCAAGCTGGACATGACCCCCTTCCTGTCGCACTCGATCACCCTGGATGAGGTCAACAAGGGCTTCGAGCTGATGGAGCGCCAGGACGGGATTCGCAGCGTGATCTCCTTCTGAGCGCCCACTCGCGGCCGTTCACGATCCGCCGCGGCCGGAATCCCCGAGCGCGTCTGCGCCGCTGAGCCGGACCGATCGTGAGTATTCCGGGCCGAGTCGGGTAGCTCATCTCTGGCCGGATAAACCGTCCTTGAGGAGGTACGGGAATGCAACGCACGCGAGGAGTGTCGCTTGCGAAGGGTCCGATCGCCGTGGTCGGGCTGTTGGGGATCATCTACGGGGTCAGCGCGCTGATCGTTCGCGCCCATGGCTTCGCGCTGCATTTCCCGTCGGGTCACGTCCACGGGCAGCATTGGCTGCATCTGAAGGTCAACGGCTGGACGGCGTTGCTGTTCATCGCTGCCGGCCTCGCGTTGTTGTTCTCGGCCGCCGCGCACATCACCGCCAAGACGATGGCGATGCTGGTCGGCATCGTGCTGATCGTGCTGACGATCATCGCGTTCTCCCAGAAGCACGGGGCGCTCGGAATCTTTGCGGCCAACCACTGGACCGAGCTGATCTGGGGTCTCGGGGGCGTCGTGCTGCTCGTGCTGGCGCTGATGCCGCGTGTCGGGGGTCGCACGGTGGAGCCGGCGCCGGTCCCCGGGGCGACCACGACAGCGGTCCCTCGGCGCGAGGTCACCGCTGAGCCGGTCGCGCGTGACGAGGCCGTCTCCCGTGACGAGGCCGTTTCCCGTGACGAGCCGGTCGCCTCCCGCGGGGCCACGGATGACCGCGCCGCGGCCCCGGTGTCCGGCAACCAGTCGGCGACCCGTGACGAGCCGCTCATCCGACGCGGGCAGCCGGTCTCGGACCGCGACGACGCCGACGCGTGATCAGCGCGCGCGGGTGAACAGCCGCTTGGCCCGTCGGTCGGGCGTGGCCCGCCGCTCCGCCGCCGTGCCCCCCGGCCGCGCGGGCGCGCCCTGGAGGTCGAAGCGAAGCGGCACCCCGGCCGGGGGACCCGGCCTGGCGATCAGATAGCCCTGGCCGAGCGTCACCCCGAGGCTCCGCACCGACTCGAGCTCACGCTCGGTCTCGATCCCCTCGGCGATCAGGTCGATCCCCATCTCCCCGGCGAAGTGGACGAAGCCCGCGGCCATCGCCCGGCGGGCGCGGTCGTCCTCGATCCCGGACGTGAAGCAACGGTCGAGCTTGATCGCGTCCGGCGCCAGCTCAAGGACGTGCCGGAAGCTGGAGTAGCCCGCGCCGACGTCATCGATCGCCACGCGCACCCCTCGGGCACGGAGGTCGGCGATCGCCTCCCGCGCCAGCTCGTAGTCCCCGAACATCACATGCTCGGTGAGCTCCACAAACATCCGCTGTGCGGGCTGGCCCGCGAGCAACGCCGTCATCCGGCCGGAGACGAGCATGTCGTAGCTGATGTTGAGCCCGAAGGTGACCGAGCCGGGCAGTTGGTCGAGCGCGCGCAGCGCCCGGCGCACGGCGAGATCCTCGAGTTCCAGCCCCAGGCCGACAGCCTCGGCCTCCGCAAACCACACGTCCGGCCCTCGGCGTGGCTCGCTCGCAAACCGCGAGAGCGACTCGACCGCCTTGATCGCGCCGGAATCGAGGTCGACGATCGGCTGGACCACGGACTCGATCAGCCCGCCGGCGATCACCGAGGCAACCCGCTCGCGGGCGGCCAGCGTATCCACCGCCCCCGGCTCCATCACATTGGCGACGAACGTCGCGATCGACTCCCGGTCGGTGTCCAGTTCCGCTCCGGGCCGGCCCGGGGAGCCGAGCACCTCACCGACCGCCCGCGCCGTCTCAATCACGGACGCGAGCGTGACCGCCATGAAGTCCGCCACGCGGACGACCCGCGCCGCGACCTCGGGGGTGAACGCCCCGGACACACTGGAGACCATCACGAGCAGCCCGATCGGCCGGCCGTCGCGCCGCAGCGGGACCGACAGCAGTGACACGGCCCGCGGGTCGGCCCGGAGGCCCGGGTCGACGCGCTCGTTGGTGGAGATGTCGTCGCAGACCACAATCTCGCCCGAGATCAACGAGCTTCCCGAGAGCGTGCTGTCGATCTCCGTGACCCGACCGATGTGGTCGACACCGATGCCCGCGCCGCAGACTGGGACGAGCCTGCCGCCGTCGTCCATCACGATCGCGACACCCGACGCGCACGGGATCAGAGCCTGTGCCTCGTCGACGATCCGCTGCATGAGCAGCCGTGGGTCGGCGGTGCTGCCGACAATATGTTCGAGCTTTGTCTCGGGCATCGTGGGTCGGGGCGACGTGCGAGCGATGCATGGGATATCGGCAGACGGCGGGCGAGATGAAGGACCCGCCGCCAGTACTGGACGCCCGTCGACCGGTCAGCGCGCGCTCGTGACTATCGACGGCGCGCGGAGCGATCCAGCGCGGGGTTCGGCCAGCCGCCGTCGTTGGGGTTGACGTTGACCCCCGGCGGCACGATCTCGTCGATGCGATCCAGGACGTCGTCGGAGAGGGTCACCTCCGCCGCGGTGAGCTGTGACTCGAGGTGCTCCATCGTGCGGGGACCGATGATCGCTGCGGTGACGGCGGGGTGCCGGATGACGAATGCGATCGCCATCTCGATCAGCGTCATCCCCGCCTCCTCGGCCACGACCGCAAGCGCGTCGGCCGCCTCCAGCTTGCGCTGGTTCTCAGGGATGGAGAGGTCGAAGCGGGCGGGCAGCCGCTCGGCGCGGGTGGAGGCTGGGGTCTCGGCGCCCTTGCGATAGCGGCCAGACAGCCAGCCCCCGGCCAGCGGGCTCCATGGGATGACGCCCATTCCGTGGCGCGCGCAGGTCGGAAGCACGTCGTTTTCGATCGACCGAACCAGCAGCGAGTAGGGCGGCTGCTCGCAGACGAACCGCTCGCGGCCGCGCTCCCGCGCGGTCCACTGCGCCTCGACGATCTGAGAGGCGGGGAAGGTGGAGGAGCCGACGTAGCGGAGCTTGCCCTGGTGGATCAGGTCCGAGAGCGCCCCCAGCGTCTCGTCGATGTCGGTGTCGGCCTCCGGACGATGGATCTGGTAGAGGTCGATCCAATCGGTGCCGAGCCGGCGCAGCGAGTTCTCGACCTCCTTGATGATCCAGCGACGGCTGTTGCCGAACTCGTTGGGATCGTCGCCCATCGTGCCATGGACCTTGGTGGCGAGCACGACGTTGTCGCGGCGGCCGCCGGCGAGTGCCTTGCCGACGATCTCCTCGGACTCGCCGCGCGAGTACACATCCGCCGTGTCGATGAAGTTGATTCCCGCATCGAGCGCGCGGTGGATGATGCGGATCGATTCGTCGTGATCGGGGTTGCCCCAACCCCCGAACATCATCGCTCCCAGGCAGAGCGGGGTGACCTTCGTTCCGGTGGTGCCAAGCGTGCGGTAGTCCATGGCTCGGAAACTAGTCACCCCGCGGAGCCGGCCTCAGTGGCCGGCTCCCTCCCGCGCGTGGCGCGGCAACCACAGCACCGAGATCGCCGCGGCGACGAGGAAGCCGGCGGCCACGACCAGCCCATGCTGCGCGGCGCTGACGAACCCCGCAGGATCCAGCCGGTGTCCGAGGTGGTCGAACAGCACCGTCCCCACCACCGCGATCCCGACCGACATCGCGAACTGCTGCACCGATTCGAGCAGGCCCGATGCCGAGCCGAGTTCGCTGTGAGGCACTCCGGCGAGCACGATGTCGAACATCGGGACGAACACCATCCCCATGCCGTAGCCGGTCAGCGCCAGCGGGCCTGCGAGCTGCCAGGCGGCCAGGGAGGCACCGGTCGAGTGCAGGACGGTGACGGTGACGATCAGGCCGACGGCCATCACCGAGCTGCCTATCAGCATCGTCAGCCGCCCGAGACGCTCGAGCAGCAGCGAGGACGTGATCGAGCCGGCGATCGCGGCCACCGGGATCGCGGCCGTCTCCAGGCCGGAGTGCAGCGGACTGTCGCCGAGGCCCGTCTGCAGCATCACGTTGAGCGCGATCATCATCCCGCCCATCGCCGCGATGAAGCAGAGCACCGTCGCCAGACCGGCCACGTACGGGCGCCGATGCAGGATCGCCGGGTCGACCAGCGGAGTGCGGCCGCGATGGACGGTCGTGTGCTGGCGGCGCACGAAACCGGCGAACGAGAGCGCTCCCGCCGCGAGCAGAGCGAACGACCAGGCCGGCCAGCCGTGCGCCCGGCCCTCGATCAGCGGGTAGACCAGGCCGAAGCCGCCGACCATCGCCAGCGCGACACTCAGCACGTCCGGCCGCGCGCCCGGAGCGGTCGGCGCGGCTGCGGGGAGATGACGGCGCCCGACCGCGATTGCCACCATGGCGATCGGGACGTTGATCAGGAAGATTGCGCGCCAACCGGAGCCGAGCAGGTTGAGGTCGATGAGACCGCCGCCGGCGAGCGGACCGAGGACCGCACCCAGGCCCATCACCGGACCGACGATCCCCAGTGCCTTCGCCTGTCCCTCGGCGCCGAACAGCTCGCGGATCAGTCCGAAGCACTGCGGCACCATGACCGCCGCGCACGCCCCCTGGAGCACCCGCGCCACGATCAGCGTCTCGGGATCAGGCGCGAACGCACACAGTGTCGAGGTTCCGGCGAAGCCGACGATCCCGGCCAGCAGCGCGCGCCGGCGCCCGACGATGTCGCCGAGCCGGCTGCCGAGCAGCAACGAGACCGACATCGCCAGCGTGTAGCCCGCGGAGATCCACTCCAGCGTGGCGAACGACCCGCCGAGGTCACGGCGGATGGCGGGCGCCGCCGTCTGCGCGATCGTCGAGTCGAGCAGGTCCATGAGGCACGCCGCGATCACCACGGCGAAACCGATCCAGGCCGACCGGACGCTCGTGCGCTCCGCGGCCACCGTCTGTGGGGTGAGGGAGATGGTTGACATGGCGCCAAGGCTCCCGTCTAATGAGGTCATCTGCTGTCCTCTTTGAGATCTCAGAGGACAGTTTCTGTCCTCTATCGGCGCCATCCTCTGCTGCACCATGATCGAGACCTCCGCACGACTGCTCGCACTCCTCTCACTGCTCCAGATGCGCCGCGAGTGGACCGGCTCGGAGCTGTCCTCCCGGCTCGAGGTCGATGTGCGCACGGTGCGCCGTGACGTGGAGAAGCTCCGCTCGCTCGGCTACCCGATCGAGTCCGCCCGCGGGGTCGCCGGCGGGTACCGGCTCGGCGCCGGGGGCGAGCTGCCCCCGCTGCTGCTCGACGATGCAGAAGCGGTCGCCGTGGCCGTGGGTCTACGGACAGCGGCATCCGGCTCGGTGACCGGCATCGAGGAGGCGTCGGTCCGCGCGCTCGCCAAGCTCGAGCAGCTGCTCCCGAGCCGGCTGCGGCGCCGGGTGCGCACGCTCGGAGATGTCACCTCTGCCTTCACCTTCCTGACCGAGCGTGTCGACGCCGACCTGCTCGCCGACGTCGCGGCGGCGTGCCGGGACACGATGCAGGTCCGGTTCTCCTACCTCACGCGCGACGAGCGCGCGGGCGAGCGCCACGCCGAGCCGACGGCGGTCGTGTACAGCGGCTCTCGCTGGTACCTGCTCGCCTGGGATCTCGAGCGCGACGACTGGCGGACGTTCCGGGTCGACCGGATCCGCGGGCGCCTGCGTCCCGCCGGCCGCGGCCGGCCGCGAGCGGTGCCGGGCGGCGACGCCGCCGCCTACGTGCGCAGCCGCCTGCAGAGCGCCGGCGAGCGGATCGCGAACGAGGACAACCCGCCGGGGCGGGTTCGCGTCGCCGCCGCCGCTGGTCGGCTGCGCGGCCGCGTGCCCGCCCGCTGGGCGACGGTCGAGTCCGACGGCGAGGAGGCGTCGGTGATCACCACCCGCGGGCCGTGGCGCACCGACTTCCTGGTCTGGATGGCGACCCTCGGGGAGCCGTTCGAGGTGCTCGACCCGCCGGAGCTCGTGGAGTTCGCGCGCACGCTCGCCGAGCGGCTGGCCGGCGCCACTCCTACGTAGCGCTTACGCGAGCTGCGCCACCGGCGGCCGATCACCTGGATCGAACCAAGGCAGGGACGAACCAGGAGGACACATGTCCATCAGTGCGATCTCGGGCAGTACCGCGCCCGACTACACGGCCCAGACCCAGTCGACCCATCGGCGCACGCCGCCGTCACTTGATGACACGGCCTCGCTGCTGGGCATCTCCACGAGCACGCTCAACAGCGACCTGCAGTCCGGCGACACCCTCTCCTCGCTGGCCTCCAGCGCCGGAGTCTCCTCGAGCAGCCTGCTGTCCGCCGTGGAGCAGGACCTCAGCTCGAACGCTCCGAGCGGCAGCTCGTCACTCAGCTCCAGCCAGCTGTCCCAGATGGCAACCGACCTCATCAACGGGACCCCGCCGAGTGGCGGACCGGGCGGGGCGGGTGGGCCGAGTGGTGCGGGCGGCCCCACGCCGCCGTCGATGACCAACACCGCCTCGCTGCTCGGCATCTCGACCGACACGCTCACCAGCGACCTGCAGTCCGGCGACACCCTCTCCTCGCTGGCCTCCAGCGCCGGGGTCTCCTCGAGCGACCTGCTCTCCGCCGTCGAGCAGGACATGAGCGCGAATGCGCCGTCAGGCGCGCCGACGCTCTCGAGCGACCAGCTCACCCAGATGGCCACCGACTTCATCGATGGCGTCCAGCCGGGTTCCTCCTCGGCGAGCACCACCGCGAGCGGCGACGCCGGCTACGGGGCCTCGGGGGCCTCGGTCTCCACCGCGCAGGTCAGCGGCTCGCTGTACGACGTCTTCGCCTGAGCACTCGGCGAGGCAGGACCCTGGCGGGGCCTGGCGCAGGACGCTCACGGGGCGGACGCGGTCGCAGTAGCGTCCGCCCCATGAGCACTTCCGATACCCACTTCGGCCTGACCGGCCTGGCGACGATGGGCGCGAACCTCGCCCGCAACGTCGCTCACCACGACATTCCGGTCGTCGTCCACAACCGCACGACCAGCCGCATGACCCGATTCCTGGAGGAGCACGGGTCCGAGGGCCCGATCAGCGGGCGGGAGACGACCGAGGAGTGGGTCGGTGCGCTCGCACGACCGCGCGTGCTGATGTCGATGGTTCAGGCCGGCCCGGCGACCGACGCGGTGATCGACGACATCACGCCACACCTCGACGAGGGCGACGTGCTGATCGACGGCGGCAACGCCTTCTTCCGGGACACCCAGCGTCGCGAGGCCGCACTGCGCGAGCGCGGGATCGTGTTCATCGGCGCCGGCGTCTCGGGAGGCGAAGAGGGCGCGCTCAACGGGCCGAGCATCATGCCGGGCGGCGACCCCGATGCCTACCACCAGTCCGTCCAGGCGATCTTCGAGGCGATCGCCGCCGACGTCGACGGCACCCCATGTTGCACGCATGTCGGAACCGACGGCGCGGGCCACTTCGTGAAGATGGTCCATAACGGCATCGAGTACGCCGACATGCAGCTGATCGCCGAGAGCTACGACCTGCTGCGCCACGGTTGCGGTCTGGAGGTCGGCGAGATCGCCGAGCGCTTCCACGGCTGGAACTCGACCGAACTCGAGTCGTTCCTGATCGAGATCACCGCTCGCGTGCTCGCGCAGACCGATGCGGCGACGGGCCAGCCGCTCGTCGACGTCATCCTCGACTCCGCCGGCCAGAAGGGCACCGGGCGCTGGACAGCTCAGAACGCCCTGGAGCTCGGGGTTCCGCTGACCGGCATCACCGAGGCGGTGTTCGCCCGGGCGCTCTCCTCGCTGACCGACGAGCGCATCCACGCGGCCCGCGTGCTGCGCGGGCCGGAGGCCGATGCGCCGCGCGCGGGCGACGAGCAGCTGACCCACGACCTCGAGCACGCGCTGTACGCCTCGAAGATCGTCTCCTACGCCCAGGGGTTCGCCCAGATGGCGGCCGCGGCCGACGAGGAGGGCTGGAAGATCGATCTGGGAGCGATGGCGACGATCTGGCGCGGCGGTTGCATCATCCGGGCGCGCTTCCTGGACCGCATCCGCGAGGCCTACGACGAGGAGCCCGGCCTGCGCAACCTGATGCTCGCCGACTTCTTCGCCGAGGCGCTGGCGCAGGCCCAGGACCCGTGGCGGCGTGTCGTCGCGCGGGCCGCGGAGCTTGGCATTCCGACGCCCGCGTTCTCCTCCTCGCTGGCCTACTACGACGGCTACCGGCGCGCACGCGGTCCGGCCTCGCTGATCCAGGGCCAGCGGGATCTGTTCGGCGCCCACACGTACCGGCGGATCGATCGAGACGGTGCGTTCCACACGCTCTGGTCGGGCGACCACAGCGAAGTCGAGGCCTAAGCGCTGATCTAACCTCCGGTTATGCCGTCGCGCCTGCGCCCCGTCGACCTGGTGGAGTTGCGCGGCTTCTGCCTGGCGATCGAGCTGGGCAGTCTCGGCCGCGCGGCGGGGGCGCTCGGCGTCTCCCAGCCGGCGCTCTCCAAGCGCATGCGTGAGCTCGAGACGTTCGCCGGGACGGCGCTGCTGCAGCGCTCGCCCCGTGGTGTGGTGGCGACGGCCGCCGGTGAGCGCCTGTACCGCGAGGCGCGCACGCTGCTGGGACATGCCGAGGCCGTTGAGCAACTGCTCGACGGACTTCGGGACGCCCAGACGCCGATCCTGCTCGCCGCGAGCCACACGATCGCCGAGTACCTGCTCCCCGCGCCGCTGGCGGCCTACCGCGAGACGCTCGGGCACGGCTATGCCCTTGAACTGGTGGCCGCGAACTCCGCGGTGGTACGCGGGATGGTCCGGGAGCGCCGCGCCGACCTGGGCCTGGCCGCAACGCTCGAGCACTCGCCCGGCCCGGGCCTCGTGGAGCATGTGCTCTGCGAGGACGAGGTCGTCGTCGCCGTGTCCGAGCGCCACCCGTGGGCCCGCGCCGGGACGGTCGAGCTCGAGGAGTTCCTCGCCACGCCGATGGTGATGCGGGACCCCGGCTCCAACACCCGCCACGTTCTCGACCGCGAGCTTCGCGCCCGCGGCCTGGCTCCCGCGCCGCCGCTGGTCGAGGTCGGCTCGACGGCGGCCGCGATCGCGGCCGCGATCACCGAGACCGCCCCGGCACTGTTGTCCGCGCGCGCCGTCTCGGAGGCCCCGCTCCTCGCCGTCCGCGTGCGAGAGCTCAGCTTCGTACGGCATTTCGCGCTGGTCACCCGCGAGAACGCCACCCCCACCCCCGCCGTCGCCGCACTTGCCTCCTACCTGCTCGAGGCGCTCACCGGAGGCCCGCCCGGTCATAACCTGCGGTTGGGTCAGGACGTGCCGATCGAGGTGTAGCGGCGGCCGCGGCGGCGCAGTACGTTGTCGGTGTGGCTCTCTCGCTCGCAGCCATCGTCGCCCAGAACCGGTACCTCCGGGACGCGAGCCAACTGCAGTCGCTCTCGTTCGCGGTGCACATCCCGCTGGTCTGCTTCGGGATCGCGCTGCCGGCACTGATCGCGTACTTCGAATGGCGCTTCCTGCGGACCGGCGAGGAGCTCTATCGCACGATCGCGCGGCGCTGGACGCGGATCATGGCGGCGCTGTTCGCTATCGGCGTGATCACCGGCACGATCCTCTCCTTCGAGATGGGGATGCTGTGGCCGACGTTCATGTCGACGTTCGGGAGCGTCTTCGGGCTCGGCTTCTCGATCGAGGGATTCTCGTTCTTCCTGGAGGCGATCTTCATCGGGATCTACGTCTACGGGTGGAACCGGCTGTCGCAGCGGCTGCACTTCCTCTGCGTGCTGCCGATCGTGTTCGCCGGGTTCACCGGGTCGCTGATGGTGATCGCGGTGAACGCGTGGATGCAGCACCCCTCTGGCTTCCGCCTGCGCGGCGGCCACGCGGTCGACGTCCATCCGCTGGCAGCGCTGTTCGGAAACAGCTTCCTCTGGAACGAGCTGATCCACATGTACGTGGCGGGGTTCATGGTCACCGGCTTCGTGCTCGCCGCCCCCTACGCCATCCAGCGGCTGCGGGGCCGCTGGGGCCGCTACGAGCGCACCGCCTTCACGCTGCCGTTCACGGTCGCGGCGGTCGCCTCTCCGCTGCAGGTGCTGATCGGCGACTGGGTCGCCCGTGACGTCGCCACCGAGCAGCTGATCAAGCTCGCCGCCCTCGAGGGGTTGGCCAAGACCACGCGCGGCGCCCCCGAGCACATTCTCGGCTGGTACCACAACGGCAAGATCTCGTTCGGGATCGGGATCCCCCACCTGCTCTCGCTACTCGCCTTCCACTCCTGGAATCACACCGTCCAGGGGCTCGACTCGGTGCCCCCGGTCGACCGGCCACCGATCAACATCACACGCCTGTCGTTCCAGACGATGGTCGGGATCGGCACCTTGATGGCGCTCGTCGCCGTCGTCTACCTGTTCCTGCTGTGGCGGCGGCGCACGCTCCCGAGCGAGCGGCCGTTCTACGGGGCGGCGGCGCTGCTGGGGCCGTTGTCCGTGGTCGCCCTGATCGCCGGCTGGGTGACGACCGAGGTGGGCCGCCAGCCATGGGTCGTCTACAAGGTGATGACGACAACGCAGGCGGTGACGACCGCGGGCAGCGTGCCGGTCAGCTACGGCGTCCTGGTGGCCGCCTACCTGCTGGTGGGCGCGGCGTCGATCTGGATCCTGCGCCGTCTCGCGCTGATGGACCTGCCCCCACTCTCCTCCGATGCATCGATTGTCGCGCGCGCCGGCGAGGCGGCCGCCTGAGCGGGCCGGATGCATCTCTACGAGATCCCCATCATCTGCGTGCTCGTCGGGCTCACGCTCTACGTGGTGCTCGGCGGCGCGGACTTCGGCGCTGGGCTGTGGCAGCTGGAATCGGTAGTGATCCCCGGCCGCACCGAGGCGGCGCGACAGCGTGCGGAGGAGAACCGCGAGCACGCCCATCACTCGATGGGCCCGGTGTGGGAGGCCAATCATGTCTGGCTGATCTTCGTGCTCACCGTCACCTGGACCGCCTATCCGCGCGCGTTCGGCGCGATCGCGTCCACGCTCGAGCTGCCGCTGCTGATCGCCGGGGTCGGGATCGTGTTCCGCGGCGCGGCATACGCGTTGCGGGCCGGCAGCGCCAGCGCGCGTGAGTCCGCGCTGATCGACACCGTCTTCTCCCTCTCGTCGGTTTTGACGCCGTTCGCGCTCGGGACGATCATCGGGGCGATCGTGCTCGGCCGCGTGCCGGTCGGGAACGCCGCGGGCTCGATCACCGGGAGCTGGACCGGCCTGTTCTCGATCCTGCTGGGTGCGCTCGTCGTCGTGCTCTGCGCCTACATGGCGGCGGTCTACCTCGCCGCTGACGCCGCCCGCGCGGGCGAGGGCGAGCTCGCTTCGCGGTTCCGCACGCGGGCCCTGGTGGCGGCGTTGCTCGCCGGCGCGCTCGCCATCGCCCTGCTTCCGGTGCTCCACAGCGACGCGCACCGCTTCTACCACCGTCTGGTCAGCGGGCCGGGGCTCGTGGGCGTCGTCCTGTCCGCTGCCGGTGGGATCGGCACGCTCGCGCTCGTCGTGGTCCGCCGTTTCGGGGCCGCGCGGGCGTCGGCCGCCGTCGCGGTCGCCGGGCTCATCGTCGGCTTCGCGCTCGCCCAGAACCCGGTGTTTCTGCCCGGTCTGAGCCTTGCTTCGGCGGCGGCACCGACCGAAACGATCGTGCCCCTGCTGTTCGCGATCCTGGCCGGCATCGTGGTCCTCTTCCCCTCGCTGGGCTTCCTGTTCGCCCTGCACCTGGGCGGCCGGTTCGATCTGGCCGAGCAGGACCGCTCGGGCGCGGTGCAGCCGCCGGCCGCCGCCGCGGGCGTCGGCGCCATGATCGCGAGCTCGCGTCAGGGTCTGGCGGCGCGGGGCGCCATCGCCGGTTTGCTCGGCGGCCTCGGCTTCCTCAACGCCGCCGACGCCCCCTGGGCCCACATCGTCGGCGTGGTGAGCCTCGCCGTGTGCGCCCTGTGCGCGATCGCCGCGGTGGCGCCGGCGGAGCTCGCGGCGCGCGAGCGGGACTGACCAGCCGAACCCAGCGCCAGGTCACCTGCTTCCCCGCGGCCGGTCGTTCTCCAGCCCCCTCGTCAGGAAATCGACCAAACCCCAGCCACGTCAGCGGCCGCGGCCGGGCTCGGCGATGCGTGCCACCCCTGGCCCGCTCACTCCCCGGCGGCTAGGACTGGGCGGTGTCCCGCGCGTTCAGCGAGCGGGCCGGCACGCCGGCGACCACGTCCCCCGGGTCGACATCGCGACGAACGACCGCGTTGGCGCCCACGTGCGCGCCGTCGTGCAGGACGATGCCGCCGACCACGACCGCGCCGGTCCGGATGTAGACGCCGTCGCCGATCACCGGGCGCTGCCCGCTGCCGCCCTCGTAGCCGATCGTGACGTTCTGGTTGATCCAGCAGTCCGCCCCGATCCGCTCGGCGGTGACCGTCGCCCCGTGGCCATGCTCGAAGAACAGGCGCGGCCCAATCGACGGACAGTCGATCGTGAGCCCATCCTGGCCCTTGAAGATGAGCCGCGCCACCGATGCCGCCGCGAGCCATCCGAGGCCGTGCTGGGCGATCCGGTAGTAGGCCAGCGTCCGGAACTCGCGATGCTTGGCCAGCAGATAGGTCAGCCAGACGATCCGGCCGTCGCGGGTCGAGACACCACGGGGGCCGAGCGGGCGCTCCCACGCGCAGGCGTCCTCCCAGATCTCGGCCGCCGCCGGAGAGCTCCGGATCAGGATCAGCAGCGGCAGAAAGACCGGGGTGAGCAGATGAAGCGCGAGTCGAACCTGCGCGGGGCTCGGCGCTGGAGAACGGTCCGTTGCCAAGCGGGCCATGCTAGTCCGCCGAAATTCACGAACCCCTCACCCATGGCCTCCTTGCGCAAGCTCACACACCGGAGCAGCCCCGTGCAATGCGGTCACCGGCCGGATCGGCACCCATCCTTGAAGCCGGGGCGCTGCACCGTCACCATCCACGCCACCGCGTCGGGCGGCACCGCGACCCATCGACTGCAGTTCACGCTCGCCTGACCACCCCGCCCGCTCGAGACCAGAGACCAGAGACCAGAGACCACGAGGAGAAGGCGGATGAACTGGAAGCAGAAGCTGGCCCAGCAGGCCAAGAAGACGATCGACGCGCGCGGAGGCACCGAGAGCCTCAAGGAGGACGCGCAGGAACTGCGGGACATCGCTCGAGGCGAGGGCTCCGCCAAGGACAAGCTCAGGGCCGCTGCCCAGGCGATCAAGACGCCGGGCAACACGGAGGCCGCCGCTCCGGCCGAGGGCGAGACCGAGCAGCCGTAGGCGCGCTCAGCTGACCAGCCCGAGCCGCTGCGCGCGCTGGACCGCCTCGGTCCGGTTGCGCACGCCGAGCTTGCGATAGACCGCGCTCGAGTGCTCCTTGACGGTGTGGCGCGAGAGGTGCAGCGCCTCACCGATCTCGGGGTTGGTGCGCCCCTCGGCCATGAGCATGAGCACGTCACGCTCGCGCTCGGAGAGGCCCATCGCGCCGCTCGTGGCGGGCTCGTCGCGGCTGGAGGAGAACACGGTGCCGCCCATGCCCACGATCCGCACCGCGGACGCGATGCGCCGCGCGGGCCAGTCCTTGGAGGCGAACCCGGACGCACCCGCGGCGCGGGCCGCGCGCGGGGAGATGTCGCCCGCGCCGGAGAACAGGAGCACGCGCGTGGCCGGCTGATCGGCACGCAGCCGCTCGCACACCTCCGCGCCGGACTCCTCGCCGATGAAGAGGTCGACGAGCGCGACGTGCGGCCGATAGCGACCCGCGAGCTCCAGCGCCTCGGGGCCGGTGTGCGCACTCACGCAACGCTCGACCCACGGCTGCTGGGTGAGCATCAGCCGAAAGCCCCAGTGCACGACGTCGTGGTCATCGACGACGAGCACCCGCAGTCGCTCGGGAGAGCGCTCCTCGTCAGCCACCGTTCGGCTCCTCCTCGTCGGGGATCGGCACGACGAGCCGCACCTGCCAGCTGCCCGGTTCGCGCTCACCGAACTCGATCACGCCCCCCACGCCGAGCGCCTCCAGCGCCGCGAGCCGCAATCCCATCCCGGCCCGCGCGCGCCCGTGGACCTCGCTGTCGACGCCGTCGTTGAGGATCTCCATCGAGAAGGCGCCGCCCTCGCGGCCGAGCCGCACCGAGACCCGCGTCGGCTTGGCGTGCTTGGCGGCGTTGCGGACCGCCTCGGTGAGCACCGACTGGGCGAGCGGCTCGAGCTCTGAGGGCACCGAGACATCAGCGCCCGCGTCGAGCCGGAGCTCGAGATCGGAGTGGACGTGCTGTAGCCGGGCGATCTCGGCGAGCACGGTGGTGCTCGTCGCCCGCGGCGCTCGGCCGAGCGGACGCTGCAGCGCGCTGCGCAGGTCGCTGAGCGCCGTCTGGGTCTCGGCTGCGCAGCGCTCGCGCGCCGCCGCGGGCAGATCACCCTCGCCGTCAAGGGCCATCGACACCCCGAACAGCCGTTGGATGACGTCGTCGTGGATCTCGCGCGCGAGGTCGATCCGCTGCTCCAGCGCCGAGGCCCGCTCGAACTGGGTGGAGACCGACCGCGCCACCGACGCGAGCGCCGCTGCCTTCCCGAGCGTCCACAGCAACCGGCGGTCGGAGTCCTGGAGTTCGGGCTCGGACATCAGCCGGTCGGTGAGGATGACGCCGATCATCCGTCCGCCCGCGGCCATCGGCGCGCACACCAGCCGGGCCGGCTCGGCCAGGATCCCGGCGAATTCGGCGGGCGTCTGGCGGCGCATGTCGCCGACCGCCTCCACCACCGAATCGGTGCGCAGCGCCTCGGCCGCGATCGGTGCCGACTCAACGGTCACGTGCGCGTCGGCGAACGGCGCGATTGACATCCCGTAGGCGCCGACCGCGCGGACGCGACGGCCCGCGGAGTCGTAGCGGAAGATCACCGCGCGGCGCATCGAGGCGAGCTGGCAGACCGCCTCGCACAGCCGGTCGTAGAACCCGTCCGTCCGGGAGCCGGCCTCCGACTGGGAGAGCACCTCGACGAACAGGTCGAGCGCACCGATCCCCAGCCCGGCCTGATCGCCGCCCACCCCGGGCGAGCTCATCGCGCGGGGCTCAGGCGTGGGTGAGCATCAGCCCGAGCCGCAGCGCCTGATCGGGAGTGAGGTACACCCGCCAGTTCGCATCGCACTCCGGGCACTCGCATGACACCGACGGATCGTAACCGTCCAGCGAGACGTCCCGCGTGACGTCCTCACCGTGCAGGCAGATCGGGCACGCGAACGACGCGGCGACGACGGCGTCGGGGTCCTGCGCCGTGAACCGAGCCACATCCGCAAGGGGTCCGAGCATGTGACGATCCTCACGCGCGGGCGCGCGAGGGACAAGCCGGTCCACCGCACGACCCCCCACCTGGGGGACCCGTGTCGCTGACGCCGCTGGGAAGCGGCCGGCCGCCCCGGTTGACGCTTATCGCGCGTTCAGCGCTCGTGAGATGATCCGGGCCGACCGAGATGAGTGAGGGCCCGCCCGCATACCGGCTCGATGAGCTCGGCTGGTTGCAATTCGAGCGACTGTGCGCGCTGGCCCTGGAGATCGACGGTGGTGAGCCCGGCCTCATCTGGGACGGGGGCGCTGACCGTCTGGCGCTGACCCGGATTGAGCACGGGCTCACGCTGCGCAGCCGCGCTGCACAGACGCTCGAGGGCCCCGTGTTCGTCGCTCTGGTGTGGATCGCCGACCGAGCGCCCCTGGATCGTGCCGAGGCGCTCGCCCGCCGCCTGGAACCGCTGCGCGAGCTCTCGGAGACGACCCGGCTGGTCTTCACCAACGTCGAGGGGGAGGCGGCCCGGGCCGCCCTCGGACGTGAGGCGACGCGCACGGTCGTGCTCGGGTCCGGCGAGCTGAGCGCCCTGCTCGATCGCTATCCGGAGATCCGCAGCGCGCTGCCCTCGGTGCTCGGGCTGCGCGACCTCGATGGTCTGATCGCCGAACCCGCCCGCGCACGGTCGTCGTTCGACGTCGAGGGCGCCCGGCGTCTGGCTCGGGTGTACTGGCCGACCCGCGCGCATGCATCCGCGCGCGCGGCGCTGGAACGCCACCGCTTCGTCGTCCTCACCGGCCCGCCGGAGATGGGCAAGACGGCGATCGCGCAGATGATCGCGCTCGCTCAGATGTCCGACGGCTGGGAGGCGCACGAGTGCCGCAGCCCCGAGCAGCTGTGGCGAGTGCTCTCGCCCGAGCGTCGTCAGCTATTCATCGCCGACGACGCGTTCGGGTCCACCGAGTACCGCCCCGACGCCGCCGATCGCTGGGCGCACGCGCTCGGGCGCCTGCTGCCGAGCCTCGACGCCGACCACTGGCTGATCTGGACCTCGCGCCCGGCCCCGTTGAAGGCCGGGCTGCGCCGGGTTCAGCGCGAGCGCCACGCCGAGCGCTTCCCCGCGCCGGGTGAGGTCCTCGTCGACGCCAGCGACCTGGACCTGGCCGAGAAGACGCTCATCCTGTTCCGCCACGCCAAGGCGAGCGGCCTGCGCGGTGAGGCACGCGGGCTCATCCGGTCCTCGGCGCTCAGCGTTGTCGAGCATCCGCACTTCACGCCTGAGCGGATCCGCCGGCTGGTCGACAACCGGCTGCTCACTCCGATCAGGACCGCCCGGCGCGAGGGCGCCGACCGGGTGCGGGAGATTCTGGAGTCCGAGCTCGCGGCGCCGACCGAGGCGATGCGCACCTCGCTGCGCGTCCTCGGGGATGAGCACCGCACGCTGCTCGTCGCCCTGCTCGACGCCCCGGGCGGGCTGATCGACGAGCGAGAGCTCGCCGCGATCCTGCGCCGCCATCACCCGGGCGGCCTGAGCCGTCCTCCGCATGAGTTGATCGATCGCCTCTGCGACCACTTCGTGCGGGTCACCGCGCTGGGGATCGGGTGGGTGCACCCGAGCTGGCGTGACCTGATCATCGAGGAGCTGCGAGATGACCGCACCGCGCGCCGGCGCTTCCTGGAGACGTGCGGTCTGTACGGCGCGCTGCTCGCGCTCTCCCAGGAGGGCGGCGCGGGCGGCACCCGCGAGCTCCCGCTGATGGTCGACGACGGCGACTGGAGCGTGCTCTCAGATCGGCTGCTGGTGCTCGCGGGCGAGCTCGAGGACCACGAGCTCGCCCAGCTGCTGCTCTCACTGCACGAGCTGCACACGGTGACGATGGACCCCGCGAGCGTGTGGGAGGCCAAGGCGCTGGCCGTCGACCTGCTCACCGAGGTGGCGGCGCGCTGGGACGCGCAGCGCCGGCCGGTGTCCGGCGCGCTGCTCGGACACTGGTACGCCCTGCGCAGGTGGTCCGGGACGCCGGTTGCGCCTCCCTCGGTGAGCCGGACCTGGGCCGAGCTGTATCCGGCCACGGAGGCCGACGGCCCGATCGAGCGGGCGGAGCTGGTCAGAGCCGACGAGTGGCTGGCCCTCGCCCAGACCCTGGCCAATCACGACCCTCAGCGGCTGCGCGCACTCGGCTTCTCCCGTGATCCAGACGTGCTCGCGCGGTTCGTGGCCACCGTCCCGGGGATGCTCACCGCGGAGACCCGCGCGATCGGCGAGAGTGTGCTCGCGCGCATCGTCGACCTGACCGACGGTCTGATGGCGCTTGCCGCCGCGCGAGCACTCGAGCGGCTCACCGCGCGCCAGGACGCCGGCGCGGGCGCGGCCTGGTGGGTTCCGGAAGATCTCGACGCGCCCCCGAGCCGCGAGCCGGTCTCCCCCGCGGGCGCGTTCACGCGCGAGGATGTCGACCGCGTGTTCAGCGACCTCTGAGCGACCCCGGGTCAGACCGCCAGCGCCTCGGCGCGCGCGATCCGGCGCTTGCCCCAGCGGGCGCGGGTGGCGAACTCGAGCAGACGCTCGAGGTATTCGGAGAGCGGTGTGACCTGGATCCCGGAGCCGTCCAGACGCGAGCGGGTCGCCTCATCGCGGAACCGGGCGCCGACGGAGAAGTACGGGAAGAAGATCCGACCCGTCTCCAGCGCGGCGGACCGTGCGACCTCGGCCGCGTCGAGCTGCGCGAACTGGGCCGGCGGCAGCACGCGCGGCGCCGGGCGGCCGAAGTAGCTGGAGGCCTGGGCGCAGACCTCCTGCAGGGTCGCGGCGTGGTCGCCGGCGGTGAGGTGATAGGTCTCGACCCGGTCCCCGCTCAGCGGGCTCGTGTCGTGGCAGAGCGCATGGGCCGCGTCGGCGACGTAGTCGACGGACACCGCATCGACGGGCGACGCGGGGTCGGCGGGAATCGCGGCGAACAGACCGCGGCTGAGCGCCCGCAGCGGCCAGTAGAGCACGTTGAACGCCGCTGTCCAACCACTGCGGCGGTCGCCGACGATGATCGAGGGCCGCAGGATCCGCGCCGGCAATCCGGCCGCGTGCACGAGCGCCTCGGCCTCGAACTTCGACTGCTCGTACGTGTTGCGAAAGCCCTGCCCGAGGTCGTGCGCGTGCTCGGGGAACGGGCCGCGGTGATCGCCGGCGACGTACGCGGTCGAGATGTGGCCGTAGCACTCCAGTCCGTCGCCCCGGGCGGCGGCGAGCTCGGCGAGCTCCAGCACGTGCCGGGTGCCCTCGACGTTGACCGCGCGGGCCTCCTCGAGCCCCAGTGTGAACGACACGGACGCCGCGCTGTGGGCGACGGTCGTGACCCGCTCGGCGATCCACTCGCGGGTGCGCGGGGCGAGGCCGAGACCGGGCCGCTCCAGATCGCCCGCCACCGCCACGACGCGGGCGCGGTACTCGCCGGCGCGCGCGCCGAACAGGTCGGCGAGCACACCGTCGACGCGGGCCTGCGCGGAATCGTCATCCGCCGCGCGGACGAGCGTGATGACCGAGCGGTCGGTTCGCTCCAGCGCTCGGGCGAGGAGCTCCATGCCGACGAAACCCGTCGACCCGGTGAGGAGCAGGTCGCCGCGCACTACATCCCGCCGAGCGACCGGAGGGCCCAACTCACCCGCGCGCGGCTGTCACGCGGCGTGATCAGCTCGTCGATGTGCCCATCCTGTGCGGCGATCTCGGGGCGCAGCATCGTCTCGGCGTACTCCGAGGCCAGCCGCGCTCGCTCCCGCTCGCAGTCGTCGGATGCGGCCAGCGCCCGGCGGTGGATCACGCCGACGGCGGGAACCGCCCCCATGACGCCGATCTCAGCACCCGGCCAGGCGAACACGTAATCCGCGCCCAGGTCCTTGGAGTTCATCGTGATGAAGGCGCCGCCGAACGCCTTACGGACGATCAGGGTGATCCGCGGAACGCTCGCCTCGGCGAACGCATGGACCAGCGATGCGCCGTGCCGGATGACTCCGGCCCCCTCCTGGCGGGTACCGGGCAGATAGCCGGGGGTATCGACGAGGACGAGCAGTGGGATCCCGAACGCATTGCAGCGGCCGACGAAGCGGGCACCCTTCTCCGAGCTCGCCGCATCGAGCACGCCGCCGAGGTACCGCGGCTGGTTGGCGATCAACCCAACCGTGCGGCCATCGATCCGGGCGAACGCGGTGACGAGGTTGCGCGCCCAGCCCGCGGAGACCTCGAGCAGCTCGCCGCCGTCGACGATCGACTCGATCACCGAGCGGATGTCGTACACCCGCCGCGGCGAGGCCGGGACGGTCGCAGCGGGGTCGACGCCGATCGCGTCCCGATGCGGTTGCACCGGAGCCGGCAGATCGCGATGGCTCGGCAGGTACCCCAGCAACTCGCGCGCGGTCCGCGCCGCTTCGAAGTCGTCGGCGGCGACGAAGTGGCAGACCCCGTTGCGGCCGTGCACGCGGGTGCCTCCGAGCTCCTGGGCACTCACGCGCTCGCCCATCACCTCGGCGACGACGCCGGGACCGGTGAGGAACATCGAGGAGGACTCGGTCATCACCACCCAGTCGGTGAGCGCCGGTGAGTAGGCGCCGCCTCCGGCCGACACCCCGGTCACCACCGAGATCTGCGGTACCCGGCCCGACAGCTTGACGGTGCGGTGGAACACGCGGCCGTAGCCACCGAGCGCACCGACGCCCTCCTGGAGGCGGGCGCCACCAGAGGAGATGAAACCGACGACCGGAGCTCGGCCACGGTCGGCGAGCTCGAGCACGCGGACGATCGTGTCGGCGTGAGCCTCTCCGAGCGAGCCCCCGGCGAACGACGCGTCCTGGGCGTAGCAGAACACAGGGCGACCGTCGACGGTGCCAGAACCTCCGAGCACGCCATCGCCCGAGCGCGCCTTCTCCCCCATCGCATCCGACAGGACGCTGGAGCGGATGAGCGACAGCGAGCCCGGGTCACAGAGCATCTCGAGGCGGTCCAGCGGGGTGACTTCGAGCTCGGCGGAGCGGGCCGCCGCCTCCTGGGCGGCGGCAAAACTGGCGGATACGCTCACACGATCCCCCACTCGAGCACGGACGCGCCCCAGGTGAAGCCCGCGCCGAAGGCCCCGAGCAGCACCCGGTCGCCGTCGTGGAGCACGCCGCGCTCCGCAGCGTGGTCGAGCGCGAGCGGCAGCGTCGCCGCGGACGTGTTGCCGTACTCGGCGATGCAGTCGATCACGCGCGTCGGATCGAGTCCGAGGCGCTCCCCGACCGCGGTGAGGATCCGGCCGTTGGCCTGGTGGTAGACGAACAGGTCGACGTCATCGAGCTGCAGCCCGGCGGCGTGGACCGCCTGCTCGGTGGCCAGCGACAGGTGCGCCACCGCCTCGCGATACGTTTCGTGCCCGCGCATCCGGATCCGCTGATCCTCGCGCGGGATCTCGATGTGGTCGGCGCCCTCGGCGTCCGCGCCGAGAACCACGGGCCCGAGCCGGGTCGGCCCGTCGATCGACTCGAGCAGCACCGCTCCGGCGCCGTCACCGAACACCGCAGCCGTCGAGCGGTCGCCGAGGTCGAGCACTCGCGACATGAAGTCGGCGCCGACGACGATGGCGTTGCGCGCGCGGCCGGTCTCCACCTGAGCGGCGCCGACGGCCAGTGCGGACAGGAAGCCGTTGCACGCGGCTCCGACGTCGAACGCGCCGGCGCCGAACGCGCCGATCTCGTGGGCGACGAGCGGTGCCGCTGCGGGCATCACCTCGTCTGCCGTCGAGGTCGCGACGATCACCAGGTCGACGTCGGCGGCCGCGACGTTCGCGCGCTCCAGGGCCTCGCGTGCCGCGGCGGCGGCGTGCGTCTGAAGGCGCTCCTCCGGCGCGGCGTATCGCCGGTTGCGGATCCCGGTGCGCCGCTCGATCCAGTCGGGCGCCAGGCCCAGCCGCGACTCGATCTCGGCGGAGCTGACGACCCGCTCGGGCAGGCTCGTCCCGACCGCCGTCGCCGCCGCACCCCGCCCGATCCTCAGCGATCGCTGAGCGGAGGCACGCGGAAGGGCATCGGTATCGAGCAGGGAGGCCACGAGCTCAGAGCCTGCGCATCACGTCCGCTCCGGGCCAGCGACGCGCCTCGACAACCCGACAGACGGGGGGTTGACCGCAACGCGCGATGCACGCAGAACCTTGGTCGCGATGGCGCGACTGTTCAGGAGGCGTCGACCGGCCCGGCCGCGAGCTCGTCGATGAGCACGGCCAGGCGGCGCAGCAGATCGGGCGCGAGTGCCCGCTGGGAGTCGGGCAACGTCGCGAAGAACGCCTGCTGGCGCCCGCGCAGCCACACGTCGTGGCGCTCGAGCGCCTGACGGCCGCGCTCGGTGAGCGTCACCGTCACTCCTCGACGGTCGCCGGCTACCCGGCTGCGTCGCACGAGCGCACGCCGCTCGAGCGTGTCCAGGATGCGAGTTGCGGTGGACGGCGTGACGGCGGCCTCGCCGGCGAGGTCGCCGATCCGGACGTCCGAGCGCTCCGCGAGCGCCCGCACGAGCGCGTACTGCGAGAGACTGAGGTCCTCGGCATCGCGCGCCGGGGCGCCGCGAGCCCGGCGGATCGCCTGGGCGAGCGCGTCGAACGAGTCGTGGAACGACTCCACCCCGGTCCCGCCCGCGGATTCGTCGAGCACTCTCACCCTCGTCACGATAGCAACGACTTTCTTGCTAACCTTTGGCATGCCAATGAACCGCAGGTGACCGCCAGTGTTCCGCAACATCCTCGTATGCGTCGATGACTCCCCGCAGGCGAACGAAGCGCTCGCTCAGGCGATCGATCTCGCTGACTGTCAGCACTCGCGGCTGACCATCCTCACCGCGATCACCCGCCCACCCACGTGGCTGGCCACGCCGATGACCGCGGCGTCGGTGGAGCCTCTGGGGGCCGATCTGCGCGCGGAGGCCCAGAAGGTCCTGTGCCAGGCGGTCGATCGCGTGCCCGACTGCGTGCCGGTGACCAAGATCCTCTCCGAGGAGCCGATCCGCGAGGCTCTCGCCACCGAGCTGCGCCGCCAGAGCTACGACCTGCTGGTGCTCGGCACCCACGGCCGCGGCGCGGTCGCCTCCTCGCTGCTGCGCTCGCTGAGCCGCTATGCGGTGCGCCACTGCGAGATCCCGGTGCTCGTGGTGCGCGCCGAAGAGGACCCCGAGCTGGAGGCCGCCCCCGAGGCCGGCGAGGCAGGCGAGGCCGCGCCCCAGCGACACCCCGGCTTCGCGGTCTGACCCGCGCGACGCGTCCTGAACCAGACCGGCGCCTGTGGTTCGCCCACGGACCGTCTCCGTCGCGGGCCAGGCGCCCTCGGTAGCGTCGGCGCGTGGACGGTTTCGAGGGACATCGTCGCCGTGAGAGCGGCTACCGGCGCGCGTCGCTGGCGATGTTCGCCGCCGGCGTCGCGACGTTCGCCGGGCTCTACACCACCCAGCCGCTGCTGCCGCTGCTCTCCCGCAGGCTGCAGGTGGGCGCCGGCGCCTCGACGCTGACGCTGGCGCTCACCACCGCCGCGCTCGCGGTCTCGCTGCTCCCCGCGGGCTGGCTGTCGGACCGCTGGGGCCGGGTGCCGACGATGACCGTCTCGCTCGTGCTGTCCGCGGTGCTCGGAGAGCTGGCGGCGCTGGCGCCGTCGTTCGCCGCCCTCCTCGTCCTGCGCGGGCTGCAGGGAGCCGCGCTCGCGGGCGTTCCCGCGGTCGGCATGACATATCTCTCCGAGGAGATCGAGGCCGGCTCGCTGGGCGCCTCGATCGGCCTCTACATCGGCGGTAACGCGCTCGGCGGGATGTCCGGCCGGCTGATCGCCGGAGTGCTCGCCGATCTGTACGGATGGCGTGTGGCGATCGCCGGAGTGGGCGCGGTCTCGGTGCTGTGCGCCGTCCTCTTCTGGCAGATCGTCCCTCCCTCCCGGGGCCAGGCCGCCAGCGGGACCCGGCCGCGCGCCGCGCTCGCGGCCATCGCGGTGCATCTGCGCGATCGCGGGCAGCGTCGGCTGGACATGATGGCCGCGCTGCTGATGGGGACGTTCGTCGCCGTCTACAACGCGCTCGGGTTTCGCCTGCACGGCCCGCCCTACCGGCTGAGCGAAGCGGCGATCGCGTCGGTGTTCCTCGTCTACCCGCTCGGCTCGGCCTCCTCGGCGTTCGCGGGCCGGCTCGCCGACCGGATCGGCCGCCGCCGCGTGCTGCCCGCCGGAGTGCTGGTGGCACTCGCGGGTGTCGCCGTGACGGCCCTGCACCCGCTCGCGCTCGTCGTGGCCGGTGTCGCGCTGCTCACGGTCGGCTTCTTCGCCGCGCACTCGGTCGCCGCCGGCTGGGTCGGCCGTCGCGCCGCCTCGGCTCGCGCTCAGGCCTCGGCGCTCTACCTGCTCGCGTACTACGTCGGCTCCTCGATCGGCGGGCCCCTGGGCGGCGTCAGCTGGACCGTCGACGGCTGGACGGGCGTGACCGTGCTCGCGGGCGGGTTGCTGGTGTGTGCGCTGCTCGTCTCCCTGGCGCTGCGGGTGACGCCGCCGCTGCGGGCGCCCGCACCGGCCTGACGAGCGCCCCTGCCCGGCCGGCGCGCGCTCATCTCCGGCCCTTGCCCCGCGCCCGATCGCGCGCCCGGTAATCCCGCGAGCGCGCCCTCCACACCTGGCGCTCGGCGGCGGCCGCCACCGGATCGTGGCGCCGCCGCTCCCAGGCCACCTCGCGGGCGAGCTTGCGGAAGCTCTCCAGCCGGCGGGGGTCGAGCTCGCCGGTCGCGATCGCGTCCTCGACGGCACACCCGGGCTCGCTTTCGTGGGCGCAGTCCGCGAACCGGCAGCGCTGCGCGAGCGCCTCGATGTCAGGGAAGCCCATCCCGATCTCGACATCGGCAGTGAGACCGAGCGTTCGCAGACCCGGCGTGTCGATCAGCACCCCGCCGCCGGGCACCGCGACGAGCTGGCGCGAGGTGGTCGTGTGGCGACCGCGGCGATCGCCCTCGCGAACCGCGCCGGTGGCGAGCCGATCCTCACCGAGCAACGCGTTGGCCAGCGTCGACTTGCCCGCGCCGGACGGCCCGAGCAGGACGGCGGTGCGATCCGGCGCGAGGTGCGCGCGCAGCTCCTCCACGCCGGCGCCCGTGACCGCGCTCACGGCGAGGACGTCGGTGCCGGGCAGGCGAGAGGCGAGTGCATCCGCCACGGCAGGTCCGTCGAGATCGGCCTTGGTGACGACCACGAGCGGCACCGCGCCGCTGTCCCAGGCGAGGGTGAGCTCGCGCTCCACGCGCCCCGGACTGGAACGGTCCGCGGGCGTCGTGACGAGCACCAGGTCGACGTTGGCGGCGAGCGTCTGGGTCCCGGCGCCATCGGGATCGGCGCGCTGCAGCGCCGACCAGCGCGGCAGGACGTGCCGGACCGCGCCGCCGGCAAACGCGAGCCAGTCGCCGACGGCGGGCAGCGCTTCGGCACGGAGGAGGCGCTCCTCGCCGTCCGCTCCGACCGCGAAGCAGCCGGAGCGCTCGACACGGGTCACGCGTGCAGGCGCGCACTCGCTGTCGTCGTAGCTGTTGTACAGGGTGAGGACGCGGTCGCTCCAGCCGAACGGGACGAGCGCGTCGATGCTGAGGTCTGGCACCGGAAGGGGCTCCTCGGTGAGGGCCCGCCCCGGCGACCTCTAGGTCAAGCCGGAAGAGCGGGCGAAAGGTTGACGGACGTGGTGGCCGCGGTCGGCCGGGTCGTCGTGCATGCAGGCATCGTCCATCCTCCCTTCGTGGTCTGTGTCCGGACCGGGGCACCGTACCACGGGGCATGGGGATCGCGCCAGATGGATGGCGCCGGCCAGCGAGCGGCCGCTACGCTGCCCGGATGCCGCTGCTCGTGATCGTCCGGCATGGACAGGCATCGTTCGGTTCTGCCGACTACGACGTGCTCTCCCCCGTCGGCCGCCAGCAGGCGCTGCAGACCGCCGGAGCACTGAAGGCGGCCGGCCTGGAGGCCGCTCGCGTCGTCAGCGGCTCACTGCGCCGCCAGCGCGACACCGCCGACGCGATCGGCGACGCCTACGGGCTCTCACCCACGGTCGACGAACGCTGGAACGAATACGACGCGGACGCGGTCCTCGCTCATCACTCCGACAGCGCCCAGCGACTGGAGCATCCCGACGGCCCGGCGGCCGCGCCGCAGTCGCCGCGCGAATTCCAGCGACTGCTCGAGCGGGCGCTCGATGCGTGGATCACCGCCGGCGAGGACTCATCCACCCCGGAGACATGGCCGGCGTTCAACGCCCGCGTCCGGGAGGCGCTCGCCGCCGCGGGCGAGGCATCCGCCGGGACGACGGTGATCGTCAGCTCCGGCGGAGTGATCGGCGCGCTCGCGGTCGCCCTGATCGGGGTCGATCCGATCAGCTTCCCGCGCCTGAACCGGGTGACGATCAACTGCGGGATCACTCGGGTGATCATCGGCTCGGCCGGCACCACGCTCGTTTCCTTCAACGAGCAGGGGCACCTCACCACCGGGATGCGAACCTACCGCTGAGCGGCACCCGGCCCGGGGCCGGCTCAGCCGACCAGCCGAGCGTGAAGCGCGTCGAGCATCCGCTCGGGGTCGTCGCACAGACCGGTGTGCACCTCCGAGGGCTGGACGATCGTGCTTGAAGGCGCGGCCAGCCAGCCGAACCGCTCGGAGGGCTCGAGCGCCGCGACCGGTCCCGCGCCGGGCGCGCCCTCCGCGACGCGGACGAGCGCAATGAGGTGCTCCTCCAGCTGCGGAACGTCGATGCCCTCGTCCCCGAGCGCGGCCAGCCGCGTCCCATCGATGGTCACCCGCGCCCCGAGGAAGCCGCGCTGGCGGCAGAACAGGACGACGCCGACATTCACGCACTCGCCACGCTCGACGCTCGGCACCGCGCGAAGCATCAGGTAGCTGAACGGGCTACGCGAGCTCGCGCCGGACACGCTCCGCCTCCTCGGCAAATCCGCCCCACTCGCAGCGGGCGGTCAGGTACTCGGCGTAGACCGCCGGCGGATCCCCGCCGGTGAACCACTCCTCCGGAACGAGCGCCAGCGACTCGGCGATCGCCTCGGGCAATGCGAGCCGTGCCCGCAGGCGCTCTCCCGCCTCGACGATCGAGGAGGCGCCCCGCAACAGGACGTGGTCGGCGACGAGCGGAAACGGCCGCTGCGCCATGTCGGCTCGCAACCCGCCGTGCTGCAGGTAGAGCGCGGCACCGTGGTCGATCAGCCACAGCCGCTCGTGCCACAGCAGCAGGTTCGGGTTGCGCGCGGTCCGGTCGACGTTCGTCGACAGCGCGTCCAACCACACGATCTCGGCGGCGAGGTCGGGAGCGGGCTGCCAGGCGCCGGCCGCGGTGTAGGGCAACGACCCGGGCAGGAAATCGACGCCGAGGTTCTCCCCCGCGCTCGCGGCCAGCAGCTCCTGGATCTCCGGGTCGGGCTCGGCAGCACCGAGCCGCGCGTCGATCTCGATCCGCACCAGCCGCGGGACGAGCAATCCGGTGCGGCGGATCAGCTCGCCCACCAGCACCTCGGCGACGAGCGCCCGCAGACCCTGGCCCGCGCCCCGGAACTTGGTGACGTAGAGCCCGTCGTCGTCGCCCTCGACGAGCCCCGGGAGCGAGCCGCCCTCGCGCAGAGCGGTGACGTAACGGGTCGCGAGCACCGTGTCCAGAGCGGGCATGATGCGGGTTTCTAGCATCGACAGCGTGCTCGTCTCGGTCCTCGATCAGTCGCCGATCTCCGAGGGTTCGACGGGCGCGCAGGCACTGCGCAACACGATCGAGCTGGCCACGCTCGCCGACCGGCTCGGCTATCACCGCTACTGGGTCGCCGAGCACCACGGCGGGCCGATGCTCGCCGGACCCTCCCCGGAGGCGCTGATCGGCCCGATCGCGTCGGCGACCGAGTCGATCCGCGTCGGCTCCGGCGGGGTGATGCTCCCCCACTACAGCCCGCTGAAGGTCGCGGAGTCCTTCTCGCTGCTCGCCGGCCTCTTCCCGGGTCGGATCGACATGGCTCTCGGCCGTGCGCCCGGTAGCGACCAGATGACGATGTTCGCCCTCCAGCGCGACCGCCGCCAGGCCGCGCCTGACGACTTCCCGCAGCAGCTCGCCGAGCTGCTCGCCTACCTCGAAGATGACCTCCCCGAGGACCATCCCTTCCGGCATCTCGCACGCACCCTCCCCGGCCGCCCGGAGCTGCCGGTGCCATGGTTGCTCGGCTCATCGGCCCAGAGCGGCGAGTGGGCCGCCGAACTCGGCCTGCGCTACGCGTTCGCGGACTTCATCAACAACCAGGGGGCGACGATCGCCCACCAGTACCAGTCGGCGTTCCGGCCCGTGCGGGAGCTGCAGGCGCCCTACACGGCGATCGGGCTCTGGGTGCTGTGCGCCCCCAGCGACGAGGAGGCGGAGTTTCTCGCGACCTCCAGCCGGATGGCATTCACGATGCTGCGCCGCGGCCAGTTGATCCCGGTGCCCTCCCCGGAGCGGGCGAGCGAGTGGCTGCAGCGTGAGGGACGCACACTGGCGCCGTCGGGCCAGGGTGGCCGGCGGACGATCGTGGGGTCGCCGGAGAAGGTGCGTGCCGGGATCGAGGAGGCCGTCTCCGAGTACCGCGCGGACGAGGTGATCGTGGTCACGATCACCCATGACCACGCGGCCCGACTGCGCTCCTACGAGCTTGTCGCCGACGCGATGGGCCTTCAGGCGCGCCCGGTCCGCGGAAGCGTGCCGGAGGTCAGGCCCGCCGCGGCCGCCTGACGTCCGCGGCGGCGCGCTGCGCGTCAGATGATCGTGATCGCTCCCATCTCGATCTATTGCATGAGTTTGTACGAGACCGGGCTTCCACTCCTGAGCGAACGCTGACGATCCCGGCTACGATGCCCGCCCTATGACCCGCTGGGTCTACGACTTCGCTGATGGCTCGAAGGACATGCGTGAGCTGTTGGGCGGCAAGGGCGCGAATGTCGCTGAGATGACCCGGGTGCTGGGTGCTGACCGGGTGCCGTCCGGGTTCACGATCACGACCGAGGCGTGCGTGGAGTACATGCGCGCGGATCAGACCGAGCCCGAGGGGATGGCCGATCAGGTCGCGGAGGCACTGGAGCGGCTGCAGGAGCGGGCTGGCAAGTCGCTGGGGGATCGCTCGGATCCGCTGCTGGTGTCGGTGCGCTCGGGCGCTCGGGAATCGATGCCGGGGATGCTCGACACCGTGCTCAACCTGGGGCTGAACGACGAGTCGGTCGTCGGGCTGGCCGAGTCGACGGAGAACGACCGGTTCGCCTGGGACTCCTACCGCCGGTTCGTGCAGATGTTCGGCAACGTCTCGCGCGGGATCCCGGGCGAGCTGTTCGAGGAGGCGATCGCGCAGGCCAAGCGCGAGCGGGGCGTGCGCGAGGACACCGAGCTGGACGTCGAGGCGTTGCGGGAGCTCACCGAGACCTTCCGCGGGATCTACCGCGACCAGACCGGCGAGGAGTTCCCCCAAGACCCGCAGGAGCAGCTGCGGCTCGCGATCCGGGCGGTGTTCGACTCATGGGTCGGACCGCGCGCAGTGGAGTACCGGCGGATCAACCGGATCCCCGATGACTGGGGCACGGCGGTCAACGTGCAGCAGATGGTGTTCGGCAACAAGGGCGACACGAGCGGCTCGGGGGTGGCGTTCAGCCGTGACGAGGTGACCGGCGCGAGCGAGCCGTCCGGTGACTTCCTGCCGAACGCGCAGGGTGAGGACGTCGTCTCCGGGGTGCGCACGCCGCGGGATATCCGCGAGATGCGCGAGTGGCTTCCCGACGTGCATGAGCAGCTGATGGAGATCCTGCATCAGCTGGAGGCGCACTACCAGGACATGCAGGACACGGAGTTCACCGTCGAGGAGGGCCGTCTGTACATGCTGCAGACGCGCAACGCCAAGCGCCCCGCGCAGGCCGCGGTCCGCTTCGCGGTCGACGCCGTGTCCGAGAACCTGCTCACCCGCGAGCAGGCGCTTTTGACGATCGACGCGGGGTCACTGGACGCGCTGCTGCATCCGACGTTCGACCCCAGCGCCGAGTTCAAGGTGCTCGCCAGCGGGGTGAACGCGTCGCCGGGGGCGGCGAAGGGCACGATCGTGTTCACCGCCGAGGACGCGGTGAGCGCCGCCAGCGAGGGTCGCGACGTGATCCTGGTCCGGCCGTTCACCGATGCCGAGGATGTCGCCGGCTTTCACGCCGCCAAGGGGATCCTCACCTCCGAGGGCGGCAAGGCCTCCCACGCCGCACTGGTCGCCCGCGGAATGGGTCGGCCGGCGGTCGTGGGCGCCCAGGCACTGCAGATCGATCTGAAGACCCGGACGGTGACCGTCGACGGGACGCACCTGTCCGAGGGGGATGCGATCGCGATCGACGGCACGACCGGCCGCGTCACCGTTGACGACGTCCCGCTGGTCGAGGCACGGGTGGATGAGAACTTCCAGACCGTCCTCGAATGGGCGGACGAGCTGCGGCGGATGACCGTGCGCGCGAACGCCGACACCCCCGAGGACGCCACCCGCGCCCGTGAGCTGGGCGCGCTGGGAATCGGGCTGTGCCGCACCGAGCACATGTTCATGGCCTCCGACCGCCAGCCCAAGATGCGCTCGATGATCATGGCCGGCACCTCCCAGGCCCGCAAGGAGGCGCTGGCGGACCTGCTGCCGCTGCAGCAGGCCGACTTCGAGGGGATCTTCGAGGCGATGGCCGGGCTGCCGATCACCGTCCGGCTGCTGGACCCCCCGTTGCACGAGTTCCTGCCCAACGCCGAGGACCTCGCCGCCCAGGTCGAGCGCGCCCGCATCGAGGAGAGCGACGACCTGGCCGAGCTGGAGCGGATGCTCGACCGCGTGCACGAGATCGCCGAGGAGAACCCGATGCTCGGCACCCGCGGCTGCCGCCTGGGGATCATGTACCCCGAGATCTACGAGATGCAGGTCCACGCGCTCATGCGAGCCGCCAAAGCCGCGGGCCGGTCAGGGTCCGGTTCTCCGCACCTGGAGATCATGATCCCGCTCGTCGACTACGAGCAGGAGCTCGACATCATGCGTCAGCTCGTCATCGGCGTGGGCGAACAGGAGGGCCTTCAGGTCGGCGAGGGCTACACCGTCGGCACCATGATCGAGCTCCCCCGCGCCTGCTTCGTCGCCGACCGCATCGCCCGCTACGCCGACTTCTTCTCCTTCGGCACCAACGACCTCACCCAGACGGCGCTCGGCTTCTCCCGCGACGACGTCGAATCCAAGTTCGTCCCCGCCTACCTCCAGCGCAAGATCATCGACCGCTCCCCGTTCGAGACGATCGACAAGCCCGGCGTCGGCTGGCTGGTCCGCCTCGGCGCCTGGGTCGGCCGTGAGGCCCACCCGGGGCTGAAGCTCGGCGTCTGCGGCGAACACGGCGGCGATCCCGAATCCATCCTCTTCTTCCATCGCGCCGGACTGGACTACGTGAGTTGCTCGCCGTTCCGGGTGCCGATCGCGACGATCGCGGCGGCGCAGGCGAACATCGAGTACCCGATCGGTCGTTGGGACTGAGCGGGGGTCTGAGCCCTCCCCTGAAAACGCTGCTTTGAAGTCCGGTGCCGTGCAGGGGCACGGGCGTCCGCGATCAGGGGATGATCAGACCCCCGCTCAGTCGGCGAACGGCGAACGGCGGCCGTCGCGCTGACGACGCGCGGTCGATATCCGCGCACCCGGGGTGCACAAAGATCGACGGCCGCCGCCACGCACCCGGTGGCCCCGCTCAGCCGGCGACCGGCCCGCGTGATGGTCGCCAGCGGAGCGAGGTCTGCTCATTTCCCGATCGCGGACGCACCGTCGCCCCATCCGGCACCGCCAGCTGAGGAGCGTGGTCGGGAAAGGAGCAGACCTTGCGGAGCGCCTTCAGTGCGCGAGGACGGGCTCGCCACCCATCGACTCCTCGGTGACCTTGACGCCGCGCTGGTAGAGCGCGGCGCTCAGCCCGGCGCCGACCACGAAGATCAGGGCCGAGATCCAGAACGCGGTGGTGTAGCCGTGGATCGAGGCCCGCTCGACCAGGAGCGCCTTGCCGGCCACCGAGTGGACGCCGGCGGCGTGCGAGGCACCGAAGTGCGTCGCGGCGCTGGCGGCGATCGTCGACAGCAACGCGGTGCCCAGCGCGCCGCCGACCTGCTGGCAGGCGTTGACCAGCGCCGAGGCGACGCCCGCGTCCGACGGCGCGACACCGATCGTCGCGCTGTTCATCGCGGTGGCGAAGATGAAGCCGAGGCCCATCCCCATCACCAGCTCGCCGGGCAGGATCGGCCAGACAAAGCTGGTGCTGACGCCGATGCGGGTGAACAGGGC
>DATJTS010000021.1:0-57985 GCA_035503035.1 Solirubrobacteraceae bacterium
CGGGCGCGGGCGCCGAGTGAGAACGGATCGAACAGCGGCTCGGGCTCCATCAGCGCCAGCGCCGCGGCAGGGACGTCGTCGGAGACGAACGGAGGCAGATAGGTCGCCTGCTGGTCGGCGTCGCCCCACAGCGAGATCGCGGTCGAGACGGCGGCCGGCGCCAGGCAGGCGACGGCGATCCCCATGTCGCCGCGGGCGAGGGCCTCGGCCATCAGGACGGTGGTCGTGGCCGAGCGCTGATCGACGGCGCCGCCGAGCTCCTCAGGCACGCCGATCATCGTCAGGCCGAGCTCGTTGGCCTGGGTCAGCAGAGCGCCGGGCGCGGCACACGCGGCGTCGGCGTCGGAAGCGGCCGGACGCACTCGGTCAAGGGCGAACTCGCCGACCGAGTCGCGCAGCATCCGCTGCTCGTCGTCGGGGCTGATGTCGAACAGCTTCGGCCGCCGGGAGCCGCTGGCGCGCGGCTGGCGGGCCGGGCCGGCGAGCCGCTGAGCGGCGATGAAGGTGCGGCCGGCGGTGGTCGCGGTACGGGCGCCGCCGCGGCTCACGTCGCGCACCAGCCGCTCGGCGGAGGACCGCCAGCCGAGACGGTCGAGCGCGTCGGAGGACGCGACGCGGTTCAGCGCGCGCAGGCTGACAGCCATCGTCCGTTCCACGAGGGTCTGGGCCATCGCGCCGGTACGGTAGCACGAGACGTTGTGACATCGACTCATGTCATCGTCGACGAGCTTCTTATTGCGACCTGACACCCGGTCCGCCATCCTCAACCGGTGCGCGTTTTGATCGCGGAGGACGAAGTGAGGCTGGCCGATGCGATCGCTCGGGGCCTGCGGCGGCAGGGGATAGCGGTCGATCTGGCGACCGACGGCGAGTCGGCGCTCGCCAAGGCGCGCATCGTGCGCTATGACGTGCTGGTGCTTGACCGCGACCTGCCGCGCCTGCATGGTGACGAGGTGTGCCGCGCCGTCCGCGACGAACGGCCCGAGGCGGGAATCCTCATGCTCACCGCCGCCGGGACGCTCGAGGACATGGTCGACGGACTGTCCCTCGGTGCCGACGACTACCTGCCCAAGCCGTTCCGATTCGCCGAGCTCGTCGCGCGCATCCACGCGCTGGCGCGGCGCGCCGCGCCGAGCCGGCCACCGGTGCTGCATCACGCCGACATCGAGCTCGATCCGGCGCGGCGCCGGATCACCCGCGGCGGGGACGAGGTGACGCTCGCCCGCAAGGAGTTCGCGGTGCTGGAGACGCTGATGAGCGCCGAGGGGGCCACCGTGTCGGCCGAGCAGTTGCTGGAGAGCGTGTGGGACGAGCACGCCGACCCGTTCACCAACGTCGTGCGGATGACGATCATGACGCTGCGGCGCAAGCTCGGCGATCCTCCGGTCGTGCAGACCGTGATCGGCGTCGGATACCGGATGGCGTGATGGGACGCCTGCGCAGGATTCTCCGCGACCCGGGGAGCCTGCGCGGTCGCGCGCGCCGCACGATCCGGCTGCGCCTCACGGCGCTGTACGGATCGGTGTTCCTGTTCTCGAGCGCGGCGCTGCTGACGGTCGGCTACCTCGTCGTGCGCTCGACGCTGCGCACCCACCACCCGCTCAACGACGCGCTCCGCCGGCTCGGCTTCCACCCGCACTCCGAGTACGACCTCGGCTTCCGCCCAGGGACCCACAACGCGAAGCTCGTGCATGCCGTCGAGTTCAACCTGATCAACGGGACGCTGCACCGGCTGCTCATCGAGTACGTGATCGCGCTGCTGGTGGCCACCGCGATCGCCGTCGTCACCGGTTGGCTGCTCGCGGGTCGTGCGCTCGCGCCGCTGCGGAAGATCACCGCGACCGCACGGCGGGTGTCCGGGGAGAACCTCGGTGAGCGGATTGCGTTGCAGGGCCCTTCCGACGAGCTCAAGGAGCTCGCCAACACATTCGACCGGATGCTCGAACGCCTCGACGGCGCCTTTGAGAGCCAGCGCCATTTCGTCGCCAACTCCTCGCACGAGCTGCGCACGCCGCTGGCGATCATGCGCACCGAGATCGACGTGGCGCTCGGCGATCCCGACGCGAGCGTCGCGGAGCTGCGTGCGATGGGCGAGGCGGTCCGGGACACCGTCGATCGCTGCGAGAGCCTGATCGCCAGCCTGCTGGTGCTCGCCCGCAGTGAGGCGACCACCGGGCACGAGGAGCCACTCGATCTCGCCGAGCTCGCCGGCGACTGCATCACCGATCTCTCGGCACGCGCCCAGGAGGCGGCGGTCGAGATCCGGACCGACCTCCAGGAGGCCTGGATCGATGGCGACCCGAGCCTGATCGAGCGGATGGTCGCCAACCTGATCGACAACGGCATCCGCCACAACGAGCACGGGGGCTGGCTGTCGGTGACCACCGAGACGCGGGAGCGCCGGGTGCTGCTGCGGGTCGCCAACGGCGGCGAGCGGATCGCGCCGGAGGCGGCGGCGGAGCTTGCCGAGCCGTTCCGGCGACTGTCCCGCTCGGTGCAGGGCTTCGGCCTTGGGCTCTCGATCGTCCAGGCGATCGCGTCCGCCCATCGCGGTGACGCGGTGCTCGACCCCCGCTCCGAGGGTGGCCTTGAGGTGACGGTCGCGTTGCCGGTGCGCGCCGCCGGCGCCGCGTGGCTGCGGCCGAGCGGGCGCGAACCGGTGATCCGGGTCCGGACCTGACCAGCGGGACCTGACCGGCGTCCGGACCTGACCCGCGTCCGGACCTGACCGGCAGGACCTGACCGTCAGCCGGAGAGCGCGACCGAGTAGCTCGCCTCGGTCGCGGCGGCAACGTGCTCGGCGGTGACGCCGTCCTGCAACTCGACGAGCGTCATCGCGCCGTCGGCGATCTCGAACACGGCGAGATCGGTGATGAGCCGGTCGACGACGCCCTGGCCGGTGAGCGGGAGCGTGCACTCCGTCTTGACCTTGGAGGAGCCGTCGCGGGTGAGGTGCTCCATGATGACGATCACGCGCTTGGCGCCCTGGACGAGATCCATCGCGCCGCCCATTCCCTTCACCATCTTGCCGGGCACCATCCAGTTGGCGAGGTCGCCGGTCTGCGAGACCTCCATGCCGCCGAGGATGGCGAGGTCGATGTGGCCGCCACGGATCATTCCGAACGACTCGGCGCTGTCGAAGTAGGAGGCGCCGGGAACCGCGGTGACGGTCTCCTTCCCGGCGTTGATCAGGTCGGGGTCGGCTTGCCCTTTCGCCGGATAGGGACCGATACCGAGCAGACCGTTCTCGGACTGCAGCATGACGTCGCGCTGGTCCATCGCGGTGTCGGCGAGCAGCGTCGGCAGCCCGATGCCGAGGTTGACGTTCATGCCGTCGCGGATCTCCTTGGCGGCGCGCGTGATGATGCGCTGCCGGGCGGCGCGCGCCGCGGCCTTGGGGTCGGCTGTCGGCTCGGTGGTCATGCGGGGTCAGTCCTCCCGTTCGATCAGGCGCTCGATGCGCTTCTCGTAGGGGCCGGTGACGACGATCCGCTGCACGTACAGGCCCGAGGTGTGGACCTGGTCGGGCGGGAGCTCCCCGATCCCGACGATCTCCTCGACCTCGGCGATCGTGGTCCGGCCGGCGGTCGCCGCCAGCGGATTGAAGTTCCGCGCGGTGTGCCGGTAGACGAGGTTGCCGAACGGATCGGCCTTCCACGCCTTGACGAGCGCGAAGTCGGCGGTGACGGCGCGCTCGAGCAGGTAGTCCTTGCCGTCGAAGTCGCGTGTCTCCTTGCCCTCCGCGATCGGCGTGCCGACTCCGGCCGGGGTGTAGAACGCCGGAATCCCGGCGCCACCCGCCCGCAGGCGCTCGGCGAGCGTGCCCTGCGGGACGAGCTCCACCTCGAGCTCCCCATCGAGGTACTGGCGCTCGAACACCTTGTTCTCGCCGACGTAGGAGCTGATCATCTTGGCGATCTGCCGGGTCTGGAGCAGGATCCCGAGCCCGTAGTCGTCGACTCCGCAGTTGTTGGAGATCACGGTGAGACCGGTTGAGCCGTGGTCTCTGACGGCGGTGATCAGCTGCTCGGGGATGCCGGACAGGCCGAACCCGCCGACGGCGAGCGTGGCGCCGTTCCCGATGTCCGCGGTGGCCTCGGCGGCGCTGTCACGGACCTTGGCCGAGGTCGGGGCGGTGGAGTTCGTCACCGGCGAGATCGTACGGGATCCTCGGTCCGCCGGGCCTGGGAGTGGGGCGGGGTGGTCGTTTTCCGGACGGGTCGTCTGGGGATCGACCAACCCTGACGCGGTGGGGCGGGGGTGGTCGTTTTCCGGACGGGTCGTCTCGGGATCGACCAACCCCGGCGCGGGTGGGGGGTGAGGGGTCACGGGGGTGAAAACCGGCGGCCCACACGCTCTTACCTGTGTGGGCAATCTCCGGACCATCCGTCGGGCTATCGCCCGGCTGGCCGCCAGGCAGCAGGGCCACGTCACCCGCGTCCAGCTGCTCGGTCTCGGGGTGCCGGTGACGACGATCGAGGCCTGGATCCGCGACGGCCGGCTGATCCCCGTCCATGCCGGCGTCTACGCGCTCGGCTACTGCCGCCCGGAGCCGGTCGCCCGTGCGATGGCGGCGGTCCTCGCCGCGGGCAGCGGCGCGGTTCTCAGCCACGATTCAGCGCTCGCGCTCCACGGCCTTCGGCGCTGGTCACAGCCGATCGAGGTGATCGCTCCGCGCCGCGTTCGCCGCCCCGGGATCGTCGCCCACCGTTCGACCACGCTCACGCGCGCTCAGACGACGATGTGCCTCGGGGTGCCGGTGACCCGGGCGGCACGCGCGATCGCCGACATGGGCCCTCGGCTCACCGCCAAGCAGCGCGTCCGGCTCACCAACCGCGGCCGGCTGGAGCGCCTCATCTCGGTGGACGAGGCCGAGGTGCTCCTCGGTCACCGGCGAAATCCCACCCGCAGCGGCCTTGAGGACCGCTTTCAGGCGTTCGTCGAACGCCATCACCTGCCGCAGCCGCTCACCAACGTCGACGTCGCGGGCTTTGAGGTCGACGCCTATTGGCCCAGCCAGCGGCTGATCGTGGAGCTCGACGACGAGGAGACCCATGGGGATGCGGCGATGTTCGCGTCCGACCGGGAGCGGGACACGGTCCACGCCGCGCTCGGTCTGCGCACGATGCGGCTGCTCGACCAGGATCTGAAGCGTCCGCGGGAGCTGAGGACGCTGGAACTGAGCTGGCGTGGGCTGGCGCGCGGGTAGCTCGGAGCGGCGCGCGCCGTCCTACCCTGCTCTTATGGACTTCTTGACGAACTCTGACGGGTTCCTCACCGCGCCGTGGTGGCATGGAAGTCGCAGATCCGACCCCAAGCCGAGAATCCAGGAGAGTCAGACATCACCATGCGCAAATTGAGCCGATGGCTGCCGGTCATCGGCGGGGCCATCGCGGGGGGAATCATCGCGCTGGTCATCGCCTCAAGCGGCAACCACTCATCGACGAAGTCGGTGACCACGACCGTCGTGCAGTCGAGCACCGGGACGAGCGAACCGACGTCGTTCGCCCGTTCGGGCTCGGCCGGCATGTCGATCAACCAGATCTACCAGCAGGATGGCCCTGGAGTCGTCGACATCCTGGTCAAGTCCAAAGGCGCCTCGTCGAACAGCCTGTTCGGCGGCAGCTCCGTCCAGGAGGGCGAGGGTGCCGGCGTCGTCTACAACGACCAGGGCTACATCCTCACAGACGAGCATGTGATCGCCAACGCGGTCAAGGTGGTCGTGACGTTTGAGAACGGCACCAAGGTTGACGCCAAGGTGGTCGGCTCCGATGCCACCAGCGACGTCGGCGTGATCAAGGTCAACGTGCCGGCCTCCGAGCTGCATCCGATCAAGTTCGCCGATTCCTCCGCTGTCCAGGTGGGAGACCCCGTCGTCGCGATCGGCAGCCCGTTCAGCCTGCCCGAGACGGTGACGTCCGGGATCGTCAGCCAGACCCAGCGTCAGATCGAGGCCCCGACGGACCCCAGGCCCTACACGATTCCGGACGCGATCCAGACCGACGCGGCGATCAACCCCGGCAACTCGGGCGGCCCGCTGCTCAACGCCCAGGGTGAGGTGATCGGTCTCAACGACCAGATCGACACCAACACCAGTTCGGCGACCGGACAGGGCCAGAACGCCGGGATCGGCTTCGCGACGCCCGCCAACGAGGACGTGACCGTCGCCAAGGCGCTGATCGCGGGAACGCCGGTCCAGCATGCCTACCTGGGCATCGCGGCGAACGGCGCCTCCGATGACTCGGAGAGCTTCTCCACCCACTCATCGGGCGTTCCGATCAGCACGGTCACCGCAGGCGGTCCTGCCGCAAAGGCGGGCCTTCAGACCAACGACGTGATCGAGAAGATCGATTCATCCTCGATCACCTCGTTCAACCAGCTGGTCTCGATCCTCGCCGAGGACAAGCCCGGCCAGAAGATCACACTGACGATTCTCCGCGACGGCCAGACCAAGCAGGTCAAGGTGACGCTGGGGAACCGGCCGACGATCCGCAACGGGTCCGGCTGATCTGAGACTGGGGGCGGGACGTGGTCGCCGACCACGTCTCGCCCTTGTTCGCGTGACGGCTCAGACCTAGCTCTGGTCGAGCTGGAGCGTGCGTTCCATCAGCTCGTTGTGGACGCTGCGGGTGCGCCCCGTGCGTCGGGTCCACCGCCGTTCGGCGTCCATCGTCCACGCGTAGGTGTCGTCGTTCAGACAGCGTTCGAGCGTGTCGGCGAGCTCGGACTGCAGTTCGGGTGCCTTGATCGGGGTGAGCAGCTCGACGCGGGTGTCGAGGTTGCGCGGCATCAGGTCGGCCGAGCCGATGTAGTAGTGGTGCTCGCCGTGGCGGTGGAAGGAGTAGATCCGGCTGTGCTCTAGGAAGCGGCCGACCACCGAGACGACGTTGATCGACTCCGAGATCCCGGGGATCCCCGGCACCAGGCAGCAGATGCCGCGCACGTTCAGCGCGATCGGCACGCCGGTCTGCGCGGCGCGGTAGAGCCCCTCGATCGTCTTGGGGTCGACGAGCGAGTTCATCTTCAGCGTGATGCGAGCCTCGTGATCGCCCTCGGCGAAAGCGCGCGCCGTCGCGTCAATCTGCTCGAGCAACGGCTTGCGCATCCAGGTCGGGGCGACGAGCGTTTCCTCCGGCGGCGCAGGGTGGCCGTAGCCGGTGAGCGTGTTGAACAGGTTGGCGACCTCCTCGCCGATCTCGTGGTCGGTCGTGAAGAAGCCCCAGTCCTCGTACAGCCGTGCGTTCTTCGCGTGGAAGTTGCCCGTCCCGATCATCACGTAGTTGCGCACACCGCCCCGTTCGCGACGGACGATGAGGATCGCCTTGGCGTGGGTCTTCAGGCCCGGGATGCCGTGCACGACGTGGGCGCCCGCCTCCTCCAGCGCGCGTGACCAGTGGATGTTGCGCCGCTCGTCGAAGCGCGCCTTCAGCTCGACCATGCAGACCGCCTGCTTGCCCTTCTCGGCGGCCGCGATCAGCGAAGGCACCAGCGTCGAGTCGTCCGAGGTGCGGTACACGGTCATCTTGATCGCGAGCACGTTCGGGTCGTCGACCGCCTGGCTGACGAACCGCTCGACCGAGGCCGTGAACGATTGGTACGGGTAGTGCACGAGGACGTCGCCCGCGCGCATCATCTTGAACAGGTCAAGGCCGCCGTCCTCGGTCTGCGCCGGCGTCGCCGCCGAGCCGATCTGGGCCACCGGATTCCAGCTCGGCCAGCTCAGGTCGGGCCGTTCCTTGGCACCCGCGATCTGGAACAGGTCGCCGAGGTCGAGCAACCCCTCGACGTCGTAGACCTGGACCTCGTCGACCGCCAGCCAGTCGATCAGCGAGGTGCGCAGCGTCTGGTCCATCGTCGCGCCGACCTCGAGCCGGATCACCTCGCCGAAGCGGCGCCGGCGCAGCTCGTTCTCGACCGCCCGCAGCAGGTCGTCGGCCTCGTCGGAGATCTCGAAGTCCGCATCGCGCGTCACCCGGAACAGGTCGTGGCTGACCACCTCCATGCCCGGGAACAGCGCATCGAGGTGCTCGGCGATGATGTCCTCGAGCGGGATGAAGGTGTCCTTCTCGATCTCCACGAAGCGCGGCAGCACCTCCTTGGGGACCTTCACGCGCGCGTAGGCCTCGTGATCGTTCGCCGGGTCGTGCAGGCGCACGATCAGCGAGAGCGACAGGTTGGAGATGTAGGGGAACGGACGCCCGGCTCCGACCGCCAGCGGTGTGAGCACCGGGAAGATCTGCTCGCGGAACTGGCGTTCAATCGCCTCCGGCGAGGCCCCGGACTCCCTGCAGGTGGTGATCCGGATCCCGTGCTCGGCGAGCGCCGGACGGATCACCTGGGAGAACTGGCGGGCATGGCGGCGGTCCTGGTCCCGCACGGTGTCGTGGATCTCCCGCAGGACCTCGGAGGGGGACAGGCCGTCCGGCCCGCGGGCGTCGATCCGCGCGTCGACCTGCCCGTTGACTCCGGCCACCCGGATCATGAAGAAGTCGTCGAGGTTCGAGACGAAGATCGACAGGAACTTCAGCCGCTCCAGCAGCGGCAGCGTCTCGTCCTCGGCGAGCTGCAGCACGCGGTCGTTGAACTGCAGCCACGAGAGCTCGCGGTTGACGAACAGCGAGGGGTCGCGCAGCGAGCGCGGCTCCTCGCCGCCTTCGTGGGTCTGTTCCTCGTAGGTCTCGGTCATTGCTCCGTCACCCCTGCGGCGATCGCGGATAGGTCGGTCGGTCGAAGCAGCGTGATCAGTTCGCCCTTGGCGATCGCGGCCACGCCGCCCTTCTTCATCCTGGCCTGAGCGCCGGTGAGGTCATGCACGAGCAGCGTGAACGAGGGGTCGTGGCCGACGAGCAGCACGTTGCCGCGTCCGGCGACCAGATCTTCCACGTCGACCGGCTGGCCGGCCAGGCGATCCTCGGTCTCGACCTCAACGCCCAGCGACTCGCAGGCGAGCTCCGCCGTTTGGCGGGCTCGGACCTTCGGGCTGGTCAGGCAGACGTCGATGGCCGCGCCGATCGCCTGGAGCGCGCGGCCCGCGTCGGTCGCCTGGCGGACGCCGCGCTCAGTCAGAGCCCGGTCCTCGTCCGGGATGCCGTCGACCGCCTCGGCATGGCGCAGGAGCCAGAGCATCGCGTCGAACCTTATCCCGCGCGTGCGGGGTCGAGGTCGGCGTGAGCGGGGGATTTCATGACCACGGTCGGTCACCCTACGGGCCCGGCCGACCCGACTGGTGACCGAGATGTGAAGGCGGGTGGACGGGCGGTCGCTGCGTGGAGGACGGGACCGATCAGCCGATCAGCAATCTCCGGCCGAACACCCGCTCGAAGGCCTCGTCGTCGCCGTAGCGCTCGACCGACCAGCGCGGCAGCGTGAGGTCGCCGGCCGCCTCCAGATGAACCTCAACGCCGTCGGACTCGTCCCCGCCCACCCGCAGCGCCACCTCGGAGACCGAGCGATCCCGGCCGCGCTCAAGGTGCTCGGCGAGTCGCAGCACGGTCGCGCAGCGGTCGAGCAGCGCCTCGTCCTCGGGGTCGGTCAGCGATGCGATCGCGCCAAGCTTGGGCACGCCCTTGCGGTGATACCGGGTCATCTGCGCGATCAGCGCGCGCTCGCGCGGGTCGAAGCCGGGCAGTTCTGCGGATTCGATCAGATAGCGCGAATGCTTGTGATGGTCGTCGTAGGAGATCGTCATCCCGACGTCGTGGAGCATCGCGGCCGCCCACAGCAGCTCGCGCTCCTCGGGCCGTGGCTCGAACAGGCCGTCGGAGGCGAGCGAGTCGAACATCTGGGTGGCGAGCAGCGCCACGTGGCGAACGTGCGGAAGGTCGGATTCGTACTGGACGGCGAGGTTGTTGACCGCGGCCTCGCGGACATCGTCGATCAGCGGGTCGGCGGGATCGAGCAGCGTCCGGGCGAGGAAGACCCCCTCGCGCAGGCCGGCCTCGGTGACCTCGATCCCGCTGAAGCCGCCCTCCTGCACCACCGCCTCTATCACCAGCGCGGCGGCGAGGATGATGTCACCGCGTCCCGGTTTGATCCCGGCCACGGTGCCCCGCTCGGTGGCCGGCAGCGCGGCGAGCATGGTGACGAGCTCCGACAGCCGCGCGGCACTCAGCTCGTAGCCCTGAACGCCGAGGTCGACGACACCGTCGGCGATGGCGGCCGCCGCCGCGAGGTTGCGCACCGCGCCACCGAGCCCGACGAGCCGGTTCCCGTTCGCACCCAGGCCGGCGAGCCAGGTGGCGTCCTCGCCGATCATCTCCCGGGCGTACTCGCGGACACGGACGAGCTGCTTGCGCTTGGCCGGCTTGGTCGGGTCCTGGGCGAGCATCAGCTCGGTCACGCGGACCGCGCCCAGCGGGAAGGAGGCCATCTCTCGCTCGGACCGACCCTCGACGCGGATCAGTTGCATCGAGCCGCCGCCGATCTCCAGGACCGCTCCGTCCCGGAGCGTCGTCGAGTTGACCGCCGCGATGTAGCCGTAGTAGGCCTCGTCGTGGGCATCGAGGATCTCGACGTCCAGCCCGGTCTCGGCGCGGACACGCTGAAGGAACGCCGCGCCGTTGTCGGCGTCACGGATGGCGCTGGTCGCGACGACGTGGACGTCCTCTTCCGCGATCCGGCCGGCGCGGCAGAACCTGCTGAACACGTCGAGCGTTTCCAGCCCGCGCGCCATCGCCGCCTCCGAGAGCGAGCCCGTGGCCGCCATCCCGGCGCCGATGCGGACCGTCTCGTACAGCTCGTCGGTGCGCTTCCACCACGGTCCGGCGCCGTAGCTGAAGACCACCAGCCGCCAGGAGTTGGAGCCGAGATCGGCGATGGCGACCCGTTGAGGTTGGGTGGGGCCGGTTTCTCCCTGCCCGGAGGCGCGCGTCGACCGCCAGCTCATCAGGACTCAGAGTGTGCGAGGCGCGCCGGACGGCACGCCGACGCTCAGGATGCGGCGGTGGCGAGTTGGTCGGTGGCGAGGAAACGCCACACCGCGCCGATGAACAGCAGCGTGACCAGCACCGCGGAGGTGACGCACTCCTCGCAGATCTCGTGCAGCGTGAACAGCTCGCGGTAGGTGAGGTAGCCGCTGAAGCACACGCCGAACAGCGTCATTCCGAGCGTCAGCACCCGGATCTCGTCGCGGTCGGGAGCGAGCAGCGAGAAGAAGATCGCGATGTAGCCGATCAGCCCGATCAACGAGACCGGCACCCCCCCGACCTTGGACCAAACCGAGGTCTGCACCTTCAGGCATGTGTCCCCGCCCTTGCTGGAGCAGATCGGCTTGGCGCCGGAGTAATGGACGTAGACGAGATAGATCGTCAGCAGGATCGCCAGCCCCGCGAGCACCAGCATGACGCGGCGCAGGGTCCTGCTGGTCACGAGACCTGCTTGATCAGGGTCTGCAGGCCGGAGTACGAGAGATCGCCGGCAAACGCCTTCGTCTGCTTGGACGCGCTCGACGCGATCAGCGCCGGCGTCCCGGCAGAGCTGGGCCCGCCCTGGAACGGCATGGTCGCCGCGAACTTGTTCTCGGAGATGACCTGGTTCTGGTACTTGGGATTGAAGCGCTGCGAGGACCAGGACTTGACGTTCACGCCGGCCGCCTTGGCGATGCTCGTCAGGAAACTCGCCGTCACGTACGGCGTGTTCTCGGTCTGCTGCTCTCGATAGAAGAGCAGGATGTAGTTCCAGGCCTTGTTCTGCGCTCCTGCGGCGTAGGCGGCCGTCTGCTGCAGCATGAACGCGTTGGGAGCGGCGTTAGGATCGCGGCTCGCCGTCTCGAACGACTTGTAGACGAGCTTGACCTTGCCGGAGCGGACCTCGTTCTTGATCAGCTGGATCTCCGCGCTCTCCGAGAACTCCTTGCAGATCGGGCACTCAAGATCGCCGTACTCGGTGACCGTGACCTTCGCGTGAGGGTTGCCGAGCGTCGTCCCCGATTGCGGGATGCCCTTCAGCAGCGCGTCCACCTGCTGCGCGTTCGAGCGGGTGGCCTTCGTGTCCTTGACGTTCGGGGTGCCCTTGTTGCCGCTGGTGGAGACGATGACCACGACCGCGATTGCCGCGATGACGAGCACCAGGACGCCGCCGAGCATCTGCATGCGCCGCGTGCGCTGCGTCTTGGCTTGAGCCGCCTGCTCTTCTGCGAGCCGCCGCTGTCGCGCCGCTTCCTTCTGTGCTTGTCGAGAGGCCATTGAGAAATCGCAGCCCAGGGGAGTCGGCCCCCGGGCGTCGTCGCAGGAGGATATCGATCGCTTCCTTAGGCGAGCTTTAAGGGAGCCGATGGCTTGGATCAGCGGGGGTCAGCCGCGTCTCAGGGGCCAAACATGCGCTGTATGCATGTAAAAGAGTTGTGACCGAGGGGTTTCTGGCGGGTAGATGTCGGACGTCTCAACTAGAGTGGCGGCCATGAGCACTGAGCGCAGTGACGCGCTGACCGCTGCGGCAGGGAGTGCCCAGCGCGGGCAGAACCGGCTTCGCCTCGCAGTCCTTGATCGTGACCCCGGTTTCATGCAGGTGCTGTCCAAGCGGCTGGACGCGCTCGGCTGCGAATACCGCCCGCTCGCCTCGCCGCTCGGCGCCGACGGCCTCGTGCAGATGCGCCTCAATGCGCTCGTGGTCGACCTGGCGATCCTCGGCCCCGCCGGCTGGGGCTACCTCGAGCAGGTGTGCGCGCGGATGCCCGGCCTCGCCGTGATCGTCTGTACCGGTCCGTCATCGGTCGCTCAGCGTGTGCGCGGGCTGCGGCTCGGCGCGGATGCGTGGATCACCAAGCCATGCCATCCCGAGGAGTTGATCTGCGTGATCGAGGCGGCGGTCCGTCGCCACCGGCGCGTGGAGATGCCCGCGATCGAGTCCTCGCAGGCGTTCGGTGAGATCACCGTGCGGCCCGACCTCTACCAGGCGTACGTCGGCGACGCGAGCCTCGAGCTCACCGCACGTGAGTTCGAGATCCTCCAACTGCTCTCCGGCTCGGACCGTGTGCTGCGCCGCGAGGAGATCTACGAGCGGGTCTGGGGCTACGCGATGGCCCACGGTGACCGTTCGGTCGACGTGTTCGTCCGCAAGCTCCGCCAGAAGCTGCGCGTCGGATCACCGGCGTGGAGCTACATCCACACCCACTTCGGCGTTGGCTATCGCTTCGCGCCGGAGCTCGACGGCGGCGCCCAGCAGCCCGCCGTGACGGCGGTCCCGGTCTCGGAACTGAGCCTCGTCGACCCGCTCGTCGCGGGCTGACCGACCTGTCCATCCATCGCTGAGGCGTGATCCTCGCGGCTGCGACGGTGCCGCCACATTCGCCTTCGCGCTGTTCTTCGCGCATTCACCGCGCAAAAAGTTCCACTTCACATCCGGGTCACACATCGGTTACGAGCCGTTCACGCGGAGACCGCGGGAGAGGGTCAGCATCGTGCTATGCAGAACGCGCTGCAAACCGGTGAGCAGGGATTCGTCGTCGGACCACTCCAGATCCTGCCCGACGAGCACCTGGTCCGGGCCCGCGGCCGGGTGCTGATGCTCTCCACGCGCGAGCTGCGCCTGCTCACCGAGCTCGCGCGGCACGAGGACCACATCGTCTCCCGCGAAGATCTGTTCACGCTCGTTTGGGAGCGGCCCATGCGCTCCCGCGATCGCTCGGTCGACGTCTACGTGCGCAAGCTCCGCGTCAAGCTCGAGGCCGCGCTACCTGAGTGGCGCTTCATCCACACGCATTTCGGGTTCGGATACCGGCTGACGGCCGAGCGGGTCGTCGATACGGATTCACAACTCGATAACAGCGCGGCGTAGTGTCTGGCAGATGCCGGAGTCGCTGCATCGCTTCCGCGAGGATCTGAAGGGTCTGGAGGCCCGCGTGCTCGGGGGCCTCGACCTTGTCATCTCGCAGCTCGATCGGGCCCAGGAGTCGCTCAACTACCAGGACGTCGAGCTCGCCCAGATCGTCGTCGCCGACGATCGCCGGCTCGACCGCCGCTACGGCGAGGTCTATCAGGGGGCACTGGAACTGCTCGCGCGCCCTGCGCCCGGAGCCGAGGAGCTGCGACTGATCACGGCGCTCCTGCACATCGTCCGCTGCATGGAGCGGATGGGCGACCAGTGCGTGAACATCGCCACGCTCGTACCGCTCTCCGGCCACGAGGCGCCGAAGGACAAGGAGATCCTCGACGCCGTCGAGAAGATGGGACTGCTCGCGCGCTCCCAGGTCGTCCAGGCTCGCGACGTGCTCAGGCTGCGCGATGTCCAGGTCGCGGGCTGCCTCGCCGGCCAGGACGAGGAGATCAACCGCCTGAACCGCGCGATCTTCCAGCGCGCGGTCGAGATCGGCGAGGATTTCGACGTCCGTGAGTGGGCGATGTTCATGATCCTCGTCGCCCGCTGTCTGGAGCGGATCGGGGACAACACCGTCGACATCGGGGAGCAGGTCGTGTTCGTCGTCACCGGTCGGTTCCGGGAGATGGACAGCGCCGAGTTGATCGGCGGCGGCGGGCTGCCTGCGTGACGGGCGTGCGCCGCCGCTCGCGCCGCTGACGTCCGGCCTCGCCGGGACTGCCGACGCGGCGGGTCCGCACCGCCGGAATCTGGCCATGGGGCCAAAGGCGGGTCCGGGCGGTCGATCTACCGTCCAGACATGTCGCTTCGACCACCTCAGATCGTCGCCTTCGGCGGCGGCGGCTTCTCGATGGAGTGGGGTAACACGCTGCTCGACGACCACGTGCTGTCGCTGACGGGCGTCGAGCGTCCGAGGGTCTGCTTTCTGCCGACCGCGTCGGGCGATGCGGACCATTACGTCGTGCGCTTCTACCGCGCGTTCGGGGCGGGTCGCTGCGAGCCCTCGCACATCTCGCTGTTTCGCCGCGAGACCGGAGTCGGCGACCCGCACGCTCACCTGCTCGAGCAGGACCTCATCTACGTCGGCGGCGGCTCGCTGGTCTCGCTGATCGGCACCTGGCGCGCGCACGGCATTGACCACGCGCTCGCCGAGGCCTGGCGGGCCGGGATCGTGCTCTGCGGCGGCTCGGCGGGATCGCTGTGCTGGTTTGCCGATGCGCTCTCGGGCTTCCACGAGGGCCCGCCGCGGCGGCTGAGCGGGCTGGGATTGCTGCCGTGGTCCAACGCGGTCCACTACGGCGAGGAGCCCGGTCGCCAGAGCGCCTTCGTGGACGCCGTCAGGGACGGGATGGCGCCCGGGTACGGCGCGGGCGACGGGGCGGCGCTGCATTTCATCGGGACCGAACTGCACGAGGTGGTCTCGTCTCGCCCCGCCGCCCGGGCCTGGTTCGTGCGCCGGCACGGCCGCGGGGGTGTCCGCGAGCAGCCGCTGCCGGTCCGCTATCTCGGAGAGCCGGCCGGACCGGTGCGCATTGAGAGCGAGCGGCTTGCCGCCTGAGGCCCCGCGAGACCCGCGACGCATCCTCGCGATGGGCGGCGGCGGTTTCACCATGCAGGAGCGCAGCGAAGCGCTCGACCGGCTGGTGCTCGAGCTCACCGGCCGGGAGGTCCCTCGGATCTGCTTCCTGCCCACCGCCTCCGGCGACCCGCGCGAGCAGACGACCCGCTTCTACGAACGATTCTCTGCCTGGCCGTGCGAGCCGTCGGTGCTGTCGCTCTTCCACCTCGGGCGCGATCGGCTCGACCCCCGCGAGCACCTGCTCGCGCAGGACGCGATCTACGTCGGCGGCGGATCGATGCGCAACATGCTCGCGGTCTGGCGCGAGCATGGCGTCGACGAGGTGATGCGAGCGGCGTGGGAGCGCGGGATCCTGCTCGCGGGCCTGAGCGCGGGAGCGATGTGCTGGTTCGAGGGAGGGATCACGATGAGCGGCGGCGCGGCGGCGCCGGCCGCCGGTCTCGGGTTGCTGCCGGGCTCCCTGTCGGTTCATCTCGACGGCGAGCCCGAGCGGCGCCCCGTGTTCCTGTCGGCGGTCGGCCGAGGTCGTCTCGTCGCCGGCTGGGCGGCCGACGACTCCGCGGCGCTGCTGTTCCGGGGGACCGTGCTCGAGCGGTGCGTCGCGAGCCGGCCCGGGGCCCGGGTGGTGTTCGTGTCGCCCGATGGTTCCGGGGGAGCGGTCGAGCGCCGGATTGAGGTTGAGATGCTCGAGGGTGCCGCGAACGGTGGTGCGTTAGGTGCGGAGGCGTATGGGGTGTCCGAGATGCGTGCGCTGCGCGGCGGGCGGCGTCGGTGGGACTGACGGGTCGTGCGATTTCCTCCCTGAGAACGCTGCCGGGACGACGTCGCGGCGCCGCTCGACGTGGCGCCCGCGATCAGGGAGAAATCGCACGACCCGCCAGTCGGCGAACGACATCCGTGCCGCTGGACCCTGATGGGCCTATGCTCCCCCGCCTATGGCGGCGGCTCGATCCAAGCGCAAGCGGCGGCGGTCGGAGACCGGACCGCGTGCGGTGGCGTCGACGCGGCGTGACGAGCGGGCGGCCCGGGAGACTGCCGCGCGTGAGCGCCGACGGGCGGGCCGAGATCTCGGGAGAGTGGGTCAGCGGCCGCCCGGCCTGTTCGGCGGGGTCCCGGTGTCTGAGTTCGCGATCTTCGCCGGAGTGATCGTCGGGGGAGTCGGGCTTGTCACCCACGGTCGGGTGACGATCATCATCGGCCTGGTCATCTGCGCGCTCGGCGTGACCGAGGTGACCGGCCGGGAGCACTTTGCGGGGTACCGGTCGCACTCGGCACTGCTCGCCGCGGTGCCGACGGTCGTGATCGCCGCGATCGTGGTCGCCGTGTTCGGCGACCCGAGCGATCGTGCCTGGCTGCTGCTGATCATGGTCCCGATCTACGCGCTGCTGTTTTTCTCCTTGCGTCAGCGATTCCGGGTCGCGAGGCAGGCGCGCGCGGCCCAGGTGGCGCGCGGGTCTGCGCCAGGCGCCAGCTGACCGGGCCGCTCGCCGGCCGGCCGGATCACACGTTCAACGAGTCGACCGCGGTGGCGTGGGGCGCAGCGGGGTGCTCGCCCGTGTCATCGGGCGGGGACGCGGGCAGCTCGAGCGTGAACACGGCGCCGCCGCCCAGCGCGTTGGCGACCGATGCATGGCCGCCGTGCTGCTCGGTCACCTGGCGCACGATCGCCAGGCCGAGGCCCGATCCCTGACGGCCGCGCGAGTTCGTGCCCCGGTAGAAGCGATCGAACAGGTAGGGGAGGTCCTCCTCGGCGACGCCCGAGCCGTGATCTCGGACGGTGACTCCGTCCGGCCCGGCGTGGACCTCGATGTTCCCGCCGCGCGGGGAGTGGCGGCTCGCGTTGTCGAGCAGGTTGTTGACCGCACGCTCGAGGCGTTCGGCGACGCCGTCCAGCCTGGCCGGGACGAGGTCCGCGGTGAAGTGCAGCGTCGGCGCGTTGCGGCGGGCGCGGTCCAGACACTGGGCGACGACGCGGTCCAGCCGCACATCCTCGGCGTTCGCGCCGGGCTCGTCACCGCGCGCGAGCTCGATCAGGTCGTTGACGAGCGTGGAGAGCTCCTCGGACTGCTCGACCACGTCGCGAAGCATCTCGCGCCGCTCCAGCGGCTCCATGTCAGGCGTCTCGAGCAGGATCTCGATGTTCGTGCGAAGGCTCGTCACCGGGGTCCGCAGCTCGTGCGAGGCGTCGGCCACCAGCTGGCGCTGAGCCCGCACCGACTCGTCGAGCGCGGCGCGCGAGCGTTGCAGGCGGTCGAGCATGGTGTTGAAGCGCGTGGCGAGCTGGCCGACCTCATCGTCGGCGTGGACCTTGAGGCGCTGGGAGAGGTCGTCGGTCTCGCCAATGTGCTCGGCGGTGGCGGCGACCTCGTTGAGCGGGCGCAGCACGCGGCGGGAGGCGATCCGGCCGAGCAGGCCGGCGACGACGACGCCGCCGAGCAGGACGAGGAAGAGGATGAGGCGCAGGGAGGAGAGGATCGACTGCACCGAATTGAGCGGCCGGGCCAGCTGGACCGCGGCGGGCTGGCCGTCCCGGAGGCCGACTCCGAAGGTCAGGATGCGCAGATCGCTGCCGTCGAGGTGGACGTCGTCGACGTACGAGGTGCGCTCGCCGCGGATCCCGAGGCACCGGCTGTCGACCGGCAGGCGCAGGTTCCCCTCGGTGTCGTAGACCTGCGTCTTGGTCAGCACGAGCTGCTCGTACTGGGCCGGTCCGCCGGCGCTGGCCGAGATGACCGGAAGGTTCTGCCCGAGCTGCAGGTTGCCGTTCTGGATCGCCGCCTTCTGCGCGTACAGCGAGTCGTCGACCTGACCGAGCAGCTGGCCGCGCACGACGGCGTAACAGACCGCCACCGCGAACAGGATCGCCACCCCGACGGACGCGGCGGCGATGATCGATAGCCGTCGGCGAAGAGCCATGCGGCCGGTCAATCAGTCCTTGAGGACGTAGCCGACACCGCGGACCGTGTGCAGCAGACGAGGTTCGCCGCCCTCTTCAGTCTTGCGTCGCAGGTAGCCCATGTACACGCCGAGCGCGTTGGAGGTGGGGCCGAAGTCGTAGCCCCACACGTTCTCGAAGATGGTCGAGCGCGTGAGCACCTGCCGGGGATGGCGGAGGAAGAGCTCGAGCAGCAGAAACTCGGTCTTGGAGAGGTCGATCACCCGGTCGCCGCGGCGGACCTCGTGGGCGATCGGGTCGAGGCTGAGATCCGCATAGCGCAGCACCTCGCCCTCGCCGACACCGTCGCCCGAGCGGCGCAGCAGCGCTCGCAGCCGAGCCTGCAGCTCACGCAACGCGAACGGCTTGACCAGATAGTCGTCGGCGCCGACATCCAGGCCCTCGACGCGGTCGTCGATCGCGTCACGAGCTGTGAGCATGAGGACCGGGGTGCGGTCGCCGGCGGTGCGCAGGCGGCGGCACACCTCGAGACCGTCCAGCTTGGGCATCATCACGTCGAGGATCACGGCGTCGGTGGGGTGGGAGGCGAGCTGATCCAGCGCCTCCTCGCCGTCCGCGGCGAGCGTCACATCGTGGTTCTCCAGGCGCAGCGCACGCTCCAGCGCGCGCCGCACGGCGGGTTCGTCATCGACGACCAGAACTCTTGACATGGCCGAGATTGTCGCGCGTGCGCGTAACAAATGGTGAAGATCGGTGCGCCGGTGGCCGGCTAGCGCAGATCGACCAGCAACGGAGCGTGGTCCGAGGGCTTCTTTCCCTTGCGGAAGTTGCGGTCGATGCCGCAGGCGGTGAGGCGCTCGGCGAGCGCGGCGCTGAGCAGGGCGAGGTCGATCCGCAGGCCGAGTCCCTTGTGGAAGTTCCCGGCGCGGTAGTCCCACCACGTGTACTGGACCTCGTCGGGATGCACGGTGCGGTAGGCGTCGACCATGCCGCCATCCAGGATGTGGGCGAGCCGGTCGCGCTCGGCCGCGGACACGTGCGTGCCGCCCTCGAACGCGGGCGGGTCATAGACGTCGGCGTCGGCCGGGGCAATGTTCATATCCCCCGCAACGATCAGCGGCGAGTGGCTCTCCAGCTCCTTGATGCGGGCGGCCATCGCGTCCAGGAAGGCAAGCTTGCGGGGGTACTCGGGGCTGTCGAGCGTGCGGCCGTTGGGCACGTATACCGAGGCCAGCCGGATCCCGTCCACGGTCGCCTCACACCAACGCGCCTCCTCGGGCACCGTGTCACCGGCGAGCGACAGTGTGGGGTCCTCCAGCGGCAGGTCGCTGCGGGCGACCACCGCGACGCCGGCCCACTGCCCGGCGGAATGGTGGACGGCGTGATAGCCGGCCTCGGCGAGCTCCAGGTCCGGGAACGCATCTGCCGGTGCCTTGGTCTCCTGCAGCAGCAGCACGTCGGGCGCGTACAGCTCGATGAACTCGAGCACTCGCGGCATGCGCATCTTCAGCGAATTGACGTTCCAGGTGACGACGCGCACGATCTGCAACCGTAGCCGTCACCAGCCCCCGGTGCTGATGAGCGCCTGGGTGATCCACACGATCACCCGCTCGATCTCCCGGTTGATGTGCTCCTTGGTGACATGCAGCACCTCGTGTCGCGCGCCCGCCGACAGGTCGTTGTGCCGTGAACGGTCGCTGTGGAACACACCCGGACCCGAGTGGTAGTGCTCGGAGTCGTACTCGACGATCACGCGCTGCTCGCGCCACAGAAGGTCGGCGATGTAGTCCCCGATCGGCTGGTTGGACTCAGGCGTCGGCAGGTGGGCTCGCCGGATCGCGGCGAGCAGCTTCGCCTCGGCCCTGGACCACGTGTCCTCGGATGGGCGTCTCGGGTCCAGCAGCTCGCGTAGCCGCGGCGTCCCGGGGCGGCGCGGATGGTGCTCGAGTGTCTCGAGGATCTGGGTGCGGCTCGTCTTGCGGAGCGCCTGGTCGACGAGCGGCGCGAGCTGACGCGCGCTGAAGAGCGGCGCAAGGTCGACGAGTGTGCGCGCGATCGACGTCGCAGGCAGCGACTGGACGCGATGGTGCTCCCGCGGGTGCAGGGCAGTTGTTCGGTGGACCACGATGCCCGGGTGGCGACGATGGTGAGACTCGGTCGTGGTGATGTGGATGGCGGAGGCGCGGGACGGCGAGCGCAGGCCGTGGAGGATCGCCGCCGAGTGGTGAGACAGCACCGCCGAGGGGCCGCAGGCGAGCAGGGCGGCCTGCTCGGCGGCGAGCGGCGGCCGTGCCTGAGGGCGGACGAGCGAGTAGACCCCCTGATGGACGCGGTGTAGCCGGCCGCGTCGCAGGGCCCGCATGATCGCCCGTGACGAGACGCCGAGCGCGAGCAGCTGCTGACGGGTGATCATCGTCCGTTGGCGGCCCGCGATCGCGGCGATGGCGCGGTCGGGCCAGCCAGCGGTGTCTTCATCGTGTGACGTTCTCATGTTCTGTAGAGCGTCCGGCGCGCCGAGTTGCACCCCCCTTCTCGTGCGGAAAATGCGCCAAGCATCACCTGCAGCGGGGTGCTTGGCGCCTATTAGGCGAAGAGCGGATGATTTGCGCCGCCGGCCATGCGGGCGGGGATCGGTGGCGCATTTTCCACCCGGGTAGCGGGTGGGGGGGCCGGGTGGCAGGGGCCGGGTGGCGGGTGGCAGGGACCGGGTGGCAGGGGCCGGGTGGCGGGTGGGGGCCGGGTGGCGGCTGGCAGGGCCGAGTGCGGGTGGCGGGCAACGGGGGCAGGCCTGGGGCGACAGGGCCGGGGACGCGGGAGGCTTTGGCCGGCCGGCCGGCCGGCCGGTTTGAACGCGCGTGGCGACACGCGTGGGGGCGGGCGTGGCGACACGGGTGGGGGCGCGCGTGGCGACACGCGTGGGGGCGCGCGTGGCGACACGCGTGGGGGCGGGCGCAGCGACACGCGTGGGGGCGGGCGCGACGACCCCGTAGGCTCTGGCGATGGCCGCCAGGAGCACGGAGAAGGACAAGCTCTCGGCGTACCGGGGCAAGCGGGAGGCCGGGAAGACGCCCGAGCCTGCGGGTGGCCTGGCCGGAGCGGGGGAGGAGGACGGCGGCCGGTTCGTCATCCAGGAGCACCATGCCACGCGGTTGCACTGGGATCTGCGGCTGGAGCACGACGGGGTGCTCGCCAGCTGGGCGATCCCCAACGGGATCCCGCCCGACCGTGAGGAGAACCGGCTGGCGGTGCACACCGAGGATCACCCGATCGAGTACCTCGAGTTCCACGGCGAGATCCCCAAGGGGCAGTACGGCGCGGGGACGATGACGATCTGGGACACCGGTACGTACGAAGCGCACAAATGGGCCGACGACAAGGTCGAGGTGACGTTCCACGGCGAGCGTCTCACCGGACGCTACGGGCTGTTCCCGATCGGGCGGCGCTCCGATGGGTCGGGCAACCCCAACGACTGGATGATCCACCGGATGGACCCGCCGCAGGATCCGGACAGGGAGCCGATGCCCGAGCACCTGCCGCCGATGCTGGCCGGGGCCGGCACGCTGCCCACCGACGACGCCCGGTGGTCGTTCGAGGTCAAGTGGGACGGCGTGCGGGCGATCGCCTACGCCAGGCCGGGCCGGCTGCGGCTGGAGAGCCGCAACCTCAACGAGATCACGCAGGCCTATCCGGAGGTGCGGGGTCTCAGCGAGCAGCTCGGGATGCGCGAGGCGGTGCTCGACGGGGAGATCGTCGCCTTCGGCGAGGACGGGGCGCCGAGCTTCGAGCGGCTGCAGCGGCGGATGCACGTGAGCGCGCCGAGCGCGATCGCGCGGCTGCAGAAGTCCACCCCGGTCGTGTTCGCGATCTTCGACGTGCTCTACCTCGACGGTCGCAGCCTGATGGGGCTGCCCTACGAGCAACGGCGCGCACGGCTTGAACAGCTCGCGCTCGGCGGCCCCGCCTGGCGCGTGCCGGCGGCGTTCCGTGGCAGCGCGCGGCCGGGCGCGGAGCTCTTGAAAGCGACCGCCGCCCAGGGCCTGGAGGGGGTCGTGGCCAAGCGCCTGGACTCCCGCTACGAGCCGGGCCGGCGGACCGGCGCCTGGATCAAGGTCAAGAACATGAACCGCCAGGAGCTGGTGATCGTCGGTTGGCTGCCAGGGGAGGGGCGGCGTGAGCGGAGGATCGGCGCGCTCTTGATGGGCGTCCGCGAGCCGCCAACAGCGCCCAGCTCCAACGCGCCGGGTCCGCTGCGCTACGCGGGCCGCGTCGGGACCGGCTTCACCGAGCGCACGCTCGACGAGCTGGCAACGCGCCTGAAGCCGCTTGTCACCGACAACCAGCCGTTCGACCCCATGCCCAAGCTCCCCCGCAACGCCATCTACGTCCGGCCCGAGTTGATCGCGGAGGTCGAGTTCCGTGAGTGGACGAGCGAGGGCGTGATGCGCGCGCCATCGTTCAAGGGGCTGCGAGACGACAAGTCATCAGCGCAGGTGGTCAGGGAGGTCGCGCCCGACGCACACGACGACCGAGAGACATCCGGCCAGGGCCCCGAGTCGTTGTTCGACACCGTCGAGCGACGTCCCGACGGCGGCCTGGCGGTCACGCTCGACGGCCGCGCGCTCACGATCTCCAACTGGGACAAGGTGCTCTACCCGGAGACCGGGTTCACGAAGGGCGATCTGGTCTCCTACTACGCGCGGATCGCGCCCGTCGCGATCCCGCACCTCAAGGACCGGGCGCTCACCCTCAAGCGCTATCCCAACGGGGTCGATCAGCAGTTCTTCTACGAGAAGAACTCACCCTCGCACCGGCCCCGGTGGGTGCAGACGGCGCGGGTGGGCGGCATCGACTACACGCTCTGCCAGGAGCGGGCGACGCTCGTGTGGCTGGCCAACCTCGCCGACATCGAGCTGCACACCTCGCTGTCACACGTGGACTCCAGCGGCCGCGGCTCGGAGTCGCCGTCGATGCTCGTGTTCGACCTCGACCCGGGCGCACCCGCGGCTCTCCCCGAGTGCTGCGAGGTCGCGCTGGTGCTCAACGGGCTGTTCGCTCAGCTGCGCCTGGAGTCGGTCGTCAAGGTCTCGGGCTCCAAGGGGATGCAGGTGTACGTGCCGCTGAACTCGGGGGCGAACTATGCGCAGACCAAGCCGTGGGCCCGCTCGGTGGCCGAGGCGCTCGAGCAGCGGCTGCCCAAGCTGGTCGTCTCACGGATGACCAAGCGGTTGCGCGAGGGCCGGGTGCTCGTCGACTGGAGCCAGAACGACGCTCACAAGACGACGGTGACCGTCTACTCGCTGCGCGCCCGCGAGCGCCCGCGCGTGTCCGCGCCTGTGAGCTGGGAGGAGGTGGCGGCGTGCCGCGATGCCCGGGACTCAGAAATGCTGAGCTTTGGGCCGGAGCAGGTGCTCGAGCGCGTCGCCCGCGACGGTGACCGGTTCGCGATGCTCGAGTCGACCAGTCAGTCGCTTCCCGGCGCCGGGTGACCCAGGAGGCGGTGCCCCGCCGAGCTTCGTAGGATTCAGGCGCCGATGGACCAGATCGAGATGCGTAACCGGCTGCTTGTGGCGACCGGTATGTGGAAGGAGGCGACCGGCGAGCCGCTGCCGCGGATGACGCCGGGCGACCCCGCCGACCAGATCCAGGAGTTCGAGATCACCCTGGTCAACCGGCTGTGGGAGAGCGCCACTCCGGAGAACGCGCGGGAGATTGCGGACCGAACCTGGGACCTCGTTCATGACCGGCCCGACTCCGATCCGGTCAAGCGCCGCGTCGTCGAGTGCCACGAGGCGCTCGCGCGGATGACCCGGCTCGGCGACTGAGGGACGGCGCCCCCGTCAGGAGATCGGCTCGGGCCCGTCGTGCGGGTCGAGCTCGGGCTCTGAGCCGTTGACCGACAGCGAGCCCTCCGGCTGGGCCGCGCGATTGAGCGGCAGTCCGGCGGCCGCATAGGCGGCGATCTGGTCGAGCGTCTCGTGCGACATCAGCTCGGCGACGAGCGAGTCGAGGTTGGCGCGGTGCGTGGTGAGCTCCTCGGTCACCTCGCGATGGGCCGTCTCGACGATCCGGCGGACCTCGTCGTCGATCAGCTGCTGCGTCCGCTGCGACGTCTCGGAAACCCCCGGCAGCAGTGGGCTCTGCCCGTCGGTGGGAAGCACCGCGATCGGACCGATCGCCGGACTCATGCCCCAGCGGCCGACCATTCCGCGGGCGATCCGGGTGAGCTGCTGGATGTCGGACTCGGCACCGGTGGTGAGGTCGCCGAACACGACCTCCTCGGCGACGCGGCCGCCGAGCGCGACCTTGATCTGCGCGATCAGATGCGACTCGTCGAAGTTGAAGCGATCGGCGTCCGGGGAGGAGAAGGTGACGCCGAGCGCCATGCCACGGGGAATGATCGAGACCTTGCGCACCGGGTCGGCGCCTGGGGTGAGCATGCCCATGATCGCGTGGCCGGATTCGTGGTAGGCGGTCCGCCGCTTGTCGTCCTCGGAGATCATCACCTTGCGCTCGGCGCCGAGAACGATCCGTTCCATCGCGTCGGTGAAGTCCTGCTCGATGACCTCGACGTGGGTTCGCCGCGCCGCCAGCAGGGCGGCCTCGTTGGCGAGGTTGGCCAGGTCGGCGCCGACCATCCCGGGCGTCGACGCCGCGATCCCGCCCAGGTCGACGTCGGAGCCGAGCGGGACCGAGCGCGTGTGGACCTTGAGGATCGCCTCGCGGCCGGCGCGGTCGGGCGGGGAGACGACGACGCGGCGGTCGAAGCGGCCCGGGCGCAGCAGCGCCTGGTCGAGCACCTCAGGACGGTTGGTCGCGCCAAGCACGATCACGGACTCGCGCGGGGAGAAGCCGTCCATCTCGGTGAGGATCTGGTTGAGCGTCTGCTCACGCTCGTCGTGGCCGCCGGACAGGTTCGGGCCGCCGGCGGAACGCGAGCGACCGATCGCGTCGAGCTCGTCGATGAAGATGATCGCGGGCGCGTCCTCCTTGGCCTGCTTGAACAGATCACGCACGCGCGAGGCCCCGACGCCGACGATCATCTCGACGAACTCCGAGGCCGACATCTGGAAGAACGGCACCCCCGCCTCGCCGGCGACCGCGCGCGCGAGCAGCGTCTTACCGGTGCCGGGCGGGCCAGAGAGCAGCACGCCACGCGGGATCCGCGCGCCGAGCTTGAGGTACTTGTCCGGCGTCTTCAGGAAGTCGACGATCTCGTGCAGCTCCTCCTTGGCCTCCTCGATCCCGGCGACGTCCTCGAAGGTGATGTGCTGGTCGGATGGCTCCACCCGCCGAGCTCTCGAACGACCGAACGACATCAGCCCGCCGGCACCCGCCCCCCCCGACGCCGCACGCCGGAAGATGAAGAACAGGACGAGCAGGATCAGGATCGTCGGGCCGAACGAGGCGATGATCTCGGTCAGCGTCGACGGTCCGGTGCTCGGGTTCTGAGCGTTGATCTTCACGCCCTGGGCGGTCAGCTTGTCGAACAGCTGCGCCTGCGGGGCGAACGACGGGATCTGGGTCGTGAAGTTCTTCGAGGTCCGCGCAGCCCCCGTGCCCGAGGAGTAGCGGATCGCGGTCTTGAAGGTGCCTGAGATCGCCTGGCTCTTGGACCAGACCGTCTTCACGTTGCCCTTGTCGACCTGCGTGAGGAACGTCGGGCTGTACGGGATGCGGATCGGCGCGTTGGGCTTCAACACACGCGAGGAGATCCAGACGTTGGCGACCAGCAGGACGATGATCAGGACCGCGAGCCACCACCAGCGCGACGGCGAGGACCCGCCCGGCGGCTTGTTCGGCGGCGAGCCGCGACCGTCGGGGGCGGGCGTCACCTTCCAGCCGTGCTGCCCCGGGGACGGCGGCTGCGCTCGGCCCTGCGGAGGCCGTCCCCGGCTTCCGCTCTCCGGGGGGTTGGCGCGGCGCGCGCCCTGCGGCACACCGCCGCGGGGTGAGGTTTCGTCAGGCATTGGCCTCTGGGTGATTGTGGCAAGCGCCGGAGTCGGCCGGATCAGGTCGCTCGGCGGTGCATGGGTGACTCTAGGAACGTCCCGCCGCCCGCGAGCCACAGCAGGATCAGGCGCCGTCGATCATCGAGCGGAACATGTCCGCGCCGTGCACCGCGGCCCCGATCGCCTGGGCACGGTCGGCCAGCCACCGGTCCGAGGTGACGACCCGCACGAGCGCCGGATGTGGCTCGCGCTCCAGGCGTCTGACGATCTCGTAGTCGGCGGCGTCCGCACGGGGCCGAGGCGCGTGCGCGATCTCGATCACGCTCGAGCGCAGCGGTGGGCGCGGCGCGCGTTCGAAGACCACCACAACGTCCTCGCCCTCGATCGCGGCCCACCGCTCGAGCAGGTCAACCAGGTGGGTCATTGCGGCATCACGGTCGCGCCACCAGCCGTCCGGGCGCGTGCCGATCACGTTCATGCCGTCGACGTACCAGCGCATCAGAGCTCGCCCGATGGCGGCCGGCGCTGGGCCTTGCGCTCCGAGCGGCGCTGCTTTGCGGCGCGGCCACGAGCCACCGCGGCGGCGCTCGGGCGGGTGGCGTGGCGCGGGCGCTGGACCGCGAGGGCAGCCGCCAGCCGGCCGCGCAGCCGCTCGAGCGCCAGTTCGCGGTTGCGCGTCTGGCTGCGCTCATCCTGGGCCACGGCGGTGACCACCGGCCCCAAGCGCTCGATGATCCGCGCCTTCTGGGTGGGCGAGAGCGCGTCGGAGGCCTCCACGTCGAAGCTCGCCTCCACTCGGGAGGCGGTCACGTTGGCGTGCTGGCCCCCCGGTCCGGAGGACCGCGACGCGCGCAGCTTGACCTCGCGCAGCGGGATCGCCGTGCGGCCTCGGATCACCATCGGGTCGTCCATGGTCCGTGGATGATGCCCTGTCCGGTGGGCAGCTCCGGCGAGCCGGGCCGTGATCCGGGTGTGATCTCGTCGTGAAGGAAGCGGCGGGATCGTGCACCGGAACTATCGGAAATGGCCGTCCCGTGCTACTTTCACGCGCGAAAGGCCGCGCGCGCTGGTGCGCGGCGACAAGAAGGTGCAGGCCTCGGTGGGGACACCTCCGGGTAGCAGCACTGATATTCCCCGGAGGGAAACTGCCAATGGCAACCGGAACGGTCAAGTGGTTCAGTGACGAGAAGGGTTTCGGCTTCATCACGCCCGACGAGGGCAGCCGCGATCTGTTCGTCCACCACTCGAGCATCCAGGCGGATGGCTACCGCTCACTCGCGGAGGGCGCCAAGGTGTCCTACGAGGAGGAGTCGGGTCCCAAGGGCCCCAAGGCCATCAACGTCCAGAAGATCTAGGACATCGCCACGGCCGCCCGCGGGGCGGCCGAACCTCTGACCTGCACCCGTCCGTCGCTTTGCCGTGGCGGGCGGGTCACTCGTCCTCGCGAGGGGGAGGACCGCCGACGACGCCGTCGTCACGGCGCTTGGCCTTCCAGTCCCCGCGGACGTTCTCGATCTCGTCCTCGAGCTCTTCCGTGCGCTTGGACATCTCCTCAGCGCGGTCTTCCAGCTCGTCGGCGAGCTGTTCGTGATCCGCCTCGTCTGTGCGTGTGTTCATGGGTGGGTTCTTCCCGCAAACCCGCGCCGCACTCAGGGATCGGCGACGACGCCGCCCTCAGGCTCGATCGGCAGGCCCGCCGCGCTCCAGGCGAGCATCCCGCCCGCCATGTTGTGGGCGTCGTAGCCGGCTTGGGCGAATGCCTCGGTCGCCATCGCCGAGCGCGCGCCGCTGCGGCAGTAGAAGACAACCGGGCGCTCGCGGTCGATCTCGCCCGCGCGTGAGGAGATCTCAGAGAGCTCGATCAGGGTGGTGCCGGCGATGTGCCCGGCCTCGTGCTCGTGGTCCGCGCGGACGTCGATCAGCTGGATCGCGCGGTCGTCGTGCAGCCGGGAGACCTCTTGGGGTGAGTAGTCGAGGGCCATGGCACCTCAATCTAGCCCCGGGATTGCCGTCGGGTGGGGGCCGTGAAGGTCGGCCCGCCATCGGAGCTCATGTGCGCGCTTAGCAGGCATGGCACCTGAATCCTGCAAGGAGAAGTGCATGACATCAATCCTGCAGGTCGTGTAGGCTGCCGCGTCGATAATCACCCACAGCCGAATCACCACGAACCAGAACCGTGGTGATCGGGGAACCCGTTTGGTCGGCCGACCCAGCCGGCCAGGGGCGAATCGCCGAGATGTTTCGGCGTAGCGCAACTCTTTCAGCGCGAGCCCGACAGCTAACCCCGAAGGCACACGAAAGAGAAGGGTTAGTCCGTGGTCCCCGTTCGTCTACGAGTCTTTGCGCGCCTTGCTGGCCTTGCCGTGCTGTTTGGCGCGATCGTCCTACCTGCCACGGCCGCTGCCCAGCGGTCCGGCTCTCGAGTCCTGCGTCAGGGGATGCGTGGGTCCGCGGTGCGCGCGCTGCAGCGCGAACTGACCGAGGCAGGCTTTGTCGTGCGCCGGACAGGTGTCTTCGACGCAGCCACGCTGCGCAGCGTGCGGAGCTTCGAGCGCCGCTACCACCTACCGGTCAACGGGCTCGCCGGCGTTCCCTTCATGCGCAAGCTCCGCACGATCCGCGCCTATGACCTCGCCGCCGTCGATACCCCATTCAGCGGTGGCGCGGCCCCGGACTCCAGCACCACGTCCACCGGTGGCACCGGGCTCACGGGGACCCCGACCACCACCGGCACGACGACCACGACCACCACCGGAACGACCACGACCGGGACGGCCACCCAGATCGGCACCGAGCGCAGCGCGCCGAACCTGCCCAACCGCCGCTACGGCTCCCGCACGCTGCGCAAGGGAATGATGGGCACCGACGTGGAGGACCTCCAGAACTACCTGACGCTCGCGGGGTATCCGACCTCGGTCGATGGAGACTTCGGGCCGAAGACGGCCAGCAGCGTGATGAAGTTCCAGCGCGCGAGCCACATGCTGGTCAACGGAATCGCCGTCCACGGCGAGGAGATGACGCTTCAGCGCGACGTCGCCAAGGCGGTCCCGACCACGGCGTCCGCCGGCCAGGCGACGCTCAACGACGATGGAACCGCCACCGCGCCCGCCGACGCTCCGGCCGCGGTCCAGAACGCGATCGCCGCTGCCAACTCGATCATCGATGACCCGTACATCTACGGCGGTGGGCACGCCTCGTTCACCGACTCCGGCTATGACTGCTCCGGCTCGGTCAGCTTCGCGCTGCACGGCGGCGGCCTGCTGAGCTCACCCGAGGACTCCACCCAACTGGAGACCTACGGCCAGCCCGGCCCCGGCCAGTGGATCACGATCTATGCGGACGCCTCGCACGCGTTCGTGGTGATCGCCGGACTGGCGTTCGACACCGCGCACTATGGCCCCACGTTCCCGTCGGGCAGCGGCCCGCGGTGGCTGCAGCCCTCCGACGTCACGGCCAACCTGTCGGACGGCGGCAACTACATCGTGCGCCACCCGGCGGGCCTGTAGAGGCGGTCGTCCAGATGGGCGGTCCGCTGTGGGACCGCCCGCCTCAGGTTGTGCGCCGAATGGTTCCGCAGCCGCGCGCGGTGACGTAGGATCCAGGGTGATGTCGGCGCTCTCGGATCTGTACACCGTCCCTCAGGAATACATCGACTTCCGGGACACGATCCGCGAGATCGCGACCGAGCGGATCGCGCCCCGCGCGGCCGAGATCGACGAGACGGCCGAGTACCCGCACGATCTGCGCCGGCTGCTGGCCGAGCAGGACATCCTCGGGCTGCCGTTCGAGACCGAACACGGCGGTACCGGGACCGGAACGCTGATGCTCAACATCGCGATCGAGGAGATCGCCAAGGCATGTGCGTCGACGGCTCTGATCCTGATGATCCAGGAGCTCGGCACGCTGCCGATCAAGCTGTTCGGCTCCGAGGAGCTGAAGGACCGGTTCCTGCCGCGGTGTGCGACCGGCGAGTGGTCGCCGGCGTTTGCGCTCTCCGAGCCTGAGGCGGGCTCGGACCCGGGCGGGATGATCACGCGAGCGGTTCGTGACGGCGACGAGTGGGTGATCGACGGCACCAAGAACTGGATCACGAATCTCGGCATCGCCGACTTCTACGTCGTGTTCGCGGTGACCGATCGCGAAGCCGGCCATTCGCGCGGCATCACCGCGTTCGTGGTCGAGGCCGACCGCCCGGGGTTCAGCGTCGGCAAGCTGGAGAAGAAGCTGGGGATCCGCGGCTCGCCGACCGGCCAGCCGATCTTCGATGGCGTGCGCGTCCCGTACGAGAACATCGTCGGCGGGGAGGGGCAGGGCTTCAAGGTCGCGATGGGGACGCTCGACATCTCGCGGCTCGGTGCCGGCGCGCAGGCGCTCGGCATCGCCCAGGGGGCCACGGACTACGCCGCCGCCTACGCGCGCGAACGCCGGCAGTTCGGCAAGCCGATCAACAGCTTCCAGGCGATCCAGTTCAAGCTCGCCGACATGGAGACCCGCTGCGCGGCGGGGCGTGAGCTGCTCTATCAGGCGTGTGCGAAGGTCGATCGCGGAGACGCCGACATCGGCAAATACACCGCGATGGCCAAACTGTTCTGCTCAGACACCGCGATGGCGGTGACCCCGGAGGCGATCCAGGTCCTGGGGGGGTACGGTTACGTGAAGGAATATCCGGTCGAGCGGATGATGCGGGACGCCAAGATCACTCAGATCTACGAGGGGACGAACGAGATTCAGCGTCTCGTGATCGCCCGCACGATGCGATGACCGCACCCCCGACACCCCCGCCGCCGCCCGTCTCCGACAACAGCCCGAGTCTGCGGCGAGTTCTGCTCTCAGCGGCGGCGGCACTCACGGTCGGGCTTGGCGCGGTGTCGATCGGGGTCGGGTTCAGCGACTCGTTCCCGGTCAAGCTGATCCAGGGCATTGCGGTGTTCGCCGCCGGCGCAATCGTGCTCGGCGCGGCCGTGACGTTCGCCCTCGTGCACCTGGCCAACTGGCGCGACCCGGTCGACGAGGACGAGTTCGAGGCGCTGGTGCAGCACGCTGAGCAGCTCGCCTCCGAAGGACGCTGGGGCGAGTCCGACGAGGATCTGATCGGCTCGGCCTGGGCCGACGATGAGGACGAGTACGCGCTCGACGGCGACGAGGACTTCGCGGCGCTCGTCCGCGCCGCGATCGACGACCTGCCGCTGGAGTTCCATCGCGCGCTCGAGCACGTCGCGATCGTCGTCTCGGACGCAGGCCGCGAGCACCGGGCCTACGGCCTGTACCAGGGAGACACGGTCGCGCGGGATTACTTCACCGACCGGATCCTGATCTTCCGGGACACGTTGACCCGCGACTTCGGCCACGATCCGGAGCTGCTGCGCGCGCAGGTGACGCGCACGGTGCGCCATGAGCTCGCGCACCACCTCGGCTGGGGTGAGGCGGGCGTGCGACGACTCGGTCTGTGAGCCGGCCTCCCGGCGCACCTCGTGCCTGAAGCGGTCATCGTCGACGCCGTCCGTACGCCGATCGGCCGGGCGGTCAAGGGGTCGCTGCGCGGGATGCGCGCCGACGAGCTGGCCGCCGTGCCGCTGCGTGAGCTCGTCACGCGCAATCCGGACGTCGACTTCGCGCAGACCGCCGACGTGATCATGGGCGCGGCGTACGGCAGCGGCGAACAGGGCGCGAACATCGGGCGGACGGCGTCACTGCTGGCGGGACTGGACCATCACGTCCCCGCGTGCACCGTCAATCGCTTCTGCGCGTCCTCGCTGATGGCGATCCGGATGGCCGCTCACGCCATCCGAGCCGGGGAGGGGGAGCAGTACGTCGCCGCCGGAGTCGAAGCGGTCTCACGAGGTGTCGTGACGCCCCTGGCGCCCGAAACGCTCAACCCGCGCCTCGATGGCTCCGAGGGCTCTCTGTATGACGTCTACATCCCGATGGGCATGACCGCCGAGAATGTCGCCGAGCGGTGCGGCGTCTCACGCGAGGCGCAGGACGAATGGGCGGTGATCTCCCAGGAGCGCGCGGTGGCCGCCCGCGACAGTGGCCACTTCGACGCCGAGATCGTCCCGGTGACCGTGCCCGCGCACCGCGAGCGCTCGGGGGAGGATCCGACTCAGGAGGTCGAAGTCCCAGAGGCGGTCGTCACCCGGGACGACGGGCCCCGGCCGGGGACGACGATGGACGTGCTTGGCCGGCTACGGCCGGCGTTCCGGCCCGACGGGACGGTGACCGCGGGGAACGCATGCCCGCTCAACGACGGGGCCGCGGCGGTGCTCGTGATGTCTGATGCGCGCGCCGAGCAGCTCGGCCTGCAGCCTCTGGCTCGGATCGTCGCCTCGACTGTCGCGGCGATCCGGCCCGAGATCATGGGACTCGGCCCGATCCCGGCGATCCGCGCGTTGCTTGAGCAGGTGCGTCTCACCATTGAGGACATCGACATCATCGAGATCAACGAGGCGTTCGCCGCGCAGATCGTCCCCTGCCGCGATCAGCTCGGCATCGAGACCGAGCAGCTGAACCCGTTCGGGGGCGCGATTGCGCTCGGCCACCCGTTCGGGATGACGGGCGCCCGGATCATGACCACGCTGCTGAACGGGCTGCGCGCCACCGGCGGCCGCTACGGCATCGAGTCGATGTGCGTCGCCGGCGGTCAAGGTCAGGCGATGCTCGTCGAATATCTCTGAGCAACGGTCTGATTCCCGACCCTCGGGTCAGGGCAGCCTGAGCCCTTCGTGAGAGTTCTGTATGCATTTTCCCTGCTGGTCCCGGGCAGCTTGTAGGCTGCGCACACTTCAGGCCGGTCGCACGGATCGGCACCGACGGGTCTGAGAGAAAAGGGGCAGTACCAACGTGAACACCGCAGTCACCGACGTGGACCTGAGTCCGAAAACGAACGAGCACCACACGCCGCAACAGCCCGCCGTCTGGCGAGAGCGCCTCGCGCCGTATGCGACGCCGTGTATGTGGCGAAGCAGCCTCGACCTCTTCACCTCGGTCGTCGCCTATCTCGCCCTCAGTACGGCGATGGTCTTCGCCTACAACCATGTCGGTTGGTGGCTGACGGTGCTGCTCGCGCCGGTCAGCGCCGGGTTTCTGCTGCGGACCTACATCATCTTCCACGACTGCACCCACGGGTCGTTCCTGCCCTCGCGGGTGGCCAACATCTGGCTCGGCACCGTCCTCGGGGTCATCGTGCTCACGCCGTTCGTCCGCTGGCGCCACGATCACGCGATTCACCACAACACCGCAGGCGACCTCGACAAGCGTGGCATCGGCGACGTGCCGCTGCTCACGGTCGAGGAGTACGTCGCGCGCTCTCCCCGGGCGCGGATGGAATACCGCCTGTTCCGCAACCCGCTGATCATGTTCGGCCTGGGGCCGGTGATCGCGATGATCATCGGACCGCGGCTGATCTCCCGCAAGGCCCCGGCGCGCATGCGGCGCAGCGTGCTGGCGACCGATGCGGTGCTCGTGCTGATCTTCGGCCTGCTCGGCTGGTGGCTCGGCCCCGTCGCGGTGGCGCTCGCCTGGGCGCCGCCCGCGCTGATCGCGGGTGCGGCCGGCGTCTGGCTGTTCTACGTCCAGCACAACTTCGAGGGCGCCTATTACCAGCGCACCGAGGGCTGGGGCTACGCCGACGCGGCGCTGCAGGGCAGCTCGTTTCTGAAGCTCCCGCGCATCCTGCAGTTCGCCACCGGGAACATCGGGTTCCACCACGTCCACCACCTCAACGTGCGGATCCCCAATTACAACCTCCAGCGTGCCCACGAGGAGAACTCGGTCTTTCAGAGCGTTCCGGTGCTCACGCTCATCGACGGGCTCCGCGCCGTCCGGCTCAAGCTCTGGGACGAGCAGCTCGGACGGATGGTGACGTTCGCCGAGGCGAACGTCTGATCGCGGGTCAGCGGACGGTGATCGTGCGCCGGATCATCACCGGCGAGGTGTAGCCGAGTGCGCTCGGTACGTACTGCAGGGCGTACTTGTTCTTGCCGGCGGGCTCCCCGCCCGCCGTCATCGTGAACGCGCCCGTCTTCTTGTTGGGGCGCGTCTGGCCGCCGTTGAAGCTCAGCTGCACCGGCCCGGCCTTGGTCACGCGGTAGAGGATCAGCGAGCCCGCGCCGCCGTTCAGTGAGGCAACAGGGCTGATCTTCCCCTCGATCGCGATCTTGCCGGTCGCGACCTGCCGCGCCTCGGTCACCTTGATCGTCGGGGTCAGCGGGGTGGCGGTGACCGCCGGTGAGGTGGCCGCCGCCGAGCCGGTCGTGTCGGTGGCGGTGACCGCGCACTGGATCCCGAGGCCCACCCAGAGCGCGCGGACACGCAGCGTCGAGCCCGTCCCGATCTGAACGTTGCCGTCGGTCAGCTGCCAGGCGTAGGTGAACGCGCCCGCGCCGACCGACCAGGTGCCGTTGTTGCAGGTCAGCGTCGAGCCATAGCTGCTGGCGCCGGTGATCGAGGGTGGGGTGGCGGCCGTGGGGGCGGCAGACGCCTGCGCGGCGCAGATGCCACACGCGCCGATCGCAGCGCCGGCGGTCAGGAACTTGGTGAGCCTTGGCATCCCGGCCACGTTACCGGTGATCGGCCCTCAGCGGGGTCAGGATGCCAGCTGTGACAGCGAGATTGCGAACAGCCCATCCGGGTCGGTGAGCAGCTCGCAGAGCGTCAGACCGGAGGCCTCGAGATCGCCACGAACCCGTTCGGGGGTGAACTTCGCGCTGATCTCGGTCCGGAGCTCCTCACCCGCCGCGAAGTCCACGCGGAGGTCGAGCCTCTCCAGGCGCGCCGAGCATGGCCTGATCGCCCGCAGCCGCATCTCGACCCACTCCTGGCGGCCGTCGTAGAACGCGACATGCTCGAAGTTCTCCACCGGAAGATCGCCGTCGAATTCGCGGTTGAGCACGCGCAGCATGTTCCGGTTGAACTCTGCCGTCACGCCCGCCGCGTCGTTGTAGGCCGCCTCGATGATGAGGGGATCCTTGACCAGATCGGTCCCCAGCAGCAGATGGTCGCCGTCCGAGAGCAGCGATCCGATCTTGGTGAGCACCGCGCGCCGGGTGCCGGGCGGGAAGTTTCCGATCGTGCCGCCGAGCAGGGCGGCGAGCCGCGGGGTGTCGCCCATGCGCCCGACGTGATCGAGGTCGCGCTCGAAGTCGCCGACCACGCCCGAGACCTCGAGGCCCGGGTAGTCGGCGGCGAGCGTACGCGCCGCATCGGCGACCACCGCCTCTGAGACGTCGAGCGCCACGTAGCGCCGCAGCGTTCCCGCCGCACGCATCGCGTCGAGCAGCACCCGCGCCTTGGTCGAGGCGCCGGCGCCGAGCTCGACGAGCTCGCCCGCGCCGGTGCGCGCGACGATCGCAGCCGCCTGCTCCCGCAGGATCCGCAGCTCCGCGCGCGTCGGGTAGTACTCGGGCTGCTCAGTGATCTGCTCGAACAGCTCGGAGCCGCGTGCGTCATACAGGTACTTCGGCGGCAGCTCCTTGAACGGCTTGGTCAGACCGTCGAGCACGTCGTTCGCGAAGGCGCGCTCGGCGATTTCGTCCTCAAGCGGGGTGTCGAGGCCGGTCATCGTGGCGCTCAGGCATCCGCGGCGAGCCGCAGGCCGGCGAAGATCTGGCGGCGCTGCGGGAAGTCCCAGTTGCGGAACGGCACGGTCGCAACCCGCGAGCGGGTCGCCCACGAGCCGCCGCGGAGCACGCGGTAGCCCTCGCCGAAGAACACCTCGGAGTACTCCGGGTACGGGTAGGCGGTGAAGCCCGGGTAGCGATCGAACACGGTGCTCGTCCATTCCCAGACATCACCGAGCATCTGCTCGCACCCGACCGGGGATGCGCTGCGCGGCAGGCTGCCCACGCGGGCGGTCCCGCCTGAGAGCTGGTCGAGGTTGGCATGGGTTCCGAGCCGGAGCGGGTCCGCGCCCCACGGCCGTGGCAGCATCGAGCCGCTCGCGGGATCCCAGGAGGCGGCCTTCTCCCACTCGAATTCGCTCGGCAGCCGCAGACCATGGTCTGCGGCGAACGCCTCGGCTTCGTGGTAGGAGACGTGTACGACCGGGCGTGCCGGGTCCAGCGGCTCGCAGCGACCGAGCCGCCACTCGTGGGTGAGGTCGGCGGTCCAGGAGGCCGGCCGATCGATCTGCTCGTGCTCGCGCCAGCCCCAGCCCTCGGCCGACCACGGCTCACGCCGTCGGTAACCGCCGTCCTCGATCCACGCGCGCCAGTCGCCGTTGGTGACGGGAAAGCGGCCGATGCGGAACGCGGGCAGCTCGACCCGATGGCGCGGACGCTCGTTGTCATAGGCGAATCCGGCTGCGGGCGCGCCGATCTCGCACGAGCCGGCGGGGACCTCGATCAGCTCCAGGCCGGTGGGCACGGGCGACGCTGCGGTGAGCGTGTCCTGAAGGCTGGGCTCGAAGCCGCGCAGGTGCGCGAGCTGCATCGTCTGCAGCATCGTCTCGTTGTGCTGGTGCTCGTGGCGCACGATCAGCTCGGGGATCGTTCCGTCGCCGGGGCCGAGCTGCGCGAGCACCTCCTCGGCGCGGCTGCGCACCTCCGCCATGTACTCACGCGCGTCGGCGGGTCCCAGATGCGCGAGGTCGCCGCGTTGCGCTCGCGGAGTCTCGAACGCGTCGTAGGTCTCGGCGAGGTCCGCGCGCAGCAGCGGTCGCCCTCCGTACCGGTGGACGATCCACAGATCCTCGAACGCGGCGATGTGTCCCAGATCCCAGACCAGTGGGCTCATGAGCGTCGAGTGGACCTGCTCGAGGTCCTCGTCGGAAAGCTCGGCGATCAGAGCGAGGGTTCTGATGCGAGCTTCGGTGAGGGCAATGAGCGGCTCGGAGGGGACCGAGTCACCGAGCTCCGCAGCCACGCTCATGGCGAGCGATGAAAGCAGCGGCGAAGGCCGGCGCGCTTAAGCGATTCAGGCTCGCCGGGAGCCTCGGCTCAGGCGTCAAGCGCATAGCGCAGGTACAGCGAATCGCCCTGGCTCAGGGCCCACAGGCGCCGCATCCGCTCCGGCGCCGCGGCCGTCGCCGGGCCGGTGATCGCCGGGCCGTCTCCGCGTGCGAGCAGGGGCGCCAGAGTGAGGAACAACTCATCGCACAACCCGTCCGCGACGAGCGAGCCGAACAGAGACGGGCCGCCTTCGCAGAGCAGCAGGCGGACGCTGTGGGTGCTCGAGAGGTGGGCGAGCACCGCCTGCGGACTCAGCTCGCCCACCGCCCGGCGCTCGACTGTGACGGTGGCTGCCACGCCGTCCAGCTCGATCTCCGCGCCTGAGTAGACGATCATCGTGGCCGCCGGGTCGTCGAGCAGCGGGATCTTGGGCAGCACGCCCCCGCGGGTGATCGTTACCAGCGGCGGCTGAGGAGCGAGGCCGAGGCGCTCGCGGAGCGCCACCACGGTGGGGTTTCGCGAGAGCGTGCCGTAGTGCTCGGCTCTGAGCGTGCCCGTGCCGACGAGGACGGCGTCGGCGCAGCCGCGCAGTGCGCGGAAGATCCTCTTGTCGCCGTCGTCCCCGAGTGCGGTCGAGCCGCCGTCGACCGTCGCCCGGCCGTCGGCGCTCGCGACGAAGTTCGCCACGACGTATGGCCGGCCGCGTTGCGACATGTCCTGGAGGGCCTGCGGGACGAGCTCGACCGGGTCGACGGACGCGGCGTCGGGGTGCAGGCGGTGCATCGGCCCGAACTGTAGGCTGCCTCCCCGATGACCACCTCGCACTCCAAACCGGACCGCAATCTCGCCGTCGAGCTCGTGCGGGTCACCGAGGCGGCGGCGCTCGCGTCCGCCAGGATGATCGGCCGCGGCGACAAGGAGGGGTCCGATCAAGCAGCCGTCGACGCCATGCGGGCGATGCTCGACACGGTCTCCATGGACGGGATCGTCGTGATCGGCGAGGGGGAGAAGGACGAGGCGCCGATGCTGTTCAACGGCGAGCACATCGGCGATGGGTCCCCGCCCGAGGTGGACATCGCGGTCGATCCGCTCGAGGGCACGCGGCTGTGTGCGCTCGGCATGCCCAACGCGGTCTCGGTGATCGCGCTGTCCGAACGCGGCACGATGTTCAACCCCGGCCCGGTCTTCTACATGGAGAAGATCGCGGGCGGCCCGGAGATCGCCGATCTGCTCGACCTGGATCGCCCGTTGTCGGAGACGCTGCGGCTGATCGCCGAGCGCAAGAACCGCGATATCCGGGACGTAATGGTGGTGATGCTCGACCGCGAGCGCCACCACGAGGCGATGCGCGAGGTCCGAGAGGCGGGCGCGCGCGTGCGCCTGATCACCGACGGCGATGTCGCGGCGTCGCTGCTCGCGGTCTCCGAGAACTCGCCGGTTGATCTGCTCTGGGGAATCGGCGGCACCCCCGAGGGCGTCATCTCCGCCGCCGCAATCAAGTGCATCGGCGGCCAGTTGCTGGGCCGCCTGTGGCCGCGCAACGATGAGGAGCGCGCTGCGGCGGTCACCGAGGGCTACGACCTGGAGCGGGTGCTCAACTGCGACGACCTCGTCCAGGGCGATGATGCGTTCTTCTCCGCCACCGGCGTGACCGACGGCGACGTGCTGCAGGGCGTCCGCTACCACGGGGACAGCGGCGCCTCGACCGAGTCGCTGGTGATGCGCTCGCGGTCGGGCACCGTGCGGCGCATCTATGCGCGCCACGACCGCCGCAAGATGCGGTCGATCGGCGTCAGCTACGGCTGAGCGGCGGCGGCCCCCGGGTCGGGGCTGTCGCGGGTTGCGACCGCGAGCAGGTGAGGGCTCGCCCCGATGACCTCGGGGATCCGTTCCAGGGCTCGGGCGGAGTCCAGCACCGCCCGGCGGTCCTCGTCGTCGCACATCCGCTCGCCGACGTCGGGGAAGAATCCGGCCGGGCCCTCGAGACCGACCAGGTCGGCGAGGCGCAGACCCGCGTCCATGATCTCGGCGGCGAGGTCATCGGGTCGGTGAGTCACCGCAGTGAACCCATCCATCTTGATCGGCGGAAGGCTCCCGGACCGCTCGCTCTCGGTGACAAAGCGTTCGAAGGCCGGGTCGTCTCGGTAGCCGCGCAGACGCAGCGAGCCGTCGAGACGCACCGCCCAGCGAGAGATCGCCGCGGCGAACACGACGCCGCCGGGGGTGAGAATCCGTCGGGCCTCGCGCAGCGCGGTGACGCGATCCTGGTGGTGGGCGATGTGGTAGAGCGGGCCGAGCAGCAGCACCCCGTCGACCGATTCGTCGGGCAGGGTGAGCGCCCGGGCGTCGCCGACCGCGGTGTTCACGCGATGCCCGTCTTTGAGTGAGCCCTTCAACTGCTCGACGTGGAGCCCGATCAGATCACGGTGCTCGATCTCGTAGCCGCGCTCGGCGAGCCAGAGGGCATAGCGACCCGGGCCGCCGCCGACGTCGGCGACCCGCGCGGGCGGATCCGGGAGATGACGGGAGAGGATCTCGATCGTGCGCTCGAACTCGAGCAGACCGTGGCCCTGCTCGAGGCGTGTCTGCTCCTCGCCGCGGCCGTAGTAGGCGCGCATCGCCTCGGCGTGGGGGTCGATTCCGGTCACCGGCGGGCGAGCGCGCCGACGCGGGAGACGTCGAGCCGAAGGTTCTCCAGCGAGCGAAGGAACGCATGGGTGACCATCACGTGGACCAACGACTGGGTCATCTCGTAGACGATCGTCGACAGCCTCGAGGCGATCGCCGGGTAGAAGTTCGCGACCTCGACCTCGATCTTCACGTCGCGCTGGTTGCCGCTCGGGCTGGCGGGCATCCGCTTGACGGCGAGCGACAGCCATCCCGAGCCGCGGCCGCTGCGGGCCACGAGCAGCCCGTCGCGGATCTGCCAGGTGATCTTGCCCTCGTCACGATCGATCTCGTAGCGGGGGACCTCGAACCGCAGCAGCGTGAGCGGCTTCGCAAGGAGCACCACCGATCGGGAGTCCTCGTCGTAGACGACCCGGATCAGTCCCAGCGTGACGCGCGTGAGGAACCGCCAATAGGTCCGTCCCAGGTTCTCCAGATTGGGCACGGTCCAGAGCCGGGCGAGGTCCTCGTCGTCCATGGTGAGCATCGCGGACTGCACCGAGCGAACACCGCCGTCGTGGGCGATCACCGTCGAACGCGGAGCGGAGCCGATCACCGCCCGGGCAGGCCGGCGGTGCCCACGGTGCGCGCGTCGCCACGCCGCAAAGGCGGAGGCGAGCACGGCGAGGAAGACGAACGGCGCGGACATCGATGCGGGATTGTGACCGCCCGGCGCGACGTGGCGGGTGGTTGAGGCGACCCTACCCGGCTTCGCTCAGCGGACGAGCGCCTCGAGCGCCACGACCGCACCCGCCTCGAGCGAGCCCTCGCCCGCCGGGACCATCGCCAGTGCGTCGGCGGCGAGCAGCGAGCTGAGGATGTGGGACCCCTGGGCGCCGGTTGGGCGTGCCACGAGCGTTCCGTCAGGGGCGGCGCGCAGCGAGACGCGGACCGCCTGCTCGCGGATCGGGTTGCGGCGGATGTCGATTCCGAGACGGGCGTGGCGGTGCGGCGGCCGCGGCGCGTGCCCGCACTGGAGCGCGGCGAGTGCCGGGGCGACGAACAGCGAGAAGGTGACCACCGCAGAGACGGGGTTGCCGGGCAGACCGAACACGAGCGTGTCGCCCGCTGCGACGCCGAACCACGTGGGCTTGCCGGGCTGCAGGGCGACGCCCCAGAAGCGCTCGTGCACGCCGAGTGCGGCCAGCGCCGGCTTCACGTGGTCGTGCGGTCCGACGGACACTCCGCCGGAGAGCACCACCACATCGGCGACACGCAACGCCTCGCCGATGTGCGCGACCGTTTGCTCGCGGTCGTCGGGGATGTGGTCCGGCTCGAGCGCCCGCGCGCCGGAGCGGGTGGCGACTCCGGAGAGCATCGTCGCGTTCGAGTTGTGAATCTCGCCCGGTCCGAGCGGCTCTCCGGGCTCGCGCAGCTCGTCCCCGGTCGAGAGCACCGCGACCAGCGGGCGGCGTGCGACGGTCACGTCGGGGGCGCCCGCGGCGATCGCGGCGCCGAGCTCGATCGGCCCGAGAGTCGTCCCCGCGTCGAGCACGACCGAGCCCTCGACCATGTCCTCGCCGGCGCCGCGGACGTGCTCGGCCTCTGGGGTGTGGGCGAGGGTGAGCACCGTCCCGTCGTCAACCTCCGTCTGCTCCTGGGGGATGACGGCGCTCGCACCGGCCGGGATCGCGGCACCGGTCGAGACGCGGATCGCCTCGCCCTCGGTGAGCCTGGTTTCCGTGGGCATGCCTGCGCGGGATTCTCCGATCACGCGGAGGCGGCGCCCGGACTCGCCGGCCTGAATCGCGTAGCCATCCATCGCCGAGCAGGCAAACGGCGGGACGTTCGAACGGGCGCGCACGTCCTCGGCGAGCACCCGATCGATCGCCTGCGTCAACGGGACCGTCTCCGCGGAAAGCGGCCGGACGGAGTCCAGCACGAGCTGGCGAGCCTCGGCGATGGGGATCAGCGACACCGGATTTCCGAGCATATGCGGTATCAAGGGTCTGGTGACCACGGAGCCGACACCCCGACGTGGTACACACGCTGGCTGATGGCGCCGGATGCTCCTCACCGGCGGCCGGGCCGCCCGGTCGCTGACGCCCCCATCGAGAGACTCCTCGCGCACCCTGAGGAGGTGGCGCGCAACTGGATGTTCGCGCTGCTCTCGCAGGTCGAGCTGCACGAGGCGCCACGCCTGGTCACCGAGCCGTTCACGCGCGACGGGCCACGCGTCTGCGACGCCGCGCTGCGAGCGCTCGCCGAGGAATCGGACCTGCGGCGCCTGGAGCGCGACGGCGCGCTGTGGCCGCTGGTCTCACGGGTGGGCGAGATGACCGGCTCGGCGGCCCCCGCACATGTCCTCACCGCGGTCGATGCGCTCCACGACGTGCTGTGGACGGAGTTGCGCCGCGAGCTGCACGGTGCGGCCGACCCCGACCTCGTCGCCGACCTCGCGGCGCGGCTGACGCGGGTGTGCGCGCTGATCCGCGACGCGGGCTTGGTGCGGGCGGGTGGCGGGCCGGGACTGGAGTCCGTGCGGCCCGTGGGCGGACCGGCGATGCGAGGGGGAGAGCGACGGGGCGCGGGGATCGTGCCGCCGCCGGCGGCGCCGGCCGGGCAGGCTGGGCCTGAGCCGGTGGTGGGGGGGTCCGGGGCTCCGGTGGGCGGGGCTGCGGCGAGTGGGGCTCCGGCGCGCGAGGCTCCGGCGGGCGAGGGCGCCTCGCCGGCTCCCGGGGCGCCGGTCGTGCCGCCAACGCCCGCGGCGCCCGCGGGCGGGGCGTTGGTCGGCGGAGATGCGTCGAGTGCAGTGGGCGCGATCGGCGACGGACCGCCCTCCGAGCCCATGCCCTCTGCGGAGTCCGCGCCTGGCGCGAGCGAGCGTGCTGCCGGGCCGGGCGGCGCGAGTCGGGCGCCGGGCCGCCCGTCGCCGCTCTGGGTGGAGGCGCTCGAGGATGAGATCCAGGCCGCGACGGCAAGCTTTGCGCCCCTGTCGCTGCTGCTCGCCGAGATGGAGGATGCAGAGCGGATCGCCGCCTCGGCCGGTCCCGAGCGCGCCGATGAGGCGTTCGGAGAGTTCGCGCTCGCCGTCCGGCGCGCGCTGCGGCGCCAGGACATCCTCGTGCAGGAGACCGCCTCGCGCGCTTGGGTGATCGCGCGGGACACCGCGAGGGCGGGCGCTCACTCGCTCGGGGCGCGCATCGCCGAGTCGGTCGGCGAGACGACGTCGCAGGGCGGCAGCCCACTGGTGGCGAGCGTCGGGGTGGCCGTCCTGGGGGAGGACGGCATCGACTGCGCGCAGCTGATGGAGGCCGCCGAGGAGGCCCGTTTCGCGGCGTCCGCCCGCGGGATCGAGGTCTCGCGCCGGATGCGTTAGCCGCCCGCCGGTGGCGTGAGCCGCCGGCGCCGGCCTCAGCGGAGCGCGAGCGACGGCGCGGCGAGTGCCGATGCGGTCTGCTCGCCGGCCGGCAGCGAGATCGACCCGATCCACTCGGTGCCGTTCATGCCGAGCGCGCTTGCGGTGGCCATGGTGACGTCCCACGACGCGCCATTGGCGTACGGACCGCGATCGATCACCGGCACGGTCAGCTCCCGGCCGCCGTACATCAGCGAGACCTCGGTGCCGCAGGGGAGCGTGCGGTTGGCGACGCCCAAGGTGGAGCGATTGAGCCGCGAGCCGCAGGCCGTCTTGCGCCCGTAGAAGCCGGGTCCATAGACCGTCGCCTTCTCGTCGCGGTAGACCGACACCGTCAACGCGCTGGGCGCCGCCGTGGCAGACGCCGACTCGGGGGTCGACGTGTCGGAGGTGGTGACCGCGCGCATCGAGAACCGGCCGACCTGGCTCGTGTGCCACGTCGCCGCGAACGTGCCATCCGAGGCGACCGTGGTGGACACCGTCGACTCCCACTCTCCGTTGGTGGCGCGGCCCTCGCGCTCGATCTCGATCGTCTGACCGGCATCGCCGGGGGCGCTGCCGGTGAATGAGAGTTGGTGGCGCAGCAGCGCCGAGGATGTGGTCTGCAGGGTGATCCCGTCGCTCGAGGCAGACACGGGCTCCGCGGCGGGTGACGTGGGCACGCTGGTCGGCGCCGCCGTTCCGGTCGGGCCCTCGTCGGTGAGCCCACCACCGCCGCTTCCACCGCCCGTCGATGCGAGTGCGGTCGAGGGCAGCGCGAGGGCGCAGGCAAGGACGGTGAGCGTTCGGATCAGGGAACGTCCGAGGGGGCGGGGGTGCACGACGATGAATCTCCTTGGGTGCAGCGGTGGTGCCTACGAGGTGAGCTGACGGGCTCGCGCCTTGATGGCGCTACGGGCCTTAGCGGGCCCGATTCGCCCCGGCGACGTCCTGGCGGACGTCGCAGTGGTTCCCCCGTCGGCCGCGTCCGGAGACGTCGGCCGCTCGGCGTTGAGGCGGCAGTCTACACATAACTCTGCAACCCGTTCGAACGTGAACGGGCGCCCAACCGGTTACGGCCGCGGTAGTCGGGAGACCGCTCCGCGCAGCGCGCGCGCCCCGGCTCTGAGGCCCAGCTCGGTGAGCTCGGCAGCGGCCTGGACGACCGTCTCGAGCGTCCCGTGCTCCTGCGCGGGCGGGCGCGCAGGCGGTGGGGTGGGGACGGTGCGGGTCCTGGTGCGGACGTTCGCCGGAGGCTTCTTGGCGACCGGGCGGCGGGGTGTCGCCCGGGTGGGCTCGGCAGGGGTTGCGGTGGTCGTCGCGGTGGGCTCTGCGGCGGTCTTGGCGGTCGCCCTGGCGGCAGCGGGCTTCTTGGCGCGGGAGGCCTTGTCTGCGCTGGCGGGCTTGCCTGTGGCGGACTTGGCCGCGGCGGGCGCCTTGGCCGTCGCGGGCTTCTTGGCGGCGGGCGCCTTGGCCGTCGCGCGCTTCGTGTCGACGGTGGCGGTCCTGTTCGCCGCTGCCCCCTTCCGGGGTGCGCCCTTCGGCGGTGTCGCCGGGGACTCGGTGTTGGCGGCAGGGCCACGCTTGTCGCTGCGGCGGTGGGGCCGGGTGGAGGGCAGTGACCCGATCACGCCTCGACGTTCATCGCTCATGGGCCCCATGATCGCAGCCGCGGCACGAGAGGATGTGGGCGATTCTCACTTGCTGCGCAATGAAGACGCCCACACCCGGTCGCGGCGGCAGGCGGGCGGCGCGCCGGCGCGCCGGCGCGAGATAGTGGTCCTGGGAGTGCTCATTTCTCGACAGCCACCCACGGGCGGGTCTCTCTCACGGGAGGATCGGCCGCTTTTGGCTCAATGGGCGCCCAAATCGGACAACGTCCGCCGGGCACGCCCCGACGCCCGCTCGGGACTGCGGGCGTCCGCATCGGACAGGCCCCGACACCCTGGCGCGGGACCGCGGGCGTCCGAGACAGGTCCCGACACCCTGGCGCGGGACCGCGGGCGTCCGACAGGTCCCGACACCCTGGCGCGGGACCGCGGGCGATTCGAATGACGAGGCCCGTTACTCAGACGAAGAACCGTGATCAACCCCGCAATCTCCGGACACTCCGCTCGAATCTGCGTCCACGATCCGTCGCGATCCGTGAAGAACCCTGAAACCACGCCCGAGGTTCTCGGTATAAACCTGCACACGACGCACCGCCTGCGGAACGGGCCTTCCCGAGCCACGGTCAGCACTCGCCTTCGACCGTCGAGAAACTCCGCGCGGAGCGCGTTGACTTCAAAAAGTATAGTGGCTATCATCAGCACGCACGGTTGAGTAGCGAGCCTGCGCTCTGAGAAGGGTTCAGGGTCGAATGTGCATCCAGCGCCGGCGCCGCTCAGGCGGCCCGCCAACGACGGAAACGGAACCAGATGTCTGTTGCGGAACTGCAGGAACTCGAGGAGATCAAGGGTCTGGTCAGCCGTGGCCAGCAGCTTGGAGTGCTGACGTTCTCGGAGATCGCCGGCGCGGTATCCGAGCTCGATCTGGATGAGGCGGACGTCGAGGAGCTGCACGGCTTTCTCGAGCGCGCGGAGATTGAGCTCGTCGAGGAGGTCGACCCTGCGCAGTCGGCCGCCGAGGTAGAGCGCGCTCCCGACAAGCGCGGCGGCCGTCGCAAGGCGAAGACGGCGCTGGACCTCAAGCCGGACATGACCACCGACTCGCTGCAGCTGTTCCTCAAGGACATCGGCAAGGTTCGGCTGCTCACCGCGCAGGAGGAGGTCGATCTGGCAAAGCGGATCGAGCGCGGCGACCTGGACGCGAAGCAGAAGATGGTCGAGTCCAACCTGCGCCTGGTGGTGTCGATCGCGAAGAACTACCGCAACCAGGGCCTGCCGTTCCTCGACCTGATCCAGGAGGGCACGCTCGGTCTGGTCCGTGCGGCGGAGAAGTTCGACTACCGCAAGGGCTTCAAGTTCTCGACGTACGCCACCTGGTGGATCCGCCAGGCGATCGCGCGTGCACTCGCTGACAAGGCCCGGACGATCCGCATCCCGGTTCACGTCGTCGAGAAGCTCAACAAGATCGGGCGCGCTGAGCGCAAGCTGGTCACCGAGCTCGGACGTGAGCCGACCGCCGAGGAGATCGCCGAGGTCACGGGCATCGAGCCCGAGGAGGTCGAGTCGATCAAGCGTTCGGCCCAGGCCCCGGTCTCGCTGGAGAAGCCGGTCGGCGACGAGGAGGAGTCGGAGTTCGGTCAGTTCATCGCGGACGAGCGAGCCGAGTCGCCGTACGAGCGCGCGGCCGAGATCCTCACCAAGGAAGCCCTCCGCGAGGCGCTGGAGAATCTCTCCTACCGTGAGCGGCGCGTGCTCGAGCTGCGCTACGGACTCGGCGGCGAGCACCCGCGCACGCTCGACGAGGTCGGGCGGACGTTCAACGTCACGCGCGAGCGCATCCGCCAGATCGAGAATCAGTCGCTGAAGAAGCTGCAGTCGCTGGCCGAGGCCCAGAAGCTGCGCGACGTCGCCTGAGCGACGTTACCCCGGACGCCGCCGTCGCGATGGCGTCCTATGCTGCGTCACGGCCCGGATCCGTCCGGGCTGTGCGATTCAGTACGCCCTCGACTTCGACGTGAAAGGCTGGCGAGGCCTCTCGACCCCGCCCGTCGATCCGTCCGTCGACGCACCGCGCTTGACCCGGGCGGTTGACGGAATGGTCCGTTCACCGGTCCACTGACATTGGTTTTACACGAGGTCCCTAGGCTGCACACGATGCCTGAAATGCGAATTCGCCCGAGACACTGCGAGAACTCCGTGACGGCCCGGCGCCGTCGCACCCGGCGCGTCACCGCGACCGTGGGCGCCCTCGCCGGGGCCGCGGTGCTGGCCGCGTGCGGCTCGAGCGGCGGATCATCGAACAGCGGCTCCTCGGCGAGCGGCGGATCGAGCGGATCGAGCGGATCGTCCTCAAGCGGTGGCAAGGGGACGGTGATGGTCGGAAAGGTCAACGGTTATGGCTCGGTGCTGGTGACCGCAGCGGACCAGCCGATCTACATCCTCTCGACCGATCCCTCGGGCTCGAGCAAGTGCTCGGGCTCGTGCGCCAAGGCGTGGAAGCCGGTGACCGTCAGCGGTTCACCGAAAGCCGGCAGCGGGGCGTCCTCCTCGCTGCTCTCGAGCTTCAAGCGCAGCGATGGCACCACGCAGGTGCTGTACGACAAGCATGCGCTGTACACCCACGCCGGGAGTGCCGCCTCGGCGGCCGGCACCGCCTCCGATGGCGGTGTCTGGTACCTGATCAACGCGAAGGGCAAGGAAGTGAAGTCGACGACCGCGGGCGGATATTGATCCCGCCCGCGAGCGACAGCGGAGCTCCGCCAGCTTGAAGATGATCGGCCGGACCGGGTCAGTCGTCGAAGCGCCCACGCGCTCCGGCGAGGCCTTTCCGGCGTAGCAACACCCGATGACGACCCAGACCCCGCCCGCCCCCATTCCCGCGCCGCCCGAGGCACGCCGCGCGCCGCGCATGGGCCTGCTGCTGGGCGTGTGCTGCCTGGCGCAGTTCATGGTCATCCTCGACCTGTCGATCGTCAACGTCGCGCTGCCGTCGATCCAGGCGGGACTGAATTTCAACTCCGCCGACCTGAACTGGGTCGTCGACGCCTACGCGATCATGTTCGGCGGCTTCCTGATGCTCGCCGGCCGCTTCGGCGACACGTTCGGCCAGCGCAAGACGTTCGCGGCGGCGCTCGGCGTGTTCGCGCTCGCCTCGCTGCTCGGCGGGCTTGCGCCGACGAGCGATGTGCTCATCCTCGCACGTGCGATTCAGGGCTTCGGCGGGGCATTGATGGCAGCCTCCTCGCTCGGGATCATCACCGCCAACTTCGCGGAGGGCCCTGACCGGCGCCGGGCGATCTCGCTGTGGAGCTCGATGAACGGGATCGGTGGCGCCGTCGGTGTGCTGCTGAGCGGCGTCATCACCCAGTACCTGAGCTGGCGCTGGGTGCTGCTGATCAACGTGCCTATCGGAGTGTGTGCCGTCTCCGTGGCGTGGTCGGTGATCCCGGACCGCCGTGCCGCGCAGCGCCCGCGCTTCGATGTGGCCGGCGCCGTGCTGCTCACGTTCGGCCTGCTCGTCGAGGCCTACGGCGCGGTGAACGCCGGCAACGACGGGTGGGGGTCGGCCGCCGCGCTGATCCCGCTGATCGGTGGCGCGATCCTGCTCAACTTCTTCCCGCTGCTGGAGCGCCGCGCCGCCGCGCCGCTGGTGCCCCCGCGGGCGTTCACCCGTCCGTTGAAGATCGTCAACGCGATCGTGCTGTTGTTCAGCGCCGCGCTCTTCCCGATGTGGTACATCGGCTCGCTCTACCTGCAGCAGGTGCTCTTCCTCTCGCCGGTCGAGACAGGCCTGGTCTTCCTGGCGCCGGCGCTGGTGATCTTCGCCTGCGCGTCGCAGGCGGGCAAGCTGGTCGGACGCGCCGGGGTGAAGCCCGTGCTCGGCGCCGGGCTACTGCTGATGACCGGCGGCCTGCTCGCGCTCAGCCGGATCGGATCGGGCGGGTCGGCGATCCAGTACGTGATGATCCCGACGATCCTCACCACGATGGGGATCGGCCTGTCGATCGTGCCCTCGACGATCGCCGCCACGCAGGCCGCCGACCCCGAGCGCGCGGGCCTCGCCTCTGGCCTGGTCAACTCCGCCCGCCAGATCGGCGGCGGCCTGGGCCTGGCGGTGCTGATCTCGATCGCCACCGCGCACACCAGTCACCTGATCGGGTCGGGTACCGGGACCGAGCAGGCGCTGACCGACGGCTTCCGCCTCGGCTACCTGATCGCCGCGGGGCTGTGCGCCGTCGCTGCCGCGCTCACGTTCGCGTTCGTCCCCTCGACCGTGCATCGCAGCGCCCGTGGACCTGTTGGGGTCCTCGGCGGCGCGGCGATCGTGCTCGCCCTGTTCGCCGGGTTCGAGTTCGGCGTCCCGCGCAGCCACGGGGCACCGATCGGGCGCTGGGTGGCGGGCGGCGACACCTGGAGCTTCGTCTCCGCGCCGTCGCTGCATCCGCCCAAGCTGGCGCTGTACACGAAGCACAAGCTGGGTGGATACGTGATGACGGCCAACTTCTACGACGTCACCAAGCCGCCGATCGTCGGCCAGAGCGGGCCGCTGATGCTGGACTCCTCGCTGGACCCGGTGTGGTTCCGTCCGGTGCCGACGCAGGACGTCGCCAACAACCTGCACGAGCAGAGCTATGACGGCAAGCCGGTGCTCACCTGGTGGCAGGGCAAGGTCACCGCGACCGGACTGATCGACTCCGGCGAGGACCTCGTCGTCAACCAGCACTACCAGACGATCGCCCACGTCACCGGCAAGGACGGGTGGGTGATCACCATGCACGAGATGATCATCAAGGGGCACTACGCCTACGTGACCGTCAACAAGAACGTGCCGCGCAACCTGTCCTCGGTGGGTGGGGTCAACGACGGCGTGATGGTCGACTCCGGGGTCCAGGTCTACGACCTGCGGACCGGCAAGCTGGTCGCGACCTGGGACGCGGCAAAGCAGATCAGCCCGCGCGAGTCACGTGTGCAGCCGCCCACCAACGGCTTCCCGTGGGATGCGTACCACATCAACTCGATCAGTCTGCAGCCGCACGACGAGATGCTCGTCTCGATGCGGAACACCTCGGCGCTGTACCTGGTGTCGATGAAGACCGGAAAGGTGATCTGGACACTGGGCGGCAAGCACTCGGACTTCACGATCCCGTCCGCCGATCGGTTCGCCTGGCAGCACGACGCCCAGCTGCACCACGGCGACGTGCTCACGATGTTCGATGACAACTGCTGTGACATCACCGGCGCCGGCGTCTACCTGGCGCCCAACGGGCCGACCCGCGGCCTGAAGCTCAAGCTCGACCCGGCGACCCACACCGTCACCCAGCTCGCGACCTACAGCCACGGCGTCACGTTCCACTCGGAGTACATGGGCAACGTCGAGCAGATGCCGGGCGGTGACACCTTCGTCGGCTGGGGCGAGGTGCCCTACCTCACCGAGTTCAACAAGAAGGGCGACATCATCTTCGACGGCGCGTTCCCGGCGCCCGACATGAGCTACCGGTCCTACCTGCAGAAATGGGTTGGCAAGCCCCTCACCAAACCGAGCGTCGCGGTGCGTCGCACCAATGGGAAGACCGACGCCTACGTCAGTTGGAACGGCGCCACCCAGGTGACCCACTGGCGCGTGAAGAGCGCCTCCGGGGCAACGCTCGCGACTGCGCCGCGCCACGGTTTCGAAACGACGATTCCGTTGGGTGGCGGCGGCGGTCAGATCGAGGTTCAGGCACTGAGCGCTTCGGGAAGGGTGCTGGGAACATCCGCCACGATCGGAGCGAGTTGATGAAGACTCGACACGGTTCCGTCAAGACTGAGCATCATCATGAGTAGTACGACCGGCCAACATCCCTGGGGCGACGCCGAGGACGAGGTCTCGTTCGACGACGCATTCGCTGACACGACGTCGGTCTCGGAGGAGTACGACGACCCGACCCAGGAGTTCAGCCAGCTCGAGCTGAACGAGGACGAGGTCCCGCTCCGCGAGCTGCCCGAACCTCGCCCCGCCAGGCGCATGCCGCCGCCGCGCCGACGCACCGGGGTGACGCGCCGCCAGTGGATGCGTCGCGCGGTTGCCGGGTCGCTGGGTCTGTCCGCTGCCGGGCTCGTCGGGTACGAGCTGCATCCCACGGAGCGCAGCTCGGCGGCTGAACGTGAGCTGCAGCGGGAGGTCGAGCACCCCAACCCGACGACCACCGGCGTGACCTCGGCAGAGGTCCAGAGCTTCGTCACGAGGCCCGATCTCAAGCCGCCCACGGTCAAGGTGACGCATTTCTCCACCACGGACACGTCACCGACCTACGTCCTGCTGTCGGTCAACAACGTCATCCCGACCGACGCGATCCAACAGGGCCTGATGATGGTCGACCGCCAAGGGCGGATGGTCTGGTTCCACCCGGTTCCGAGCGCACTCAAGCCGTTTGATCTGAACACCTTCACCGTTCAGGGACAGCCCGCGCTCACCTGGTGGTCGGGCGAGCTCGACAGCTCGCACGGCGACGGCTCCGGCATCGCGGTCGGCTCGAACTATGCCCCCATTCAGCAGATTCGCACCGGGAACGGGCTCCAGACCGACCTGCACGAGCTGAACGTCACCTCGCGCGGGACGGTGCTCCTCACCGCATACAAGCAGGTGGGCGCGGACCTCTCCTCGATTGGAGGCTCCTCCAAAGGTCAGGTGTACACCGGGTACGCGCAGGAGGTCGAATTGTCCACCGGCAAGGTGCTGTTCGAATGGTCAAGCATCGATCACGTTGGCGTTGACGAAACCTGGATGGGTAAGCCTGCCGCCAACACCGTCCTGGACTACTTCCACATCAACTCGGTGGGCGAGACAACTGATGGCAACCTGCTGATCTCGGGACGCAACACGAGTGCGCTGTACAAGGTCGATCGTCAGACGGGCGACATCATGTGGCGGCTCGGCGGCAAGAAGTCTGATTTCAGCTTCAGCAACAGCAACGCTCAGTTCCATTGGCAGCACGACGGCCGAGCATGGAGCGACACGCTCTACAGCGTGTTTGACAACGGCGCTAACAGCTCTGAGACCCGTTCGCGTGGCCTCATGCTCAACGTCGACGAGTCGGCCAAGACCGTCAGTCTCGAGCAGGACTTCCTGCACCCCGCCGCGTTCGTCTCTCCGGCTCTCGGCAGCGTGACGCGTCTCGACGACGGGCGCGTGTTCGTCGGCTGGGGTGATCAGCCGTACTTCTCGGAGTTCGACTCGGGCGGCGGAATGCTGCTCGACGGCCAGCTGCCGATCGGAGTCCGGTCATACCGTGCGTTCACCGTCGACTGGGTCGGCAAGCCAACCGGCCAACCGTCGGTCGTGGCCAAGCAGAACCCCTCGGGCGGATTCGTGATTCGTGTCAGCTGGAACGGTGCCACCGAGGTCGCGAAGTGGGAGGTCCTCGGCGGAGCGAGCTCGTCCCAACTTGAACCGGTCGGCGAACAGATCTGGACGGGCTTCGAGACGGCGATCGCGGTGAACGCGGTTGGCCCGTCCTTCCAGGTCGTCGCACTCGATTCCTCCGGAAACGAGCTCGGTCGATCGCAGGTCGTATGACCGGCGCTCGCCCTGCTCTCAAACCCCTGGCCGGCGCCCCCGGCCACCGACAGAACGGGACATCTCAATGAAGCTCATCGGAGCCGGTCTACCCCGCACCGCGACGTCATCGCAGAAGCTCGCGATGGACGTCCTCGGGGTGACCCCGTGTTACCACATGCAAAACGTCTTCGCCGACCTCGACGAGGTGCCACGCTGGCGCGCCGCGCTCGAGGACACCGAGGCGCTGCGCGACATCGTCGACGACTGCGAGTCGGTGATCGACTGGCCCGGCTCGTACTACTGGCGCGAGTTGATGGACATGTACCCCGACGCCAAGGTGCTGCTCAGCATCCGCGACGGAGAGTCGTGGGCACGGTCGATGGAGAACACCATCGCCGGCATGCTCTACGGCAGCGGGCTCCTGCGCCACATCACCCAGGTGCACTGCGATGTCGACCCGCGCTGGCGCGACTACATCGACATGATGTCGAGCATGTGGGAGACGAAGGGTCTGGCGGGGCCGACGATGTCGTTTGATGACATGGCCAAGGCGTGTGAGCGGCACACCGAGGAGGTCGTCTCCACGGTGCCGGCCGACCGACTGCTCGTCTGGCGGATCACCGACGGCTGGGAGCCGCTCTGCGAGTTCCTGGACCTCGACGTGCCCGCTGAGCCGTTCCCCCACATCAACGAGTCCGCGGGCTTCGAGGGTGGGATCGTGCGTGGCGGCATGGCGGCGATCCAGCGATTCCTCGGCGAGGAGACCGGCGAGTTCGAGGTCCGGCACCCTGGCGCCAGCCGGGAGAGCGCGACCGCCTGAGGCCTCGCGCAGCGCAGCTGAATTGCATCCGCCCGGTGTCGCAACGGCACCGGGCGGGTGGGCTTCACTTCAGTTGGTGAAGCATTGCGCTAAAATCTCATCAACCATGAGTTCTGGCGACACATGTCCCGTCTGCCGCACCGCGGAGATCGTGTGCGGAAAGTGGACGCTGCTGGTGATCCGAGACCTCGCGGAAGGTCGGTCCCGCTTCTGTGAGCTGGAGCGCTCGCTTGCCGGGATCAGCCCACGCACCCTCTCGTTGCGCCTGCGCGCGCTGGAGGAGGAGGGCATCGTCGAGCGCCAGACCTTCCCCGAGGTGCCGCCGCGCGTCGAGTACGTGCTCACCGATAAGGGTCGCGCGCTCGTCCCGCTGATCGAGGACATGCGGACCTACGGCAAGACCTGGCTGTCGGCGGACTGCGCCGACGACATCGAGCTCGCCACCGGCGCGCCCGTCGCTGCCTGACCGCCGCAAGCCGCCGACCAGGTAGAGGAGGGCGCGCGGCGCCGACGAAACGTGGCGCGTGCGCAACCCCGCCCTGCACCGCCGGCTGGAGACCTTCACCGTGGAGGCCAGCGGATTGCTTTCCACTCGCCTGGCGGCGGGGGACGAGATGGGTTTCGAGCTCTGCGAAGAGGGCGGGCACGGCGGCGCGCAGCTCTACTGCTACCGGCCGCTGACGGCGCCCTTCATCCGGGAGCGCCGCGGGTCGCTCGCCACGCTGCCGAGCCACGCGCCGGCCGCGCAGCTGCTCGCGGAGTGCGAGACGGTCGACCTCTATCTCTCCGCTCACGGCGAGGTCCGCATCCCGGGCGACCGGGTCGGGCGCGCCACGGTCGCACTCGAGCTCTTCCTGTGCGCGATGTACGCCGAACGCAGCGACTTCGGCTTTGAGCCCGCGCACTTCGAGACCGCGTACGCGGAGCTTGAGCGGACCGTCTATCCCGAGCGCGCGGCGGTGACCGTGATCGCACCGGTGCTCGGGATCGCCCTAGACCATGAGACGACCGAGCTCACGCTGGGCGACGGGCTGTCGTTGATCCGCGGCGACGCGCTCGGCGACGCGCCGCTGGAGGCGGTGTGGGCCGAAGGGGGAGAGGAGCCGAGCGTGCTCGCGGTGCTGGTGGTGCAGGACGAGGGACGCAGCGGCGCGGTCGGACTCGCGCGGACGCGTTTCCGGCGGCTGCTCAGCGCGCTGCGCCTGTTCGAGCGCGGGACCTACGCGCTCGGCCCGCTCGCCTGGACGCGCGCGAGCGGCGGCCGCTGGCGCACCGTCCCGACCGGTGCGAGCGGCCGCATGGGGGGAATGCGGCTGTTGACGATCGTGCCTGCCGGGCAGGAGGAGGAGCTTCGGGCGTTCTGGCGGTTGGTCGGGCGGCGCGGCGGCGCGGCGGGTGGTGGCGAGCTCGCCTGGGCACTCGCGCGCTTCGAGATGGGATGCGAGCGGGCCGCACCGCTGGAGGCGCTCACCGATCATCTCCTCGCGCTGCGGGCGCTGCTGGAGCCAGAGGGACCGCAGAGCGGACGGCTCGCCCAGCGGCTCGCCGTGATCTGCGCCCAGCCCGAGCAGCGGGCGGCGCTCGCCAGGCGGGTCGCGCGAGCGATCGATCTCGAGCGGGCGGTCATCACCGGGATGGCACCAGACGGCGGACGCGTCCTGTACGGAGGCGAGCGCGGCGAGTCGGTCGAGGCGCTCGTCGAGGAGCTCGCCGCCCACCTGCGCGCGATGCTTCGTGACGCGCTCTGCGGCCATCTCGACGGAGACCTCCGCGGAGTCGCCGACGAACTTCTCGAGGAGGCCGCTGAGGAGGTGTCGCGGTAAACTGGTCGGCGGACCGCTCCCCACTCGGCCTCCACGTGAGGCTGGGAGTGTTATGCCCGCCAGGCACAACACAGTAAGTCCTGGGGCTCCCAAGTAGTCAGGGGGAGCGCGATCTGCAGTCGAGCGGGCCACGGCCCGCTCGTTCTGCGTCCGGGGCCGCAACCGGCTCGCCGATACTCTCGGCTGGATGACCGGCGCGGAGCCCCGCTACCACGTTGAGCTCAAGGCGTTCCCGCACGTGACCCGCGCGTTCAACCTGGACCGAGCGACTCTGGACACCCGCTTCGTGGGGCCGTTCGTCGCGGGTGACCCGATCGAGTACGACGACCGCCGCTGGCCGTCAGACAAGACCAAGCTGACCGTGTTCGAGGGCGAGGAGCTGGCAGCTGGCGACCGCGGGCTCGGCCGGGGCTGGGGCGAGGTCACCCGGCGAGGAAGGGACGTGACCGCGGCGGTGCTCGCCGAGATCCATCGCGGGGCGGATGCCCGCCCCGAGGTCGTGGCGCTGCAGACGGCGATCGGCGAGGTCGCGGCCGGTGGTGACGGGATCGGGCTGCCGGATGCGATCGCACTCGCTGCGGCGGCACAGCCCGGGTGGCGCGCGTCCGAGCAGCTGTCGCTCGCCGAGCAGGCCGTGTGGGAGATGCTGCATCGCGGCCGGCTGGAGATGATCGGGGCGAGAGAGGTGGCGGTCAGCGCCGAGGGCTGGCAGGCGGTCGTGCTCAGCTGGGCACAGTGGTCGGGCGGCGCCGAGGAGCCGGTCCGCCTGCGTGCGACCGCGGAGTCAACCGGCGAGCTCTGAGATCATCCGCTCGCGTTCGATCTCCGAGGCGAACAGAAATGCCCGCACGTGCTGCAGGCCGGCGACGTCGTGCACGTCGCCGTCGAGCTGGGGGACGCGGAGGATCGGGGGGCCGTCGGCGCCACCGAGCTCTTCGGCGAGCCGGTCGAGGTTGCGCCGGTCGCGTCGCGCGAGGACCTGATCGTCTTCGAGTGCCGCGGCGACCCGTTCGGCGAGATCCGCGCCGAGGGCGTCCGCGAGCGCGTCGAGCGTCTCGTCGGCACCCACCCCGGCGAGTCGGTCGGGATGCACGCGGTTGACGACCGCACCGGCGAACTGCAGACCGGCCTGGTCGAGGGTGCGCCGGAACCAGATCGCCTCCTCGATCGCGGTCCCGGAGGCCGCCGTGACGAGCAGGAACTCGGTGGTCGGGGCGTGGAGGAGCCGTTCGACGTCGGCCGCGCGCCGATGGAAGTCCTCGGTCATGTCGCCGAGCAGACCGAAGAACGTCGAGAGGTCGCTGAGCAGGTCCAGGCCCGTCACCCGCCGCAGCGCGCTGAGCAGCGGGGAGGCGCCCCGGCCGAGCACGCGCATGCCGATCCCCGTCGGGCGGATCAGCGTGCGCATCGCCGAGCCCTCGAGAAACGAGGTGAGCCTGCCCGGGGCCTCCAGGAAGTCGAGCGCGTTGCGCGAGGGCGGGGTGTCGAGCACCAGGAGGTCGAAGTCACCCTCCTGTGCGAGCTCGTGGAGCTTGGCGATCGCGGTGAACTCCTGCGAGCCGGAGACCGCGCTGGACAGCTCGCGGTAGATCCGGTTGCGCTTGATCTCCTCGGCACGCTCGGGAGTGGGCGCGAGACGCTCGATCAGCTCGTCGAACGTCCGCTTGGGGTCGAGCATCATCGCCCACAGTTCGCCGCCGGCGTCCTCCCCGAGCCGGGCCGGCTCGACGCGGCGGGGCTCATTCTCGAGCTCGTCGAGGCCGAGCGCGTTCGCCAGCCGCCGCGCGGGATCGATGGTGACCACGGCGACCCGCGCCCCGGCGGCGGCCATCCCGAGCGCGATCGCCGCGGCGGTCGTCGTCTTGCCGACACCTCCCGAGCCGCCGCACACGCACACGCGCGCACCGTCGAGCAGCGCTTCGATCCCGCCATCACTCACGTGACGTGCTCCAGGGCGCTCGCAAGGCGTTCCAGCTCAGGAACTCCGACAATCTCGTTGTACAGGAACGGCAGCTCGACACCGGGCACGTCGGAGCCGAGGCCCTCCCGCAAGCGTGCGAGCTCCTCGCGCTGGGCCGCGGCGCGCGCGTGTTCGGAGAGCGCGGCGCCAAGGGCGCCGTCCGCGCCGGTCCGGGTTCGTCCGTGAGCGGCCTTCAGCCGGCGCGCCTCCCTGTCGGTGAAACGATCGGGCAGCAGAGCGTTGGTGAAGACGGCGGCGAGCTCGAGGTCGTCGGTGCGCAGCTGATCGCGCAGCCAGAGGGTCTCGTTGACGGGCATCTCCTCGGCGATGCACACGGCGACGACCGCGGTGAAGTCCGGGTCGGCGATGGTCGCGGCGATCCGCTGCGCGGTGCCGGCGATCGGCCCGACGCGCGCGATCTCCGCGAACGTGCGGGGCGTGCGCAGGATGCCGATCCCGTGTCCGGCGGCCGGCGAGTCGACGATCACGAGGTCGTAGGGGTCGGCGCCTCCGGTGCGGCGGGTGAACTGCGCGAGCTCATACACCTTGCCGACGCTGAGCAGCTCCCGCATCCCCGGGGTGGCCATCGCAAAGGCCTGGAACAGGCGGCTGGCGCCGAGCGCCTGGCCGAGCGCCCCGGTCTTGACCCGCAGGTACTCCTCCATTGCCGATTCGGGGTCGATCGAGATCGTGAACAGGCCATCGGCCAGTTCGACCTCCTCGAAGGTGTCGCCGGACTGCGCAAACGCCCGCCGGACGCCTTCCTGGCTGGCGAGCTCGGCGACGATCGTCCGCCGTCCGCGGCGCGCCGCGTGCAGGCCCAGCGCGGTCGCGACCGTCGACTTCCCGACGCCGCCCTTCCCGGTGACGAAGATCAGGCGTCGGTCGAGCAGTCCGGGCACGGCGCTCCGGAACCTTAGTGCTCCATCGAACCCCGCCCACCCGAAGGATTTCTCCCGGAACCTGCGAATACAGGGCGCGTATGAGTCCTCGACCCATCGAAAGGCCGATCCAGACATGAAGGTGATCGCACTCGCCAATCAGAAGGGCGGCGTCGCCAAGACGACGACCACGCTGAACCTCGCGGTGGCGTTCGCCGAGGAAGGCCACCG
>DATJTS010000022.1:0-8298 GCA_035503035.1 Solirubrobacteraceae bacterium
CGCGCAAGCTGTGGGAGGCGATCGAGCGCCGCCAGCCGGGCATGTTCGCCCAGATGGTGACCGTCCCGCTGTTCCACGAGCACCGGATCCTCACCCAGGTCGCGGGCCATCACATGAACGTGATCAAGGCGCTGCCGCCGCTCGTCATCTCCGAGTCCGAGATCCGCCGGTTCGCGGCGGCGCTGGACGCGGTCCTCGCCGACGCGCAGGACCACCTGTTCCGCTCCTACGCGTCGCTCGGTGTGAGCCTCGGCCGGCGGACGCTCAGCGCGCGCTGAGCTCGCCGGGCGGCGGAGGGTCGCTGGCCAGCCGCGCGTGCAGATGGGTGTCGTCCCAGCCGCCGGGATGGGGCAGCTCCGCGCGCTTGACGCCCTCCAGCGCGGAGCCAGCGCTCGGCGACGCGGCAGGACGGCTCGTTGGCGACGGCGTGCGCGAGCTCGAGCCGATGCAACCCCTGGCGCTCGAACGCCCACCCGCACAGCACCGCCAGCGCGCGGGTGGTGACGCGTCCACCGCGCGCATCGGGCAGCACCCAGTAGACGACCTCGCCGAGCCCGATCTCCAGCTCCAGGCGCCGAAGCCCGAGCCGTCCGAGCACCCTGCCGCCGGCCTCGGCGATCGCCCAGTCGACGGCGCGTCGTTCGCGCCAGCGGCGCGCGTGATCCGCCGCCCAGCCTCGGGCCTCGTGCTCATCGAGCGTGCGGCTGTGCCAGCGCTGGATTGCCGGGTCCGTATAGGCGCGCACAAGCGTCGTCCAGTCGGACTCATGCCAAGGGCGCAGGACGAGGCCGTCGCCATGCAGCGCGGGCTGCTCGCCGGCGAAGAACGCGTGGCCATCGAGGACAGGGGCGACGAGGTCGGGCACGGCTTCGAGCCTATGCCGCCCCGCCGCCCGCCTCGCTCAGCGCTCGACGAAGTAGGCGCCCGACCCCTGGCCGCTTGAGAAGTAGCGGGTGGTGACGGTCTTCTTGCGGGTGTAGAAGTCGACCCCGTCGGTGCCGTGAGCATGGGTGTCGCCGAAGAACGAGTCCTTCCAGCCGCTGAACGGGAAGAACGCGACCGGGGCGGCGACGCCGATGTTGACGCCGATCATCCCGGCCTGGACCTCGTGGCGGTAGCGGCGCACCGACGCGCCGGACTCGGTGAAGATCGAGGTGCCGTTGCCGAACCGCGAGGAGTTGACGATCTCGATCGCCTCGTCCAGTGACTCGGCGCGGATCACGCACAGCACCGGCCCGAACACCTCCTCCTGGGCGATCTCCATCTCCGGGCGGACCTCGTCGAGGATCGTCGGGCCGAGATAGGCGCCCTCGGGGTTCAGACCGCTGCCCTCAGCGGCAACGTCGCGGCCGTCGAGCACGACCTTGGCGCCGGCCGCCTCGCCGTTCTCGATCCAACCCGCGATCCGGTCACGCGAGCTGCACGAGATGACCGGTCCGACGTCGGAGCTCTCCACGATCCCGTCCCCGACGGTCAATGCGCGCGTCGCCTCGACCAGCGGTCCCATCAGCTGCTCGTGGGCGTCGCCGACGGTGACCACGACCGAGCCGGCCATGCAGCGCTGGCCGGCGGCGCCGAACGCCGAGCCGATCAGCCCGTCGACCGTCTGGTCGATCACCGCGTCGGGCATGACCACCATGTGGTTCTTGGCGCCGCCGAGCGCCTGGACGCGCTTGCCGTGCTTGGCCGCGCCCTCGTAGACGATCTTCGCCACCGGTGCGGATCCCACGAACGAGACCGCGTCGATCCCCGGGTGCGACAGGATCCCCTCGACGATCTCACGGCCGCCGTTGACCAGGTTGACCACGCCGGCCGGCAGCCCGAGCGCGTCGAGCTCCTCGTAGGCGATCTGCTGGGTGAGCGGCACCTGCTCGGACGGCTTGAGGATGAACGTGTTGCCGCACGCGATCGCGAACGGCAAGAACCAGAACGGGACCATCGCGGGGAAGTTGAACGGCGCGATCGCCGCGCACACGCCGACCGGCTGGCGGATCGTCTCGGCGTCGATGTTGCGGCTGACGTCCTCCAGGATCCGGCCCTGCATCGTGGTCGGGATCGCGCAGGCGGCCTCGACCATCTCGATCATCCGCGCCACCTCGGCCCGGGCGTCGGCGATCGTCTTGCCCATCTCGGCGGTCACCGACCGGGCGAGGTCCTCGTGCCGCGCGGACAGTCGCTCGCGCAGCTCGAACAGCTTCCGCGCCCGGGCGATCGTCGAGACCGCGCGCCACTCCGGCAAGGCCGCTCGGGCCGCGGTCACCGCGGCGTCCAGGTCGGCCGCGCCCGACAGCGGAACGCGCGCCAGAACCTCCGCCGAGGCAGGGTTGATCACATCCAGTTCGCCGGTCGCGGCGCTCGGCGCCGTCCAGGCTCCCCCGATGTAGTTGTCAAGCAGTCGCGCTGCGGTCGTGGTCATGGCCTAAGGAATCTCCTCGCTCGCGTCGATAAGGGAAGTAGCTGTGCCCTCGATGACGTTAGATCGCGCGTGCGCGCGCTCGGTGGGCGACCCGTCGCAACAACCGCCGAGCCGCCGGACGATGTGACCTGGAAGGATGGATGTGAAGGCTGTGATGACGCTTCTGAACCGGCGCATGACTCCTCTGACCGCCGCCGCGGTCGCCGTGATCGCCTGCTTGGCGCTCGCCCCCACCGCGCTCGCCGCGCCCGGGCCGCTGTTCATCACCGCGACCCAGCCGGCCGTCCCGGCAGGAGCCGCGGTCGGGACGGGAGAATCGGCGAGCTTGACCTCGATCTCGTGCACCGCACCTGGCTGGTGCACGGCAGGGGGCAGCTACCGCAATTCAGCCGGTGGGCGTCAGGCGATGGTCGAGACCGAGGCGGACGGCACCTGGGAAGCGCCGCAGCCGGTCGCGCTGCCCGCCGGCGCGATGACAGCCGCCAAGAACGAGTCGGCGACGATCACCTCGGTGTCGTGCGCGGCCGTGGAGTACTGCGTCGCGGTCGGCTCCTATCGCGGGTCGGGCAACGGCACGCTGATCGTCACCCAATCGGGCGGGTTCTGGCAGACCGGCACCACGCTGCCGTCGGTGTCGGGCGAGGTCACCGGAGGCGGCGTGCTCGACTCGATCTCCTGCGCGAGCGTCGGCAACTGCGTCGCTGTGGGCACGAGCACCATCGGCAAAGGGCTGGTCGAGCCGACGATCGCCACCGAGACGACCGGAACGTGGTCCAAGCCCACGCTGCCGTCTCTGCCCTCCGGCGACCTGCTGACCGAGCCGACCTCTTTGTCGGTGAGCTGCCCGGCCGTGGGTAACTGCGTCGTCGGGGGAACCGACTACCCCGCCACGGGGCCGCAACTGCCGCTGATCATCGCCGAGAGCAACGGGCACTGGCAGACCGGCGTGACACTCGGGCCGCTCCCGGGTGACCTCGGCGACTCCAACCAGGTGATCTCGCTCGGCGCGATCGACTGCGCGGCGGTCGGCCAGTGCACCGCGGTCGGCAACGACAACACCGTCGCCGGGGCCGCCGGATTCGCGCTCGTCGACTCGGGCGGCAGCTTCACCGAGGTCGGCCTGCCCTATCCGACGGGCAGCGCGGGCTTTCTCACCACCAGCACCGATCTCGGGCTTGATGCGATCGCGTGCGCGGACCCGGGGGACTGCGCCGCGGGCGGCGGATTCCCGACCGCCGGAACTCCCACTCAGCCCGATGCGGCCCCGATGACTGCAGTCGAAGCCGGCGGGGATTGGTCGGCGCCGCTCGTGCTCGCCGCACCGGGCGACTCCGCGCCGGCCACCTCGAGCGTGGCCACCCTGTCCTCGCTCAGCTGCCCGGCGGTACAACAGTGCCAGGGCGTCGGCGATTACCAGACGACGAGCGGAGCGCAGATTCCGATGGTGGCGAACTCGGTGCCGGCGCTCACGGTCTCGAGCGCCACGCTGCCGCAGGCGCAGATCGGTCATCCGTATACGACGCAGCTGACATCCAGTGGCGGCGCCGGCGCCGCGACCTGGTCCGTGACCTCGGGCACGCTGCCGATCGGGCTGACCCTCAACCCCGCGACCGGTGTGATCTCCGGCACGCCGCGCTTCGTCCAGAGTGCCTCGTTCATCGTCGGGGTCTCCGATACCGGCCCGCCGGCTCAGAACGCGAGCGCCTCGCTCGCCATCACCGTCTCCACGACCGCGCCGCCGGCGCCACGGCTCAGCGGCCTGCGGGTCTCGCCGCGTCGCGTCTCTGCCGCCGGCCGCAGGGTGGGGCACCGCTGCGAGGCGATCACCGACCGCAACCGCGACCACCACCACTGCGTGCGCGCGGTGGACCTGGCCGTGCGCTCACACCTCTCCGTCGACGCCACCGTGCGACTCACCGCGACGCGTGAGCGTCCCGGTCGCGAGGTGCGCCATGGCATGGTGCTCCGTTGCCAGGCGCCGACCCACAAGAACCGACACGATCGCCGCTGCATCCGCACCAAGCGCGTGAGCGGGCACGTGACGCTCCATCTCGCCGCCGGAACGCACACCGTTCACGTCCTGGCGGAGCTCGGTGGCCATGCGCTGGCGCCGGGGACCTATGCGCTGCGGCTCGTCCCGACGGCCGGTGGCCAGACGGGGCAGGCGGTGACCGCGACGGTCACGATCACCGCCTGACGGGCCTCGCGGCCAGGCAGGCCGGCCCGAGGCCACCCGGAGGGCCCCTCCGGTCACGCTATGTTGCGCTCAAGGACGAGTGGACAGGACGCCAGTGACCGACCGACCTATCTGGAGCCAGGTGACGCTCAGCGTCAACGGCGACGAGCGCACGTTGGAGCTCGACAATCGCACCACGCTGCTCGACGCGCTGCGCGAACACCTCGACCTCACCGGGACCAAGAAGGGGTGCGACCATGGCCAGTGCGGCGCCTGCACGGTGCTGCTCGACGGCGAGCGCGTCAACAGCTGCCTGCTGCTGGCGGTGATGGCCGACGGACACGAGGTGAGGACGATCGAGGGGATCGCCGAGCTCGGCCAGGCGTCCGGCGACGATCCGTCCGAGCGTGAGCTTCACCCCGTCCAGCGTGCGTTCCTGGACCACGACGGTCTTCAGTGCGGCTACTGCACCCCCGGTCAGATCTGCTCCGCGGTCGGGATGCTCGGGGAGGCGCAGCGGGGCTGGCCAAGCCGGGTCACATCCGATCTGCACGCCGGCCTGGCGGGCGCGGATGCGCTCGACCCCGAGGAGGTCGCCGAGCGGATGAGCGGGAACCTGTGCCGCTGCGGCGCCTACGTCGGCATCGTCGACGCGATCCTCGCAGCGGCGGGCGCGCCCGCGCGCGACGCCGCCGACCGCTCCGGCGACCCGAGCCGCGCATGAGGGCGCTCTCCTACGAGCGGGCCGCCGACCCGCGCGCTGCACAGCGCGCGGTCGCCTCCGAGCCGGACACGATGTTCCTCGCCGGCGGCACGAACCTCGTCGACCTGATGAAGCTCGGCGTCCATCGCCCGGACCGGCTGATCGATATCACCGGGCTCGGCCTGGACGCGATCGAGCATCGGGCCGACGGATCGGTGCTGATCGGGGCCACCGTGCGCAACTCGGCGCTCGCCGCCGACCCGGGGATCCGGGAACGCTTCCCGATGCTCAGCCAGTCGCTGCTCGCCGGCGCCTCCGGCCAGCTGCGCAACATGGCGACGACCGCCGGCAACCTGCTGCAGCGCACCCGCTGCGTGTACTTCCAGGACACGAGCAAGCCGTGCAACAAGCGCGAGCCGGGGAGCGGATGCTCGGCGCTCCAGGGCGCGCATCGCGATCTGGCGTTGCTCGGGACCAGCGAGGAATGCGTCGCGTCGCACCCCTCCGACATGGCCGTGGCGCTTGCGGCGCTCGATGCCCGCGTGCTCGTGCAGCGGGCCGACGGCACGGCCGAGGTGCCCCAGTCGCTCGATTCGCTCTACCGCGAGCCGGGCGACGACCCGAGCCACGACACCACGCTGCAACCGGGCGACCTGATCATCGCCGTCGAGCTGCCCGCCCCGCCGGTCGGGGCGCGCATGGCCTATCGCAAGGTGCGAGACCGCTGGTCCTACGCGTTCGCACTGGTGTCGGTCGCCGCGCTCGTCGTCGCCGACGAGGACGGCCGGCTGCGCGAGGTGCGGGTCGCGCTCGGCGGCGTCGCCTCCCGCCCGTGGCGTGCCCGCAAGGCCGAGGCGCTGCTGGCGGGCGCCCGGCCCGACCCGGCCGCCGATGCGGTCCGCGCGGCCGTGCTGTCCGAGTTCGACCGCGCGCGGCCGCTCCCGGACAACGCGTTCAAGGCGGAGCTCGCGGCCGACACCGCCGCCGCCGTCGTCTCGGACCTGCTCTGGCCATGAGCGCGACTCGGACACCGGTCGTCGGCGCCGGGATCGAGCGGGCCGACGGCGTCGACAAGGTCACCGGCGAGGCGCGCTACTCGTTTGAGCGCCGTCTGCCCGATCTCGCCTACGTGGTTCCGGTCCAGTCGACGGTCGCGCGTGGCCGCGTGCTGGCGGTCGATCCCCAGCGGGCGCTGGCCGAGCCCGGCGTGCTGGCGGTGCTCGATCCCGAGTCCGCGCCGCGGTTGCAGCGACCCGAGGGCACCCACGCCGAACTGCTCGTGCTGCAGAGCGGCGAGGTCTTCTACCACGGCCAGATCGTCGCCGCGGTGATCGCCACGACGCTCGAGTCCGCGCGCGAGGCAGCCGCGCTGGTCGAGATCGAGTACGAGACGGCACCTCACGACGTCGAGCTCCGCGCCGATCATCCGGAGCTGTACGTGCCAGAGATGGCCAACGCGGGCGTGCCCGGAGAGTGGTCCGACGGCGATGTGGAGGCGGCGCTCGCCGGCTCGGCGACGGTCGTCGACGAGACCTATGTGACCGCGACAGAGCACCACAACCCGATGGAGCCCCACGCATGCACCGCCGTCTGGGAGCACGACGGGCTGACGCTCTACAACGCCGACCAGGGCCCGTACGCCACCTCCGGCGCGGTCGCCGAGCTGTTCGGCCTGGCGCCCGAGCAGGTCCGGGTGGTCGCCGAGTACATCGGCGGGGGCTTCGGCTCCAAGGCGACGATGGCGCGGCCCACAGCGGTGCTCGCGGCGATGGCGGCCAAGGCCGTCGGGCGGCCGGTCAAGCTCGCACTCACCCGCCAGCAGATGTTCGCCCTGGTCTCCTACCGGCCGCCGTCGATCCAGCGTGTGCGGCTGGGCGCGGACGACGCGGGCCGATTCACCGCGATCGACCACGAGGCGATCACCCAGACCTCGCGCATCCACGAGTACGTCGACCAGATCGGTGCCTCGACCCGGATCGTCTACGCGGCCCCGACTCGCCGCGTCGTGCACCGGGTGGTGCGGCTCGATGTCCCGACCCCGGGCTTCATGCGCGGCCCCGGACACGCCTCGGGGATGTTCGCGATGGAGGTCGCGGTCGATGAGCTCGCCGAGCGTCTCGCCGTCGACCCGGTGGCGCTGCGGATCGTCAACGACACCGACGTGGAGCCGTGGAGCGGACGGCCGTTCTCCAGCCGCTCGCTGGTGGAGGCCCTGGAGGTGGGCGCCGAGCGCTTCGGCTGGATCCCGCGCGGGGCGCGCGCCGGCGAGGAGGCCCGGCCCCGCCGCGACGGCCGCTGGATCGTCGGTACCGGCGTCGCCGCCGCCCACCATCCCGACTATCGCTTCGGATCGACCGCCCGCGCCCGCGCGCTGCCCGACGGGCGCTTCGAGGTGGGCATCGCCGCCTCGGACATCGGCACCGGCGCGCGCACCGTGCTGTTGCAGGTCGCCGCTGACGCGCTCGGGGTCGAGCGTGAGCGGATCTCGCTGACGATCGGCCACAGCGCGACCGGGCAGGCGATGATCGCCGGCGGCTCGATGGGGACCTCGTCGTGGAGCTGGCCGGTCGACATGGCCTGCCGTGACCTGGCAGAGCGCCTCGCCGCGGGTGAGCCGGTCCCGCCGGAGGGACTCGAGGTGCGGGCCGACTCCGCCGAGGCGGTCCAGGCCGCGGGCGAGCTCGCTCGCCACACGTTCGGCGCCGGCTTCGCCGAGGTCGCCGTCGACGCCCGCACCGGTGAGGTGCGCGTGCGGCGGATGCTCGGTGTGTTCGCGGCCGGGACGATCGTCAACGCCCGCACCGCGCGCTCCCAGTTCTACGGCGGGATGATCATGGCCCACGGTCAGGCGCTGCTCGAGCGCACCGAGATCGATCCGGTGCCCGGTGACTTCGCCAACCACGACCTGGCGAGCTACCACGTCCCCGCGCACGCGGACATCGGCCACCTGGAGGTGGTGATGCTCGACGAGCACGACCGCTCCGGCCACCCGGTCGGGGTCAA
>DATJTS010000023.1:0-10462 GCA_035503035.1 Solirubrobacteraceae bacterium
CGCCGAAGCCGTCCGCCGGGCGGGCGCGCTCGCCCCGGACGTGATCCTGATGGACCTGCGGATGCCGACCATGGACGGCGTGGCGGCGATCTCCGCACTGACCGCGGCCGAGTCCTCGGCGCGGGTGCTCGTGCTCACCACTTACGACACCGACTCCGACGTGCTGTCGGCGATCGAGGCCGGCGCGACCGGTTACCTGCTCAAGGACGCGCCGCCCGCCGAGCTGTTCCGCGCGGTCCGGGCCGCCGCCTCGGGCGACGCGGTCCTCGCGCCCGCGGTCGCGACCCGGCTCGTCGGTCAGCTCCGCACCCCCGGGGCCGGCTCCAGCCCGACGGCGGAGCCGATCTCGGCGCGCGAGCTCGAGGTGCTCGAACTGGTGGCACGCGGCGCCTCCAACCGAGAGGCGGCGAAGCGGCTGTTCATCTCCGAGGCGACCGTCAAGAGCCACCTCATCCACATCTACTCAAAGCTCGGAGTCAACGATCGGGCCGCCGCGGTCGCCGAGGCGTTCGATCGCGGGCTGCTCATCCCACGCCACCAGACCAGCTGACAACACCGCTATCCCGGCACGATCGTGGCCCGCAACGGGAGCGTCCGCAAGCGCAGCAGCGCGGCCAGTTGGGTGGCTCGAGCCTGGGAGAAGTCGCCATCGATCTGGATGCCTGACGAGGCCACGACCCCGTCGGGGTACTCGTCGTAGTTGAGGAGCGGAACGGTGGCAAGCGCGCCGTCGATCACGATCGCGAAGTGCTGATAGACGGGCGCCGCCGCAAGGCGGAGGCTGGTACCGCGACGCGCGATCTCGGCGGTGAGAGCCTGGAACGCACGCGCGCCCGCGGCCGTCAGGCTGGCGCCGACGTCGGGCTGGCCCGCGGAGTCGGTCGACGCAGAGACCCGTCGCAGCTCAAGTCCGGTCAGCGCGGCGTCGTCGCGCATCACGTAATAGCGCGCGCTCGGGTCGGGATAGTCGGGCCGCAGCGCGGCGGCCGGGTCGCTCGCCCGCACGATCGTGGTGCCCTGGGGAACGGTGAGCACGAGCGGCCGGGCGGCCCCGGCGCGTCGTGCGGCACTGGCCGCCGCTGCCGGGCTCGCGCTCGGTCCAGCCAACCAACACGGCGTGCTCGACGCCCGGCATCTGAGACTTGCCGCGGGAGCGAACGCGAACGACTCGGGACCGCGCCGGGTCTGCGTGACGGCGGCTGCCCTCGCCGGCTGCCGCGAGGCAAGCCGGACCGCGGCGTAGAGCGGGAGCGCGCCGGCGTCCGCGGTCCCGGCGAGGCCGCCGTGACCGAGGCCGCCGTGACCTTGGCTGATGATCTCGGCCTGACGATTGCCGCGTAGCAGCAGCGATGCGACCGTCCGCCCATCCGGCGCGATGACGTTCTGCTCCCAGTCGGTGAACGTGACCTGGGGATCCCTGGTCAGCTCAGAACGCGCGAGCGGCGAGGCTGCGATCTCGCGCGAGTGGACCACGATCTCGTCGCCCGCGCGAGAGAAGCGCACCGGAGCGCTCCCAAGCAACTTCATCCGCGCGCCCAGGATCTGGATCTCCTCATTGACGGCCGCGTTGGTCACCCGCGGGACTCCGGGTGTCGGCTGCAATCTGAGGACGACCTCATCGGCTGTCCCCCCGCTCGCGACCGAATGTCGCCCGGAACCGGCGTGGAGCAGGACCGCCGTGACGGCGAGCACCACCGCCAGGCTCAGGACGGGGGCCAGCACACGTATCCCTATGCGCGCCCCCTCGTGGCGGCGGCGACGGAACGGCGGCTCAGCGACCGGTTGCGCCAGGATCTCGGCGAGCATCGCCTGAGCGCGTGGGTCCTGCGATGCGCGTGGAATACCCCCGCGCGGGTGCGGGTTGGCATCGGCGAGCACTTCCAGCACGCGATCGTCGGTGGCAGTCATCGTGTCGTCTCCTCTCTGGTGGGCCAGTCGGCCGAAGGTCGAGCCCCGCCCGCCTGCTCACCGGCGGTCTCCAGGTGGCCTGCAAGATGTCGACGAGCTCGGTGCAGGCGCACCCGGAACGCAGCCGCACTGCACCCCGTCGCGCGCGCCGCACGGTCCGGAGAGAGGCCTTCCCAGGCGACGAGCAGCAGGGCTTCGCGTTCCCGCGGCGAGAGCGCGAGCAGCCCCGCGCGGAGCCGGTCGCTCAACCCGGGCGCGAGCTCGAGCACCTGGTGGGGTGGCGTGGTTCCCCGGAGTCGGTCCGCCAGCGCCAGGCGCCGCTGATCTCCGCGGCGCTGGTTGGCGAGCACGCGCCGGGCAACGCCCAGCAGCCAGGGAAGCGGATCCGCTCCGATGTCGTCCAGTCGCCGCCAGGCCACCAGGAACGTCTCCGCGACCGCGTCCTCCACCGAGGACCGCGCCTCCGTCCCGGACCGGCGCAGCACATAGCCACGCACGTCGACATAGTGCTCAGCGAACAGCTTCTCGAAGTTCCCCCTGCGGGACTTCTCGTCCATGCTCTAGCGATTGTCCAGACCCGAGCGCCGCGTTACATCGGACCCGCCGCACGGTCGCGTGGAAAGTTTTTGCCCGCGTGTCGGTTTCGCCCTCCCTCGTTCGACGTCGGGAGTAGAAGCACCCCAACCACCACGAGGAGGCAGTGATGCGTTTCATGGTTCTGGTCCCCGGCAGCCCGGAGTTCGAGTCAGGCGAGTTGCCCAGCAAGGGCGACCTGGAAGCGATGGGCAAGTTCAACGAGGAGCTCGTCAAGGCGGGCGTGATGTTGGCCGCTGACGGCCTGCACCCGAGCTCCAAGGCGGCGCGGGTCCGGTTCGACGGGCGCGAGCGCACCGTCATCGACGGTCCGTTCACCGAGGCGAAGGAGCTCGTCGCCGGATACTGGATCTGGGAGTGCGCATCGCAGGAGGAGGCGATCGAGTGGCTCAAGCGGGCGCCGCTGTTCGACGGCGGGATGGAGATCGAGCTGCGCCAGATCATGGACCCGGAGGAGCTCGAGGGACAGCTGAAGTGACCGCATCGCCGACCCATCGTGCGATCGACGCCGTCTGGCGGATCGAGTCGGCCCGGCTGATCGCCGGGCTGACTCGTCTCGTCCGTAACGTGTCGGTCGCCGAGGACATGGCGCAGGACGCGCTCGTGGCCGCTCTGGAGCAATGGCCGCAGGACGGCATCCCCGACAACCCCGGTGCATGGCTGATGACCACCGCCAAGCGCCGCGGGATCGACGCGCTGCGTCGGCGCGTCGCGCTGGAGCGCAAGCAGGAGCTGATCGGGCATGAGCTGCAGATCCTCGGAGAGCTTGAGCAGCCCGACCTCGCCGCCGAGGTCGACGACGTACAGGATGACGTCCTGCGTCTGATCTTCATGACCTGCCACCCGGTCCTGTCGCGCGATGCGCGCGTGGCGTTGACGTTGCGGCTGCTCGGCGGCCTGTCGACGACCGAGATCGCCCGCGCGTTTCTCGTCTCGGGCAGCACGGTCACGCAGCGCATCGTGCGCGCCAAGCGCACGCTGGGCGAGGCGCGGGTGCCGTTCGAGGTGCCGGGCCGCGACGAGCTGGGCGACCGCGTGTCCGCGGTACTGGAGGTGATCTACCTGGTCTTCAACGAGGGCTACGCCGCGACCGGCGGCGAGCAGTGGACCCGGCCCGTGCTGTGCCAGGACGCGCTGCGCCTGGGCCGCATCCTCGCCGGCCTGATGCCACGCGAGCCGGAGGTCCACGGCCTCCTGTCCCTGATGGAGCTGCAGGCCTCTCGACTCCGCGCGCGCGTGGGGCCCGATGGCGAGCCGGTGCGACTGGCGGATCAGGACCGCGCGCGCTGGGATCATCTGCTCGTTCAGCGCGGCCTGACCGGGCTGCAGCGCGCCGAAGAGCTCAGCGGTGCGCTCGGTCCATACACGCTGCAGGCCGCGATCGCTGCCTGCCATGCGCGAGCGCGCAGCGTCGAGCAGACCGACTGGGTCCGCATCGTCGCCCTCTACGACGGGCTGGCGGCGCTCACCGGCTCTCCGGTCGTCGAGCTCAACCGAGCCGTCGCGGTGACGATGGCGTTCGGCCCGGAGGCCGGACTCGAGTTGATCGACTCCCTGGCCGGCGACCCCGCCCTGCGCGACTACCACCTGCTGCCCAGTGTGCGCGGCGACATCCTCGAGCGTCTGGGGCGCCTGACCGAGGCACACGACGAGTTCGTGCGCGCGGCGGACCTGTGCGCGAATGTCTCGGAGCGGGGGCTGCTGCTCTCGCGCGCGCTCGCCTGCAACCCATGACCACCCGGCGTCCGGCTCGGAAGCGATCGGTGCGTTGAGCTTCGAGCGTGCCGGGGAGTGGCTGGCGGATCACATCGCGCCCGTCGCGGCAGTGGCGGTCGTGCTGGGCTTGCTCGTGCCCTCGCATGCCGTGGCGCGCCGTTCAGACATCCTGCTCGCGGCGTTGGTGTTGGCGACCGCCGCGCAGATCGATCCGCGGCAGCTGCGCGCGCTTCGTCACCGGGCGATCGCGATCTGTCTGATGGCGATCGGCGTGCTGCTCGTTCTCGCGTTCGTCGGGTGGGCGATCAGCCGCCTGTTCACCGGCGACGTGCGGTTGGGCGTGCTCGCCCTGGGCCTGGCCTCGACCGAGGTGGCCAGCGTCGGACTCGTCGGTCTGGCCGGCGGCGACACCGTGCTGGCCGTGGGCGTGTTGACCGTCTCGCTCGTGGCCTCGGCGGTCCTCGGGCCGCTGCTGGCCGGTCTGCTCGCTCACACCACGGGTCACAGCAGCGGCGCGAGCCTGCTCGGACGCTTTGCCCTGGTGGTCCTCGCGCCGCTCGCGGCCGGCCTCGGGCTGCGCGGCATCCGACCCGGGCTGCAGCGCGCCGCTGGGACCTTGAACGGCGTCGCCGCCCTGATGGTCTGCGCGCTGCTGTATGCCGCGATCAGCGGGGTCCACGGCGGCCACCAACTCCTGGACGGCCTGATCGGCAGCGCGGGCTTCATCATCGTCTCGGCCGCGCTCGGCGTCTCGATCCGGTCGGTCTGGGGTGAACGCGGACCGGATCCATCCGCGATCGTGTTCACCACGGCACTGCGGGATTTCGCGGTCGCCGCCGCGCTGGCGGCTCAGGCGTTCGGAACCCGCGCGGCCAGTGTCGCCGGCGAGTACGGCGCACTGATGCTCCTCGTCGGCGCACTCGCCGCGACCGCCGCCCGACGACGCGGGCGAACCGCTGAGAACTGACTGGAGCCGTCTGTCCTACCGGCGCCGCGGCGCCGGCGCGCGCCGCTCGGACGCCGCGCATTTCAGGCACAGGACCCCGTCGGGCAGAGCCCGCAGACGGCCCGACGGGATCGGGTCCCCGCAGCTGTCGCAGATCCCGTAGCTCCCGTCATCGAGCTTGGCCACGGCCCGCTCGGTGCGGGCAAGCACCCGCTCGAGCGAGTCGCCGACTCCGATGTCGGTCAGCCGGCTCACCGCCTCGGTGGTGCCGTCGCCGATGCGCTTGCCGAATCCCTGGGCGGTGCCGAGCTCAGGCCGCCGGGCAAGCACCGCCAGCCGTTCCCGCAGACGGTCCCGACGCTCCTCGAGCTCTGCGCGGATCGCATCGAGATCCAGGTCGTCGTCGGGCTGCGCCATCTGTGTGGTGTACCACCACCGGAGCTCCGGTCGGTCAGGAGGGCTGGAGGGACGCGGCGGCCGGCGCCCGCTCGTCGCCGCGCGGGAGTTCTGCCTGCTCGTCTCGTGCGCGCATCGGCAGTCGGAAGATGAGCAGGAATGCGCCGAGCAGCGGCGCCAGGCTGGCCCATGCGGTGATCTGCAGCGCGTCGGTGGCGAGATGGTGGCCGAAGACGGAGAAGAAGATGGTGCCGAGCACCGCGACGCCGAGCGAGGTGGAGAGCTGCTGCGTCGCCTCGAGGACGCCGGAGGCGGAGCCGACCTCGTCCATGTTGACGCTGTTCAGGACGAACCCGAAGAGCTGGGCGAAGCTGGTCCCGGCGCCGATCCCGGCGAACAGCAGGCCCGGCACCAGGTCCCAGGTGGAGGCCGTGTGAGCGCCGGTCAGGATCAGCGCGACGCAGGCATCGCCGGCCGCGATCAGCAGCACCCCGATGTGCAGGAGATGTCGCCCGAGGCGGTTGACCAGGGCGAAGGAGGCGGTCATGCCGACCATGATTCCGACGACCATCGGGGTCAGCGTCAGGCCGGCGTGGACCGGTGACCAGCCTTCGCCCAGCTGCCCGAAGAGCGAGACGCAGAGCAGCAGCCCGGCGAAGCCCCCGAAGAAGAACAGGATGACGGCGATCCCGGTGAGGTAGGTCCGGTTGGCGAGCAGCGAGGGCTCGATCAGCGCTTTGTCGCGGTGGCGCCGCTCGTAGCGCACGAACGCGTACAGGAGCAGCACGCCCGCGGCGAGGATGGCGAGAATCCAGGCGGGCCAGCCGTCGGCCCGGCCCTGGATGAGCGGGTAGATGATCGCCACCATCGCCAGGCCGACGAGCCACACACCGCCACCGTCGAGGGTGAGACCAGAGCGCCTGGGGCTGTCGGGAAGCGACGGGACGGCCAGCGCGAGCGCCAGTACGCCGATCGGCACGTTGATCAGGAACACCAGCCGCCACCCGACGTGCCAGAGGTTCGCGTCGATCAGCGCGCCAGCGAGGATCGGCGCCGCCAGCAGCGGCAGGCCCGTCGCAGGACCGACGAATCCCATCGCCTTGTCGAACTCGCTCTGCTCCGGGAAGACCTGCTTCAGGAAGCCGAACCCCTGCGGGATCATCAGCGCGCCGAACCCGCCCTGCAGCGCTCGAGACGCGATCAGCACGGGCATCGAAGGCGCCACGGCGCAGAGCGCGGAGAAGAGGGTGAAGCCGGCGAGGCCCACGAGGAACACCCGCCGCCGCCCGAAGATGTCACCGAGCCGCGCGCCGGCGATCAGCAGCACCGCGAACGCCAGCGTGTACCCGGCGCTGATCCACTGCAGCGTCGAGGCGCCGCCCCCGAGGTCGCGCCGCACCGACGGACCGGCGATGTTGGCGATCGTCGAGTCCATGGCATCCATCACATTGGCGATCATCACCACGGCAAGCACCACCCAGCGCAGGCGATGGAGGTGCGAGGCGGTGGTGGCTGCGTCGTTGGTGGCGCTCATGGGTTCTCCTGGGTCCGGTCTGAGGCGACGGCACTACTTACCGGCCGTCAAGTAACTGATCGGACGCCACCCTAGCACGGACTAACCGGCCGTCAAGTAATCTGGTTCCGATGTTCAGTCGACTAGCGACGTGGAGTGCGGCGGCCGCGGTGCCATTGCTGGCGGCCGGCTGTGGCGGCGGCGGCTCCCCGCGGGTGACGAGTCAGACTTCCTCGTCGAGGGCGACGACGGCGGTCGCCATCAACCCGGCCAGGCATTACCAGCGCATCGCGGGGTTTGGGGTATCGGAGGGCTTCGGACAGGCGAGGACCCTGATGAAAGCGCCGGCGTCGGTGCAGAGCCGGGTGTTGAGCCTGCTGTACAGCCCGACCGGTGGTGCGGGGCTGACGATCCTGCGCAACGAGATCAGCGCCGACAGGGGGTTCACGATCGAGCCCAGGGCACCGAGCCGTCCGACGGCGAAGCCGTCCTACCTGACGCTCGCCGAGATCGACCAGGATCAGGGGCAACTGTGGCTGGCCAGGCGGATCAGGGCCGAGTACGGGGCGAGCGTGTTCGCCGACGCGTGGAGCGCGCCCGCGTTCATGAAGACGAACCACTCGGCGATCCGCGGCGGCACGCTGTGCGGCGTCCCGGGCACGAAGTGCAGGAGCGGTGACTGGCGCCAGGCGTACGCCGACTACCTGACTCAATACGCGAAGGAGTACGCCGCGGCGGGCGTCCCGCTCACCTACGTCGGGCCGGAGAACGAGACGACGATCGCGCCTCCGCAGGACAGCATGATCATGAGCGCGGCGCAGACCGCCAACTTCATGGGGATCCTCGGCGCGGCTCTCGCCCGGTCCGGCGTGTCGACGCGCGCGGAGTGCTGCGCGAGCATCAGCTGGAAGGTGGCGCAGCAGTTCGCGGCCGGCATCAGGACCGACAAGGCGGCGAACCGGGCCACGGCGCTGTTGACAAGCCACGGCTACTTCGCTGCGCCTGACTCGCCGCTGCGTGGCTGGAGCAAGCCGGTGTGGGAGACCGAGTGGGCACCGTTCGGGTTCCAGGCGTGGGACGGGGCCTGGGACGACGGGTCACCATCGTCGGGATTCACCTGGGCCCAGAACATCGACAACGGCCTGACCGCGGCGAACCTGAGCGGGTTCTTCTATCTGTGGGGCGCGGACACGACCGGCATGACCGGCCCGAACACGGGACTCGTCGACGTCAAGGGCGACTCCGTCGACGCCTCGGGCCGGCTGTGGGCCTTCGCCGGCTACAGCCGCTTCGTCCGCCCGGGTGCCGTCCGCATCGGAGCCATCACCAGCGACGCGCAGCTCGAGGTCAGCGCATTTCGCAATCGCGACGGGTCGATCGCAGTGGTCGCCCTCAACCGGGCGCGTCGCGGCCAGACCACGACCTTCTCAGTGCGCGGCCTCGGCCGAGCACGGGTCACCTCCTACCTGACCGACAGCGCCCACCAGCTCACCGCGCAGATCCCGACCAGGCTCGACAACGGCACGTTCGACGCGACGCAGCCACCACGTTCGCTCGTCACCTACGAGATCAGGTCTCCCTGACCCGGATGCGCGCGAGCGCGCTCAGGTGCGGTTGCCATACTGCCCAGTCGCTGTGGCGGTCTACCCGAGGAACTGGCTCGAGCGCGCAGATGGCGAGCCCGCGACCGATCTCGATCTCGCGGTCCTGCTGGTCAACTCGTTTGACCTCCTCGAGGATCCGCCCGACCGGCTCACCGACCTGCGCTGGTTCACCGAGGCGCTGGACGACGAACGCCACAGCGACATCGCCCGAGCATTGCGCCCCGCCGATCTGGACGGTCTGCGCGTCCTTCGCGACAGCCTGAGATCGGTCTTCGAGGCCGACTCTCCGGCGGCCGCCGCCGCAATCCTCAACCCGATGCTCGGTCGGGCGTCGGCCGTTCCCCAGCTTGTGGTCACGAACGGGAAGGCGGAGCTGAAAGTCAGCCCGGCGGACCGAGGCCTTCAGGCGCTGGCTGCGCGGCTGCCGGCTGCGCTCGCCGCGCAGATCGCCGACGCCGGAGTTGCCCGCCTCGGCACGTGCGCCTCCGACCCGTGTCGGTGTGCGTTCATCGACCGCACGCGCGGCCGTACACGCCGGTACTGCTGCACGATGTGCAACGACCGGATGGCGGCACGGCTCTACCGCGAGCGCAAGCGCCCCGCGTAGCCCGGACAATCGATTGCGTCAGCTGCTTGACGCGCTTAGCCACTGACGATAGGTTGGTTCGCGTCAGTCGCAGAGCGGTCCATGCAGGTGACGAAGCGGAGGGGTCGATGAGACGGAAGCTGATCGGAATCGTGATCGCCGGAACGGTCTCGGCCGCGATTGCCGCCACTGGTGCGCAGGCGGCGACTGGTGGACGCGCCGTCACAAGCAGGCCGGGAGCGGTCATCGTCCGCGACATCCTCATCCCGGTCGCGGGACAGCCCTCCGTTCCCGCCTATGTCGTTCGCCCGGCCGGCGCGCTCGCTCCGCACAGTGAGGCCGGGATCCTCTGGCTGCACTGGCTCGGTCAGATTCACAGTGATCGCACCGAGTTCCTCCCCGAGGCGGTCCAGCTCGCCAGCCACGGAGTGGTGTCGGTCCTTCCCGAGGGGACCTTCCCCTGGCAGGCAGCTCCGGTGGGAACCAGCGCCGACGTGACCGCGGTGGAGAATCAGCTGGCGGCGTTCCGGACCTGTCTCGATCGGCTGACTACCAGGCGGTCGATCGACCCGTCGAGAATCGCGATCGTGGGTCACGACTACGGCGCCATGTACGGCGCGCTGCTCGCCGACGAGGATCCGCAGGTCTCGGCCGCCGTGCTCGCGACGCCCGATGCCACGTGGGGCCACTGGTTCGTGAAGTACTGGCTCGGCTACACCGGAGGGCAGGCGAAGAGCTACGAGGCTCTGTTCGACGGGCTGCAGCCGGTCGAACACGTCAGCCGACTCGGCGCGCGCGAGCTCTTCCAGTGGGCCGGTAAGGACATCTACGTCAGCGCGGGCGTTCGTCAGCGATTCGCCGCGGCCGCACCTCAGGCGAAGGTCGATCTGTATCCGGACGCCGATCATCAGCTGACCGACGCGGCGATCGCCGACCGCGACGCGTTCCTCGAGCAGGTGCTGGCGCTGCCCTGAGCCGGTGTCACACCGCGCCGTCTGCGGATGAGAGCGATGCGAAGGTCACTCACCTCGATCTCGGTCGCTGCCGGCTGCCTGATCGGAGTGTCCGGGTGCGGCGGGCACCACCGGTCAGCGAGTGCCTCGGCGCGGGCGAAGCCCCTCGTCCATCGCCTCGCGGTGGGCGGCGCGCCGGTCGGCTTGTCGGCGTATGGCGGAAGCCTGTGGGTGGCGAATGCCGAG
>DATJTS010000024.1:0-54431 GCA_035503035.1 Solirubrobacteraceae bacterium
CGACGGTGACCGCTGCGAACATCTCCGTGGACCCATCGGTGACTGCCACCTCACTGGGTGCGCTGTCCAGCACGACGGACAACGCCGTCTACGGCACCGAGTCGCAGGCGAACAACGACCTGGCGACCTTCGTCAGCCAGGTCGGCAACGCGGTCGGCCAGGCGAACGACTCAGCGACGACTGCGGCGTCACTGCTGACCAACATCTCCAACGAGCGTCAGTCCGTCTCGGGTGTGTCGCTCGACCAGGAGATGACGAACCTGATCACCTACCAGCAGGGTTACCAGGCCTCCGCGCGTGTGATGAACACGATGCAGAGTGTCATCCAGACCCTCATCCAGAGCGTCGGGAGCTGACCGCCATGATGACACGCATCACCACCCTGATGACGAGCAACCAGATCCTCTCGGAGATCAACTCCTCCGAGTCTGCGTTGTCGAACACCGAGGAGGAGCTGTCGTCGGGCCTGACGATCAACCAGCCCTCCGACAACCCGTACGGTGCCGCGCTCGCCGTTCAGCTCAACGGGCAGCTCAGCCAGCTGAACGACTACAACAACAACATCACCGACGGGCAGGCCTGGACCTCGACCGCCACCTCGGCGCTGAACTCCATCCAGCAGCAGGTCCAGCTCGCCCAGGAGCTCGTCACCAAGGCCGGCAACGGCGACATGAGCGCGAGCGACCTGTCGGATATCGGTGAGGAGATCAACCAGATCGTCTCCTCGATCCAGAGCACCGCGAACGCCCAGTACGACGGTCAGTACGTGTTCAGCGGCACCTCGACCTCGACGGCCCCGTACGACTCGAGCGGCAACTACCAGGGCTCGACCTCGATGGTCACCCGTCAGATCGGTCCCAACGCCAACGTGACCGTGTCGGTCAACCTCTCCGACGCGCTCGGCACGAGCTCGACGACGGGACTGCTCTCGACGCTGTCGAACATCGCCACCCAGCTGACCACCGACTCCGGCACCTCGGCGCTGAACACCACCGACCTCACGGATCTCCAGACCGGCCTGAACTCGCTGAGCTCGCTGCAGACCCAGCTCGGCGCGACGACCAGTCAGATGACGATGGCCTCCAGCACGCTCTCGGACATGCAGACGAGCGTGACCTCGGATCTGTCCAACGACACCGAGGCGAACATGGCGACCACGGAGACGACCTACTCCAACGAGGAAGCGGCCTTCGAGGCTGCCCTCAAGGCGGGGGCGTCGATCGTCCAGAGCTCGCTGATGGACTTCCTCTCCAGCAACTGACGACGACGTCTTTGAGCACAATCGGGTATCAAGAGCGCATGACCCTCACCGTCGAGAGCCCGCGGTTCGGGCGCGTCGAGATCGACCCGTCGACCGTGATCGAGTTCCCGGAGGGCCTGATCGGCCTCGAGGGACACCGTTTCGCGCTGCTCACCAGCCAGCCCGGCAGCCCGCTCATGTGGCTGCACTGCATCGACAACCCCACCTTGTCACTGCCCGTCACCGAGCCCCACCGCTTCTTCTCCCAGTTCTCGGTCGAGCTCACCGACGAGGACGTCGAGCGGATCGGCTACGACGGTGAGACCGCCGTCGACGTCTACGTCACCGTCGTGGCGGGCTCCGCCCTGGAGGACTTCACGGCCAACCAGAAGGCCCCGATCCTCATCCGCGACGGCCGCGGCCACCAGGTGATCAACCAGGTGGCCGACGCCGATCTGCGCGCCCCGCTGTTCGCCGAGGCGCTCGGCGGCCAGTCAGCCGCCTGAGCGCCGGCCCCGAGCAGCTCTGCGCCCGCGTCCCCCGGACCGCCCCGCGCCCGCGGCCGCCGGGCCGCCCCGCGCCCGCGTCCCCCGGGCCGCCCCGCGCCCGCGTCACCGGCGCCGGGCCCGCGTCGACCTCCCGGACGACGTGCCACGCGCCTCCGGCCCCGGCCGCCGGGCCCGCGTTCCGTCTGCGACAAAACGGGCCTCCCAGGACACTTTTCTCGCTTCTGGGCCCCGCGCGCGGTGACTCTGAGCGCCTTGAGCGTCTGTCCGCCCCTCAAGGCGCTCAGACTCGTCCTCGCGGCCGGGCACGTCCACCGCGCTGCGCTGCGCGTCCAGGAGCGACTCTGGGAGCTTCGAGCCGCGTTATGCGGCTCGAGACGCCCAGAGTCGTCCTCCGGCGCCCCGGACGGGCCACTGTGGGAGCTTCGGGGCGCGCTACGCGGCTCAAGACGCCCAGCGTGGGCCCCTGCCCCGCCGAGGCCGGCCCCCGCCCCGGCCGAGGCCGGCCCCCGCCGGCCCCCACCGGCACCAGCAGAGGTCGGCCCCCGCCGCCCAAACCGGGCCCCGGCGCCCCAGCGCCCTCACCGAGCTTCTCGCCGCGGGCCGTCCGCCGCGAACGGCCGCAGCCGCCGCGCGATCCGCAGGCCACGACCCCGCCGGCCGCGCCGCCCAGGCCCGGATCGCCATACTGTGGGGATGCTCAACATCACGCGACGCCGCGGTGAGCGCATCGTCGTCGGCGACGACATCTTCGTCTCGGTGATCGAGGTGAGCGGCCAGATCGTGCGTCTCGGGATCGAGGCGCCGCGGTCGGTACGCGTCTATCGCGAAGAGCTGTGGCTCGAGATCAAGGCCCAGAACGAGGCGGCGGTGCAGGCGGCTGCGTCGGCCACGCTGCCCGAGGGAGTGATCCCGGAGCTGGGCCGCCCCGGGAAAGCGGACTCCCCGCCGGTTGACGGGGAGTAGGGCACCGCTTGGGGCAAGAGGATGCGGGGCGGTCGCGGGTGGAGCGCGACCAGGCGCCGCGGATGTGGCTCAGGCCACGAAGCTGAACAGCTGCTCGTCGGCCTCGAGCTTGCGGCGTAGGTTCTTCAGGATCTGCGAGTGCAGCTGGCAGACGCGGCTCTCGGTGACGCCGAGGATCTCGCCGATCTCACGCAGGGTGAGGTTGTAGACGTAGAGCAGCACCGCGACCTTGCGCTCACGGGGAGCCAGGCACTCGAAGGCCTCCCGGAAGCGCTCCTTGGCGATCGTCGCCATCGCGGAGTCCTCGGGGTTGGTCTCGCGATCGAAGGAGGCGAGCGTGTCGATGCGCTCGATCGCAGCGTCCTCGTCAGAGTGCACGAGCGTGTTGAGCGAGCCGACCTGGGAGCGGGCCAGCTCGTCCTGGCGGCGCACCAGCTCCTCCACCGGGACGCTCATCGCCTCGGCGAGCTCGTCGCGGGTCGGCTTGCGGCCGTAGAGGCCGATGAACTGGTCACGGGCCTTGGTCAGCTCGCGGTCCCAGCGCCGCAGCGAGCGCGGCGCCCAGTCGTTGCGGCGCAGCTCGTCGAGCACGGCACCGTGGATGCGGGTCCAGGCGAACTGCTCGAGCGTCGCGCCCCGCTCCGGGTCGTAGCGGTCGATCGACCGGATCAGCGCCTCCAGCCCACAGGAGATGAAGTCCTCGACCTCGCAGCGGGCCGGCATCTCACGGACCTTCCGGTAGACGATGTACTTCACCATCGGGGCGAAGGTCAGGACCAGGCGGTCGCGCAGCGCGGGATCGCCGGTGGCCTTGTACTTGGTCCAGAGCTGGAGCGCCTCATCGGCCGAAAGTCGGCCGTTGCGCTCCTTCAGTGCAGTTCCACCCATTGTCGGATCCACCTTGCGTTGCGGGCTCGCGACCGACCTTTCATACCCTGGTCCAGGAGGTCGCGGGAAGACTCAAGTTCGAGTGCTCACTGCCTTTTCGGCCAACTGGTGCGCCCGAACCATCCCCGACTTGAGGTAGACGATTCGCAATTTTCTTGCGATCATGATTCGGCATGCCCGGCGGGATTCCCGAAGTTCTGATCGCGGACGACCAGCTGGCAGTCCGCCGCGGCACCGAGTTGACGCTCCGGGAGGCCGGGTTCCGGGTGGCGGGAGTGGCCGCCACCGTGGCCGAGGCCGCCGGCCTGCTGCGCCGGCGCCGCTACGACGTCGCGCTCGTCGAGACGCTGCTGGAGGACGCGCCGACCGCGCCGATGCTCACCGAGCTGCTCTCCGAGCGTCCCGACGCGCCGGTGATCATCTTCGCCGGCCGTGACCGGACCGCGCTCGGAGCCGTCGCCGGCGTGGGCGCGCCAGGACTGGTGCTCAAGTCGAGCGCGCCGACCACGTTGATGCAGGCGCTCCGCGCGGTGATCGGCGGGCGCCGGTTCACCGACCCGCTCGCCGATGCGCGCATGCCCGAGCCGCCGCGGCGGGCACCCCGGGGCGGAACCGCGCTGCTCAGCCCGCGCGAGCGGGAGATCCTCGCGATGCTCGCCGAGGGATTCTCGGGCGCTGAGATCGCCACCCGCCTGTTCCTCTCCACCGAGACCGTCCGCACGCACGTGCGCAACGCGGTGCAGAAGCTCGGCTGCCGGACCCGGACCCAGGCGGTCGCGCTGCTCATCAGCCAGTCGGCGGGCCAGGTCTCGCACCTCCCCGCGCGCTGAGAGCACCCCGGCGCTCAGCGACCGGCGGCGTAGCCCTGCGAGCCGCGCGCGTTGGCCGCCGCGCGCAGGAACCCCCCGGATCGGGCCACCGCGCTCAGCCGCCCGAGCCGCCAGGGCTCGACCGCGATCACCTCGTGCCCGCGCTCCCGCAGCTCCGTCACGACCTCCGGCGCGATCCGGCTCTCGACGATCACCCGGCCCGGATGGGCATCCCGCGGATAGAACGAGCTCGGGAAGTGGTCGTTGTGGAACGCGGGGGCGTCGATCGCCGCCTGCAGGTCAAGCTCGGTGTGCACCAACGTCAGGAACAGGGACAGCGACCACTGGTCCTGCTGGTCCCCGCCCGGCGTGCCGAAGGCCATCCACGGCTCGCCGTCGCGCAGCGCGAGGTTCGGCGAGAGCGTCGTCCGGGGACGCCGCCGCGGGGCGAGCGTGTTCGCGGTGCCCGGGTCGAGCGCGAACATCTGTCCCCGCGTCCCCAGGCAGAAGCCGAGCGAGCTGATGTGCGGCGAGCTCTGCAGCCAGCCTCCGCTCGGTGTCGCCGAGACCATGTTGCCGAACCGGTCGACGACGTCGATGTGGCACGTGTCGCCGCGCGCGCCCGGATCGGGCTCGAGCGTCGGCTCGCCGATCCCGGCGCCGCTGAGGTGGGCCCCGCCGGCGGCCAGCGCGGGCAGCCGCGGCTCGATCCCGCCGATCGTCCCGGGTCGCAGATCGAGGCTTGCCCGGTCGCCGACGAGCGCCCGGCGCGAAGCGACGTACTCCGGCTCGAGCAGCGCCCCGACCGTGTCGGGCACGAGCGGCGAGTCCCCGTACCACGCCTCGCGATCGGCGAACGCGAGCTTGGAGCACTCGGTGATCAGGTGGATCCAGTCGGCCGACAGGAACCCGGCGGCCTCGAGGTCGAGCCCCTCGAGCAGCGACAGCTGTTGCAGGAGCACCGGTCCCTGGCCCCAGGCGTCCGTCTTGCATACGGTGACGCCCGCGTAGTCGTGGGCGACCGGGGCCTCGAACGTCGGCTGCCAGCTCGCCATGTCCTGTGCGGTGAGCATCCCGGCGTGCGTCCCGCCGCTGCCGTCGGGCACCGCCAGCGCGCAGAAGCGCTCGATCTCCTCGGCGACGAAGCCGCGGTACCAGACGTCGCGCGCGGCGGCGAGCCGCGATTCGCGCGTCGACCCGTGCGCGGCAGCTTCGATGAGGACCCGTTCGTAGGTGGCGGCCAACCCCGGGTTGGTCAACCGCGAGCCCGCCGCCGGCGCGCCGCCCCCGGGGCCGGTGAGCCAGGCCGCGGCCGACGTCGGCCAGCTCGACCGGAACATCTCCTCGACGCCGGCGATCGTCGCCGACACCCGTGGGAGTGCCGGGAACCCGTCCCGGCAGTAACCGATCGCCGCCTCCAGCACGTCGGCGAGCTCCCAGCTACCGAAGCGCTCGAGCATCAGCGTCCAGCCTCCGAACGAGCCGGGCACGGTCGCCGGGAGCAGCCCGGTCCCCGGGATCAGGTCGATGCCGAGCGCCCGCATCGCCTCGGGCGTGGCCGCCGCCGGCGCGACGCCCTGCCCGCAGACGACGTGCACCTGGCGCTCGGACTCGCTCCAGAGGATGATCGGGACCTCGCCGGCGGGTCCGTTCAGATGAGGCTCGACCACCTGCAGCACGAACCCGCCTGCTGCCGCCGCGTCGAATGCATTGCCTCCGCGTTCGAGTACGCCCATCGCGGTCGCGGTGGCGAGCCAGTGCGTGCTCGCCGTCATGCCGAAGGAGCCGACGAGCTCGGGCCGGGTGGGCTGCGACGCGCTCATCGCCGGCGATCCTAGGACGTGTGTCACCTGAGCGTGGATAATCCACGCTCAGGTGACACACGTAGCGTCCCCGTTCCCGCCCGGTCCGCGGATGCCGGCAGCGCTCCAGACGGCGCTGTGGGTCAGGCGCGCCCAGTGGATGCTCGGGGAGTGCTCTCGCCGGTTCGGCGACACCTTCACGCTGCGGATCGCCGGGTTGGGCACGTGGGTCGTCATCTCGCATCCGCGCGACATCGAGACCGTGTTCAAGGCCGACCCGCAGATCGCCCGGGCGGGGGAGGGCAACCGGATCCTCGAGCCGCTGCTCGGCCCGGACTCGGTGCTGACGCTCGACGGGCGCGCCCATCTGCGTCAGCGCAAGCTGATGCTGCCCGCGTTCCACGGTCAGCGGATGGCCGGTTACCGCGACCTGATCGCCGAGATCGCGAAGGCCGAGATCGAGCGCTGGCCCCGCGGCGAACCGCAGCGACTGCGCCCGCGGATGCAGGCGCTGACCCTCGAGGTGATCCTGCACGCGGTGCTCGGAGTGAGCGATCCGGTCCGCCGGGAGGAGCTTCGCCACGCGCTGCGTCGGTTGCTGGCGATGGGCACCGACCCGCGATGGGGATCGGTGTTCGTCGTGCTCGGCCCCGAGCGTCTGGCGCAGTTTCCCCCGTTCCGTCGCGTGCGCGATCCCGTCGACCGCCTGCTCTACGCGGAGATCGCCGAACGCAGACGCAACGACCACCAAGACCTCGGAACCGGTGCGGACATCATGTCGATGCTGCTGGCCGCCCGCCACGAGGACGGCTCGCCGATGAGCGACTCGGAGCTGCGCGACGAGCTGATCACGCTGCTGGTCGCCGGCCACGAGACGACCGCCAACGCGCTGGCGTGGGCGGGCGAGCGGCTCGCGCGCCACCCCGAGGTGCTCGCCCGGCTCACCGACGAGGCGCGTGACGGCACCGGCACCGCGTACGTCTCGGCGGTCGTCCAGGAGACGCTGCGGCTCCGGCCGGTGATCTCGATCGTCCAGCGGGTGCTCGCCGAGCCGTTCACGGTCGCCGGTTACGAGCTTCCGGCCGGCACGGTGCTCGTCCCGGCGCTGTATCTCGTGGGTCGCCGACCCGATCTGTATCCGGACCCTGAGCGCTTCGACCCCGCGCGGTTCCTCGACACCGCCCCCGGGACCTACACGTGGATCCCGTTCGGCGGCGGCGTCCGGCGCTGTCTCGGGGCGGCGTTCGCGCAGTTCGAGATGGAGACCGTGCTGCACGAGCTCGCCGCCCGGGCGCACATCGCGCCGCTCCGTCCCGAGTCCGAGCCGGTGCTCCGTCGGGCGGTCACCGAGACTCCGCGCCACGACGCCGAGGTGCTTGTCTCCTGAGGCCCCCCGGCGCGGCGCCTACGGCGTCGCGCGACGGTTGAGCCAGCGCCGCAGCAGCTCCCCGAGCAGCGCCACCACGACGCTGGCGACGCCCGCGATCAGCAGCGGGAGCCAGAGGTTGTGCTCGAAGGCCGCGCCGCCGATGTAGCCGAGCCCGGCCGCGTACAGCGACCATGCGGCGGCCGCAACCCCGTCGGAGGGCAGAAAGCGGGTTCGCCACTCCATCCCGAGCGTGCCCGCGGCGTACGTCGTCGCCGTGCGCCCGCCCGGGATGAAGCGCGCCACGACGATGATCCATGGGCCGTTGGCCTGCAGCTGGGCCCGCGCCCAGGCCAGCCGCCGGCGGGACCGGGGGGACGCCAGTAGCCGGTCGGCGAGCCGGCGCAGACCGCCGCGCCCCAGGCCGTAGGCGCAGTTGTCGCCGATCATCGCGCCGAGCACGGCGGCGAGCACGACGAGCGCGATCTGCAGGTGCCCGGAGGCGGCCAGCACGGCGGCGGTCACGACAACCACCTCCGCCGGAAACAGCGGCAGCAGCGCGTCGCCTGCGCACACCGCGAGGATCAGCAGGTAGCTGAGCGGGGATCCGTTGACATGGTGGGCGAGCGCGTGGAACATCGACGCTCAGGCTCGCAGACACCGGCGCTCATTCCGCACCGGGGAACCGGAGCCGGGCGCCGGTGAGCGCCCCGCCCGCGGTGAAGCGCGCGGTCGCCCGGTTGAGCACGAATCGCTGCACGTCACCGTGCTCGGTGGCGATGAGCAGCGCGCGTTCCTCAGGGTCCACGCGCTGCACGACGCCGTGCTCGGTGGCGCCGAGGTGGTCGATGAGCACCTCGGCGCCGACGGTCGGCATCACCCGCAACATGCAGCGATCATGCCACCGCCCGGTGAGCGTTCAGTGAGCGCTGCTCCCCCAGGGCTCGAGGTACGCGCGGTAGGTGTTCACCCCGATCGGGAAGTCGAGATTCCACACGAGCTTGCCGGCCGCGCTGAACTGTGAGACCGAGTTGAGGATGCCCCATCCGACGAACTCGCCTCCGCTCGGTAGCCGCTGGCCGTTGCCCTGCGATGAGGCCAGGCCGGCCTCCGGCTGGTTGTCGGAGGCCACGAGCATGGCGACCTTTGTCGCCTGGTCGAGCTTGATCGTGACCACACGGCTGTAGGAGAGCTCGGAGGTGACGCCCACCCCCGTGTTCGCCGCTCCGGCGGCCTCGTTGTCGAAGATCGTGAGCGTGTTCTGGCCGATCCACTCCGGATCGTGCTGCCAGGCGAAGATCTCGCTTGCAGCGTTGAGCGTCTGCCCCGGCGCCGCCTGGAGGGTGAAGGTCGACGCCTTGCCGCCCAGCTGCCAGTTGACCTGGCCGGTCTTGGCGTTGACGTCATACGTCGTCCAGGTGTCGCGCGCGTCGATCAGGATCGACCCGTCCGGACCGGGCTTCACCGCGTTGGCGTGGAACCAGTCCCACGGAGTGGTCGCCGAGGTGGGCAGCGGCTGCTCGCTCTGTGAGTAGGGCACGTGGTCGGCGGAGTTCCAGGAGAACAGGACCTTGCCCGTCTTGACGTCGATCTCCTGGATGATCCCGTCGATCACCGTCTGATTCGACGGGCCGCCGATGGAGGTCAGGTCGGCCGTCGCGGTGTCGTAGGAGATGATCCAGGCCCGGCCGTGCGGCGCGAGCAGGAACTCATGGCCGTCGGTGGTGTCGCCGTCGCCGGCGTTGACCTTCGCGATCGTCTTGTAGTGCTGGTTGAGGATGTAGTCGGTGCCGTTGGAGAGGCCGCCAAGCCCCGAGCCCTCCCAGAACGTAAGCACCGGCTTGCCGTGGTAGCGCTGGACTCGGAGATCGGCATCGCTGTCGCCCGCGGGGGCGGCATGCCACCACAGCTTCTTGCCCTGGCGGTTGAGGATCTCGGCGCCGTTGGCGTATTCGGCCTGCGTCTGAGGGGTGTCGCTGGTCGGCGTGACGAACACGTCGTCGGCGGCCCGGGTGTGGCCGTCGTTCAGCACGGTGACCGGAGGCGGCCCTGTCGGTGCGGCCGCATGCGGGTGAGTGGCGGCTGCGGCCGTGGCGGGGATCGCAGCGAGCAGGAGGGCCGCGCCGGCGGCCAGTCGCGACGCCCGGCGGGTGATGCGTGAGTCCATGGTGTCCTCGAGGGTGGGGGTTGCAGGGGGGCCGGACCCAGCTCCGGCATGCGCCGGAAGCCGTCAGAAGTTCGACCTTGTCTATCAATTTAGTCATGTTTAATCGGCGGGGCTTGTTCGCCGCGCTTTGTAAGCTGCGCCGCCGTGAGCATCACCGTTGTCGGATCGATCGCCTTCGACGCTGTCGAGACCCCGTACGGGTCGCGTGACCGCATGTTGGGGGGCGCCGCGACCTTCTTCTCACTGGCCGCCTCGATGTTCGATCAGGTCAATCTGGTCGGTCCCGTCGGCGACGATTTCGGCGAAGCCGAGATGGCTGTTCTGCGCACCCGCGGGGCAAACGTCGACGACGTCGAGCACGTGGCCGGCGGGAAGTCGTTCTTCTGGAGCGGCCGCTACCACGACAACATGGACACGCGCGACACGCTCGACACCCAGCTCGGAGTGTTCGAGCACTTCGAGCCCAAGCTGTCGGAGGGCTCGCGCGAGGCCGAGGTCGTCTTCCTCGCCAACATCCAGCCCGGCCTCCAGCTCCAGGTCCGGGAGCAATGCGAGCGGGCCGAGTTCGTCGCGCTCGACTCGATGAACCTGTGGATCGACATCGCCCGTGATCAGCTCGTGGACATCATCGGCCGGGTCGACTGCCTGCTGCTCAACGACGAGGAGCTCCGCCAGCTGACCGGCAAGCCGACGATCTACACCGCCGCCCGGGAGATCCTCGGCTGGGGCCCCTCGATCATCGTGGCCAAGCAGGGGGCCCACGGTGCCACGCTCATCACCGCCGACAGCTACTTCTCGCTGCCCGCGTACCCCCTGGAACTGGTCGTCGATCCGACCGGTGCCGGCGATACGTTCGCCGGAGGGTTCGTCGGCTTCATCGCCGCCCACGCCGGCGGAACGTTCGATGACAACGTGCTGCGCAACGCGATGGCGTACGGCACCTCGCTGGCCTCCTACACCGTGCAGCGTTTCGGCACCGAGGCGCTGCAGGCGATCACTCCGGACGACGTGGACCAGCGCGTCGCAGACCTCTGGTCCTACGGTCGCTTCGACCTGATCGAATCCGCGCTGCGCGCCTGAGCGTCGTGCCCGGCGAGGTCCGGCGCCTGCGACGCGACGAGGCTGAGCTGCTGCGCGCGTTGCGGCTGCGGGCGCTCACCGAGAGCCCACGCGCGTTCGGCGCCGCGCTGGAGGACGAGGCCGAGCTGCCGCCGAGCGAATGGCACGCTCGTGCCCGGGCGGGCGCCGCCGGCGAGCAGCAGGTGGTGTTCGTCGCGCTCGACGACGAGCAGCCGGTCGGCATGGCGGGCGGTCGCTGGTTTGAGCGCGCGGAGTCGACCATTGCGCTGTGGGGGATGTGGGTCGATCCGACCGCGCGCGGCACCGGGGTCGCCACCACGCTCGTCGCGGCGGTCCGGGACTGGGCGAGCGCCGCCGGCGCCCAGAGGCTGCGGCTCGGGGTGGTCGCCGACGGCGCGGCCGCGATTCGCTTCTATGAGCGGCTCGGCTTCCGGCGCGAGGGGGAGATGCAACGTCTGAGGCGAGACCCCGACCAGCTGTACTTCGAGATGTACCGCGCGGTCTGAGACGCGACGGTACGCTCTCGGCGTGGCCTACGACGAGGAGCTGGCCAGCCGGATCCGGGAGCTGATCCCAGGGTCACCGGACGTGGTCGAGAAGAAGATGTTCGGCGGGCTGGCGTTCATGATCGGCGGCCGGATGGCGATTGCCGCCAGCGGCGGCGGGGGCATCCTGATCCCGGTCGATCCGGAGCAGAGCGAGCAGCTCATCCAGGAGCCGGGCGTGAGCCGCATGGTCATGCGCGGCCGCGAGATGGCCGGCTGGCTGAACGTCGACGCCGAGGTGGTGACCAGCAGCGAGCAGGTCGCGGGCTGGGTCGAGCTGGCGCTGAGGGGCTGCAGCTAGATCGTCCCGATCCGATCCAGCGGCCAGTAGGTGGCGACCGCCACCCCGATGATCCACCGTTGCGGCACCGGTCCCCAGAAGCGGCTGTCGTCGGAGATCCCGCGGTTGTCGCCCATCATGTAGTACTCGCCTGGCGGCACCGTGATCGAGTGCGAGAACGTGCACACCGACGAGGTGGGGCAGGGCTGGATGTAGCGGCCGCGCTCCTGGACACCGTTGCGGAACACGTGGCCGTCGCGGATCGTCAGATGATCGCCGGGAAGCCCGACGACGCGTTTGACGAACGCCTGTCCGGACATCGCGCCTGAGTGGGTGTCGCACGGTTCGGAGTGCCCGGGACCCTGCTGCGGGTTGGCGCACTGGTTCCCGTTGAACGTCGCGCCGACCGGGGGATGGAAGACCACGATGTCGCCGACGTGCGGGTGCGTGTCGAGTCGCCAGACGAGGATCCGCTGACCGACGTCGAGCGTGGGCACCATCGAGGTCGTCGGGATCTTGTAGGGCTTGATCAGGAACGCCTGCACGAGGAACGCGAGGCCGATCGCGATCCCGACAGTGGCCGCGATCTCCAGCAGAGAGCCGAACGCCGACCGGCTGCGCCGCCTCGTCACCGGCGCCACTCAGGCCCCGATAGCGCTGATTGGGTTCCGCGGTCCTGCGCCGTCGGCCGAGGAGGGGAACTCGCTGATCAGGGTGACCGCGAGCGCCAGCCCGACGATCACCGCGAGCGTGGCGCGGCGGGCCAGCCAGGCGCAACGGCGTACGCGCGCGCCGGGCCCCTCCAGATGTTCGGCGCGACGGATCAGGCCGGCGAGCTCGGAGTCGAGCCGATCGAAATAGTCCCCGTTGCTCATCCCGCGAGCTCCGCGCGCAGGCGGGCCAGTCCCCGGCTGACCCGCTTGCGGATGACCAGTTCCGAGCAGCCCAGCGAGCGGGCGATGTCGCGATAGTCGCGCTCGTCGATGATGCGCGCGCGGACCGCGGCGCGCTCATCGGCCGGCAACCGGGAGAGGTGTCCGGCCACGTCGGTGCGGTGGGCGTCGATCATCTCGTGCACCCGCTCGATGTCGTTGTCGTCGATCGGCAAGGTCCCGACGCCGAGCTGCCGCCGCGCCCGCGCGTCAACTCGGCCGCGTCGCACGCTGTGCCCGAGGACGTTGCGGGCGATTCCGGTCAGCCACGCCTCCGCCGAGGGGTGCCGCGGCTCATAGCGGGGGGCGGCGATCATCGCCGCGGCGAACACCTCGGCAGTGAGATCGGCAGCGAGCTCCGGGTCGCCGGTGCGGCGCATCAGCCATGCCAGCACCGGCCGCAGGTGGCGGCGATAGAACGCGCTGGACGCGCGGTCGTCACAGCCGGCGATCGCCGCAAGCAGCTGCTCGTCGCTCCAGCGGGATCGATCTGTGGAACGCGCCACCGTTCTCTACATACCGCACGACCGCCGGGTCGTGACCGGCATCACATCCCGGATCGCAGTTCCTGCAGGACCTGCGCGGTCTTCGACATGCCGAGTCGGGTCGCTCCCGCTTGGATCATCGACAGTGCCTGAGCCGCGGTGCGGATCCCGCCGGACGCCTTCACGCCCAGGCCGGCGCCGCCCACGTCGGCCGCCATCCGTGCCACCGCGGCCTCGCTCGCGCCGCCGGACGGATGAAAGCCGGTGGAGGTCTTCACCAAGTCCGCACCCGCCTGCACGGAGGCGGCGCAGGCCGCATCGATCTGGTCGTCGCTGAGCACCGCCGACTCGATGATCACCTTGAGCACGACCGGAGCCGGCGCGACCGCACGCACGGCCGCGATCTCCTCGCCGACCATCGCCCAGTCACCCACCGCCGCATACGCGAGATCGATCACCATGTCGAGCTCGTTCGCGCCGTCGGCCAGTGCGCGTGCCGCTTCGTCGGCCTTGACCGCGGCCAGATGCGCGCCCGATGGAAAGCCGACCACGGCGGCCAGTCGCACTGGAGAGCCGGCAAGCGCCCGCGCAGCCGCGGGCACGCGTGCGGCCGACACGCAGGCGGCGCACACGCCGAGCTCGGCCGCCTCCCCACACAGGGCCTCCACGTCGCTGTCGCTCGCCTCGGGCGCGAGCAGCGTGTGGTCGATCATGGCGGCCACCTCAGCGGCGGTCGGCACGGCGCTCATCGGCCGATCAACTCCTCGGTCTCACGCCCGAGCGCGTCGAGCATGGCTCCGGCCTGCAGGCGGGCCTCGTCCGCGCCACCGGGCGCGACCGGCAGCACGATCTGGAGGTACAGCTTCAGCTTCGGTTCGGTGCCACTGGGGCGCACGGCGAGCCGGACCTCCTCTCCCGCATGGATGACGACGCCGCTCGATGGTGGCAGACCGAGCTGCGTGACGGTGCCGTCGCCTGCCAGCCGGGTCCCGCCGGCGAGATCGTCGACGGCCGTCACCGCCCGGCCGATGAGGGCGTTCGGTGGCGCCGCCAGCAACCGGCCGGCCGCGTCGTCGCCCCCTCCGGTGTCGAGCGCCAGCGATCTTTCGCTCGTCACGTGCAGCCCGAACCGCTCGGCCAGCCGGTCCAGGCGCGTCCTCACGCTCGAGCCGTCGGCGCGTGCGCGCGCGCAGATCGCCGCCATCGCGAGCGCTGCCGAGATCCCGTCCTTGTCGCGCACCAGGTCGGTCACGCCGTAGCCGAGTGCCTGCTCGTAGCCGAGCAGCAGCGCGGTGCCGGGCTCGGTTGCGTGCATGATCCATTTGAAGCCGGTCAAGGTCACAGCGGCGTGGGCACCCGCTGCGTGCGCCTGGCGGGCGAGCAATGAGCTCGAGACGATGGTGGTCACGAGCAGTCGATGCTCGGGGTCCTCGACATGGGCGAGCAGTTCGTCGGCGAGCAGCGCACCCACCTCGTCGCCGGTGAGCATTCGCCAGCCACCGTCGGCCCCTGACCAGGGAACCGCCACCGCGAGCCGGTCGGCGTCCGGGTCGTTGGCGAGCACGACATCGGCAGCTGCCGCCCGGGCATCGCGGAGTGCGAGGTCGAGCACCCCGGGCTCCTCGGGGTTGGGTTTGGGCGCGGTTGGGAAGTCCGGGTCCGGCGCGGCCTGCTCGGCGACGAGCGCCGGCGCCGGGAAGCCCGCGGCGCGGAACGCAAGCTGGAGCGTGTGTGCCCCGACTCCGTGGACCGGCGTGTAGACGACGCTCAGCTCACGCCGGGAGGAGACATGGGCCAGGGCCGCGGGCACGACCGAGTCGAGGTATCCGGCGATGACCGACTCCGGCGCGAGGGGCTCAGGCGCCCTGAGCGGGATCGCCTCGTCGGCCCCGACCGCGTCGATCAACGCGCTGATCTGCTCGTCGTGGGGCGGGATGATCTGGACTCCGTCGGAGCCGTAGACCTTGTAGCCGTTGTCGGTCGCGGGGTTGTGGCTGGCGGTGATCATCACCGCGGTGTCGGCTCCGATCGCGAGGGCATGATGGGCGAGCACCGGGGTGGGGACGGCGCCGTCGATCAGCAGGCCGCGGAGCCCGGCGCCTGCGAACACGGCTGCGGCGTCACGGGCGAACTGCGCGGAGCAGTGCCGGGCATCGTGGCCAACGAGCACCGTCCCCTCGCCGCCCGTCCCGTCCTGACGGCGCCGATCGACGACGAACGCCGCCAGGCCGGCGCTCGCTCGGCGCACTGCTTCGCGGTTCATGCGGCCCGGGCCGGGGCCCATCGGCGCGCGCAGGCCGGCGGTACCGAAGCGCAGGGCTCCGGCCGGAGAGCCCTCGCTCATCTCGCGTCGGCCGGACCGATGACGTGCTGGACGAGCGTCGGCGGAGACGGCCGCTCGGCGCCGACCGTGAGCGCGGCGCCCACCTGACGCGAGGCGGCGGCAAGCGCATCGTCGCTGCGGGCGAGGATTCGCATCACCGGCTCGCCGGGCTTGACCTCGTCGCCGACCTCCACCAGCAGCTCGATCCCGACCGCGGGATCGATCTGATCCTCGATCCGCTCGCGCCCGGCGCCAAGTCCGGCGGCGGCGCGGCCGATCGCCACCGGGTCGATCGCGGTGATGAAGCCCTCGCGCCCGAGATCAAGATGGACCTCGGAGTCGACCGGGGCCTGCGGCAGGCGCGAGAGATCCTCGACGACGCGTGGGTCGCCGCCCTGCGCCTCCACAAATTCCCGGAAGCGCTCCAGACCCGCGCCGCTCTCCATTGCTCGCCGTGCGAGCGTGACGCCGTGCTCGGCGTCCGGCGCCAGCTCGGCCAGCGCCGCCAGGTGGCCGGTCAGCTCCAGACAGAGGTCGGCGAACCGGCCGGTGCGCTCGCCGCGTAGCACCTCGACCGCCTCCACGATCTCCACCGCGTTTCCGACCCACGCGCCGAGCGGCTGGCTCATGTCGGTGATGAGTGCAGCGGTTCGCCTGCCCGCGTGCTCGCCGATGCGCACGCACAGCTCGGCGAGATGCCGGGCATCGTCCGGGTCGACCATGAACGCTCCCGCTCCCGTCTTGACGTCGAGCAGGATGTGGGTCGCGCCTCCGGCCAGCTTCTTCGACATGACCGAGGACGCGATCAGTGCGGGCTCGTCGACGGTCGCCGTGACGTCACGCAGCGCATACATCTTGCGGTCGGCGGGGACGAGGTCTCCGGTCTGAGCTCCGACCGCGACGCCGATCCGCTCGACCTGATCCATCAGCTCTGTCGTGGAGAGTGCGACGCGCATTCCGGGGATCGCCTCGAGCTTGTCGAGCGTGCCGCCGGTGTGCCCCAGCCCGCGCCCGGAGAGCTTGAGCACCTGCATGCCGAGGACCGCCGCCAGCGGTGCGACGACAAGCGTCGTTCCGTCGGCGACGCCGCCAGTGGAGTGTTTGTCGATGGTTGGCCCGCGCAGGCCCGAGAGGTCCATCCTGTCGCCGGAGTCGAGCATCGCCTGGGTGAGCACGGCCGCCTCGCGATCGTCGAAGCCGCGCAGCCGGCCGGCCATCAGGAAGGCGGCCATCTGGTAGTCCGGGACCTCGTCCCGGGCGTAGCCGAGGACGAGTTCGCGCAGCGCAGCCTCCTCGATCTCCTGGCCGTCCCGCTTGGCTGCGATCACGTCGACCACCGACACGGCGCTCACCCTATCCCTCGCCGCGGTCCCGGCGCCGGATCGTCTCCCACAGCGAGCCGCAGATGCCGGTCGCGAACAGCAGCACGACCAACAGCGCCGCGACGTCCAGCCATGAGAAGCCGTGGTCGACGATGTCGCTCACCGTCGCGGCGGCGATCGCGCCGGTTAGCACGATCGTGATCACCAGCAGCGCGACGCGGATCACGGGCGAAGGCTGCCTGCCAGGTCAGGGGCGATCAGGCGAGGCCGACGGGGGCGCTCGCCGCGGTGATCCGCCACGGCTGGCGCTCATCGCCGGTGAGGCTCAGCGTCCAGCGCTCGGTGAAGCTCTGGGTGCGGGTGCGACTGCCCGCCACGACGCCGGCGGTGTCCCGGTTCTCCAGGTAACGGCGACCCGTCAGGTCGACTTCGATCGTCATCGTCGGCGGCTCGGCGGCGGCATCCAGGCCGACGATCCGGATCCGCTTGACGACCGGGCCGCGCACGACCATCCGCAGCGATCCGCTCGTGTCGCCCGCGTACAGCAGCTCGCGCTTGGCGCGCGTCGTGGCGATCGCGTCCAGCGCAGCGTCCGGTCCGTCGATCGCCTCCGCCCACGCTTGGACCGCGCGCCGGGCGGCGACCTCGAGGATGTCGGGCGAGAACCGGCCGTCAGCCAGGCTCAGATCGTTGGCCGCCGCCTGCGCGTTGCCCTCGTAGGACACCGACGCGAGCTCGCCCGGGCTGGTTCCGGCGGGTGCTGCGTCGGCGACCGCGCCCTCCACCAGCGCCGCGTCGCGCAGCCCGCGATCGTCGGCCCACGGGGTGGCGACGATCTGCTCGTCGAGCGCGTGAGCGCCCTCTCGGTTCTCCTCGATGGAGATGAGCTTCCAGTGCCCTCCGCTGTGCCCCAGGCTCCAGAACTCGCGCACCCGGGTGGTCTCACCCAGACGTCCGTTGCGCTTGAGATGGCGGCCGAAGCGATCGATGACGTAGTCCTTCATGCGGGCGTCGATGCGCACCACCACGCGGTCGGTCTCCGGGTCGCCACGATGGGTCAGGCCGACGAGCTCGACCGAGGGCTCGCCGAGAACCTGGACATGGTTGCGCCAGCCGCGGCGGTCGAAGTCATCAAGGCGCAGCTCCCACTCGTGCATCAGGTCGGGCCCGACGAGCGCGTGCAGGCGGGCGCGGTCATCGGCGTCCCAGGCCAGCTGGATGTCCATGAACAGCTTGCCGGCTGCGGCCCGCACCTCGTCGGAGGCCCATACCGGATCGGACTCCGCGGCCTCGGCGGCCGCCAGCTCCACCCGGCGCTCGCGTTGGGAGGGTCCGCGGCGGCTGCGCCGCGGACCGCGCTTGGCGGCGCGTGCCTGCCAGTCGTCGCTCATCCGCGGCATCACCCGCGTGACGAACAGGTACGCGAGCCCGACGCCGAGCAGCACAAGCGCTCCGAGCCCGTGCCCGAGCACCGCGATGTGGATCAACAGGTCGAAGATCAGATACAGCGCGAAGCCGCTGTGACCTCCGCCTCCGCCCCCACCGTCGCTGAAGCCGCTCGAACCGCCGCCGGCAGAGGCGAGCGCGTCGGGCGCGAGCAGCAACGCAAGCGCGCCGGCGGCGAGCAGGATGAACAGTGCTCGCCGGCGGCGGGGGCTCATGCCGAGAGCGCCTCCGCGAGTGGGCCGACGCCTGGCTGCTCCTGCACGATGTGCTGGTCGGCGTGGTAGCTGGAGCGTACGAGCGGACCCGCGGCGACGTGGTCGAATCCGAGCTCGTAGGCGGCCTTCTCGAGCGCGGCGAACTCGTCGGGGTGCCAGTAGCGCACGATCGGCAGGTGGCGCTCGGTCGGACGCAGGTACTGGCCGACGGTGAGGACCTGCACGTGGCTCTCGCGCAGCTGCCCGAGCGCGTCGACCATCTCCTCGAACGACTCCCCGAGGCCGACCATCAGCCCCGACTTGGTGGTCACCTCGTCGCCGCCGAGCTCCTTGGCGTTGCGCAGCACCCGGGTCGAGCGCTCCCAGGTCGAGCCGCGTCGCGCGACCGAATACAGCCGCGGGGCCACCTCGACGTTGTGGTTGAAGACGTCCGGTCGCTCGGCGATCACCTTGGCGAGTGGCATCTCGGCGCCCCGGAAATCGGGCGTCAGCACCTCGACCTTGCAGCGCGGCGCCTGGCGGCGGATCTGGCGGATGACCCCGACGAACGCGGACGCTCCGTAGTCGGGCAGGTCGTCGCGATCCACGCTCGTGATCACCGCGTGGCGCAGGCCCATGCGCGCGACGCTGCGCGCGACCCGCGCGGGCTCCAGCGGATCGTTCCAGGTCGGCTTGCCGGTCTGCACGTTGCAGAACCCGCAGCGGCGCGTGCACGTGTCGCCGAGGATCATGAACGTCGCGGTGCCGCGCTGCCAGCACTCGCCGATGTTCGGGCAGGCCGCCTCCTGGCACACCGTGTGGAGGTTCTCCTCGGTGATCATCTGCTGCAGCTCGCGGTAGCGCGCGCCGCCCGGCGCCGGCACCTTGAACCAGGGCGGCTTGCGGCCGCGAAACGGCTCGACGTCAGGGCCGATGACCGTCAGCACGTCCATGCCGCCCGGATTGGCCCGCGATCGTGTCCGATGCTCGCGTTCTGCCATGAACACAGGGTATCGAGGCGATGTTGAGCGAGGATGAGGCGGTGCGCGTGCGGACCGGCGCTCAGCCGGCGGGCGGGTCGCCGATCCAGAACCGCGCGCCCGGGCCGCGCGCGGCGACACGGTCGTTCGGGTTGGCGAGCGTGCAGCGATCGAGCGACAGGCACCCGCAGCCGATGCACTCGGTCAGCCCCGACTTCAGCCGCTCGAGCTCGGCGATGCGCTGATCGATCCGCGTCGTCCACTGCGCCGACAGGCGCGACCAGTCACGCCGGTTCGGGGCGCGGTCGCCCGGCAGCTTGTCGAGCTCGACCGCGATCTCGTCGAGCGTCAGCCCGATCCGCTGCGCGAACACGATGAACGCGATCCGGCGCAGCACGCTCCGCGAGTAGCAGCGGTGACCCGAGCCTTCACGGGTCGAGGTGATCAGGCCCCGCTCCTCGTAGAAGCGCAGCGCCGAGGAGGCCACGCCGCTGCGCCGGGCCACCTCGCCGATCTTGAGCAGTTCAGCCATTCCGACGAGAGAATCACAGTTTGGCCTTGACTTCAAGTTCACTTGAACTTGTAGGGTGCTCGGCACAGCATCGAAATGCAACGCGAGGAGACGCACATGTCAGCGTCGAGGACGACGGCCGGACCGTCGAGAACAGCCAGCGAACGGATCACCGACGAGGTCGGCGCGTGGCCGGGCGTGGAGTCGGGCTGGGGCCGCCGGGGCGAGTTCGCCTTCCGGGTGGGTCGCCACGAGATCGGGCATCTCCACGGGGATCACGCCGCGCACTTCTTCTTCCCCAAGTCCGTCTGGGCCGAGCTGCTGCAGGCGGGACGGATCGGACCGCATCCGGTCTTTCCCGACCGCCAGGGGCCCGCGGCTCGCCGGATCGCGGGTGAGGACGACATCCAGGACGTGGTCGCGCTGATGCGGATCAACTACGACCGCGTTCAGGGCGGTGACGAGCGATGAGCGCGGACCGGGTCGCGCTCGTCACCGGCGCCTCGCGGGGGCTCGGGCTGGCGCTCTCACGCGCGCTCGCCGCGCGTGGATGGCGGCTGGTGATCGACGCGCGCGGCGCCGAGGATCTGGAGCGTGCCGGCGCTGAGCTCGCGGAGCTCACCGAGGTGCGGGCGATCGCCGGTGACATCTGCGACACCTGGCACCAGGCCGCGCTGGTGGAGGCCGCCGGTGAGCGGATCGACCTGCTCGTCAACAACGCCAGCATCCTCGGGCCGAGTCCGCAGCCGGCGCTCGCCGATTACCCCTTGAGCGCGCTCGAGGCGGTCCTGCGGGTCAACCTGCTCGCGCCGCTCGCGCTGCTGCAACTGGCCCTGCCGCGGATGAATCGGGGGATCGTGATCAACGTCACCTCCGATGCCGCCGTCGAGCCCTACCCGGGCTGGGGCGGATACGGGTCCTCCAAGGCCGCTCTGGAGCAGCTCGGCGCGGTGCTCGCCGCCGAGCACCCCTCGCTGCGCGTCTACACCGTGGATCCCGGCGACATGCGCACCCGGATGCACCAGGAGGCGTTTCCAGGTGAGGACATCTCCGACCGGCCGCCGCCCGAGGAGAGCGTCCCCGGGATCCTGTCGCTGATCGAGCAGGCCTGCCCGAGCGGGCGCTACCGCGCGCGCGACCTGGTGGCGGTGGCGCGGTGAGCGCGCTCGCGTTCGAGCTGGCGCCCGCGCTGGAGGCGAGCGAACCGCCCGAGGCCCGCGGTCTGGCCCGCGACGAGGTGCGGCTGATGGTCGCCCGCCGCGGCAGCGACGAGATCGTCCACACCCGCTTCCGCGAGCTGCCCGCGCACCTTGACCCGGGTGACCTGATCGTCGTCAACACCTCGGCGACGCTGCCGGCGGCGGTGCCGGGGTGGCGCGCCGGCGAGCCGGTCGAGGTCCGGTTCTCGACCCCCGCGCCGCAGGGCGGCGAGCTTCAGGTGATCGAGCTGCGCAGCGCCGACGGTTCGGCGGCGTTTGGGGCGGGTCGGGCCGGCGAACGGCTCGCACTCCCCGGCCAGGCATCGCTCGAGCTCGTCGCCCGCTACGCCGGCAGTGATCGGCTGTGGCTGGCTCGGGTCGTGCTCCGCGAGCCGCTCCATCGCTACCTGCGACGCCACGGCCGGCCGATCAGATATGGCTATGTGCCGGCCCGCTGGCCACTCAGCGCCTACCAGACCGCGTACGCCGCGGTGCCGGGCAGCGCCGAGATGCCGAGCGCGGGACGGCCGTTCACCGCGCGTCTGATCACCCGGCTTCTCGCCGGGGGCGTACTGCTCGCGCCGCTCGTCCTCCACACCGGCGTGTCGTCGCCCGAGCGCCACGAGCCGCCCTATCCCGAGCCTTACGAGGTCCCCGAGGCCACGGCGCGGCTGGTGAACGCGGTGAGGGGTTGGGGCGGCCGGGTGATCGCGGTCGGCACGACCGTGATCCGCGCGCTGGAAACGGTGGCGGAGGCAGATGGCACCGTGCGCGCCGGCGGCGGCTGGACGGACCTCGTCGTCTCGGGCGACCGGGGCCTGCGCGCGGTCACCGGGATGATCACGGGCTGGCACGAGCCGATGGCCTCGCACCTCCAGATCCTCGAGGCGCTCGCCGGCCAGTCGTTCATCGACCGCTGCTATGCGACCGCGGTCGAGCAGCACTACCTCTGGCACGAGTTCGGCGACAGCCACCTGATCCTCCCCTGAGCCGGCCGTCCCTCGGAGAAGCCCGCCCCGGCGCGCCGCCTGGCTCAGACCGGCGCCGCTGCCCCGAGCGCGTGCTCCAACCGCTCGAGCGACACGAGCCGCTGGCGACGCCCGAGCGCCTCGGCGACGGAGAACGCGGTGCGCCGGCGGAAGCAGCGCATGAGGTCGGTGGTGCCCCCGCGGCCCTCGGCGGTGCCCCCGCGACCCTCGGCGGTGCCCCCGCGACCCTCGGCGGCGACCGAGGTCATCGTCACGTCGGGCAGCCCGCACGCGACCACCCAGCCGAACGGGGCCAGGTCGTTGTCGACGTTGACTGCGAATCCGTGGGTGGTGACGCCGCGGGCGACGTGAACCCCGATCGACGCGATCTTGCGCTCCCCGACCCAGACGCCGGTGTAGTCCGGTCCGTCCTGTGGCCGGGCGCGTGCCTGGATGCCCTGCTGGGCGAGCGCGTCGACCAGCCCGCGCTCGAGCGTGCGGACATATTCCACGACGTCGTCGACGGCGAGGATCGGATAGCCGACGAGCTGGCCGGGGCCGTGGTAGGTGATCTTGCCGCCTCGATTGACCTCGACGATCTCGATTCCCTGAGCGCGGTACCAATCCTCGCCCATCGACAGCTCCCCGGGCGCCGAGCGCCGACCCCGGGTGTAGACCCGCGGATGCTCGAGCAGCAACATGACGTCGGGCACGACTTCCGCCTGGCGCGCGCTGCGGACGCGCTCCTGCAGGGCGAGCGCCTCCACGTACTCGATCTCGCCCAGTTGAACGACCCACAACTCCGGACGCGTGCGGTCCATGGTCTCGAGGGTAGACGCCGTCCTGCCGGGCACGGAGAATCCAGCGCCGTCACGTCCAGCGCTGGGAGGTCAGTCGCCGATGCAGGAAAGCGTCAACATCTTCGAGGCCGCGCCGATCGAGGGTCGGATCGACATCGGCGAGCTCGCCGGGTCGGATGAGACCTCCGCCTACGTGTACGACATCGATCCGGGCGCCGCGTCCTGCCCGTATCACTACGAGTACGTCGAGGAGTGGCTGCTCGTGGTCTCAGGCGAGGCGGCGGTCCGGACCCCTGACGGCGAGCGCTCCGTGTCGGCCGGGCAGCTCGTCCGGTTCCCGGCGGGAGCGGCCGGGGCGCACAAGATCGCCAACCGCGGCGAGGTTCCATGCCGGGTGCTCATGTTCTCGGCGCGGCGGGCACCCGCGGTGTCGGTCTATCCGGACAGCGACAAGATCGGAATCTGGCCGAGCGAGGACGGCGCCGACGACGGCTTCTTCGTGCGCGACACCGCGGTCTCGTGGGCGCACGGTGAGGACGACTGGTACAAGGCGTAGAGGTACTCGCGCGGTCTACGGGTACTGGCCGCGGGGCACCCTCACCGGCAGCAGCCCGCGAAGGATCTTGCCCTCGGTCGAGAGGTAGAAGTTGCGCCGGTCGAATCGCGGTGTCCGGCTGAAGATGAGGAACACGTACTTGAAGCCCTCCGCGAACGAGTAGGCGGGCATCAGGTCGCCGAGCGTCATCGGCGTGGTCGTCACGTCGTTGATGATCGTGTAGCTGTCGGCCACGCTCGCGTTGGCCTTCATGTTCTGCAGCCACTGCAGTGCCGTCTGGGCGTAGTTGTCGTCGCCGGTCTGCAGGTAGAGATCGAACGACGCATTGGGGTACTCGGGACGGAACTCGTTGGACGGCGAGAGGACCTGACCGGTGCTGTAGTCCCACTGGTCGGGAATCACCTTGTACGCGTCAAGCGCCGCGGTGAACGTCTCGTAGTACCGGCAGGCCAGGCCGAGCTCGCCGGCGTGGCCCAGCACCTCCGGCCAGAACGCGGTGAGCTCGGACACCTGGCGGCTGACCGTCGCGCCGGTCTGGTAGTCGACCTGGCGGTACTGGACCTGGCCGCTGTAGGTCTCGAGCTCGGCCCGCTGCATCGCGCTGTCGGTCTCCCGGAACCAGCGCAGGTAGTCGCGGTCGGAGAACATCGCCCAGCCACCCCACAGGTACTCGTAGAAGGAGTCCGCGGGCGGGTTGGGAGCCTGGTCCTCGGTATCGACGAACTGGCCGGTCTCGACGTTGATCGTCGTTGCCAGCAGCCCGAGCGACGAGCGCAAACCCATCGCGGTGCTCTGCGCCCGCTTGGCCAGCTGGAAGTACTTCGGGTCACCGGTGAGCTGCGAGAGGACGCCGAACTCCAGCACGTTGGAGCCAACCTCAGCCAGCGGTGGCTCATTGCCCGACACCGCGCCGGTTTGTAGGTTGACGTACTGGTAGGGCATCCCGCTCGGAGACTGGGTGAAGGCGGGAAGCAGCCGGTCGGCGATGTCGACGCACTGGGTGAGCAGGTACGGGTCGCCGGTGGCCAGGTAGCCGGCCTCCAGCCCGCCGACCAGGCGGATGATCGCCTCGAAGACGTGGAAGTCGCCGTCGATGTCGAAATCGAGGTTCTGGTGGATCCAGCTCACCCCGTCGGCGAGCTGCTCGTCGAGGCCCATCACGTACATCGTGTCCAGCGCCTCGATGATCGACAGACCGACCGATTGGCCCGGGACGAAGAACGCCTGTCCCTGCTTGGAAAGTGGCAGCAACTGGTCCTGGCCGTAGGCGTACTGGACGTAGCCGCCCCAGGCATGCAGGAACTCGTCGACGACGAACTGGGCGACCTCGGGATCGCCGGGGCCCAGCGACCACGGCGCCGCCGGCCCGTTGACCTGCCGTGGGGCGGGCGGGTACACGCCGCCGCTGCCCCAGTGCGCATCGGCGGCGCGGGCGAGACCAGCCGTCCCCCCGAACGCCGCGGCCCCGCCGGCGGCGAGCGCGGACCCGACAAACGCGCGGCGGGTGATCGATCCGGTGCGTGGCATCGATCCGGTGCGTGGCATGCGTCTACTGGGCGTGTCCATCGAGGCCTCCTCGGCTCTGTTGACAACGTTGTCAGTTGCCCACGAGCCGTCCGGCTCAAACCCTCGAGGCTCGGGATCCTCAGCTGCCGACGTTGACGAACGGCTGGTAGGTCCGGCACGGCTCGCCGCGGAGGGACCCACAGTCAGCCGGCAGCGCGGTCGGCACGGGGATCGACGGAACCACCGGGAGAGTGAGGCTGGACTGCATCGTGCCCGAGTAGCCGAGCGTCACCCGCGCGGTCCCCTTGGCGGTGGGATCGCCGAAGGACCACAGCGGCTGGTCGCCGCCGATCGAGGCGATGATCACCCGGATCCGTGAGCCGGCCCGGTAGGCGTGCCCCTCGTAGTAGAGCGGGATCGTCACGTGCGTCCAGCGGTCGGGCGACAGCGGCCGCAGCTGCGAGCGGCGCAGGGAGAGCAGCGACTGCAGCGGCGTCGATCCCTTGGTCAGCGCGCTGTCATCGCCGCGCAGGTAGCCGTTCTGGACATAGACCTCGTTGCCATCCGGGCGGACCTCGGTGATCGTCGCCTGTAGGTCGACCGCCGGTTTGGTCGACTTCACCCACAGGCTCACCGACCCTGCACCGACGACGACGGTGTTCTGAGCGAGCGGCGGAGTGATGAACGACGCCGCCTGCCCCGCCGTCGGCGAAACCCACTTGTAGTCCGGATGCAGGCCCCACAGACCACCGGCACCGTCGTTCTGGCCGTGCCAGTCGGTCGCCGATCCCTCCGAGGCGCGATAGGTGAACATGTCGGTCCCGGCAGTGCCCGGCACGGTGCTGAGCGCGCCGCCTGGGGCCAGGTACCACGAGTCCGCCACGGTGCCCGGGAGCGGGAAGCTCGGAGCGGAGAAGGTGAACGCCGGCAGCGGGATCCCCGGCGTGTTGTCCGGCGCTGCGCCGTTGTCGAACCCGATCGTCACCTCGGGGGTCTGGTCGAACAGTGTGAGCGCAGCGTGGTAGCTCGGCGCGCTCTCCACCGGGTCGGGCGGGACGTCGTTCAGCGATCCGTTGGGGATGCCCATCACCATCTTCAGCAGCGTCGGCCCGAAGAGCCCCAGCGCCGCGTCGAGACCGGTGTGGACTGTCTTGTCGCCGTCGTCGACGTCGAGCACCGGCTTTCGATGGGCGACATAGAGCTCGTAGAAGTCGACGAGCCGGACGAGCGTCTCGGGGTCGAGCGAGTCGGTGTGAGTTCCGTTCTGGAAGTAGAACCACTTGCGGCGGGTGCCGGTGAAGTCCTCGGCGAGATCGGGGCAGTGACCGCCTGTCTCCTCGTCGGTGAACTGGCAGGCGAGGAAGGTGGCGGCGTGGATGCGGTGCACGAACGTGACCGGGTCCAGCGGGTCGTCGAACCCGGGATGGAAGTAGCGCTGCTGGGAGATCTCGCGGGTGAGGTTCACCGCTTCGCCGTGCAGCGCCTGGTTGGCGCGGCAGATCTCGTCGCCGTGCTTGATCCGCTGCAGCGCATAGGACTGGTCGGCCGTGCGGGAGAACGGCTCGGCGTCCTGCACCCGCTGCGTCGCCCACGTGCCGGCGAATCCGGTGTTCAGATCTCCGCCGGGATAGAGCGTGGTGATGGTTGAGTCAATCGGGGAGAGCGGTGCGATCGCTTCCAGCGCCGGCGGGTCGGTGGCGGCGGTGAACAGCTGGCTGATGCCGCCGTAGGAGATGCCGAGCATCCCGACCTTGTGGTCGTGCACCCATGGCTGGTGGGCGATCGTCTCGATCGCGTCGTAGCCGTCGAGGCTCTCGTCCCGGTCGAAATAGTCAAACGCGCCGCCCGAGCAGCCGGTGCCGCGCATCGACACGTCGACGACGGCGAAGCCGAGGAGGTTGGCCAGGTCGGCGATCCCGTTGACCGGGCCGGCGGGGTTCGCGTAGCCGTAGCCCGAGTACTCGATCAGCGTGGGGTAGGGCTTGCTCACCCTGACGATCGAGTCGTTCTCCTTGAGACCGCCGATCACCAGCGAGCTGGCCGGGACGGCGTGGGGGAGGTGGACGTCGATAGCGAGCTTGGTGCCGTCCCGGACGGTCAGATACTGGTAGCCCGCGTGGATCCGCTGGTCGTAGAGCCGTGTGGACGGCGGCGCCGCGCGGTCGCTGAGGACGGTGAGCGACGGTGAGTGCCAGCCGCCGCTGGTGATCCGGTCGCCGCGGCCCGGGTGGACGTGGCGGAAGAGCACCCCGCCCTGCGCGTCGACTCGCTTGGTCTGAAGGGTCTTGCCGCTCCTGGCGAGCAGGTGCGCCTGGGCGTGCGCGTGAAGGCCGACCGCGTAGGCCTGCTCGGCGCCGCCGCGGGCCGACGCCGGGGTCGTGGCTGTGGCCGCCGTCGTGCGGGCGGCGGCCTGGCCCGCGCACATCGTCGCCAGACACGCCACGACGATTCCGGTGCCCGCAACCGTCCGGGCGAACAGTGCAGCTCTCATCCCGGCGGGCAGCCTACTCCTCGGCTGTCCCCGGCGAGGTGTGGGCGATTTCATTGAGCCCCGCAATGAAATCGCCCACGGCCGGGCGGCCGGCGCCCACGGCCGGGCGCCCACGGCCAATCGCCCACGGCCGGGCGGCCGGGCGGTCAGCTTCCGACGCTCTCCAGCCGCGCGCGGATGGCGGAGAGGAACTGGGCGGACAGCGCGCCGTCAAGGGCGCGGTGGTCCCAGCTCAGCCCGAGGATGGTCATCGAGCGGATCGCTATCGAGTCGCTCCCGTCCTCGTCGGAGATCACCACCGGTCGCTTGACCACGGCCTCGAAGTCGAGGATCCCGACCTGGGGCTGGTTGATCACCGGGGTGGCCATGATCGAGCCGAACTGCCCAGGAGCGGTGATCGTGAACGTCCCGCCGCTCACATCGTCGTTGGTGAGCTGACGGTTGCGCGCCTTCCCGGCGAGCTCGCGGATGCGAGCCGCCAGGCCCTCCACCGACAGCTCCTGGGCGCGGTGGATGACCGGGACGATCAACCCATCGTCTCCGAGCGACACCGCGATGCCAAGGTTGACGTCGGCGTGCCGGGTGTACTGCTCGCCGTCGAGCCAGGCGTTGAGCGCCGGGTACTCGCGGAGCGCCTCCACCGTCGCCCGGGCGACGTACGCGAGCGCGGTCACGCCGAGTGTCCCGCGCGCCTTCTCCACCCGTGTCATGTCGGCCTCGGCCCAGGTGGTGCAGGTCGCCGCCACCTCCAGCGAGCGCTTCATGTGCTCGCCGATCTGGCGGCGCATCCGCGAGAGCCCGTCGCCGCTCACCGGCACCGGGGGTGCAGCGGCCGCGGGGGCCGAGGCAGCTGCGGGGACCGGCGCAGCGGCGGGGGCCGGCGGATCCGGCCGGTAGGGGCTCTCGATGTGCAGCGGCGGGTCCACGAGGGCACCGCCACCGACCAGCGCCAGCACGTCCTGCTTGCGCACGCGTCCGCCGCGTCCCGTGCCGGTCACCGTCGAGAGGTCGACGTTGTGCTCGGCGGCGATCCGCTGAACGACCGGGGAGTAGCGCCGGCCGTTGCCATTCCCGCGCGCGACCGCGGTGGACGGTGGGGCGGTCGGTGCCGGGGCGTCCGCCGGCGCGCCAGTGGCCGCGGGTGGCGCGTTGGCCGCCGGAGCGGAATCGACGACCGGGGCCGGAGCGGACGCAGGAACGACGGCGCCGTCACCCACGGCCAGCCGAGCGAGCACGACACCGACCTCGACGGTCTGCTCGACCTCGACCAGGATCTCGGCGATGATCCCGGCCGTCGGGGAGGGCACCTCGGTCTCGATCTTGTCCGTCGAGATATCGCACAGGGTCTGGTCGGCCTCGACGCGGTCGCCGACCTCGACTCGCCAGGCGACGATCGTGCCCTCGGCGACCGAGACGCCCATCTGGGGCATCGTGATGTCGACGAGCGTTGCGGTGGTGGTCTCAGTATGCGAGGAGCTCACGGCACGCCTCCTTCACACGGTCGACCCCGGGCAGGACGGCCTGCTCCAGTGGCGGCGAGAACGGAATCGGGACGTCCGGCGTGGCCACGCGCGTGACCGGCCCGTCGAGATCCTCGAACCCCTTCTCGGCGATCAGCGCAGCGACCTGGGCACCGGCCGCGCAGGTCATGTTCGCCTCGTCGACGATCACCACCTTCGAGCAACGCGCCACCGAGCCGAGGATCGCGTCCTCGTCGAGCGGCACAAGCGAACGGAGATCGAGCACCTCGATCGACGCGCCGTCCAGATCCTCGGTCGCCTGGAGCGCGACATCGACCATCGCGCCGTAACAGATCACCACGAGGTCCGAGCCCGGCCGGGCGATCCGCGCCGTGAACGGCGTCTCGTAGACCCCCTCACGGACGTCGCCCTTCACGCGGCGGTAGAGGTGCTTGTGCTCCATGAAGCAGACCGGGTTGGGATCATGCATCGCCGCATGCAGCAGTCCCTTCGCGTCCTCGGCTGTCGACGGCGCGACGACCTTGATGCCGGGCGAGTGCATGAACAGCGCCTCGGGGTTCTGCGAGTGGAACGGGCCGCCGGAGAAGCCACCGCCACTCGGCAGCCGGACGGTGATCGGGACGGCGAGGCCCTGGCGGTAGTGCATCTTGCCCGCGACGTTGACGAGCTGGTCGAAGCCGCAGGAGATGAAGTCCGAGAACTGCATCTCGCACACGGGGCGCAGGCCGACGACAGCGGCCCCGACCGCGCAGCCGATGATCGCTGACTCGGCCAGCGGCGTGTCCATCACCCGATCGGGCCCGAACTCCTCGATCATCCCGTCGGTGACCTTGAAGGCGCCGCCGAAGACCCCGATGTCCTCTCCCATCACCATCACGCTTTCGTCGGCTCGCATCTCGTCACGCAGCGCGGAGGAGATCGCCTGCAGATAGGTCATCGTCGCCATCAGCGACCACCCCCCTGGGCGAAGCCGCTCCACGGTGCGTGCCCGTCGCCGAGCGGCTCGGCCTCGCCCTCGCAGAACAGGCCGTCGAGGACGTTGTCGGGGGTCGGCATCGGCCCGGCGAGCGCTTCGGTGACCGCCGTGTCGAGCTCGGCGGCGACCTCGGCGCGGAGCGCCTCGACGTCGACTCCGAGCTCGGCCAGTCGCTTCTCCTGGCGCTCGATCGGATCGCGCTGCTTCCACTCCTGGACCTGCTCGGCGGGGACGTACTTCATGTCGTCGTGGGCGGCGTGGCCGTGCATGCGCATCGTCACCGCCTCGATGAGTGTCGGGCCGTCGCCTGCGATCGCCCGCTCCCGCGCGACCCGGGTGGCCTCGAACATCGCCTCCGCGTCGTTGCCGTCGACCGAGACACCTTCAAAGCCGTAGGCCTCGGCGCGGCGGACGGGGTCGACCGCGAACTGCTTGTCCAGCGGCGTCGAGTAGGCGTACTGGTTGTTCTCCAGCACGAACACCACCGGAAGCTTCTGAACGCCCGCCCAGTTCATCGCCTCGTGGAAGTCGCCGCGCGACGTCGAACCGTCGCCGAACCAGGTCAGCGCGCAGCGTGCCTCGCCGCGGATCTTGAACGCCATCGCCATGCCGGTGGCCACGAGCATCATGTCGGGGAGCATCGAGACCATCCCGACGCAGCCGAGGTCCTTGTCGCCGAAATGCACGTTGCCGTCGCGCCCGTGCGTGATGCCGGCCGCGCGGCCCATGTACTGGCTGAAGATCCGGGTCGGGGTGACGCCGCGGATCAGGTGGGCGGCGAGGTCGCGGTGCAGGATGCACAGGCGATCCTCGGCGGCCATCGCGAACGCGGCGCCGGCCGAGACGGCCTCCTGGCCATAGCCGTCGTAGAAGGAGCCGGGGACCTTGCCCTGGCGATACAGGCTCATCGCCCGCTCTTCGATTCCCCGCATCTGGAGCATGGCCCGCAGCAGCGCGGTCCGGTCCTCCTGGGTGAGGTGCGCCGCGTCGGCGCCCGTGACGCCGTCAGATGCTTTGACCTTCGGTGCATCCGCCTGTGCCGTGCCCGCGGTTGGGGCGGTGTCGGCCATCGCCATATTCGAACGTCTCCCTCGTCTGCGCTTTAGGCCACACGGGATCTCCGCGGTGGCGTGTGGTGGACGGGCGCGTCGCAGGGGTCTCCTGTCGGCCGCGCCTTTGCCCAGAAGATTAGAGGTTCTGGGGCCTACCCTTTGCCGCATGGATCTGAGGTGGCTGGTCCGGATCCGCTGGCGCCTGCTGGGTGCCTGGATGTGGCCGACGTTCGTGGTGCTTGCGGCAGCGGACGGCGTCATCGGCCACCTCCTGCCTCCGGCGGGCGGTGCCGAGAGCGTGCTGGGCGGCATCGTCCTCGGGCTCGTGCTCAACCTGCTCTGCGTGATCGTGCTCGGACCGCTGTTCGGGCGGGCATTGCGAGTCAGGCGGTCCGACCTGCCCGTGGCGATCGCGCGCAACTACGCCGGGACGGTCTGCATCGTGCTCGTGACCGTCGGGTTCGCGGTGGTCGGCGCCCTGCATCACCCCCAGATCACGCGCGACCGGGCGACGCTGCGCGACGCGGTCGTCCGCGCCGCGGCGTGGATCGGCGACCACGCCCCGGCTCGTTTCCGCGCCGACGCCGGGTCGCTCGACAGCTACGTCCTGCTCGCGGGCTCCATCTACCGCGAATGCGCGGCCGCCCACAGTGGAGGACCGCCGCGCTACTTCTGCGTCGTCGTCGACGAACGAGGCGGTGGCTCAGCATCGATCCGGCCGGCCGGATCCGAGTCCAACGAGACCCTCGCCCGCGGTACCGATTGAGCCGGCCCGACCGCCGGATCGACGGCGGACCAGAAACGCCTCAGGGGGCCCGCATGATGCGGGCCCCCCGTGGTACTGCGTTGTGTGTGGGGCGCAGGAACTACCCCAGGTGCACCGACCGCAGCCGACCGATCGTCTTCGCGAGGCGAATCTTCACGAGACGGTTGGTGGTCACCGTGATCCTCTCGGACCGCATGTGGTGCCCTCTCGTCGAGACGTAGCGCACCGTGATGTGGATCCGGGACTTATGCGCGGAGCGGATCCGCAGTGCCAGATACCGCTTCCCGTGCGAACGGATGACGCGGGCCATCACCAGCGAGTACTTCGCCGGCTTCTTGTGCGCGAGCACCTTCTGCAGCGACGGCGCGACGCTCTTGACCGTGGCTGCCGACGGAGCGGCGTTGCCGTTGTTGGTCGAGATCGTCGATGACGGCTCCGGGCCGCCGCCGCCACCCGGGGTCACCGGGTCGGGGCCGTTGCCGGAGGTCGTGGACGAGCCGAACGGGACCAGGAGGTCACGCAGGATGCCCTCGTTGGTGAAGTCGGCCATCACGTCGACCGTTCCACTGTTCGAGTTGTCCACCTCGACTGCCGCGTTGCCGTTGTCGTCGGTGACGACGCACACCCGTCCGAAGCTTGCTCCCTTCGGATCGGACGTCGGATAGGTGTTGGCGAAGCTCAGCGTCGAGCCATCCGCCTGCAGGACCGATCCGTCATACCAGAACAGGCCCTGACCCTGGTTGGCGGCCGTGAAGCACACCGTCTCACCCGAGAACGGCTGGCCGTTGATGTTCTGGGCATGAGCCACGACGATCTCGGCGAAGGCGTCCGCCGGGTTGCTCGTGCTGCCGGCCGACTTCGAGAAGTAGGTCAGCGTCTTGCTCCAGCCAGAGGTCACGGTCTTGGTGAGCGTGACCGGTGTGGTCGGGTCGTTCGGGCCCTCCTTGTACGGGTAGTTCGCGTCGATCGACAGCGTCGACGTACCGAGGGTCTTGCCGAACAGCGACTGCAGGTCGCAGCCGTTGTCGCCGTCGGGCGTGATCCCGAGGTTGTCGAAGTAGAACCCCATGCCCGGGCTGTACTGCACCTGGGCCTCGCCGTTCTGATCCGTGTACACCGTGACCGCGGTGGTTCCCGACGGCGTCTGGAAGTACTGGTTGTTCGGATCGCTCGGCACCTCGGGGTTGCTGTCCGAGGAGTACTCGAGGCACGACGTCGAGCTTCCGGTCTCCGAAACCGTGTTGAACGTGTTCCAGAAGTGGTACTCGTGGTTGGTGCCCGAGAAGCCCGGGAAATCCTGGGTATTCAGGGCGCCGTCAATACCGGACGAGACGCCGCCGGGGCGGGCCGTCGCCGGGATGTACTCGTCGTAGAACGGCGCGTACAGGTTGTGCGGCAGGGAGGCGTCCCCGGTGAAGTCCCGGGAGTACGTCACCTGCTTGTCCGCCGCCGACAGCGAACCGACGCCGTCGATGGAGGTCGGCGTTCCGCTGTTGGGATCGATCGACACGTTCACCAGGGCGGCCGGCATCGGCGCGTCCTGCGAGTTCACGTTCCCGTCGGGGAGGTCGGTGTCGGATGCATCGACCGGGTCGAACGGTCCCACGGAGGTTCCGGCGCCCGAGAGGGTGCCGAACACCGTCGAGAACGGTCCGTCTTGCGAGTTGGCCCCACCGGCGCAGTTGTCGACGTTGTCGTTGTTGGCCTGCGGGATTGCGGACAGATAGTTGCTGTCCGGTGCCGTCGTCGACGGCTGCTCGGCGGGAAGCCCGGCGAACTCGGCGGGCAGGGCATCGCAACCCTCGTTCGGCACGTTGCCGATCGTGTCGTTGCTGTCGCCCGAGGTGTCCCAGTAGGCAGTCGCGGGCAGGCCGCTCGTCGTGTCGCTCGACTCCGCCAGATCGTTGGCCATCGTCGACCAATCGGCCGGGAGTGTGACCGTCGACGGCAGACCGCGGAAGCCCTCACTCGGGAACGATCCGGTCACGTGGACATCGACGTAGCCGGCCGGATCTCCGGCCTGGAAGGTGCCGGTGCCGCTCGGGTCTCCGATCGTGTTGCCTGCGTCCGTCGAGTCACCGAAGTCGCTCGCGGACATCTCGTTGACGGTCGGCTGCTGCAGATCCATCCAGGCAACCAGGATCTGCGACGAGAACACCTGCGTGTTCGACCCGAAGCCGAGGTCGTCGATCGCCGCCGGATCACCGGTGACGTTGAGCTCAACGCTGGCAAGCCCCGAGTACAGCGACACGATGTCGCCTTCGGCGCAGATTGCCGGCCCATCGTTGTAGTTGTTGGTGAAGAACAGCTGGACGCTGTTCGGATCGGCGGTCGGAGTGATGTTCCCGGAGTTGCCGGTCCATGCCTCCGTGAGGAACGACGCCTTCAACTTGCCGACGTCGAATTGGGCGTTCGCCAGATCGGCGCTCGCCCCGAGCGACACGCAGCGCTCCATTCGCACCTGCTCGCCATTCCAGGCGAGGTACGGCACATTCCCGTTCTGCGGGTCGGGCAATGTGCCCGCATTGGATGCCGACGCAACCGACGGCAGCGCCGCCAGTCCAAGCGTCGTTCCCAAGACAGGGAGCAACCGTGCTCCACGCCCTAGGCGGAACCTGTGTCTCATGAGAGACAGCCTCCTCAGTGATGTTGTCCGGCTTCACGCGGAGGTGCCCCCTCGTGTCGCCCCTGAGCGCGGGAAAGTACTGAGCAATGAAGAGCAGTCACAACGGCAAAAAGGACGGGCTGAGATCCACCGCTCCGGGTAGTTCCACAGCTACCTCTCAGGCCGGTCGGCGGGTGGGTCTGACCACACACTCAGGTTTGGGTCGCGGGTGAGGTTGAGGGTCCTGAAGGTTGAGTGTCACCTGAGGGTTATTCGCTCAGGCCCTTCATAGACAGCGTCGAGGATTGGCTGTCGCGCCACGCGTGACCCTTCTGGCCCACCTACCCGCATCCCTACCCATGCCCCACCCGCCCCACCCGTGAGCGCGTCTCCCTCCGCGGGTGCGTGGGGAGCTTTCTCCCCATCGGCGTGCGCCCCTGCGACCGGTCTTGAGTGATCAGCGCGCTGGTAGCTCCAACCACGACCCGGACAGGAGGCGCTGGTGTGCGGGCCGATGGGCGGCGACGCTCTGATCGCCCGTGTTGAGGTTGCGGTCCCAGCGCGGGAAGGAACTGCTCGTGATCTGCAGGCGGACGCGGTGCCCGCGCCGGAACACGTTGTGCGTTGACCACAGGTCGATCTCGCGGAGCTGGGGGCGGTGCGCGTCGCTGACGCGGAGGATGCCGTCGCAGATCCGGTAGGAACTCCCGTCCGGGCGCACGTCACAGAGCCGGGCGACCCAGTCGGTTGAGGGCGCCGAGCTGCGAGCGTGCAGGCCGACCCGGACGCGGCCGGCGACCTCGAGATCCTCCGGGAGCTGCGCCGAGGTGAAGACGAGCACGTCCGGACGCGCTTCGATCGCGGTCTGTTCGACCGGTCCTGACGGGTCCGGCGACGAGAGCGAGGTGCCGGCGGGGGTGCTGGGGACCGGATCTGACGGGTCGTAGACGAACGTGCCCACGGGTTCGCCGGCAGCCGAGGAGGTCGGCGACAGGGTGCCGCCCGACTGCAGGTACCAACGCCACCGAACGGCGCCTGGGGGTGGCCAGGTCGCCTCCTCGCGCCAGCGATCGATTCCCATGACGAACACGCGGGCGGGCGGCCAGGTCTGCTCCCGTGTGCGAGCCGGCGTGAGGTGGTGGCGAAACCAATCGAGCTGCATGGCACCCAGATCGCCGGGTCCGCCGGTGGGGCCGCCGTCCATTCGGGCGTCGACCCCGAACGAGAGACCGCCGACCACATCGGTCCAGTTCGAGTGCGACCACGGCCCGATCACGATCCGGGTGTCGCGGCCGAGCGCAACCATCGCCGAGTGGTTGTCCAGGACGCCCTGGAGAAACGCGTCGTGCCAGCCGCCGATCCCGAACACCGGCACGTGGACGCGATCGTGACGGCCGCTCACCCGGCAGCGTGCCGCGGCCGCGGCGCCCTCGCCGAGGCCCGGGACGCCATGAGCGTTCAGCAGCGACGAAACCGAAGCGGGCAGCTGCCAGAGCTCCCTGTGAGCGACCGAGTCGCGCGCCGTGACCAACCCTCGCAGGCGTCGCCGCACCTGGTCCGGAGAGTCCGCGGAGCGGCGGACGCAGTCAAGGCCCTGCTCGAGTCCCCAGACGACGCCGGAGGCCAATTGCACCGCACCGCCGCGCCGCAGGAGCCCATCGTCGGGGTCTGACCACGTCATCCCGGGCGCGATCGCGCACAATGCCGGGGGTTGCGCGATCGCCGCCAGCCACTGCGTGCTGCCCCAGTAGGACAGGCCGAACATACCCACCCGTCCGTTGGACCCGTCCAGCCCCGCCGCCCACTGCACCGTGTCGTACCCGTCGCTGCTCTCGTGCGTGAACGGTTCCCATTCGCCGGAGGAGGCGAACCGCCCGCGCACGTCCTGCACGATCACCATGAAGCCGGCGGCCGCCGCGCGGACCGGGTCGAGCCATGCGGCGGCGCCGGGGAGATCCTTGCCGTAGGGGGTGCGGGTGAGCAGCACCGGCCACGGCCCGCCGACGGTCGGCCGGTAGACGTTGGCGCGCAGTACGACGCCGTCGCGCATCCGCGCCGGCACGTTCCGCGCGATTGTGAGCTCGCTGATCACCTGACGCACGAGCCCGCGGTCCGGCCGCCAGGCCGGGTCACGTCATCGAGGCGGTCCCCAGGAAGATCGCGAAGCCGTTGACCTGCACGCCCTGAACCTTGGCCGTCGTGGCGGCGAGGATGTCGGCGAAGTACGGGATCACGAGCGGCGTCTGCTCGAGGAGCAGCCGCTCGATCTTGCCGGCAATCGTGCGCTGGGTCTGCAGATCCACGGCCGCGATGTACTGACGGACCAGGCCGTCGTAGGTCTTGTTCTTGAAGCGCGCGGCGTTCCACGGTCCGGTCGACTCCAGCGGCGCCTCCAGGAACACGTTGGGCACCCCACGGTCCCCATACTCGACGAGACTCATGATCGCGTCCAGCCAGTCGGAGTTGCCGTAGGTCGACTTGCCGTAGTAGGCCGTCAACGTCTCGATCTTGAGCTTGATCTTCACCCCGATCTTGGCGGCATCCGCGGCGAACACCTGAGCGAGGGCCGGAATCTCCTCCTGCTCGCCGGCGGTCAGCGTCGTCTCGAAGCCGTCCGGGTGGCCGGCGGCGGACAGCAGCTGCTTGGCCTTGGACAGGTTCTGGACGCGCTGCGGCACACTCGTGTTCGTGGAGGCGAACTTGGGCGCGAACGGGTTGTCGTTGCCGACCTGACCGTCCCCGGCGAGCAACGCCGAGACCATCGAGGGCCGGTCGATGGACAGCGCGATCGCTTGGCGGACGCGGGGGTCGGTGAACGGTTCGATGTCGTTGCGCATCGACAGCTCACGGTGGCTGGCCGACCGCACCTTGATGATCCGGAAGCTGGAGGACTTCAACAGCCCCTCGGCGCCCTGGGCGGTGAACTGGGAGACGACGTCGACCTGTCCGCCCTGGAGCGCGACGATCTGCGCCTGCTGGGAGGCGTAGAACTGGAACGACGTGCCGGAGAGGTGCGGCGCTTCGCCCCAGTAGTCGTGGTTGGCCACGAACTCGGCGCCCTGGTTCTGGGTGTAGCTCGACAGCTTGAACGGGCCGGTCCCGACGAACGTCTTCTGCCAGTGACCGAAGTCGGTGCCGTCCGGAACGATGATCAGGTTGTAGTTGTCGGAGGAGATGATGTAGGGGAAGTTTCCATTCGGCGCCTCCAGGTGGAATGCGACGGTCGTGGGATCGACGCGGATGACGCCCTCGGGCTTGAGGACGCCCTCGAACGTCGAGAGCGCGACGGCGGCGTTCCTCGGGTCGGTCTGCTGCTTGAACGTGTAGACGACGTCGTCGGCGTTCATCTCCTTGCCGTTGTGGAACTTGACGCCCGTCCGCAGCTTGAACGTCCAGACCGACCCGTCTCCGTTGTGGCTCCAGCTGGTCGCGAGCATCGGCTGCAGGTGACCGGCCGCCGCGTTGTCGAAGGTCAGGAACTCACCGGTCTGGGTCAGCAGCGTCGAGCCGCCGAGATCGGAGATCGTGATCGGGTTGATCGCGCCGGTCGGGGTCTGCGACGCGAGCTTCAGGGTTCCGCCCTTGGTCGGTGCCGCCGAGGAGGACGGCGCCGACGACGACGAGGAGTTCGCGTTGCCGCACGCCGCGAGCGCCGCGGCCACGAACGTGCTTGAGAAGCCGACCGCCGCGCCCCTGCGGACGAACTCCCGGCGGCTCAGCCGGCCCGCGGCGAGCTCGTCCAGGTAGTGGTTGTCGATCGCGCTGCGGCCGATGCGCAGCGCGTCCAGCTTCGAGGCGGGGGTCGCCATGCCGTCGTCATCCTTTCCTGTCGCTCACGTTGCGCGTGGCCGGAGGGCCTCGCCGAAGAACTGATCGAGGAGCTCGACGAGCCCGAGGAAGGTGGGGTGCTCATCGAACATCCACTCGGTGTGTCCTGCGTCGTCCAACCACACGAGGCGCTTGGGCTCCTCGGCGTGCTCATACAGCGACTGAGCCTCCTCGGGGCGATGCAGCGCGTTGTCCTCGCCGTGCACGATCAACAGCGGCCGGCCCGCCAGCCGCCCCACCGCGCGCTCGGGGCTGAAACGCAGCAGGAGCTCGGCCGACTGCAGGGTCACGCCAGTGCCGTACCCCGGCACCTTGTAGAGCTCGCCGAGCACGTACGGCGCGGTGCGCCCGTCGAGATCGAGCCGGACGATGTCCCACGGCGAGGTGATCTCTGATCGGCCGAACTGTGCGCGCCGGCCGCGGTCGGACTCGATCCGGACCAGCAGCCTGTCCCAGGAATCCGCGTCGTGCATATTGCGCGTCGAGCGCGTCCCGTCGCCGATCGCGTTGATGGCGGCGACCGCCCGGACCCGCGGGTCCTCCGCGGCCTCGGCGATCACGACGCCGCCACCGAGCGCCCAGCCGAGGAGTCCGATGCGACTGCCGTCCACGAGCTCGGACCCGCTGAGGCGATCGACCGCGCCGCGCACGTCCTCGGCCCAGTCCTGCGGCGTCAGCCGGCCGCGCTCGCCCTCACTGGCTCCGAAGCCGCGGTAGTCGAAGGTCAACACCGCATATCCACGCGGAGTCAGCGCCCGGGCGAATCGCTCGGGGTGCAGGACCTTCAGCCCCTGGTACCCGGAGGCGGCGATCAGCACCGGCGCCGGCTCGGCCGGTGTTGGCTCCGGTAGATGCAGATCGGCGTCAAGTCGCAGCCCATCGGCGAAGAACGGAAGCGGCACTGCGGTCACCGCAGCGCGCCTTCTCGTTCGGAGCCATCGGGCAGCGTGTAGCGCGTGACCGCATCCTCATCGAGCTCGATGCCGATGCCGGGGCGCTCGCTGAGCATGATGTGACCGTCGCGGACCTGAAGACGAGAGCGCTCGGTCACGAGCGTCTCGAAGTTGTAGACATCGTCGGCGAGCTCGAAGTACTCGATCGTCGAGGTGCCGGGGACCGCGTCGGCAAGGTGTGCGTGCAGGTTGGCGTGCCAGTGGGGCGCGAGCGGAAGGTCGAACGTCTCAGCGGTGTGCGCGATCCGGAGGTACTCGCTCACGCCGCCGACGACGCCGACATCGGGCTGGAGGATGTCCGCCGCGCGATCGTGGATCAGCCGCGCGAAATCCCATCTCGTCTGATGGATCTCGCCGGTGGCGATTGGCGTCTCGGAGGCCGTCACCAGCTCTGCGTGGCCGGCGACGTCTTCGACCGAGAGCGGCTCCTCGAACCACCACAGGCCGCTGTCTCCGGCGGCACGCTCGAACTCGCGCAGCGCGCGCAGCGCCTCGGCGGGAGTTCCGTAGGCGTTGTTGGCATCGAGCGCGAGACGCCCGTTGCCGCCGATGACCTCGATCGCCGCCGCCACGCGCTCGGCATCCTCGGCGACCGTCAGCCCTCCGACCTTGATCTTGTGGTCGCGGAAGCCGCGCTCTCGCGCGCTGGTGATCTCGGCGCGGATCGCGTCCGCGGGGTGGCCGTCGGACGGCCGGTAGTAGCCACCGGACGCATACGCGGGCAGGGGCCGCGAGCCGCTGCCGCCGAGCAGTCGTGCGAGCGGAAGCTCACAGCGCTTGGCCCGGAGGTCCCAGAGGGCGATGTCGACCGCACTGATCGCCCGCAGCAGCGCGCCGCGGCGTCCGATCAGCAGGCTCTCCTGATACATCCGTCGCCACAGCCCAGGGAGGTCCTCGGCGTCGCCCATCAGCACCACCGGTGCCAGGACCTCACGGACTGCCGCGGCCAGCAGCCGTCCACCGATCGTGCCGGCGTAGCTGTAACCGATGCCGCGGGCACCGTCGGTGTCACGCACCTCGACGAGCAGGAAATGCCGCTCGTCGAGCATCCGGGTCGACATCCGGGTGCTGCGGCGCAGCGGAATCGCGACCGCTCTGGCTGTGATCTCTTCGACCATCGCGACGTCGACTCTTGCATGTAACGCGCAAGCTGTCAATATGGATCCGCGCATGCGGCACCCGTTCCCACACGAGCACCTCGAGCGGCGGCGATTCCGAGCGCGCGTGCGGCTAGCGCGGCCAGGAGAGCGTCGGCGAGGCCATCTCGCCGGTCTCCTGGGCGACGAGCGTCCGGTAGGTGACCGCGAGGTGATCGTGCATCTCCTGCTGCGCCCCCGGCGCGTCACCCGACCGGATCCGCTCGTAGATCCGCTCGTGGTCGGCGACGACCTCAGCCGCGGGCCGGGTGCGATCGACCGTCGACAGGTCGCGGATCATCTGCAGGTCGCGCAGGGTGCCGACGTAGTCGGTGAGTCGCCGGTTGCCCGACGCCTGCAGAATGACGTGGTGAAAGGCCGCGTCGCGGCGCAGGTACTCGCGACCGTCGCCGGGCCCGGTCGCCACCTCTTGCAACGCCCGCAGTGCTCGCTCGAGCTGCTGGTGATCCCGGCTGCGCATCAGGCCGGTCGCCCGGGCGGTCGCCGGGGGTTCGAGCAGCAGTCGGATCTGGTAGATCTCGACGAGGTCGTGCCCCGAGGTCTCGAGCACTCGCAGGCCGCGGCGGTGCTCGACCCGAACCATGCCCTCGTCGACCAGCCGCGCGACCGCTTGCGCAACCGGCGTGCGGGAGACGCCGAGCTGTGCGGCGAGCTCGTTCATCGAGTACAGCGCGCCGGGCGCGAGCTCTCCGGCGACGATCAGATCGCGCAGTCGGCGATGCACCTCGAACTCGAGGCTCGGCGGAGGCGGCGGCAGCGGTTCGAGCCTCACCGGTGCGCGGCCTCGCTGCTCGTTCCAGATCCGCTCAACGCCCGCTCACAACGGCGATATCGTACAGCGACCCTGCGGCAGGCTCCCTCCACATGCGCGTAGCGCTGGCCCAGATCGACAGCGCCCTCGGTGAGGTCGACCGCAACCTCGGCCAGATCCGCGAGATGGTCGCCCAGGCCAATCACGAGGGCGCCGATCTGACGGTGTTTCCCGAGCTTGCCGTTCACGGCTACTCGCTCGGACAGGCCCGGAACTGTGAGCAGTTGCGCGCGACCGACGAGCGCCTGCTGGCTCTGGCGTCGGGACGCTCGGACCTCGTTGTCGGCTTTCATGAGGACGGCGGTGTGCGGGCGTACAACTCGGCCGCGTATCTCTCGAATGCGCAACTCGTGCATGTCCACCGCAAGCTGTACCTCTCCAACTACCTGGTCTGGGAGGAGCGGAAGCACGCCAGTCCGGGGCAGTCCATGCGCGCGTTTGACACCGAGCACGCGCGTGCCGCGATCCTGATCTGCAACGACGCCTGGCAGCCGGCGGTCCCGTGGCTCGCCGCTCAGGACGGCGCCGAGCTGCTCGTGGTCCCTGCCAACAGCGCGAGCAACCTCGGCGCCGAGCAGCTCGACAACCGCGTCTACTGGGAGCGTCTGCTGGAGTCGATCGGGCGGATGCAGCAGGCCTGGGTCGTCTTCGTCAACCGGGTCGGGACCGAGGCCGGCGGCGAGTTCTGGGGCGGCAGCCGGATCGTCGATCCGCGCGGCGAGGTGATCGTCCAGGCGCCCTACGGTGAGCCCTCGCTCACGTGCGTGGACGTCGACGTGCCCGCGGCACGACGCTGTCGTCGGGCGCTCCCACTGATCGCCGAGGCGCGCCTCGGGCTGATTCAGCGGGAGACCACGCGCCTGATCGAAGAGGGCGGCGACGCCTGAGCACTGCAGCGTGATGTTCGATCTGCATGTCCACACCGCACCCGATGTGCAGCCGCGGCTCGGCGACGACGTCGAGATCGTGCGCATGTACGAGCGCGCGGGTTTTGACGGCTGCGTGCTCAAGGGTCACTACGACGGCACCGCAGGCCGCGCCCAGGCGGCGGGGCATCATTCGTCGGTCCGGGTGTACGGCGGGCTGGCGCTCAATCACCACGTCGGCGGGCTGAACCCGAGCGCGGTGGCAGCCGCGCTCGCAATGGGCGCGCGCGTGATCTGGATGCCCACGGCTGACGCGCACTCGCAGGAGACGGAAGGGCTCCCGCGACTGTGCCGCACCGAGCCGCGCGCCGCGACCACCACCTACGCGATTCCACCGATCGATCCGAGGACCGAGGACTCCGTGCGTCAGATCGTGGCGTTGATCGCCGAGGCCGACGCCGTGCTCGCCACCGGCCACCTCAGCACGCCGGAGATCGCGTGGCTGTTGCCCCTCGCGCGAGCGGCGGGCGTCAACCGCCTCCTGCTCACTCATCCGAGCTGGCACATCCCGGCGATGGACGCCGCGCAGGCCTCGGCGCTCGCCGATCAGGGCGCCTACGTCGAGATCACGGCCTACCAGCTCCTGCACCAGGACCGGTGCGATGCCGGGACGCTCGCCCAGTTCGCACGCACGGTCGGTCTCGATCGCATCATCCTCTCCTCCGACGCCGGACAACCCGACAGCCCGCCGCCGCCCGAGGCGCTCTCGGCCCTGGTCGATGCACTCATCTCAGAGCACCTCGATTCCGGGGCGATCCTCGCCTGCGCCTCCGAGCTGCCCGACCGGTTGATCACACCCGGCTGACCGTCGCCGCCGGCCCGCAGGGAGGGGGTTACCGGTCGGCGGCCAGGAGGCGCACCGCGGCCATGCGGTTGTGGACCCCCAGACGCTCGAAGATCGAGCGCGTGTGGAACTTCACGGTGTTGACGCTGATGAAGAGGCGGCTGCCGATCTCCTCGTAGGAGCAGCCCTCCGCGAGCAGGCGAAGAACCTCCAGCTGACGGTCGCTCAACGAGTCCAGCGGTTCGGAGGACGGCCGCGCGAGCGCCGCCTGCCAGCCGCTCGGTAGCACCGCCTGTCCGCGCGCGATGTGCGCGAGGCTCGCCACCAGGTCGGTCGCGGGGTGGTCCGTCAGCAGCAGGCCGCCGAGCGAGCGCTCGAGCACAGCCCCGAGCAGCCGTCGCGTCGGCGCGTCGGCGACGAGCACGATCTCGGCCGTGGGAAGGTGCCGGGTGAGGGCGTCGATCAGAACGAGCGCGCGTTCCTCATCGGCGCTGACACCGAGCAGGATCATGTCGGGCGATGTCTCGGCGAGCATCCGGGGGGAGATCTCGCCCCAGACGGTCGCGACGACCTCAAAGGTCGGCTCGCCGAGAACGGCGAGCGCGAGAGCCTCCGCGATCAGCCGTCGTGGATCCGCGACCGCAAGACGTAATGTCGCGGTCGGGAGCGTGCTCGCCTCCACCTCTCGGAAGGCGGGAGCGTGCGTCCGCTCGATCAGGTCGGTCATCGTCGTCATCCCCCATCTGTCGCCCGTGCGCCCCATCCACTGAGCGTCCGTGCTCGCCGGTCCCGAATCACATCGTCGCGGCTCGTCCGGAGCCTTCCACCCTCTTCGGCGCTCCGACGATGGTCAAAGATAATCAAGCGTGAGCAGGTTTGCAACTGCATTAGCAGGGACCTCGGACGGCATCGCTCCGGCCGGCGCGCCGGTAGGCTGCGCCGCCATGTGCGCCCGCGTCGCGCTCGTCACCGGGGCCTCGGCCGGGATCGGGGAGGCGACCGCCCGCGCCCTGGCGCCCAGCTCGCGTCTCGTGCTCGTCGCGCGCCGGGAGGACCGTCTGCGATCGCTGGCGGCCGAGCTCGGCGGGGCGACGGTGATCGCCGCCGATCTCGCCGACCCGGACTGCCACGCGCGCATCGCCGAGACCGTTCGCCGGGAGCACGGCGCGCTGCATCTGCTCGTCAACAACGCCGGCGCGCGTTGGCCGGGGGCGTTCGCCGAGACCGGGTGGGAGAACGTTGCCCGGCACCTGCTGATCGACCTCGAGGCGCCGGTACGCCTCACCGAGGCGCTCCTGCCGCTGCTCCGTGAGACGGCTGCGGCGCTGCCCGCGGGGGCAGGCGAGGACCCGGTCTCGATCGTCAACGTGGCGTCCACCGCGGCGCGGATCGGTCGACCCGGCGCCGGCGGGTACTCGGCGGCCAAGTTCGCGCTCGCGGGCTGGAGCGACTCGCTTGCGGCCGAGGAGGTCGCACACGGAATCCACGTCGGCCTCGTGTTGCCCGGGTTCGTCCAGACCGAGGGCTTCCCCGCCGAGGAGCTGCTGGCCAGCTGGCGGACCCGGTGGATCGTCGCTCGCCCCGAGCTCGCCGCGGAGGCGATCCTGCGTGCGGCCGGCTGGGGAGACCGCCGACCGCGCGCCGAGGTGTACGTGCCGCGCCCGTACGCGGCGATGGCCGCCCTGCGGACTCTCACGCCCGCGCTTGTGCGCCGAGCGGTCGCCACCGGCGCGTTCACGACCGCCGCCCGCCCCCGCGACTGACACAGGGGTCGGCGTGACCGCCCTCACGCTCGGGCCATCGCAACGGGGTTAAGCTACGGTGCTGTAGCTATCCGATCTGAGGAGACCACGCGATGACCGACAGCCCCCGCCGAGTGGCCGTTCTCGGTGGCAGCCGAATCCCGTTCGCCCGCCAGAATGGGCCGTACGCCCGGGCCTCGAACCAGGACATGCTGACGGCGACGCTCGACAACCTGAGCGCGAAGTTCGGGCTCGACGGGCAGACGGTCGGCGAGGTCGCCGCCGGCGCCGTCCTCAAGCACAGCCGAGACTTCAATCTCACCCGTGAGTCGGTACTGGGTTCCCGCCTGGCGCCCGAGACGCCTGCCTACGACGTCCAGCAGGCCTGCGGAACCGGGTTGGAGGCGACGATCCTGGTCGCCAACAAGGTCGCGCTCGGCCAGATCGAGTGCGGGATCGCCGGCGGCGTCGACACCACGTCCGATGCGCCGCTCGCGCTCGGTGAGGACCTTCGCCAGACCCTGCTGGCGGCGAACCGGGCCAAGTCCAACGTCGACCGCCTGAAGGCCCTCACGCACCTGCGTCCCAAGGGTCTGCTCCCGGAGATCCCGCGCAACGCGGAACCTCGCACCGGCATGTCGATGGGCGAGCACACCGCGCTCATGGCGGAGCAGTGGGGGATCGGGCGCGAGGAGCAGGACCAGCTCGCGGTCGAGAGCCACCACAAGCTCGCCGCCGCCTACGAGAGCGGCTGGATGGATGACCTCGTCGTTCCCTTTCTCGGGCTCGAGCGTGACCAGAACCTGCGCCCGGACTCGAGCCTGGAGAAGCTCGCCAAGCTGCGGCCGGTGTTCGGTGGCTCCGAGGGGACGATGACCGCCGGCAACTCGACTCCGCTCTCCGACGGCGCCTCGGCGGTCCTGCTCGCCTCCGAGGAGTGGGCCAGAGCGCACGACCTCCCGGTGCTCGCCTACTTCTCGACCGGTCAGACCGCGGCGGTCGATCACGTCCACAAGGGGGAGGGGTTGCTGATGGCGCCCGCATACGCCATGGGCGTGATGCTTGACCGGGTCGGCCTCGCGCTGCAGGACTTCGATAGCTACGAGATCCACGAGGCCTTCGCCGCCCAGGTCCTCTGCACGCTGAAGGCGTGGGAGGATTCGGCATTCTGCTCTGAGAAGCTCGGGCGTGCCGAGCCGCTCGGGCCGATCGACCGCGCCAAGCTCAATGTCCATGGTGGCTCGCTCGGTGCGGGTCACCCGTTCGGGGCCACCGGCGGCCGGATCGTGGCCGCCCTCGCCAAGGAGCTCTCGGAGACCGACGGGCCCTCGCGCGGCCTCATCTCGGTGTGCGCCGCAGGCGGCCTCGGTGTCACCGCGATCCTGGAGGGCCCCAACCATGACTGACCGCTACCAGCAGCTCGTCAACACGCCGATCGGCAAGCTCATCGCCGGCCAGGTGGGCCTCCCGGCGCCGCCGATCCTCGATCGCTACCGGCCGGGACAGCGCGTGATCTCGGGCGCGGTGCTGTTGGGCGCCCCGGAGCCGGACTCCGCCCAGCCGCCGCGGCTCGCGGCCGCGGCGCTGGGGATGCTGCGCGCGGTGGGCGCCGAGCTGATGCGCACGGGCGACGCACCGCTCGCCGACGCAACCGCGCCCGTGTTCGATCCCGAGGACGCGCCGCCCGCCCAGCGCTTCAAGGCGCTCGTGCTTGACGCGAGCGGATTGCACTCGGCCGAGCAGCTCCAGCATGCCTATGCGTTCTTTCACCACACCGCCCGCCGGGTGAGCCCGAGCGGCCGGATCCTCGTGCTCGGCACCCCGCCCGAGGCGGCCGGCTCGCCTGACGCGACCGTCGCCCAGCGGGCGCTGGAGGGGCTGGTCCGCTCGCTCGGGAAGGAGGCGCGCCGCGGGGCGACCGCCCAGCTGGTCTACGTGACGCCGGGCGCCGAGGACCAGCTTGAGTCGACCCTTCGATTCCTGCTCTCGCCGCGCTCCGCCTACGTCTCGGGTCAGGTCGTCCGGGTCGGCAAGCGCGTCGCCGCCCCGGGGGCCTTTGACTGGTCGGCTCCGCTGGCGGGCAAGGTCGCGCTCGTCACCGGGGCCGCTCGCGGGATCGGCGCCGCGATCGCCGAGGTGCTCAGCCGCGAGGGGGCCCACGTCGTCTGCCTCGACATCGAGCCGATGGCGGAGGACCTGGGCGTGGTCGCCGGGGCGATCGGCGGCTCGTCACTGAGCGCCGACGTGACCGCGCCCGACGCACCCGCGCGGATCGCCGACTACCTGCTCTCCGAACACGGAGGCGTCGACATCGTCGTCCACAACGCCGGTGTCACTCGCGACAAGACGATCGGCCGGATGACCGACGAACAGTGGTCGGCGGTGCTCGGGATCAATCTGATCGCGCCGCAGCGAATCACCGCCGAACTGGTGCAGCGCGACGCGCTGCACCGCGGCGGCCGGGTGGTCTGCCTGTCCTCCATGAACGGAATCGCGGGCGCGGCCGGGCAGACCAACTACGCCGCCTCCAAGGCCGGGCTGATCGGCTTCGTCGAGGTCCAGGCGCCCCTGCTGGCCAAGCAGGGGATCACGATCAACGCGGTCGCTCCCGGGTTCATCGAGACACCGATGACCGCGGCGATGCCGCTCGGGCCCCGCGAAGCCGGGCGTCGCATGAACAGTCTCTCCCAGGGCGGGCTGCCGATCGACGTCGCCGAGACGATCGCCTGGTTCGCCTGGCCGGCGTCGGCCGGCGTGACCGGCAACGTCGTGCGCGTCTGCGGTCAGTCGCTGATCGGAGCCTGAGCGATGGCGCGGAGCGAGCAGGTCCTGCACGGGACCCCGTCGATGGCGCGGTTGTTCGCGCGGGCGAGCCTGGCGATGGTCCCCGGTGCCGCCGCGCTGCCGTTCGTCGGCGGCGGGGCTGGCGCGATCCGCGAGCGGGCGCTCGTGCTCGCCGACCAGCGGGTCGATCGCGACCGGCTCGCCGCCTATGACCGCGTCTGCGGGTTCGGCTTCTCAGACCTCCTGCCCGCGACCTACCCCCACATGCTCGCCTTTCCGTTGCAGCTCTCGCTGCTGACCAGCGGTTCGTTCCCGGTGCCGGCGATCGGCCTGGTCCACATCGCCAACCGGATCGTGCAGCACCGCCCGCTCCGTGCCGACGAACGGCTGTCGCTCCGGGTCTGGGCCACGCCGCTCTCCCCACACCCCCGCGGCCGGCAGTTCACGCTGCGCAGCGAGGCGTGGGTCGGCTCCGAGAAGGTGTGGGAGGCGGCATCGCTCAACCTCGCCCGCGGCCGCCGGGACGACTCGATCGAGCCGCCCGAGGGGCCGCCCGACAGCTCCGAGCTCCCGACGGCCGCGGTCTGGCGACTGCCCGGCGACCTCGGGCGCCGCTACGGCTCGGTCTCGGGCGACCTGAACCCGATCCACGTGCACCCACTGTCGGCGAAGCTGTTCGGGTTTCCGACCGCGATCGCCCACGGGATGTGGACGAAGGCCCGTTGCCTGGCCCAGCTCGGCCGGGAGCTGCCGGACGCGTTCACGGTCGAGGTGGCCTTCAGGAAGCCGATCCTGCTGCCGGCCAAGGTCGACTTCGCCGAGGGCAGAACGCCCGGCGGGATCGCGTTCGGCGTTCGGGACGCGCGCAAGGGCGCTGTCCACCTCGACGGGCTGCTCACGCCCGGCGCCGGCGCCTGAGCCGCGCGGGGCCGCCCGCGGCGCTGTCTGGCCGCGGCGCTCTTGGGGCCGCGGCGCTCTTGGGGCCGCGGCGCGCTCTCTGGCCGCGGCGCTCTCTCTGGCCGCGGCGCTCTCTCTGGCCGCGCCGCGCTCTCCGGCGGCGGCGCTCTCGGGCCACGGCGTCCTCCGGCCGCGGCGCCATCCGCCCGGGAGGGCCCTCTGGACGGCGATTCGCGACAAAAGTGTCCTTGTGGTGCCCACACGTCGACCGTGCCCTGCGCGCCCGTCACATCCTCCGGCCGCGGCGTCCTCCGGCCGCGGCGCTCTCCGGCCGCGGCGTCCTCCGGCCGCGGCGTCCTCCGGCCGCGGCGCTCTCCGGCCGCGGCGCTCTCCGGCCGCGGCGCTCTCCGCCCGGGAGGCCCCTCTCGACCACGATTCGCGACAAAAGTGTCCTTGCGGTGCCCACACATCGACCGTGCCCTGCGCGCCGGTCCCGCCGGGCCGCGGGCTCGCGACAAATATGTCCTGACAGGACCCAGAGATCGACCGCCCTGGGGGGCGGACCCCCGAAGAGCGCGGCCTCCCCTCAGCCACCCACTCGCAGGCCCCGAGCGAGCGCCACGACCACCACCGCCACCGCGGTGCACAGCAGCAGCGAGTGGTGCAGGCCGGCGACCAGGCCCTGAGCGGCGAGCGAGCCGCAGACCGCGACCCCGATCACGGAGCCGCTCTGGCGGGCGCTGTTCAGCGTTCCCGCGGCGACGCCGGCGCGGGCCGGCTCGACCGACCCCAGCAGCGCCGCGGTGATGATCGGGACGATCAGCCCGAGCCCGGCTCCGATGGCGACCAGCTGGGCGACCAGCGCCGGATACGGCGTGCCGGCACCGGCGCCGAGCAGTCCGAGCGAGCCGCCGCCCAGCAGGAGCGCGCCGACCACCACGAGCGGGCGCGCCACGCGGCCGGTGCTGTGCCGCCCCGCCAGGATGTTGACCGCGAACACGACGGCGGTCATCGGCGCGAACGCCAGGCCGGTGTGCAGCGGTGACATCCCCTGCGCGCGCTGGAAGAACAGGCTGAGCACGAAGATCAGGCCGTAGAAGGCGATGTTGATCACCACGCCGATCGCCGCCGCAGTGCGGAAGGCGGGGATCCGGAACAGGCCCGGCGGCAGCATCGGCTCCCGGCGGCGTCGTTCGATCAGCACGAAGGTGACGCCGGAGCACACGGCGACCACGAACCCAGCCAGGACCGGTGCGCTCCCGTCGCCGTGGACCCCGCCCTCGATCAGGGAGCCGGCGAGGGCGGCCAGCGCGGTGATCGCCGTCAGCTGCCCGGGCAGGTCGATCGACCGCGCACCCGAGCGGGGCGTCTCATCCGCGCACCGCAGCGCGAGCGCGATCCCCAGCGCGCCGATCGGGACGTTGATGAAGAAGATCGCCCGCCAGCCGAGCGCGGCGATCAGCACGCCGCCGACCAGCGGACCGCCCGAGAGGGCGATGCTCGCCCCCGCCGCCCAGAGGCCGATCGCGCGCCCGCGCCGGTCGGGCTCCGGGTGGGCGTGGCGGAGCAGCGTCAACGAGCACGGGACCAGGATTGCGGCGCCGATGCCCTGCACGGCGCGCGCGGCGATCAGCGTGCCGATCCCCGGCGCCGCGCCGCAGGCCATCGACGCGAGCGTGAACAGCGCGAACCCGGCGACGTACACACGTCGGGCTCCGATCCGGTCCCCGAGTGAGCCGCAGGTGAGGATCAGCGCCGCAAACGTGATCGTGTAGGCGCCGACCACCCACTGCAACGCGCTCACGCCGCCGCCCAGCGCCACGGAGATCGGCCGGATCGCGACGTTGACCACGCTCACGTCGAGCTGGACGACGGCGAAGCCGAGGCTGGTCGCGGCCACCAGACCGCGGTCGAGGCGGGCGCCCTGTGTCGTGGTGGACATCGCCATCGACCGTAGGCGGGCGACGCTTCGACGGCAGTCGAAGTGTTGTGGCGGTACCGTGGACGTCGATGACCAGACGCGGCGACGCCGATCTCTCCGTGGTGGCGCGGCTGCTCGCCGATCCGAGCCGCTGCCGGATGCTGCTCGCCCTGGACGACGGTCGCGCCCTGCCCGCGAGCCGCCTTGCCGGGGAGGCGGGGGTGTCGGCCGCGACCGCCAGCTCGCATCTCGGCAAGCTCGTCGATGCGGGCTTCCTCACCGTCGAACCGCACGGTCGTCACCGGTACTACCGGCTCTCCGGGCCGGAGGTGGGCAGGCTGCTCGAGATGATGGCGACGCTCGCCCCGGCGAGCGAGATCCACTCGCTGCGCGAGGACACACGCGCGCGGGCACTGCGTGAGGCCCGCACCTGTTACGACCACATCGCCGGCCGGCTGGGCGTGGCGATCATGCGGAGCCTGCTCGTCAGGCGGCTCATCGCGGGCGGCGACGGGCAGTTCCACCCGGGCCACGCGGGGTCCGATCGCCTGTCGGCCTACGGCCACGAGGTCGACTACCAGATCACCTCCGAGGGCTTCGCGTTCCTGGACCGCTTCGGGGTCGCGATTCCGCCGCGCCGCCCCGTCGTCCGTTATTGCGTCGACTGGTCCGAGCAGGCCCATCACCTGGCGGGCGGCGTGGGGCGAGGCCTGCTCGACCGGATGCTCGAGCTCGACTGGATCGCGCGACGCCCCGACGGCCGGGCGCTGGATATCTCCGACGCGGGCCTCGCCGGCCTGGCCGAGCACTTCTCGATCGAGCTCGAGGCCGAGCTGCGGGCGGCGTGACGCGCCGGCGGATAGGGTGGCGACCATGACCGCGTATGAGCGTTTCCGGGCCCTGCACGAGGCCGACGAGTTGTTCGTGATGGCCAACGCCTGGGACGTCGGGTCGGCCCGGCTCCTGGAGCACGCCGGCTTCCGCGCGATCGCCACGACCAGCAGCGGTTACGCCGCCGCGCTCGGCCGCCTGGACGGCGGCGTCGACCGCGAGCTGGCGATCGGCCACGGCGCCGAACTGGCGGCGGCGGTCGGCATCCCCGTTTCCGCCGACCTTGAGAACTGCTTCGCCGACACGCCCGAGGGGGTCGCCGAGACGATCCGGGAGGCGGCCGCGACCGGCCTGGCGGGCGGCTCGGTCGAGGACTGGAGCGGGACCGAGATCTACGAGCGCGAGCTGGCGGTGGAGCGCGTCCGCGCGGCGGTCGAGGCCGCCGCGGGGAAGTTCGTGGTCACGGCGCGAGCCGAGAACCTGATCCGCGATGTCGACGACCTCGACGGCACGATCGCGCGGCTGCAGGGGTTCGCCGCGGCGGGCGCCGACGTCCTGTTCGCGCCGGGCCTGGCGGGTGCAGACCAGATCCGTGCGGTGCTCTCGAGCGTCGACGCACCGCTCAGCGTGCTGCTGCTGCCGGGCGTTCCACCGGTGCCGGAACTCGCCGAACTCGGCGTGCGCCGGGTGTCCGTCGGCGGTGCGTTCGCGTTCACCGCCTACGGCGCGCTGGTGACCGCGGCGCGTGAGATCCTCGAGCAGGGCACCTTCAGCCTCGCCAAGTTCGCGATCGCCGGGCGCGACGCTGTCAACGGCGCCTTCAGCTGACCAGCACGAGCCGCCACGCCGTCGGGCGGTCCGGGCTGTGCCGCCACTCGTGAAGGAACTGAGATCGCGACACCGAGAACGACGGACGCCGTCTAACCTGATGCGCTCATGACGACGTTTGTTGACCTGGGCCTCGAGCCCGCTCTGCTCGACGCCCTCCGTGACGTCGGCTACGACTCGCCGAGCCCGATCCAGGAGCAGGCGATCCCGCCGCTGCTCGAAGGTCTCGACGTGATCGGCCAGGCCCAGACCGGGTCGGGCAAGACCGCTGCCTTCGGGCTGCCGATGCTCCAATACGTCGATCCGGACGAGGACGACGTACAGGGCCTCGTGCTCACGCCCACGCGCGAGCTCTGCATCCAGGTGACCCAGGCGCTCCGCGCCTACGGCAAGGTCAAGGGCGTCGACGTGGTCGCCGTCTTCGGCGGCGCGCCGATCCGTAGCCAGCAGGCACAGCTGCGCGCGGGCGGGCAGGTCGTGGTCGGCACCGTCGGGCGCGTCAAGGACCTGATCAGCCGTCACTCGCTGATGCTGCACGCCTGCCGCTTCGTGGTGCTCGACGAGGCCGACGAGATGCTCGACCTGGGGTTCCTGGAGGACGTGGAGCGGATCCTCGCGCTCACGCCGTCGAGCCGCCAGACGGCGCTGTTCAGCGCGACCATGCCGCCCGCGATCCGCCGCCTGGCCGACCAGTACCTCTACGACCCGGTGACGGTCAAGGTCAAGGCGGACACGCTCACCGTCGACACGGTCGAGCAGTTCGCGCTCGAGGTCGCACCGAGGGACAAGACCGACGCGCTCATCACCGTGTTGGAGGCCGAGCGGCCCGACCAGGCGATCGTGTTCGTCCGGACCAAGATCCGCGCCGACCAGCTCTATCGCACCCTGCGCGACCGCGGAATGAACGTCCGCGCGCTGCACGGTGACATGAGCCAGGGCGCGCGCGACGGCGTGATGATCTCGTTCAAGGGCGGCCACGTCCCGCTGCTCGTGGCCACCGACGTCGCCGCCCGCGGCCTCGACATCTCCGGGATCTCGCACGTGATCAACTACGACGTGCCGACCTCACCGGACGTGTACGTCCATCGCATCGGCCGAACCGGTCGGGTCGGGCGCTCGGGAAGGGCGATCACCTTCTACGAGCGCCGCCAGGACCGTGACATCCAGGCGATCGAGAACCACGCGGGGGTCAAGCTCTCGCCGTGGGTGAAGGACGCCCATGTCGCGCCGACCGCGCCGGCCGCCAAGCCCAGGCGTCACACCAAGCCCCACGACTCAGTGCGCGCCGCCGTCAACGGTGGTGTGGGCCGGACCGTGTTCATCTCCGGCGGGCGCGCGGCCGGGCTTGAGCCCTCGGACATCATCCACGCGATCACGGCGACCGGCCTCGACGGTGAGGCGGTCCGCAACGTCCACATGCTCGAGCGCTTCGCGTTCGCCGAGGTGCCGCGCGCCGAGGCCGAACAGGTCGTCGAGCGTGCCGCGGGCACACGCGTCCGGGGCCACGAGCTCCGCTTCGAGCTCGCCGCCGACTGACCCCGAGGACCCCCGCGCTGCACGACTCCGTGCACGCGCGTCAACTCGGCGTCAGCGCCCAGGGACATACCCGCGACTTCCGTCCTTGGATCGGGTTCCAGAAAGCGTGACCGGTCGTACGCGGCCGGCCACGTCAGGCCCGCTTCCCCGCGGGCGCCCAACCAGTTGGAGGTCTCACCCCTCGTGTCACTTCGATCGCTGACCAGTCGCCGCCCGTCCGCGGCGCTCGTCATTTCCTCAGCCGCGCTGTTCATGTCGATGGGCGGTGTCGGCGTCGCCGCGACCGGGCTGATCGGCACCAGCCAGATCCGCAACGGCGCGGTCACCTACAGCAAGATCGCGCCGAACTCGGTCGGCAAGGTCCGGCTCGCCAACAGCGGAGTCGTCAACTCGAAGCTCGCCAACGACTCCGTGTCCTACAAGAAGATCCAGCCGGGAGCGGTCGGCTCGGTGCGCTCGAACATCAACCAGATGCAGGAGCGCGTGAAGGGCACGTGCGCGGCGGGCTCGGCGTTCGCCAGCGTCAACAACAAGGGTGCGGTGACCTGCAACGGCACCAATCCGCAGGAGTACGGCTCCAGCGCGACCGCCACGGCGGCGACGGTCACCGGGACCGCCACCACCACCGGCACCGTCGCGTTGCCGACCGGCCCGACGTACCTCGGCTTCGCCAACACGAAGCTGACCGCCACCAGCGGCGCCAACGCCGTCCCGGTGACGGTCAAGTGCACGTTCACCGTCGGCACCACGACGACGGCGGACACCGTGGTGCTGCGCACCGACGGAACCAATGGCGACACCACCAGCACGACGATCCCGCAGCAGCTCCCGGGCGCTGCCGGAACCTCGACGGTGGCCTGCACGGCGACGGTCCCCACCGGCGACACGCTGCCGTCGGTGACCGGTCTCTCGGCGATCAACGCGATCGCCACCGCGGCCAACAACTGACCCACGGCGTCGGGCGGGGCGGGCCACGGACGGCCCGTCTCACCCGACCTTGGGTAGTGTCGGGGCATGAGCACAGCCAATATGAACACCACCCTGGGCACCATCGAGCTCGAGCTGTTCGACGACGACGCGCCCAAGACGGTCGAGAACTTCCGCACGCTCGCCGGTGACGGCTTCTACGACGGGCTGATCTTCCACCGGGTGATCCCCGACTTCATGATCCAGGGCGGTTGCCCGGAGGGC